>CAZUKL010000005.1:0-82997 GCA_964620925.1 uncultured Gammaproteobacteria bacterium | reverse complement strand
TAATTCACTGTACCAATTTCTGTTACAAATTGTGAAAGTGCTGGTCTAGAGCCTATGTTAACTACGCAGTCATTGTAGCAGAATCGATCCTCCTCGTGAGAAGGAGGCTCACGTGGTGCCAGAAGAGTCGCACCCCATCGGACCTCACCTCAAGAGCTGAGTCTGAGCGGGATGATATCTTGCACGGAGTCATGAGCTCGAAAATGTGTTCCTGGAGTAGATGCTGTATAAATCTCGCTGCATCATGTGAACCTGAGGGGAGAGGTATACCTCTCCATCTGGTTGATCGATTGCGATATGGCTCAAGATGGATTTTTGATCGTGCAGAATCATGCAGTCTATGTGTATCTTCCACTCCAGGGACCAATCCATGCGATCTCAAAAATGAAATATTATCATACTCTTGCCTACCTACAGGGAAGGTAAAAAGGAGCACACTACCGCCTCTTTGGCTCGACTGCTCTAGCGCCTTGAATGCCTGCTCACTCGGCTTGGTGATCTCGAGCGATATCAGCTCATTCTCATATACTTTTTCATACAGCTTCACGACATCCATGCTTTTTTGCGCAGTATACAGATGCACAAAGTGTAACTGAGATAATTTTTTGATGAATGATTTTGTATATGACACATCCCTGACGATGACATGAAATACAAATCTCGGATTGAGATGATTGAGTCTAGTGATGATGTGTCGATAAAAATCGAGACCCACCGCAGCACCTGAGATGGGGATCGCTACATGTATAGAGTGGTGCGAGTGAGGATGTACCTGGAGTTGTTTTTCAGCGCAGAGATGACGCGCGACCACCTCAGAAAAATGGGGACTAATCGGATACGGAAGTGCGGTGACCTGATAGTTCGTGTCTCCGAGAGTTTGCGCATAGTACTGGAGTTCGCGCTTGGTGTACTCCGATGGCACACAGGTCATATCCGCCCCTGGTACGTACCAGATAGAGAGAGGGCTATCGTCTGTCACCTGCACGACCAGGGTGAGTGGGATACCGATTCGCTCTTCTATCTCGAGGCGCATTTTGGCTATTTTATGTGCCGGGCCAAAGTGAGTGGCTACTATGAGGATGTGCTTGGGTTTTTCAGGGCGCGCGAGTACTATGGTTTCAATATCATTGACTACTGATCTTGCATTCATCTGAAGGAGTGATCTGAAGCAGTAGGTCATCACGCGCTGTTGGAGTCCATGCTGAAACCACTCTTGCATTGCGAGTCCAAAACGAGTGACACTGGTGACACGGTGAATTGACGATATGAGGGGATCCTCAGTACCCAACATCGCTGATACCTGTGCCCCCTGTTTGCCTAGACCCTCCTGAAGTGCCAAGGTGACCCGCAGATGCCCAAATCCTGCAGGTGAATGTGCAAACACAACGAGTGTGCCCGGAGGAGGTGTATACATAGGGTGTGATCAGTATAGCCAAGTGAAGGTATGATTTTCTACTGCATTATCAGTCCATTTACTAGTGAAAGCAGCGAGTTAAGTTTGACTGTGTGAGTCATAAACTCTACAATAAGTTATATATGGATCATGCAAATCCGCTTCCTTCGTCATTGGGTATGGAGAGCGCACAAAAGCCACAAAGATCGTTTCTCCTCAGATATTTCCTGGCTCTGGTAATGCCTTTTCTCATAACCATGGGACTGGTACTAGCATACTCGCAGTATGCGACCCAGTTGCACGCAGGTGTATCGAGCGTGCAATCAAAAAAAATCATCAGAGTCGACGATGGCACATTTGGACTTTCACCCATAGGATCAGCGGAAGAATTCAGCGAGGTATTGGCTCACTTGACGCCAACTCCCCGAATAGTTGCTGATATGACGTCAAGTCCTGAGGCCAATCTGAGTCAGCCTGCTCCACTTGATCCCTTTGCCCCCGCCATCATCGACTTACAAAAATCTCTCCTCCCCTCCCCCGCAAAGCTTCTGGCTGATGGATCAACCTTGTATGCGAGCCAAAATGGGAAAACATATGTTCTCACTTCCACCTCAGGTAAAGATCCACGACAAGTGTCCATCATCCCTGAAGGAGGCACTTTACTGTCCAGTCCTGATGGGCTCTTTATACTCTCTGCTGAGGCACCTGGAAGTTCTCGACTCAGTGTATATCAGACAAACGATCCTACAAAACCCACAAAGCTGTGGACTCTCACGACGTCACAGACATCGCGTATCACATTCTCTACCTTATACAAAGGCGAACTGATACTAGGCATCTCGTCGTCACTTACCACTGATCACCCTTGTGCGATGACTATCGCCACAGTTGACGACAAACCAGTACATGTCGATTGTGCCACTATCCTCCACCCCACTACTCCCTTTGTTCCAGACTCTATCCTGACCCTACTTAAAATGCGTCCTGTGACTGCTGAGGTAATCAGCTCATTTTCGTCTTTCGTACGTAAAGAAACAAGCGATTCACTCTATTTGGGTAGCGACAGTATATATCTCCCCTATCCACTTGCTCAGAGGACAGGGATCGCACAAATCTCCCTTTCAGAGCTGAACATTGCACATAATCTACAAATCAAAGGGCATCTCATATCCCCTGGAGGGCTCCACGAGCTCAGTGATAGTAAACTCGTTGCTGTGACGGATTCCTCCCGATCCAATGAGTGGAATCTGACCATCTCCTATCCAGGCAGCTCACCTGTTCCCCCACCGGAAGTGTTCCAAAAAGCGGTGGGCCAGGCTAGCATGTATTTGGCGCAAAATCACCTGTATCTTCCTCCTGCAATCCAAGGCGAACCTTATCAGATCATAGATTTTGCAACAGATCCTGGAAATACAATTGTGGGTACCTTTGAAACAAAGGACAAAAATCTTCAGCTTTTTCAGCTTGATAATACGGTCTATTTGATGGTTGGGCTGAAGGGATCAGATGCCGCGTTTACTTTAATAGATACGTCTTTCCCTAGCAAGCCAGTAAAGAAATCGGAAGTTGTGTTTGAAAAGTCTAAAACGGGAATAAATACTATGATTTATACATCTGTTGTGTATGATCCAACTCACACCGTTTACCTGAGAGACCTGACAACGGGATATCTTTTCTCATTTACTCCCTCAGGAACACTCAAGTTATTGAAAGCACTACCTGGCTACACATCCGATAATACTGTAATAGTGGGCAGCATGATGTATCTTCTTTCTCCCAGATCTCTCGACAATATAAACCTGGGAAACTACGTCGCAAACAAGGTGCTGCCCTTGAATTGACTTTAAGAGATTGTCCATTAGCTCGAGATTGTTATGACTATAGGCAAAACACTTGGTTTGCTTCCTTATGGATTCCCGCTTTCGAGGGAATGACAGAACCCTCGCCGCGAGCGAGAGCGTGATATCTATGAGTAGAGGGGTATCATTCGTAAATACGAATACACTTTTCTGAAAAGAGGTTGGGATATTTTATATCCTAATAGGTGCTCGTTCCGATGGTCATGATGTTATTTGCAGTATTTACATCTTCCCCGATGTAGTTAGTGGTCCAGCATGTACTGCATATAGTATAGCTACCACTGCAACATCCTAATCCACTACAACAATCTTGATTGTAGCATCCACACTGCGCTGACGTGTAATAGGCCAAATTTACGTTGAAAAGTTGTGCGGTATTGAGCACATCTCCTGTTGCGGCACCAGACACTGTGCCGCTCACTGCAAATCTCAGTTTGGCACCAGGCTCCAGAATGATGCTGCTATTTATGCTACCGCTCCCACTAGTGGTCCCGCATGAAGTGGCAGGTCCATTTGATACAGGAGTCCCCGCACTGATGATAGAACAAGTCCAAGTTGGTGAAACAATCTGTGCAGGGAGAGTATCTAGAAATGATGCGAATGCGACTCGTGTCGAGCTGGATGGAAGCGAGACATCCATAGCATAGGCGATGTTCGCTCCTTTTGCTACAAATGCAGCGTTTGGGGTGGTGAGACCCTTGCTGAGATATATATCATTTGCAACTGCACCTGGGGTGGCGGTAGGAGTGAGCGTTGGAAACGGAGGTGCAGGAGCTGTTGGAAGGGGTGTCGGTGCATATGTGTTTATAAGCACCGAAGCGGAGTTATTTGAAGGGTATCCTTCTGCGCCCGCATTATTTGTAGTATAACAAGTGCTACATATAGTATAGCTACCACTGCAACATCCTAATCCACTACAACAATCTACGTTGTAGCATCCACACTGATAGCTCGTCACGTTATACATGGTAGGGTTATATGTCGCGGTATTAGTGATGGTGGCAGGTGCACCGGCAGCAACCTGTGCACTGATGGAGATCGTTGCGGTAGCTCCCTTATTTAATACAAGAGTCATTGATATGTTGCCAGATCCACTTCCAGATCCACAGGATGAAGCTGGACCACCTGCTTGTGCTGTACCTGCAGCAGTGATGGTACAGGTCCACGTAGCACCCGTGAGACCAGTAGGAATTGTATCGGTAAAGGTACCGCTTGCATAGTTTGTGGATGCAGCAGGATTAGTCACAATGATGGAATAAACGACGTTATTACCCACTGCGACATAACTCACATTTGGAGATGAATAACCCTTGCGAACTGTCACGTCATTTGAGGTAGCTGAAGGGGTTCCAGTGGGCGTGATAGTTGGATATGTTGTTGGGGTCGGAGTATTGGTAGGTGTCGGAGTATTGGTGGGGGTATTGGTTGGGGTGTTTGTAAGAGTTGGGGTCAGCGTTGGCGTGGGTGTGTAGGTGACGAACACATTTGGTATAGCGGTAGTTTTATCTAACAGGACTCCCGCAGGACTTCGTGCATAGTTATACAGTCTAAAGTCATCGATCGTGAATCCTGATGCATACGTGCCTCCGATACGTAGGTATGGATTGGATGAGTTTTGCATAGGGTTTGCAACTGCGGCAGTCGCGATTGCTGCGCCATTTAGATACACAGTTTGAGTCGTCCCTGATTTTACTACTTCGAGGTGGTACCACGTCGATGCAGCAAGATCGTTTGCTGCAGTTGCGCTTTCTCCTGCGGTGCCCACACAACTACTCCCCGCATTTCCTCCATTTGTCCGCACATGGAAACAATCAACGCCAGGGCTACTATCATGATTGATCCATAAGCCTGGAGATCTATCAGAGCTGTCATTACCAATAGCGAGTATATTTTGCCATTGAGTACCAGTAGTATCATTTAGCTTTATCCACATACCATAGGTGAAGTTGTTGAGGTTGAGCAAACTACTAGTGAGCTGTACATAGTTGTTGGTCGCTGCTGCAAAAGAGAGTGCTCCACTGTTTACTCCGGTGGTCCAGATAGGAAGCGTGGCACTTGCGAATCTCCCATGGAGATTGTTACCTGTTTGGTCATACACCCAATCCTGCCAACCCTCATTAAAGTTGTATGCAATGATCGGAGATGGTTCGGTAGTGGGTGTGGGATTGCCTGCGACTGTCGGAGTAGGAGTATCTGTGGGGTTAGCAGTGGTGACTACAGTCACACCCGTGGCGTCACTCCACCCAGTAGGCGAGATGTTATGCACCCAGATCTTGTAGGTATGATTGAGTTGGAAGGTGAATGCAAAGCTACTGGCAGTGAGTGTGTTACTACAGGCATCAGCTAAATTGGGAGCATCTGTTGTTCCAAGGGCTCCACAATTTCCTGTCCATGGTAATGCATCAGATTGATCATCTACCCGGATGGCATAGGTATATCCTGCGACGGCATCCCACGTGATCGAGTGCACTCCTGCAGTGGTCGTGCCAGAGGGAGAGAGGCCGGTGGGAGGAGGGGTATAGATCGCCACGAGATTTCCGAGTGAGTTGAGTTGGAGGGTAACTTTGGCACTATTGATCTGATTGGTCATCTCCAATGTATTTTGAGTGCTCGAGTACCCATATGGCTCACCACTAGTTGGTTGGAATATAATGCTATTACTTGGGAGGTTTACATTTGAAAATATGAGCGTGCCTCCGAGTGACTTTTGTACATTTGTCGAGTTTGACTCGCTATATACACAGGTAGCAGGACCGTCACACTCAAATAGATAGTAGTATTTTGTACCCAGGGCAAAGTACACCGCCTGAGTCTTTGATATCGAAGATCCCCCCATGGTCCCATCAGTCTTTCCTGCTATTGCTAAAAGCTGCTGTGATTTTACATCGGCCGTGAGACCATCTGTGGACGTGTTTGAGCTCGTATTTACTAGTGCGTTATTAAACGAGACATAGCTCAAAGTGGAGAGAGACACTGTAATCAGCACAGTAGCAAGGAGCTCAATGAGGGTAAAGGCAGATGATCGAAGCTTAGATTTACGGATGAGACTCATATATACGTCATGACCAAATGAGAAAACATGGACATCATATCAGACGAGCAACGCCAACATCAAGCAGAATGCGGTAGCATATACAAACTATAGAAAGGATGACCATTACAGTTATCAAACACTATAAGTATATACGTGAAAATACTTCATATCCATATAGTTTTTTTACCTAACGTATAACAAAATAATTAGCCTCGAAATGATATGATATTTGTGCATCTAGCCTGGTCACTTTTTCCATGTTACTGACGCGAACAAGTTTCGGTTGAGATGATTTCAAGTTGAAACTATCAACTTATGACAGTTAGCTTGGATACCAGTGCTATACACGGTACATAAATAGCATATGCGCATATGAGAGACTCGCAACAAACAGCATGCAATAGTCACATATGTTTTTAGGGCTCCCTAAGACCCTAAAGCAAAGTAAATACCTAATATATTTTCGTTGAAATAAGGGTATAGGTATAGTGGATACGAGGCTGCCATGGATGGTGATTGCGGATACAAACTATGTCCGTGCTGTTGGCATGCTAATACGTTCTATACTCTCTATAAGCCCCATCTCAGATATGTTTCAAACAAAAAAATTGTGCAATGCACAAAAAAGCATACCCATCACCCTCACTTCTCTACCCTACCATTATGAATGCAGGAGCTCATACAAGCCGCAAAAGCGTGGATACACTACAACTAGATAAAACAAGAGTTCATTCAGTGAATAGATGATAGAAAATCCATTTCAATCAAAAACAGGGAGTTGCCCGACTGTATCTAGTTAGAAAGTATGCGGCAGAACAGTTCCTCAAAATCTCCGTGTACTGGTTTAGTAAGTTTGGAAGTGTGCTCGGTGGATACCAAAGAAATTGATTTGGCATAAAAGCAAATATAGCTACTTATACAAATAACTATATGCAATAAGTCAATAAGTAACCTATGGTATAGGTATTAAAATGTAATGATGGCACATCACAAATTAACTAAAGTAAACAAATCAATATTGTAAAAGCAGTACCTAGGTACCAGGTTATGAAAAGCATACCTAGTGACCTGATATGACACATATAGGCGCTTTTATAAAAATAGGATAAATAGACTGTATATTTGACCTTTTTGCAGGAAATGAGTCACTATTAAGGGAATTTTATGCCTACTATAGAGCCATTTAGCGGACCGCAATAAGTTGTAATCAAACAATGTACTATTGCATACTCTTTGATAGCACTTGACATGTTTACATGCTGTATGTATCATGAGATGATTGATGTGTAATAAGTATACCTATACATATGGTATAGGTATATAGAGTTATATATCACGTCGAACTAGCACCTATACAGACCAAGTGATACTATGAATGGGAAGCTGTACGGATTGTCACAAAAGCTATTTATACATATGCGCTACCTACATAGTAGGTATAAATGATGCCTAGGCATGAATTAGTTACGTTACTTATAGTATTTAATACAGATCTCACGTCATTTTTTTGATGTTTTTGAAACTGTTTGATGCTGTTCTACCTAGTTGCTGTGCTTCATCTCTTTGAGAGAGCTAGATTTAGCAGACACAAAGAAATTCTGCTAACCTCGCATAGGATTGAATTTGGGTTGTCAGGGCAATATTTGGATAGTACTAGCGTGAATTTACTCGGCAGATATTTCCCCTTATTTTGCACCTTTTCTTTGTTTGTTTTGGCATCTTGGCTGCCGCCTACTCTATGCTATACTTATCTCCATTAGTAGTACTGTATTGCTTTTGGCCTCCTACAACTGCCTCTGGTTACGCTCAAAATGCTACTCCACAGCCGTTGTGGGAGCTCAAACTGTATATATGTGTACTGGAGAGGGGGTGAGTAGATAATATATGGCAAAACGACTCTACGTAGGCAACCTAGCATGGTCTACCACCAATGATTCGCTGCGCGACTTTTTCGCACAAATTGGCCCGGTAGTATCAGCTGAGGTTGTAATCAACAGGTTTGATGGCCGCTCGAAGGGTTTTGGGTTTGTTGAGATGGAAACCGAGGAGGCTGCTCTCGCTGCAATCGATCAACTGAACAAAAAAGACCTCGATGGTCGCATGATCTTTGTAAACGAAGCTCGTCCCCCCGTCGCCCGTGAGGCACGTGGAGGAGGGCATCGAGGAGGAAGAGGTGGTTATAGCGGTGGAAGTGGTGGGTATCATCACCCAGACCACGGCAATGACCAAGGAGGATATGGCGGAGACCATGGAGCATACTGATTCCACTGGGATTCACGTCCTCTCTCCCCCACCATCTGGTGGGGGTTTTTGATTCTATGCATCTGTATACTAGAGTACATGCGCATCTTGCACCTCTCATCCATAGATCCGGTTTGTGACATGTCAAATATTTTGACAAAGAAAATCATATCGATTGCAGAGTCACATGCTCCTACACTCATCCTCCTTTCTGCCGGCTCGTGGGTACTGGTGTATGAGCAGATCTCAAAGCTCCCAGAAAAACTTGATTGTTCACATATTTCTGTTGGTCTTGTAGATGAGCGATGGGTCTCATCTGACCATGCAGATCGGAATGAGAAACAAATCAGAAACTCAAAGCTTGTACAGTATTTGGAGCTCATGGGAGCCCTATGCATACCTATGATACAGGATATGGAAAAGGATATGAAAGCAAATGCAGATCTCGTATCTCAAATATATATGGGCATGATAAATGATCGAGTAAATCTATTTATAACCATGGGCATAGGTACAGATGGACACATCGCAGGCATACTGCCAACCTCTGATAAATCATCATTTGATAGGCGCTATCTGACACCTGCACCAGTGGTGTCTTATGAATCGCGACCAGAGGAAACTGCTAATCCTCACCGACAACGCTTGACCATAACTCCCGACTTTATACGATCAGCTAATGAAGTCATAGTCTATGTGAATGGTACAAGCAAGAAATTCGTACTAGATCGATTGTTGAGGGGAAATGAGCAAACATGTGGTTTTCCTGCTCAACTACTGACTGAGATGGGAGAAAAAGTCACTTTGTATACCGATCTAGGCATTGGGAACTCCCTCAGTTCGAGTCATCCTGAGGAACGAAGGATCCCATAACCCATAATATCTGATCATTGTGGATGCTTCGCGTTCACTCAACATGACAGAATGTAAGTGAACAGGTTGAGGATATTTCATTTCATCTAGAGCTTTTAGGCGTAAGAATTTTCTGATCTTTGAGAGCGGCATGCATGAACATGATGGTTATAGGAGCCACAAAGGACAGGTAGTAGGCCACCATGTGCTGTGTCCTACATATCTGATAAAAATAGACATACAGGACCAATACTAGACTGGAAAAAAATATGGAAATGAGCATGTGGGCACCTATGTGTATCGTCCTATGGAGTAGAAAATAGAGTGCGAGCCCGAGAAGAGCTGCAAACAAGAAAAGTATTGGTGAACTAGTAAGCTTGCATGAGTTTGTAGTCGCGCCCAATACGTGCCCTTTTGGATTTTCCATCGTATCAGTTGCTCCCAGGATATTTTCTTTAAACGTATCAGATGGCTTTTGGATTGCAGTGACAGGAGATCCTACATTTATACAATCTGTCTGAGTCCGTGTGCTGAGTGCACATCCGTTGGTCGTCTGTACATAGAAGCAGTACTGTGCCCCTGAAGTAAGAGAACCTATGGTATAGGTACTAATATCACCCACATCTATGCTTCTATAGATCAATTTGGATGTATCAGAACCCGTCACTATCTGATAGCCTGTGTGTGGTGATGGAGATTGGGTCCACACCAGAGTCACGCTCCCCCCTCCCCTGTTTGGTCGTGCAAAAAAGGTTGGTGGCTTTTCAGGAGTTGTAAACTTACAAGTGAGATCAACGGCTACCGTGGGTGTAGGCACCTCGGTGATGGTGATACGAGATGTAGGGCTGGGAGAGGGAGTGTTGGAAGGTTGAATGTTCAGCGTTGGAGACGAGGCGGGAGGTAGGGTCGGCGTAGAGGTGCCAGTGGGCGTGATCGTAGGCGTGGGGGTATTGGTGGGTGTAGGAGTGATGGTGGGAGTCAGAGTAGGGGTCGGAGTGAGCGTGGCGGTCGGTGTAGGTGTGGGCGTGGGAGGAGGCGCACAGGTGAAGTGATAGGTCTGGTCAAATTGAGTCGTCAGATGTTGAAACTCATTCCCTGCGGACGGATCTATCCAGGTGAGCCAACTATATGTCTGTGCTGTAAGGGCAGGGACTATGCCGATGGTGTGATGATAGAGCATTAGCTGGTCGAGGGTCGAGTTTACAAGTGTCTCGGTATCTGAAAATGCCTTTATACCGATGACCTGGGTCAGGAGGAGGTCTCCTGATACATTTTCTACGCTCATTCTGAGGTGACATTGATCTGTCCTCTCGTTCACGATCGTAACCTTTTGAGCTGGATCCTGTACGTAGCCAGGGTAGAGGTTTGATTCAGTAAAGAGGCTTACCTGAGGCATCAAATAACAGGTATCGCCATCTGCAGGACAGGTAATGGTCAAGTCTGCCGCACCCAAAGCTACCCGCGGCATGAATAGCACAGTACAAATGATAGTAAAAAACAGAATCCACTTCATAGATATGAGATGCAATAGGGAGAGGAAAATATACTGGACTGAGAGAAGAAATGTGATACATCTGTAATAGGTATGCTTTGGGTCACGTTACGCACACAAGTAAATAGAATACTTATACGGCAATGAGTGAAAGAATAGTGGTTGGTGAGAGCTACTTCACACTTTGGTTTCCGGTGCAAGAATGTATTAGGTTTTAACTACGGATTTGCATCTTAAGCAAATCCAACAAGACCCTTGCAGGGATTTCCAGTGAGAGAAATATTTTAATTCCTCATTTCTCCACACTCACCTCATGCCCGCCGAACATAGTGCGCATGAGGGAGACCAGTTTGCCAGTATAGCTGGGACTCGTCGCTGAGTCGAGGCGGAACTGAAATGATCCCTCGATGATTGGCGTTGGCACGCCAAGCTCTTTGGCAGTCTCTACCGTCCATTTTCCCTCCCCATTGTGCTTGATACTGCCTGATATATCAGAAAGCGCAACCCCAAACTTTTTCAATCCATCCAGTGTCCACTGCACTAGTCGTGACTCGATGACGCTGCGCTTTTGATAGATCTCTCCCACCTTGATGAGGTCCAGATCAAAGGGGGATTTTTGCATCACTGCAAACCCTTCGGCGATCGCTTGCATCATGCCATACTCGATGCCATTGTGTACCATCTTTACAAACTGTCCCGCACCAGCTCCTTCAAAGTGTGCATAGGCATCACCATTTGCTGAGATATCTGCAAAAAGTGGCACAAGCTTTTCAAATACATTCTTTTCTCCGCCTATCATGAGACATGCGCCAGATCTGGCGCCTCCAGGTCCTCCAGATACACCCACATCGATGTACGATACTTTGTGCTTCTTCAGTAGGTCGGCATACAGGACCGCATCTTTGTAAAATCCATTTGCACCATCCACCACCACATCCCCAGGTGAGAGAAGTGGCGCAATCTTTTCGATCATGTGCTTTGTTGCTTCGCCAGCGGGGAGCATGAGCCAGACGACGCGTGAGCTGCGAGCTGCGAGCTGTGAGCTTGCATCCGCCAGAAGTGCTTCAACAGTGTCGTAGACCGTGGCGCCGGCATCCTGAACCTCTATACGAGGTTCAGGAGATCTGTTCCACGCATGTACCTCGTGACCTTTTTCAAGAAGTCTGAGAACCATATTTTTACCCATTTTACCCAGACCAATGTAGTGTATGTTCATTTTTTACTTGCACTTAAATTACTAATTAAACAGACTGCTGCCGAAGGCTCCATCCACACCCGTCCGTCTTTTTTGAGAAGTTCTTCAAAGGATGCGGGTCCCCAGCTCCCCTTTTCATAGGACTCAGGTTCATAGGTGGGTGATGCAAGATGACGCAAAAGTGGCTCCACACATGCCCATGAGGACTCGATGCCATCTGCATGCGGAAAGAGGGTGGGATCACCTGCTATGGCATCATGAAGGAGTTTGACATATGCCTCCACGAGATCCATCTGATACTCATTTTTGTAGCAAAACTGCATAGGAACCTCATCGAGGACAAAGTCTATGCCTGGTCGCTTTACAGCAAGATGCATGATCACTCCTTCATTTGGACCTATGCGGAGTGTCAGTGCAGTTTGCCTATTTTTTTTGGCGGGTGATCCAAAGAGCGAGAGCTTGTTTGGCTTAAAAACCACAGTGATCTCGGTGATCGATCGCGTGAGGTGTTTGCCAGCGCGGATATAGACAGGAACCCCTTCCCAGCGGTCATTGTGTACCTCAAGCTTGAACGCGACCGCGGTTTCGGTCTTGCTCATGGGCGATATATCACGCTCTGCGCGGTAGCCAAGGTATTGGCCAAACTTTGCCCGCTCTGGTATCACTTCCGGTGTGAGAGGTACGATGCTCGCGAGCAATGTTTTGCGTACTGCCCTAATGTCTCTCTCACTCAGTGATGTGGGCTGCTCCATCATCGTCATTGCGATCATCTGGAGCACATGATTTTGTATCACATCTCTGATGGTGCCTGTCGCATCATAGAACTTTTCCCGCCCGGTGATACCCAAGTCCTCTACCGCATTCACTTGTATATGATCTATCGACTCTCTATTCCACACATGTTCAAACATACTGTTTGCAAAACGGAACGCCAGGAGATTTTGCACTGTCTCTTTGGCGAGGAAGTGATCGATGCGATAGATTTGATTTTCAGTAAATATCTTTAGTAGATGTGCATTGAGCATTCTTGCAGATTCGTAGTCTGTCCCAAAGGGCTTTTCAAGCATAAACTTCACCCATCCCTCCGGTCTATTGTTGAGCTGGCTGTTTCCCACATGTCGTATGACATCGTCATATAGAGAAGGGAATGAGGCGACATACCAGAGAAGGTTGCCCATGCGCTGATGGTCATCCAGATGTTTTTTTATATCTATAAATGTTTGCTCGTCAGTCACATCTCCCGACACGTAGTCGAGGCGTGATGAAAATCCCTCCCAGATAGATTCGTCGCGAGGTGTTACCACTCCCTTCACAAACAGTTGGAAGGACTCCCTTGTGTGCGTGCTTCGTGCATTGCCAAGGAGTAGAAAATCATCAGGAAGCAGACCCTTTTCATAGAGCATGTAGGACGCTTTTAATATCTTTTTCTTTGCGAGGTCGCCAGTGGCACCTACGAGGACGAGAGTAAGTGGCTCGGTGACTTTTTGCATGGGGGGATTATGACGTGCGATCATCCCGCATGCAAGCGATAGTTATGTGGGGTATTCCCACCCTCATGTCACGTCGGAAATTGTATTTAGAAGGAACTGCTCTACTGAAGTGAAGTATTTCTTACGTGAAAATCGGTACTGGAATTCAATGAGATATTCAGGGAGCTTTGAGAGGGTGATATGGTGATATGTTCTTCTGATAAATGTGCGTAGATTTCCAAAGAGTCCCTCAATCTCACTGGTTTTGGTAAACTCAAATACTGCATGAATATCTTGATGATGAAAGCACTGGAATTCTTTACATATTCTTGGATAGAGGGGGGATCCATCGGTGTAGATGTATGAATGGGGAGTAATATATTTGGTAAAGAAAAGATGCACGTCAATAGGTGTAGGCATTTCTCCCGCACAAATATGAAACCGTATCTCTTTTGCATCTGTTGCTTTACCTGCGATGATTGCCTTTCCTCCCCATCCTCCCAGATACACCTCATCCACTTGGATTTTCCCTCGGAGCTTCGTATCAATGCGCATAAGTTGATCTCGACATACGTCATACCAATGCCACAGCCTTCTCAGAGAGATGAGTAATACCTTGAGCTTGTTTGACTGGCACTGCCTGAGTAAAACACCAGAGTACTCCCCAGAGTTGTACAAGAGACAATTTACACCGAGAGAGAAATGTAGGAGAGAGAAGTGAGAAGCGTGCAAGACAATGACGACACCGGTATCTATTCCCATACCGAACTACTCGGTATGAATGACACTCTGAGCATGAAATATTCGTACCAGAGATAATCTCCTTGAGACATGAACGGATGTGAGCTGTTGAAGGAAAAAGTGTGTGATGATTTTGCATCACGTATCCTATCGTGAAGACCGTTTATGTGACACCAAGGTGGGAATACCCGTTATGTGGGCATATCTGTGATGTAGTACACTTAGTATTGTGAAAAAAGCACATGTGCACGTACCTGACTCTCCGTACATCAAGCTCATCGTCGCGCTTCTGTTGATAGCTGCAGGATGGATACTCCACAGTATGGGTAGACTCTGGATCGCAGCAAGTGGCAAGATATACCCACTGATACTCGATGCGTGGAGCCCCGAAAACTCTCAACATATCTCAGATCCCTACTCGACCTCCCATTTCCTCCACGGAATCGTATTTTTCTGGCTTTTTTTTGGACTTCGCCATCACCTCTCTGCCGGCGCGCGCCTCATCATGGGGTTGGTGATCGAAATCGGGTGGGAGATACTGGAAAACTCGCCACTTATCATCGAGCGGTATCGGAGCGCCACCGCATCGCTGGGATACACGGGAGATACAGTGCTCAATAGCATCTCGGATATTGTCTTTTGCATCATAGGATACTACGTGGCACGGCGCATCGGATGGTGCGCATCGGTAGGGCTATTTGTCCTCATCGAAGTGCTCATGGCTCTCATGTATCGGGGCAATCTGACTTTGAATATCATCATGCTGATCGCTCCGTCTGACGTCATTCGCATCTGGCAGATGGGGGCACAGTGAGCCTTGTTTATAGTTCGTCAAGCTCACTATTGTTAATCAATACTATCGGTGACGGGATTGGTGTTTATGTAGTATCCCGTAAGTCATCTTGAGCAAAGCGTAAGCGGAGTCGACCGCGCCTGCCTCGCTCTTGCGAGCGCAAGGCGGGCAGGAAGATCCCTGATATATGAGATTCTTCGTTCCACTCAGAATGACCATGTATAAATCGTTATCAAATCTGGTGACTATTACAGCCATGCAAAACTATACCTCGGTGCTCATTTGCTGACCCACACGATAGCCTACCACGATACCCACAAGGCTGCCGATGGCGCCTGTAATTAGGGAGGTATAAGAAAAAGCATCGATGCCAAATAAGATCGGCGCATAGCTCCCGATGAGTGATCCTATGGTGAGTCCGATGCCGACAAAAGTGCGTGGTTTCATACTATATGTCAGACATCATTGTGCACTCGTTTCTAGCGGCAGGAGCTGATTTCGGGCTGCTTTGACGACTCGGTTTTCTTTGGTATTAAACACCACTACGATGCCCGCATCATTAAAAATCATTACCAGGTCTCCGTTTGAAGCACCTGTATACAAGGCATTATTTTTATACTGATCGATATTTGATATGACCGATACCTGAGGTACTTCAGTTGACTCCTTGGGGATGATGCCTTGAGCTTTTATCACTTCTGCATATTTTGTCACTGCAAGTTTTTGATCTTGCTCCATTTTTTGCGTGGGAGTTTCACCTTGATAGATGATCGATGCAGTTCTGGGTCTATAGATCACCATCTTTGATGTAAATGCGAGTGCGAGGTCGCCATTTTTTGCGTCTTTATAAACTGCTTGGTTGTACGAGTTTTGTTTTTTGAGTGTCTCCACATCTTCAAACTCCTTCGTTTTCCCGAGCTCGACCATGCTTTGAAATGATTCAAACTCAACCTCTGCGCTTTTTGCTACTCGATCTACGAGCCATCTCTTGGTCATCGATTCATATACAGATGAGGGATTTGCAAGTACCGCGACGAGATAGGTCATCATGACGCATATGACACTGAGGAGAAACGTGTGAAGGCTGATGGATGGTCTCGAGAAGGATACGAGTTTCATAGAGAAACAAATTTATATACGAGGATATCGTAGTATACTGGTTCGTGGTCTGCAACTGCACCCGAGAGTTGAGATGCACTATTTACCTATATATGTCCTCACCATATTCCGAAGCTGTAAAGCACCTCATCCAGTATGCGCTCCGTATCCTCGGGAGAAGGTCATACAGCACTGATATGATGCGACGCAAGGTTGAGGCGCGAATCAAACTCAAAAATCGCGTATCGGGTACCCAGCGCGACTCAGATAGGGACTCATTGCAGACACTCGAGACACAAGAAGTGATGGACTATCTGACCACACATGGGTTACTCGATGATGATACGTTTGCCAAAAATTTTATAGACACGATGCGCCAGCGCCAAAAGAGCGACCAGTGGATCTCTCAAAAGCTGATGCAAAAGGGACTCACCCGCGAGATTGTCTCCACCCTCCTCACTCCGACCGATGCGCTCCCGCTCATCGCACATCATATCCAGCACAAGCTCTCGTTTCATCCTGATATATTGAACGACAAAAAATCAAAAGACAAACTTATCAGATGGCTCCTCGGTAAGGGATTTAGTTATGGAGATGTTGTGAAGGCTATAGGACAGCTCCAAAGTGTTTAGGCACACAGGGGAGGGAGTAGAAAATCTGCAATCTGCAATTAACAATTTGTGAATAATCCAAGTTTAAATCTAAATATTGTTTACTTCATTTGTGAATTGCTCGGCGTTGCGAGGTGAGACACATTCCGTATTGCCTCATTGGTGGGACCACGTGCAGACATTTTTCCCATAAAAAAACTACCCTTCCACTTTGCATTACTACAAAATCTCCAGGTAGCTTTTGTGATTGATTAATAGCGACTTCCGCCACCACCTCCACCACCACGATATCCTCCGCCTCCGCCGGCGCCACCACGATATCCTCCACCACCTCCGCCTCCGCGGAAGTCGTTACGAGGTTCTTTTGGTTTTGCGACGTTGACAACGATAGCGCGACCGTCTATCTCTGCATTATTTTTAGCAGAAACAGCAGCATTTGCTGACTCTTCAGTAGCAAAAGTGACGAATCCGAATCCCTTTGAACGGCCGGTTTCGCGGTCGGTGATCAGGATGGCTTCGACGATCTCTCCAAATTCTGCAAACATCTCTCTCAGTGAGTCACTAGTGACTGACCAAGGTAGATTGCCTACGAACAATTTTTTGGTATCCATTTTATATTAGCACCTCCTCTCTAGTCTGGTGATCAAGAAGCACAGGGACTGTAGTTTCGATAAAATGAAGCATATAGTACTGAGGACTCTTGTCTAGATCTGGTACGTAGTATATCATATTTCTCTTGATGCAAGGGGTAAATAGAGTGTTTGCACAAACAATCAGTAGTCATGCTATCTATAAACTATCGATTCATGGAGAGAATTTTTCTCTCTGCTGGCATTTGTCCGCGATCCCACTTCAGGGCATTTTCAGCTCCGTTGAGTACAATGCCTAACATATATGAAACTGCTTCTGGTAGAAGATGATCCGCGCATTGCTACAAATCTCCAAAAAGGACTCGAGAGCGAGCGATACACGGTTGATCTCGCGCCTGATGGTGATAGCGGCTTTGATCTCGCCTCAACCCAATTGTACGATGTGATCATACTTGACTACATGCTCCCGATCCGCAGTGGACTCTCGCTTTGCAAAGATATCCGCAAAATCAAAAACTTTGCTCCAATCCTCATGCTTACTGCCAAAAACCAAAAAGAGGATATCATCGCGTGTCTGGATGCAGGTGCAGATGACTATCTCACGAAGCCATTTTCTTTTGCTGAGCTGCTTGCTCGTATACGTGCATTGACGCGCAGACCTATCGTACAGGTTAGTGACATGGTGACCTTGGGCGATCTTTCTCTAGATCCTAAAGGTTATAAAGTTGTTCGTGCTGGGCACCAACTCAATCTATCACAAAAAGAATACACACTCCTCGCATATTTGATGAGACATCCTGGTGTGCCACTATCGAAGGACACAATCATCGAATCAGTCTGGGATTTTGACGCAGACATCCTCCCAAATACAATCGAGGTGTATATCCGGAAGTTGCGTGAAAAGATTGACATACCATTTGCTCCAGCCCCTTCACATATCCACACTATCAGAGGATTTGGGTATATGATCAAGTGATATAAATTGAGCAGGTTTATGTTTTCATCAGCACACCTTCGACTTACTGCATGGTACCTCGCTATTCTCATAACGGTTAGTGTGCTTTTTAGCGTGGCCGTTTTCCGCTTGACCGTAGTTGAGGTGATGAGATTTGAGATGTCGCAGCGTGCCCGAGTCGAAGAGCGACTAGGAAAATATATATCACCATTTGGGCGACCAACCAGATTCGAAAGACTTCCAGTAAATATCGAATTAATCGAAGAAGTTAAGTACCGAATTGGCTCATTTTTGGTGCTTATAAATGGTGGTATATTTATATGTGGTGGTGGCTTAGCATACTTTCTCGCCGCCAAGACCCTACAGCCGATAAAAACGATGCTTGAGTCCCAAAATCAGTTTATCGGAGATATCTCGCATGAACTAAAAACCCCACTCACTTCCTTACGCATGACCAATGAGCTTTTTCTTCGCAAGTCAGACAAATCTGTGTTGTCTGCACAGCAAATGGCAGCAGAAAATATTCGTGAGATAGATGACATGCACGGGTTGATCGAAATGCTTATTGACATGCATCGTCTCGAGTACGATGGTGATTTGCATTCATTTAAAGACCAGTGCAATGTATCGGCAATCATCACAAAATCACTTCATACTCTCAAGTCACCGATACATTCAAAAGACATCATTGTCAAAACCACACTGCAAACACCTGACCAAATGGTACATGGGAGTGAGTTTTTACTGACTAAGCTAGTCACCATCCTCGTTGACAACGCCATAAAATACTCAGGGATCGGCACTCAAATCACCATACATACTATTCATCACAAACGTTCGCTCACACTCACGGTGAGCGATCAAGGTATAGGCATATCACCCAAGGATCTTCCCCATATATTTACCAGATTTTATAAAGGTGACGTGGCCCGCACTCGAAGTGAAGAGTCAAATAGTTTTGGATTGGGACTCTCTATAGCTCAAAAAATCGCACACATGCACGCATCTAGGATCACTGTGCAAAGCACGCAGGGAATCGGGTCCGCCTTTTCGATACGTCTACAGCTTGTGTAAAGTTCAGCTCGCTTTCAGACTCGCTCGTTACAATCGACATGTTATGTATTATTTTTTTTCTATGAATATATCAAAGGGAGCTTTTGTAACCCTAACCGTAGGTATGATAGCTCTATCTGCAGCAGGTGCAGTATCAGCGCGTGGCATGGGTATGGGACATGACTCACTCATCACCAAGATCGCTCAAAAGTTTGGACTAAAAGAAGCAGATGTGTGTGGGGTATTTGACTCATCGCATGCTGATCATATGGCGCAAATGCAAGTGAAGATGGACGAGCATCTGAGTCAGCTCGTGAAAGATGGCAAAATTACCGAAGCTCAAAAAAAGCTTATCTTGACAAAGCATGCGGAGATGCAGAAAAATATGCAATCTCAAAAAGATGCGATGAAGGAAAAAACTCCTGCTGAGCGTAAGACGCTTATGGATGCAAAGCGTGCCGAGCTGGAGCAGTGGGCAAAGTCCAATGGGATTGATGTGCAATATCTACTACCCTTTGGAGGACCGAGACATGGGATGAAGCGCGGCATGAATAAGTGACGTGAATGAACTTTTAGGGGACGACAAGTGCTCTCATCATACTGATAGGAGCGCTTTTATTTAAAGCTATGACTTGAGCATGCTTCAGCATGTTTTCAGCTCTATGAGGTATACTCAAAAGACATGTATATTCGCAGACCCACACGCATGATTAAATATATCCTTACTTCACTTGTAGGAGTATGTGTCGCTTATTACTTCTTTTTCAGCTCTACTACTATAAAGACTACCTATCAGACCGCAACGGTTGAAAAAGGGAGCCTCATCAGCACCGTGACTGAGAGTGGCTCGATCATGGTGAGTAGTGTATCTATCGCCTCTCCCGCTACAGGGGTGATTACTGACGTGATGGTACAAAATGGCGATATGGTCACTCAGGGACAAAATCTATTCACAGTACAGTCGACCGCAACTCCTGCCGAAAAGGCGAGCGCATACGCATCATATCTCTCAGCCATGAGCGCACTCGCTACAGCCAAGTCAAACAAACAATCGCTTGACAGCACCATGTGGTCTCAACAAAAAGCAGTGCTTGATGCAGAAAATGCACAGAATATCAAAAACGCAAACACTATAAATCCCTCCACGAAAATCACCTATACAGATTTGGAGAAATTGAGCGTCGACTCAGCTTTGACAAATGCACAAAAGGGTTTCCGCGCAGCCGAACAAAAGTACAAAGATGCTGACAGTGCAGTCACCGCAGCACAGGCACTGCTACAGGCTGCATACACGTCGTATCAAGCTACACAGAACGCGACTGCTATCGCCCCATCATCAGGCACCGTAGCCAATCTCTCAGTCGATGTAGGAAGCTCAGTAGTTGCATCAGGAGGATCCTCTTCTACGACGGTGGCCACCTCAGTGCTGTCGCTGGTCAATCCGCAGAGTATACAAATCAAAGTCTTGGTGAGTGAGGTGGACCTACCAAAAGTAAAAGTAGGACAAAAAGCTACAGTGACGGTAAATGCATTTGCAGGAAAAACATATGTAGCAAAGGTATCACGCGTAGACACAATTGGAGTCAGTGCTTCGGGTGTCGTCACGTATTCGGCATATTTACATTTCATTGAAACCCCTCAGTCTATCTCACCTGGCATGAATGCGACTGCAGTGATTCAAACAAGTCGGAAAGACGGTGTTCTCAAAGTGCCCCAGTCTGCAGTCAAGACAAGTGGTCAAGAAAGCACCGTACAAATACTCATCAACGACGCCCCTCAGTCAGTATCGGTCACGGTCGGAGACACCTCGGACACCGAAATAGAAATCCTTTCGGGGCTCAAAGTCGGTGATACAGTCATAACACGCACAATCACCCCAAAGTCTACTACCTCGACCACCTCGCCATTTAGTGGCATTGGTGGTACCCGAGGTGTCGGAGGAGGTCCTCGATGACACCGCTACTACCCATCATCCACTGCGTGCATCTTTCAAAGATATATCAGACAGAAAGTCTGAGGACAGTAGCGCTGGATGATGTCTCGTTTGATATCGCTAAGGGCGAGTTTGTGGCGATTATGGGACCGTCAGGAAGTGGCAAATCTACGCTTATGCACATCCTTGGTGCACTAGATGTGCCCACTTCGGGTGAATATGAGATCGATGGAGTGGCACTTTCAAAACTAAGCGAAGATGAGCTGGCAGGAGTGCGCAACACAAAGATAGGGTTTATTTTTCAAGCATTCAATCTACTCCCTCGTACAACCGCCCTCAGCAATGTGATGCTTCCGATGCGGTACGCGGGCATTCCGATATCAGAGCGAGAGCAACGAGCGGTGAAGTATCTGGAGATGGTAGGACTCGGACACCGGATGTATCACACTACCAATCAGCTTTCTGGAGGGCAACAGCAGCGAGTAGCTATCGCACGCGGACTTGCCATGAACCCTGCTCTTCTGCTTGCCGACGAACCGACTGGCAATATTGCCAGCGCACAAGCCGAAGAAATCATGGCACTTTTTCAGCAGGTGCATCAGGCAGGACATACGATCGTCATGATCACCCATGAGCCGGATATCGCTGCACATGCGAGTCGCATCATCACTATACGTGATGGGAAAATAGTCACCGATGTACAAAACCATTCTCCCCAAAAAGCTAAGTTATCAAACATGAGTGCAAGCTAAATTCGTAGATATCATGCAAGAATTCAAAGAACTCATCATCGAAAGTATCGGTACCCTGACCAACAACAAGCTGCGAACTGGTTTGGCGGTACTCGGCATCGTCATCGGTATCGGGAGTGTGATCGCGCTGATATCACTGGGGCAAGCGAGCCAGCAGGCAATACAGACACAGATTCAATCGCTCGGATCGAATCTTCTCACGGTAAACCCAGGTGCACTAAGCCAGGGAGGAGTGCGTGGTGCACCAGGAGGGGTGCAGACGTTGACACTCGAAGATGCTCAGGCAATCTCACGATCCTCCGAAGTCACCACTATCAAGTCTGTGTCACCAGAGATCCAAAAACGTGCACAGGTCAGCACCGGCAAAAAAAATGCGAATGTACAGATCATTGGCGTTACCAGCCCCTATCAATCAGTGCATGCAGTGACTGTCTCAAGTGGCACTTTCGTATCCGAGCAAGAGGTGATAGGTATGGGCAAAGTCATCGTATTGGGCCCTCAGATCGCGAGTGATCTGTTTGGAGAGGAGGATGCGGTGGGGCAATCAGTGCGAGTTGGATCCACTACTCTTCGAGTTATCGGTGTGACCACTGCAAAAGGCGGTACGGGGTTCCAAAATCAGGATAGCTTGACCTATGTGCCACTTTCCACTGCACAATATGTGCTTTTTGGTCAGACATATCTCAACTCTATCGCGCTGGAGGCAAAAAGCGCAGAGGTGATGATTGATGCCCAAAATGAGGTGGGATACCTCCTCCTCGCGCGTCACAAGATCGCTGATGTTACACAAGCTGATTTCTCGATATTTTCCCAGGCAGATATACTGAGTACTGCGACACAGACGACGAGTGTGTTTACTGCACTTCTTTCAGGAGTTGCTGCAATCTCGCTTTTGGTGGGCGGGATCGGCATCATGAATATCATGCTCGTGACAGTCACTGAACGCACCAGAGAGATTGGACTCCGCAAAGCTCTCGGTGCAAAAAAGAGCACCATCATCACTCAATTTCTGATCGAGTCAATCATACTCACCTGCATGGGTGGTGTATTGGGTATTTGCATAGGTATAGGACTGTCATATGTATTCTCGCTATTTCTGTCATCTGCGTTTGTCCTATCGATACCCGCTATCGCACTCGCCCTTGGAGTCTCGATGGGCATCGGAGTGCTTTTTGGATGGTATCCCGCAAACAAGGCAGCAAACTTGCAGCCAATTGAGGCATTGAGGTATGAATAGTGTCTATATCGTCATTATTTATTTCATTTTTTCATATGTCCAAATATTTCATTTTGACCGGGATCGCGATCGTAGTCGTAGGTGCAGCTTCATTTTATGGAGGTATGCAATACCAAAATAGTTTGCGTGGTGCGGGGAGAGTAAATGGATTTGGAGCTGTAGCCGGTTTGCGTGGCGCTCAAAATAGACCAGTCAATGGCGAGGTGGTGAGTATCGAGCATGATGGGCTGACCGTAAAAATGCCTGACGGTAGTACGAAGATCATCAACGTTGCTTCTGAGACTGCATATACAAAAACTGCATCTGCATCAGCGACAGAAGTGCAAGTAGGTACAAAGGTGGGCATCTTTGGACAGACAAACAGTGATGGATCGGTGACCGCTCAAACGATCTCTATCAATCCTGCGATACGTGGAGGATTTGGCGGAGGGCGATAAAAGAATGTCTGCTCACCTGGGTCATAGGTGGGGTGAGCAGAAGGGATTTTTGGAGAAGAGGAAAGGGCTACTTGTACCCTTCCTCTTTCCAATCCAAATCGGTCGCGAGTACACCCTCGACGGTGTACGTTCTTCCGTCGTCGCTGAGTACGGGACCGTACACGTACTCAGATTGTTCAGCATTGAGGCGATTAGCCTCTCTTACTGCTTCTTCAAATGTCATCTTTATCACCTCCTTTTATTTAGGTTGGTTGTTCCTTATCTAACCTGCGTGAATAAGGTCGCTTGTGCATCTCGTGGAGCGTGTTTTATAAGTGCATGCATACGCACATATCAAATCGCATGAGATGCCTCAGGGTTCGCCCCTGAGTCAGGATATTTGACCCACTTCCTATCCGCCGTCCGGCGCGATAGAAATACCACCTCAAGTATCTCAGAGAGAGAGAGCTTTGTCAAGAGTAAATACTATAAGTATTACTAGATACTTGTAAATAAAGGTAAGTTCTACTTGGAAGTACGTCACTATCTCATGCGCTTTGGAGGATATGGAGACGGTCGTCAACTTCAGTTGGCAGTGATTTTGAGAAGTAGCTTCCGACTGCACTCTCATCGGGCACACAATCAGATTTTTGTGAACGTACAACTTCGATGTTCTTTTCATTCACTGCACCATCGATACAAACAACACAAGATGAGTTGACGGATTTGATCTGACCTACTTTTGCCAGTTGTTCTGGTATAAATGGCTGACCCTGCGGACCTGGGTGGATGGTCATGACCTGAGCGAATTTAGAGTTTTTTAGATACTCACTCCATTCCTCTACTCGATCTCCGGGATTAAAAGTGAGTGAAGTAGACGAGGAAAGAAGCTTTTTGTCGATATTCGTATGGACATAGACAGTTCGCACATTGAGTGCAGGTTTGACCTCCTCCTCGATTTGTATGAGTGCATCGGTGTAGTCGATTAGCATCAGGTGGAAGTCGATGGTCAGATTCTTATGCATCGAGAACTCGCCCAATACAGAAACATATTCACTGATGGTCAGCGTGTGACTCGGCACAAACACGCCATCTTGAATATCGATTTGAAAATGAGAAAAGTGTGGCAAGAGCTTTTCCAGCTGGCTACGGAGATCTTGGGTATCAGTGGTGAGGAGAGCTGGGATAAAATACATAGGTATTTATGAGAGTTTTGATGGTGGAAAATCTACATGTTTTCTCTGAAGCTCAACGATAAGCGCATTCACATCACCCAATTTTTTTGACAACGCACCTGCACTCGTTGTATCAAAAAAATCTATTGCGATGCACTCATTGCTTCGCTTGAAATGGAGATTTTCTACCTGTGCGCGATAAATGATTTGTAATACCATCATTTCGCCTGATAAGTGAGATGAAGTGATAATGTACGAAGGAGCAAAATCAACGTGCACTCCTTGTAAGCCCATCTCTTCATAAATCTCCCGTGTCAAACATTCTTGCGGTGTCTCATGCAGTTCAAGACCACCACCGGGAAGACCCCAGTACCCATTCTCCTCTTGAGTCAAAAGGAACTTTTGTGATGAGTCACAGATCAGTGCCTTGACACTTACCCGATAGAACGGTGGCTGTATTTTCACAGAAATATTGTAGCAGATTGAGTAACGACCCTACCAATAAAAATGAGAACGCACTACATCCATTTGTAAGCTGCGAGTCACAATCTGTGAGGAGCATATTCCCTAGTTCCGCTCTATCTTGATGAAGATGAAAAAATCAAAATTTTGGAGGAATTGGCACCAACACACTCGTTTTTTTCTTATACTCCTCCCAATCTGCACGGCCGGCATACTTTTTCTCCAGCATCGGGACTCCCGATACAAAACAGATAAGATAGGTGATGAAAGTGGGCCCGATCAGGGTGACCCACCCGCCGGGGATGGCCAGCGCGATGATCCCTATCCCCCACCACTGTGTCACCTCCCCAAAATAGTTTGGATGACGAGTGTATTTCCAGAGGCCGGTGGTCATCAGTTTCCCCTTGTTGGCTGGATCTTTGATATGGGCCGACAGCTGCGCGTCACCAACTGATTCAAAATAAAATCCGATCATCCATATGAGTATGCCCAGCACCTGGAGCGGAGAAAAGAGTGTATCTGTAAAGAGATTTATGTATATGACGGGCTGTGCGATGATATAGAGAAATACTCCTTGCAATAGAAATATATTGATATAGCTACTGAGTCGCCCATACCGCCAGTTCTGCCGCATCTCTATATACCGCTTGTCTTCAGGTTTGCCACTATTGCGATGATGGATGTGGTTCGCCAGGCGTACTCCCCAGATGGTAACTATGAGTGTGGTGATGAATGAGGTGAGATGGGCGCCGCCGATCCAGAGCGTGAGCCATGCAACGCATACGAATCCAAGCCCCCACGCCGTATCAGCCACATCGTCACGCTTGAGATAGGTCGCGTATCCAAACCAGAGCGTCATGTATCCGAGTAGGGCGATGGCGATCATGAGGTATGAGTTCATAGGTGGTATTTGTCTGCGATGAGATAGGTAATGGTAGCAATACTCGCTGAGAGCGTCATCCCCCAGAGGAGGTCTATCACCGTGACGAGGATCGGCCAGTTCTTGAGTGTCGCGAGATTTGTCAGGTCATACGTGGCGTAGGTCACGAGTCCAAAAAATGCACCCATGAGCACCGCGTGCATGAGAGACTTTTTCTCCAGTGCAGGAGTGATCACAAATGCCACAAGTCCTGCGATAAAGATCAGATAAAATATTCCGGCGGCGAGGAGGTTTGGCTTTGGTGCCATCAGATGGCCTATCTGCTTTTGATAAAAAGTCTGTGCGACGACCGTGAGCCAGACGAGGTCAATACCGAGAAATGCAACGAGGGCAACGAGGTAGAGTTTGACAAACATAGGATAAATAATTGAACTAATAACTCGCAAGTCCTTCGCTTCTTGATGAACTTTATGTCATCTCGACTCCATGAGCTTCAGCGAATGGGTGGAGAGATCCTATACAGATAGCGTATTGCACATGCGCACATCTACACACTGAGATCTCTCCACCCTCGCTCTGCCCCGCCTTGGCGGAGCGAGGAGTCGAGATGACAGATGCGCGAAAGTCCTGTCAAGTAAGAATATAATTTCTAAGATCTATTTAAATACGTGATGGTGAACTGCAACACAGTCGCAAACGAAACCCATGTGAGGTACGGGATATTCACCAGTGATACGAGCGGGAGGTAGGGATAGATCCAGAGGAGAGACCAGATGAGCGTGCCGAGGACGACCGCGATATCGATGCTGGCGAGGAGATTACTCCTGAGTCCAAACTGGAGCGGGGTAAAGAGCGCATTTGAGATCAGATTCAGTACAAAAGGGAGCGCGATGATGGCGGGTATCTTGCCCTGTATGACGCGATAAAACACGATCGCAAAGGTGATCGCGATGATCGTGTACAGTACTGACCACACGGGACCGAAGAGCCACGAGGGAGGTGCCCAAGGTGGTTTTTGTAAGGTTTGATACCACAAGTATGAGTCTGACACGAAGGATAGTATAGACCTTTCAGAGTAGAATGTGAAGCCGGGTAGAGGGATAAATAACCAGGGGCGGCCGGAGGCCGCCCCCTTTCAAAACCTATTCAAATGTTATTTTTTCTTATTCTTTTTTGGCTTCTTTACATTTTTGTTTTTGCTTTGCGCATTGTTTCCCTTTGCCATAGATATAAATAAAAAGTTCTAATGATTCATGATAGCAGATGAGTGGGATCAGTGTTTGTGAAATTCAAAATTAAAAAGGTAAAAGTTAAAATGATCGCAGAAGTGTGATGAGTGAGTTTAGCTCTATACATTTCTATTCCAGTACTGAGGATATTTGAGCTTGGCGAGGTGGAGTGCAGATATCGTCCCCGATGCCCATATCTGGCCAGACTCGATCATCTCATCCAGTTTTTTTGTGGAAACGCTCATCACTTCGATGGACTCATTTGGATCCAGATGTTGTGTTGAGTTAAATGAGAGGTGAGTCGCGAGGTAGACATGTACTACTTGGAGAGATTTCCCCGGCGAGGTTGCGGTCTTTCCCAGCGGGATGAGCTGAGATTCTGCTACTTGTATCCCCGTCTCCTCGTGTAGCTCCGCGACAGCGGATCCAAGGATTGACTTCTTTGCTTGTATAAATCCTGCAGGCAGCTCGATCATGATCTCGCGGATACCGTGTTTGTACTGTCGCACCAGCACCACCTCCCCTGAGGTGAGTATCGGCACGACCATCACTACATCATCCATGTGGGAGACGATATAATCCTCTACTTTTCTCCCATCCGGTAGCTCTACCGTGTGCTTTTGGAGGGGGTACCACTTGCTCGGCGAAATATTTTCATTCTTCACGATTTTCCATTTGTGTAGTGCCATAGGATATATTTGAAATTATATCATCCCTCCCAAACACATATAGCTCCTCTTTTGCTCTGCGCCTCACTATCATCCGCGAAAGTGATAGGTTCCCCACACTTCTCTACTCTGTGGATCGCACACCTCATTACTGGTAAGGAGGCACGTTTCACCTATCTGCATGCTGGAGACTTTGAGATGCCGCATGGTCTGTGCAACAGCGATCAGTTGAGGTGTCGGAGGATGAGTAAATCTACAAATGGTTATATTGGCCCAGTAGATATCCTTGGAAAAATATTTCTTGTCATCAGGTATCCCCGCCTGTGAAAGTTTATCATCGAGTTCATGTATCAGTCTGGTATGCCCCTCTTCTGCATATGCCATCAGGGCGATACTCGTGGGGAAAACCACTACCTCCTCCAAGTAGAATCTGGGTGGTGGATAATGCGGGATAGTCTCAGTGAGTACTCCGTGAGCTTTTTGTATATCGCTGGAAGAGATGTGTGGCGGATAATGGAGCGCGCGAATGTTTTTGATAGTGATGTGTGTTGATGCAGCAGTAAAATAGTACTGAGACGGATCAACCGCCTGTAGGGGCTTTTGGACTTGCTCCATGATCTGCAACAGAATATCTGATGAAAGGAACGATATCGCAGCGAAGGAACGCCCTTTGCTGGTGGTGAAGTCTGACTTCATAGGGACAATTGTTGTACGCGATGGATCAGCAGCAAGGGTGCTCTCCAGCTCGCGTACAAGATCTTTTTGTTTTTGGAAGTGAGAAAGTGTCATATCGGGAAAACAAACGAGGGCTACATTATAGCCTTTATCGAGATTCTTGACCTACGTGCACTTCGCTGTGTGGGTTTATTTTCCAGCCAAGAGATGAGGTAAGCCTCTCAGCTGCTTTGAGAGAGATGACCTTTTTCTTCACTTCATATGCAAAGAGTCTGTAGGCTAGGCGATTCTCTTTTTCATAGGTATAGAGAAGTCCAAGCTCTTTTCTACAGGTAGGACAGGTGAGGTAGGTATCGGGTTGGATGGGCGGGGCGATGCATCTATCAAGGTAGAGTCTTTTCATCAGTCCAGGGTAATCATCTTTTTGATACAACATAAAGGGTGTTTGCCCACAGTGGGTAACCGCGCAGAAGAGTGCAAGTATTTTTGATTTGCTCCCCCGAGTAACAAAGTACGAATCTTTGATGATTTGGATCATAGGAAATATAGTTTCCAGATTATACTACTCCTCTCCTCCACCTTCTGGTACAAGATGTAAAAAGCAGAGAGCTTGTTGCAATTCAAATTGCATGATGGACCTACTCTGAGGGTTGTCGTCCAAACACATACAGCTCCTCCTCCGCACGGGTCACGGCGGTGTAGAGCCAGCGCTTCCATATGAGATCATCCATATGTTTTGAGCGCTCCTCAAAGAGGATGACGCGTCGTGCCTGACTGCCCTGCGCCTTGTGCACCGTGAGCGCGTAGCCAAAGTCAAAGAGGTCGCCTTTTGCATTCAGCGATCCCGTAGGTACCTGACCTCCACTGCTTAGTTTTGGTACGGCACCAAACTGCGTCGCTGAGATGAGACCATGGAAATGTATGCCCTCCTCATCCATCTCGATGTCTGCCTGGTACCACTCGTCATCTACTTTGCTAATAGACTTGATAGTTCCGATCATACCGTTTGAAATATGCTTCTTATGATTATTTTTCAGACAGATGACACGATCTCCAGATACCGGCTCACCACTCTCAAATCCAAGTGCACCACGGATATGTTTGTTCAACTTGACCCGCGTGGCGTTGAAGCCACACAGCACCAGCGTATCAGGAGTATACCTACTCAGGAGCTCAGAGAGCACTTCTTGAGACTCTGATTCTGCCATATCATACTTCATCACTCCTCCCCCATAGGATCCCATGCGAACCATCCCGTACTCGCGGGCCTGGATCGAGAGGCCGATGATTGGATTTGACTCTGCTTGCCGGTGGATCTGCTCGAGGCGGAGCTGGGGGGATTGCATGAGGTTAAAACTTCCTTTGATCGGGGGGAGTTGCCCATGATCCCCTACCACGAGGATGGGTAGGTGGTAGCACATCAGATGGTGCCAGATCGTCTCGTCGACCATCGATCCCTCATCGATGATGATGAGCTTGGCATCGAGTGTGTCTTTGGTTTTCCACCCGATGATCTCCTGCTTTTCGTTCATGATCGGTGCGTAGATCAGCGAGTGGATCGTGCTCACCGTGTCTGACTCGAGGAGTACTTTTTGCTCGACGAGCTTCGTCCTGAGTACGCGTGCTGCCTTGCCGGTGTAGCTTGCAAAGCTCACAAGGAGCTTTGGAGTGATTTTTTCTAGCTCTTTTCTGATGACGCCGAGAAGGGTGGTTTTACCCGTACCTGCGTATCCACCGAGTGTCAGATATGGAGCTCGCATGGCTCCCTCTGTGTACCACCTCAGTACTGCATCGAGTACAAACTGCTGATCTGGAGAGAGCGTGTACATGGGGAGGAGTATAACTGACAACGTATAGTTGAGAGCTGATAACGCATACATTCAACATTTCTCTGACTAGACGTCAGTCATTCCCTCTCCGCGAATCAGCGGATCAGATCTTTACCCGATAATCCAACATGATGACACCTTCACGAACAATAAGAACATGCAAACTAGATGAGAAAGATCCCGAAATAAATTCGGGATTGTATTAGTCAATAATATCGGTGACGGGTTTTATCCGGTCATCCCTCCGGGCATAGCCCTACGGGCGATGCCTGATCCCGCCCTGGCGGGAGAAGGATCTAGTGAGTCAAAATTACAAGATTCTTCACTCCGTTCAGAATGACCAAGCAAAAATCGTCATAGAATTAGTTGACTATTACAGGGATGACAATACCCAGTATATTTTTACAAACATTTTAGACTTTGAGACCTCCGACTTTATAACTTTATTATTTCCCCACCCGATACATCGCGCCTCGAGTGGTGCCTATTTTTTCAATAAGTTTGTCTTTGAGAAGTCTGCTTATGTCAGTGCGGATCGTGCGGGCTGGGACTTTTAAAAACCTACGACTGATTTGATCAGTACTCAGGAAGGAATGTTCTTTGAGAAGTGTGTGAATTTCTAGTTGACGAGGCGAGAGTCCGTGGAGTTTGATATCGGTATTTTGGATGAGTTTGGTTTCGATTTCATCGTTCATAAGGTCGCATTCATGTCTAAGCGTGTCGAGCATGTAATGTAGGTATGAAACAGGACTGGTCATGCCTTGCTGAAGGTGATGATAATAGAGGGACCGTTCACGCTCGAGAGAGCGTTCGAAGGGTAACACATAAGGCCAGATGGCCCGATAACTTTGGAGGACCAGTAGGATGAGTAGTCTCCCTACACGCCCATTACCATCAGTGAACGGATGAATCTTTTCAAATATGAGATGGGCCATCAGTGCATGAATGAGTGGAAATTCTTGTGGTTTACGGAGATAGGTGATAAATTGTTCCATATCAGATCGCATGGTGAGTGGCGGAGGTGGGAGATGTACCACCGCGCCACTAGCATCAAAGATAGCGTTTTGATTTTTTCGCATTAAGCCAGCTTCAGCATGGATGCCATTCATGCAAATATGATGGATGTGTCGTAGTGTATCAAGCGTGATAATGCTGCCTAACGATAACGATCTGACATGCCTTAGCGCATCAACGAGCTGGAAAACTTCCTGTTGTTGTATGTCTGCTACGCTTTTTTCAAGCATATCTTCTTCAAGAGAATTACCCTCAATCCGCGCAGAGTAGAGTGCGCTTTTGAGTATAGATTTTTCTCCTATCGCACGATTGATATGGAGTGGTACTGTTTTTGCACTGAGTAGCTGGCGCTGTGTCTCGATATCAGCTAGTAGCTGGAGTACAGCTCCAGTGATCTGAACTTTGGGGATTTTCATGTTGGAGCAGTGTACACGCATGTCAAATACATGTCAAATACATGTCAAATACATGTCAAATACGTGTCAGATACGTGTCAGATACTGATTTTTACTCAATTCTTGCTTGTGAATAGGGAGAGTAGTTTGAACAAATGGCGCAACATTTTGAAGGGGGTAGAGACGAGGTGTATGGTGGTATACTTTTCGCATGCTTGATTTTCTAAAAAATCTGTTTCCACACGCGGACGATGTATCCGCCATCATCTCCACGAATCCGGTGATCATCGACGTACGTACTCCAAGCGAGTACCTTTGTGGACATATAGATAGCTCTCTCAATGTCCCACTTGACTCACTCTCTCGATCACTAACGCAAATGCCAGATACATCAAAGCCGATCATCGTCTGCTGCGCGTCAGGGAGTCGGAGTGCTGCAGCAAAGCAGATCCTTCTATCAAAAGGATATACCCAGGTATACGATGGGGGTGGCTGGATTGGGCTTCAGAACACCATGCTTCGTGCATCTTCTACAAAAGATCCCGTAACCGGTTTGCAGTGAAAAGCTATTACCGCAATCAAGAGTATGGTATTTATAAGTACTAGAGAACTCAAACGAAGAACGAAGTCGAACATTATGGCTTTTTGGGAAATGTTCCCTCTGGCGCGTACCAATCTTTTACCGCTACACCCTTGGTCGTTTCGCCAGGTTTTACAATGATGTCGATCAAGCTGTGATCGGTGCACTCCACCGAGAGCCCACAGGGCACTGACTGCGTATATCCTCCACTGAGCGCTCCATCCTTGGTGTATGCGACTGCGTGATAGGTCCCAGGCGTGAGAGATCCAATCACAAATGCTCCCTGGTTTACCACTGTCTGTATAGATACGTATTTCTTCACATCTGTTGCATCGAATGCGATTACCTGTAGCTCAGGTATGCCGCTTGAGGGGTACCCAAGGGTGCCTTCGATACTGCCGAGTACCATCGCCTTCTCAGGAGTTGGTGAAACGGCTGATTTGACTCCTTCTGTGGGTGAGAGGTCGGAAGATGGCGCAGTATTGACTATCATCACAGAACCGGTGGGAGTTGGCTCGCTAAACTTATTTTTGAGCACAACGTTTTCATCGCGAACTTTTTGATATTGCAATATTCCATATACTGATATACCACCGAGCACAAAACAAGTTAACGCAATGAAGAGTATTTTCATAAGTTGCATTGTAGCACGAATATAAATCAGTCTGCGCCGTCGTGTCACCATTGTTAGTCAATTATATCGGTGATAGGTTTCCCTATATGTCATCCCGTTGAAAAACGGGATCCATTCATGGGTATCGTATGAGGAAGCCTGGATCCCGACAGGTCGGGATGACAGTGCAAATAGAATAACTGAGAGTATGATGCATAAAGTACTCACTCTATTTCGCAGTACTTCTATTTTTCAAATCCTGGTTAGGCGCAATCTGAGCGAGTTTGACACGACTGATACGCTCGAGAGCGCCATGGCGAGTCCTGCAAAGATCGGATTCAGCACGATCCCCCATACGGGGTAGAGTACTCCTGCCGCTACGGGAATACCGATGACGTTATAGATGAATGCCCAAAATAGATTTTGCCTTATGGTGCGCATCGTGCTCCGAGACAAATCAACAGCTTGTGTGATTTTGGATATATCACCATGGATGAGCGTGATACCCGCAGACTCTATGGCCACGTCAGTGCCTGTAGCCATCGCGATCCCTACCTCATGGAGAGACTGTCTGAGTTGCCTTCAAAGGAGGCGATTCTGATCGTGTGTTGTGCTACCAGTGCCAGGAGCAGCACTGCCCAGTCACAGTTGCAGTCTGCAGGATATACGAGAGTATATAACGGAGGAGGATGGGATCAGCTTCAGTCTCAAATCCAGTCAAGTAAAAAATGATCACGCATACTTGTTGCGGGTGGGTCAGATGACGCAGACAGAATTGTAATACAAAAAAATATGCAGGAGACGAGGATATATTTGATATATGACATACTGATCAATATGTAACCTTACCACTAGATAAGGTGATTAGTATATCACTCAAGAGGCCTAGAGAATTTTCAAAATTAAGCGTAGCTACATTTCTCGAAGTGTGTGCATAACTCTAAAATATGTTGAAAATTGGGATATGCTTAGTTAAACTGTATCTGGAAGCTGTACATGCCCATACTACAAAGACCTTGTAAGGTATCGCCCGCAGCATGTATACCCAGATCAATCTCTGTCAATCCAGTTTGAGGGAGGATTGATTGGAATCCCACAGAACGAATCACGAGGGCTGATGAACAGTCATAAGTGCCATTTGTCTTGACGATGAGTTTAGTAGGGATGCCAGACTTTGCATACGTAACTCGAGGTGAATAGCCTCCCTTTGCCTCAATTTCAACGAATTGGATTTTATCCTTGATAGAAGTATTCGTCACTTCTAAGCGACGAGAACTATCTGACTGAGGGGACGCGTTTGAGAGGAGATAGATACCTCCTATGACCATTAGCATGATTGTGATAGTTGTATATATCTTTGACATATATGCTTAGAAGTTAATTAACGGATTGATTATGCCTAACGCTGCTAGTGCGGTGACAAACCCAAAAAATCCAAATCCGATAACCACTATGCCTACAGTTTTGTAAAACAACGGTGCATGTTTTGAGTTGGCGACGATCGAAGAGCCAAATGAAAGTACTGAGAGCATCGGAAGGGTACCCAAGACAAATGAGAGCATGATTAGAAGTCCTGATAGGAAGGATCCGCTAGCAAGCGCAGCAACTTGCATCGACTGAGTAAAACCACATGGAAGAAAAAATGTTCCAAATCCAATAATAAAGGGAGTGATGGTGCTGTGCTCAATCTTTTGGAAAAAGCGAAAGAATCCCCCATGCAAGGTGATCTGTTTCTTTGGAATAATTCCAGACAGATCTAGCCCAAGCAAGATCATCACTGTTGATGCCACCAGCCCAAGAAGAGTTGATATCGTGAAGTTGATATGTACCAAGCTGCCGACCGCACCTAGCACTCCTCCAAGGAGAGCAAAACTCAGTATCCTCCCACAATGAAAAAGGAAAAAGTTACTAAATACAGTTCTTTTTTCTTGTACAACTTTTGCTGAAAGTGAGAGTACCAGCCCCCCAACGACTGCCAGGCAGCTAGAAACTGACGCAATGAGTCCTATGACAAAACCTGTCAACGGACTCATGGTCCCACCAATACCAAAGTTTAGAACTCCAGATTTTTGCAATGCAAAAAATAGTCCCAAAAGCGCTAATCCGAGTATGACTGCGACCCATGCATCTCTCCTGCTTGCTTTATTTCGTATACTTCTTTGAAGTGATAAAGTATACCCATTTTTTGATATAAGCGAAGAAAGATCGTCTGACAGCTTTGTCGCAGTATGATCGCTGATAGTGATCACTTTGACGATCTCCCTTTTTAGATCAACTTTTGCTTCAACTATGTCATCTTGCTGGCTCAAGATATCTTCTATAAGAATTTTACATGATGCACAATGAGTGCCATTGACATGGAATATAAATTGTCTCATTTTATTTCAAAATTTTAGTTTTGAGTCTCAAGGAGTTGCTTACCACAGACACACTTGAGAGCGCCATGGCGAGTCCCGCAAAGATCGGGTTCAGCACTATCCCCCATACCGGATACAAGAGTCCCGCAGCTACCGGGATACCAATAACGTTATATATGAATGCCCAAAAGAGATTTTGCTTGACGGTGAACATAGTGCTTCGTGACAAATCTATGGCTTGGGAGATTTTGGATATATCACCGTGGATGAGCGTGATATCAGCTGAGTCAATGGCCACATCAGTGCCAGTTGCCATCGCGATACCCACCTCTGCCTGTACGAGTGCAGGAGCATCATTGATCCCGTCTCCTGCCATTGCAACTATTTCCCCTTTGGATTGGAGTTCCTTGATCTTTCCCATTTTTTCACTTGGAAGCACTTCAGCTATCACTCGATCTATATGCAACTGTTTGGCTATATAGTGAGCTGCGTGCGTATTGTCTCCAGTGAGCATGAGAACTTGGATGTTCATGCGGTGTAGTTTTTGGATAGCTGTCTTTGCATTATCCTTTACGGTGTCACTGAGTGATATAAGCCCCGCATTTTCCCCATCGATTTCTACGAGAACCACTGTTTTGCCTTGTTGCTGGAGCCCGCTCAGCTTTGGATTCACATCACCAGGTTGTGGTTTGTGAATGGACAACCGTCGGCCATCTATGGTGGCCTGTACGCCCACCCCTTCAAGCGCCTTAAAATCTGACACATTGTGGAGTGATAGTTTTTTTGACTTCGCATAGCTGACGATCGCTTGTGCGAGAGGGTGCTCAGAGAGACTTTCGATACTTGCTGCGAGCTGAATCATCTCATGTTCTGTATGCGACTTATCAAAGACGAGTACATCCGTCACCTCGGGGGTACCTTTGGTCAGGGTACCAGTTTTGTCCAGCACCACTGTGGTGACTTTACTGAGTAGCTCGAGACTCTCCGCATTTTTGATCAAGATACCGTTCTCAGCTCCCTTCCCTACTCCGACGATGATCGCCGTGGGAGTGGCAAGGCCAAGCGCACAGGGACAAGCTATGATAAGCACTCCTACAAAGGAGAGTATGCCATATGATATCGCGAGCGACTGTCCTATGAAGTAGGTTCCGACTCCGATCCAGAGAACAAGTGACAGGAGTGCAATCACCAGAACAATAGGTACAAAAATCGCAGAGATACGATCTGCTAGGGCTTGAATCGGAGCTTTGGATCCCTGGGCATCCTCCACCATTTGTATGATCTGGGCGAGCATCGTGTCTGAGCCGACTTTGGTAGCGCGACACTGGATACTCCCCTGCTTGTTGATCGTCGCACCAATGAGTGTATCTCCCACCTTTTTATCTACCGGGATAGATTCTCCAGTGATCATAGATTCGTCTACTGAAGTGGATCCGACCGTGATGATAGCATCTACAGGCACCTTTGCACCAGGTTTGATACGCATGATGTCGCCGATGACCACATCAGCTACCTGCACTTCGATCTCGTGACCATCACGGATCACCAGAGCAGTCTTTGCCTGCAATCCTATGAGCTTTTTGATCGCGTCTCCCGTGCGTCTTTTTGATCTCGTCTCGAGATATTTGCCGAGAGTCACAAATCCAATGACGACGATCACCACATCAAAGTAGGTATAGTCGGGCACCAGGATCAATGTGCGCACCTGAGGAAGGAGTGTGATGATCGCACTGTATATATAGGCGGTCAGAGTACCGATACCCACCAGAGTATCCATATTTGCCATGCGATGGCGTAGAAGCATAGATACGCCATTCAAAAATGGCTTGCCGACCCAGAACATGACCACCGATGCAAGTATGAGAAGTATGATGTTCCAGAGCTCCATGGGGATGGGGAGATTTGGTACTGAGGTAATTGTTCGTGCGAGGATATCCCACATCATCAAAGCAAACGTTAGAAGAGTTATGGGTAGTACAAAGTACACTTTATTTTCTTGTTCGTTTGACTCATCTGGCGAGCTCATCATGTTCATGTCGTGATGTATACCAGCTATATTCGCTTCTGGAACTGACTGGGATCGCGCTGTATATCCAAATGGAGCTATCGCTTCATTTAGCATCTTCACATCTACCCTTTTTTCATCAAATGAAACCTTCGCCTTTTCAGTAGCGAAGTTCACCTGCACTGCATCGATTCCCGAAAGTTTGCGGAGTTGCAACTCGATGATATTTGCACAGCTTGCGCAGTGCATGCCTTTTATATCGAATGTGTCAGTTTTCATGGAATAAAATGAATTTATATTTTGTACCAATTTTTTCGCCACTCTTTGAGCATAGTACCACTGGTAGTGAGAAAAGCCTCAACTGCATCTGCATTGTTGAGCACTTCAGATCGAGTCGACTTTACCCTTACTTCTTTGGTCATCACGATTCCGCTTTCATGGTGTGCTATAACAGCGTTCAAAAACCTGAGATCAAAAGACGTATCATAAGAACCAAGGTTTGGCACAATGGGATCCTTGACTGGTCGAGTGTCGTTATACCACTGTTTTTTCCATGCATACAGCTCTGCTATGAGGGGAGGTTCATTTTTTTGGATTGCCATAACAAGATCTCTAACTTCTTTTCTACCGCTCACCTCGGCTTGTTTTGCGACCAAGATCGCTCCGCGATGATGTGTAATCATGGCATTTATATATCTCAAATCAAGCCACCTATCGGCACGACCAAGGTCCATGACATTTTTATCATACATGGTGAGAGAGTATTGGGGAGTGAGGTAATATCCGATTCCGACCCCGATAATGCCAGCGACTATCATGAGGGATACAGTAAGAACAATTGATATCTTATACATAAGAAACAAAAAATTTATAAAATTACTTCCGTTTTAGTTTGTATACCTTTAATATCTCTGCGGTGGCCGTCTCAGTATGACCACTTTTGATCTGATCTACTACGCAATGCTGGATGTGACCTTTTAGAAGTGTATCCTCAATATTAGATAAACTTTGTTTGATCGCCGAAGTTTGCGTGATCACATCGATGCAGTACGTATCTGAGGAAACCATCTGTTGGAGCCCGCGAACCTGCCCCTCGATGATTTTGAGATGTTTGATGAGCTTTGTTTTTTGGTCTACCATGCAAACATGATACCCTACGGGGGGTATAGTGTCAAGGGGAGTAGAATAAGTACAAAGTTCCTAATTCAGAATTTGATACTCCGATGTGTCTCTCTGGATGATGGATCGTCAGACTTGATCTACTCTCTGCTCTTAATTTTCAGTTTGTTTCTATTCTCATTACTCATCCTCTCGCATCCATGCCTGATATACGATCGGGATAAAAAAGAGCTTGAGCAGTCCTGAGAACAAAAGCCCTGAGATTATCGCGCCCCCAAGTCCTCTCCATACAGGATCTGAAGCTGATATAGGGATGAGACCTACTATGGTGGTGAGCGAAGTTAGAATGATAGGCTCGAGTCTTGATCCTGCCGCATCCACAATCGCATCCTCGATGCTCATGCCATGCTCACGATTTTCATTGATCTTTTCGACTATCACGATGGCTGTCGTGACCACGATACCAAAGAGGGCGAGTATGCCGATGAGAGATGGGAACGAGAGCGGGATACCAAAGAGCCCAAATACATACATGACTGCAGACACGGCGAGTGGTACACAGAGGAGCGTCAGGATAGCAAGTCTGAATGATCTAAACTCTATCACCATCGTGATGAGTATGAGCATAAACGCGAGGATCATCGCTTGTAGGATAGAGGTGACTGATTTTTGATTTTCCTCATTTACTCCACCAGAGCTTAAGCTGTACCCTGGGGGATAGGATATCTTTTCCTGTGCATACTTCAATACATCAGTATTGGCCTCGCTCACAGATGCACCAGCTTTGACACTTGCACTCACGGTGATGATGCGCTTGCCATTTTCTCGTTTGATTTGCGAAGGATTTGCTTCAAGCTGTAGTACTCCTAGGCTAGAGAGCGGGACGACGCCTCCATTTCCTCTGATGGTGATGGTAGATATATCTGCGGGAGTGAGTGAGCTCTGCGAGGAGCTGTAGGTGATATCCTTCTCGTCATCCCCTATCTTTAGCTTGCCTAGTGTCGTACCAGACACAGATGATCTGAGGGCATTTCCCACTGTCTGCTCGGTGACGCCCGCCTTGACGAGCTCCTGCACATCAGGATGAAACACGATGCGGCTCGCAGCTGCAGGGAGTGACTTGTCTACAGACGATATATACGACTTCCCCTTGAGATATGACATCGTTTGGTCTGCCATTTTTTCGAGTATAGCGAGATCCTCTCCAGTGTACTTCACGACAACATCAGCGCCTGCGGGAGGTCCGCCTGATTGCTCGACTACACTGAGCTTGACCTCTGATCGTGAAGCTGCGTACTGTCTGATCTCATCTGCGATCTCGTATGACTTCTGGTCGCGCTCGTTTTTATCATACATGCGAACAGTGATGAGAAATGATCCTTGGCCTGTCGAGATATTGCCATTTGCATCGATCGCAGAGTTTGTGGTAGCAGATACGTACTCTACCCCACGTATAGTCGAGATGTGCTGCATCAGAGGAGAGAGGGTTTGCACCTGGACCTTTTGTAGTGTGCTCGCGCTCATCTCTCCAGATATATAGAGGGTACGCGCATCACCACGTGGGAAAAACTCATTTTTGACAAGTCCCAGTGGCACGAGTGCAAATCCCACTATCGCAAACAGCACGATGCCCGCGAGCACCTGTCTCCTCACGGACTGATGCGTGATCACATATCGTATCGCCTGCTGATACTTGACTGCCAGGATCTCAAGATTTATAAATCCACTATCTATCACACCTCGTGCATAGGTGAGTGCGGGTGCGATGCGTGGATGTGAGCCGACACTGTGTAATCTGGGGTAAATCTCCGGAGACAGGTATCTCATGAGAGCGAGGGTGATCGCACCTACTATGATGGTAATGACCTTGAATCTACTGGTGGGGATAAGGAGTACCAGAGCTGCGAGTATGCCGGCTATCGCGAGCACTCTCAAAAGTACCTTGACTCTGTAAGGCATGTGCGTGTCAAAGATGCGCATGAGTATGGGGATGGTCACCAGGACTGCAATCGCGGTGGACGAGACCATATTAAAGGTGACTACGAGGGGGATCGGCTTGATAAACTCGCCGATGATGCCTGTCGACAAAAGGAGTGGTACAAAAGCCCAGATTGTAGTGATGGTGGTAGACCAGAGGGGGACTATAAAGTCACGCCAGACCAAAAGACCCACTTGCTGTCCCGTGAACTTTCCAGTCTGATGGTAGCGCGTCATCGCGGTCACCGTGACGATAGTGTCATCGATGAGCAGACCCAGAGCGATCAAAAATCCAAAGAGCGAAAGAAAGTCGATACTGAGTCCCCAGAGCTTCATGAGTGCAAATGCACTGAGAAAGGTGAGCGGAAAGGTGAGCGATGAGAGCAGAGCCTGACGAAATCCTAGAAATATAGCTATCACCAAAAATACGAGAAATATCGCTGAGGTGAACTCTCCCAAAAGCTCATCAAATTGTTTGGCGATTTGTTCGGCATTATTGTCTATCGTCTGTATTTGGAATCGAGGTGACTCAGCGACTGTTTCCTTCACTATTTTTTTGAAGGCTGCATCAGACACATCTACATTGCTCGATGCGGTCTTGTATACATAGAGCACCACACTTTCAGTAGGCTTCTTGCCATCTCGAGTCACTAGAGATAACTGCGAATCTTTGAGTGGTCTGACGCTCACTTCTGCGATATCTCCCAGTGTGTATGGCTTGCCTTGGATCGATATGCCGACCTGTGCGATGTCACTCACCTTTTGGATCTTTTTTAGTGTGGTGACTGAAAATACATTTCCACTCGTTTGAACTGATCCTGCTGGGTAGGTCCCGAGTCCTGATGAGATCACCTCACGGATAGATCCGATGGAGATGCCGAGATCGCGTGCTATCTCATCTTTGATGTGTATCACGATCTGTGTCTTGTCATCACCAGAGATGAGCACTCGATCCGTGAACACACTGTCATCCAATCGTTTCTTTAGTATTGAAACAAAGCGCTGAAGGGAAGGATAATCAGAGTCTGTTGATACAGAAAATGCCCATACGGGCTGGTCTTCAAAGTCGAGCTTGCGCACCGTTGACTTCAGCGCATTGTCAGGGAGTCTGACTTGATCGATCGCAGACTGTACTTCGTCTTTTGCTTTGTCCGGATCCTTGCCCGTTTTGAACTGTATGGCTATCACCGAAACTCCTTCCTGAGAGGTGGAGTTGTAGGTGTCGATATTTTTGAGACTTTTTATACCTTGCTCGAGCGGATCGGTGATGAGCTGCTCCACATCCTGTGGTCCACTTCCTGGCAGCACCGTCACTATGGTGACGATCGGTATCTTGATCTCAGGGTTGAGCCTTCGGGGGAGCGTGACGTAGCTCTGGAGTCCGATCACCACAATGAGTATGATCAGGAGTGCCACCAGGCGAAAATTCAGGAGGTATTTTGCGTGAGAAGTCTTCAAAAGGCCGGGATCAAAAACCACATTGCTATAGAGGGATGGCGTGCTCATATCATGTAAAATTTACTCAGTAACGATATCTCCCGTGAGCACATTGGTATTGGTGATGATCTTATCCCCTGTTTTGAGTCCTTTACTGACCTGTACCATCGATCCTATGACTGGTCCGAGCTCCACGAGCTTTGCCTCTGCGCTGCTTTGCTTGTTTATCGTATATACATACGCACCCGTTTGTGTTTGGCTGACCACCTCGATAGGTATGTAGGGTACGGTAGTGCCAGTCTGTGCATGACCTATGGGGAGCTCGACTGCGATATGTGATCCACTTTTTGCGTGGGGCACGAGATCTTCAGGCACAGGGAGATAGACTGCAAAAAGCTGTCCACGTACTGGTTCTATGGTGATATAGCTAGGTATCACTTTCACTACCTGATCAGCGATCATCATATGCGCAGGCTCACCACGACCGATAGACTCAGCAGTGCGCTCGTCTACATATACGACCACAGTCGCCGGATCTTCGTCATATACTTGGGCGAGGACGACCAGCGGCATGCCGGGACTCACTGCCTCCCCAACCTTGGGCCAAACTTTTTGGACGATAGCGGTAAATGGAGCCGACGGATACATAAGCGACTCTTGGATATAGGCGAGCGAGAGCTGAAGTGTCGATATCTCCTGACCTATCTCGAGCGACTTCAGCTGGAGATCGAGCTGACGCTGGGTGAGCTCTTTTGAAATCTGAGCCAAAGCTGTGGGAGGCTTTGAGGTATCAGTGCTATACCTCAGATTTTCGAGCGAGCTTTTGAGCTGAAGATTGCCACTGCTTAGCTGGGACTTTTGACCTTTGAGCGAGAGGATGGAAGCGGTTTGTGATCCGCCTACATTGATGCTTTCGAGATAGGCGATCTGACTATCTATCGCTTTTATCAAGTCATTATTTTGAGTGATCGTGTTTTGCGTGTCATCAATTGATTTTTCACTGATTTTTCGGAGCTCCTCAGTGTTGTCTCGCGACTTGTCAGAGAGGTCACGCTGCTTTGCGATGATATCTCGCTGGATCTCAAGAGACTTATCCGAGAGAGATTTTTGCTTTTGAGCAAGCTGTCTTTGGACGAGTACCGCACTAGCTCCTGCATAGTTTGAGCTTAGGTGCATGAGTGTTGTGCCTTTCGTGATGCGCTGTCCCTCAGTCACTGCGATCTTTGATACGATGCCACCAGCAAGCGAGGTAATGGTGACGACACCAGTTTTTTCGACTTCACCAAATAGCTTGATACGAGGTGACTCGCCTATCGTGAATGTACTGACTCTTTTGATCGGGGGGATAACTTTTGCCTCATTCACCCTCACTTGTCTGAAGTAGCTACCGATGACTATGAGGGATACAAATATACATATTGAAGATGCGATTGCGATAAATGGATTTGTACGAAGAATACCTCCTACCTTGGTTTTGATGGATACGAGTCGCTGCATAGACCCGATTATACCAACGAAATAGCTATTTTCCCATAGTAAAATACCTATTTCTTGACCTGAGCACACTATATCCCTGCCACTCCAAATAGCTTACCTATACCATAGGTCACTAGCATTGCGATAAGTCCACCGAACACTACGCGCAACGTCGCCTTTCGCTTTTTTGCACCTCCGGCATAAGCACTGAGTGAGCCAGTGATCATGAGTGCGATGATGACTGATGCAAACGTTGCTGGAATACGTATTGATGTAGGAGGGAAGATGATGGCGATGAGTGGGATGATAGCTCCACACAAAAATGCGAGTCCTGAGGCATATGCAGCGTGCCAGGGATTTGTCAGCTCGAGTGAGTTGAGTCCGTGCTCAGCCTCAGCATGTGCTATAAATGCATTATGTGCGGTGAGCTCTGCGGCTACTTGAGATGCAGTGGCTGTTGACAAACCTTTTTTCTCATATAGTAATGCGAGCTCTCGCAGCTCTTGATCAGGAAGGGTCTCTAGTTCGTACCTCTCCTTCCTTAGAAGAGCTTCCTCCGTGTCACGCTGGGCGCTGACTGACACATACTCGCCGACCGCCATAGAGAGTGCACCTGCAACAATGGCGGCAATACCTGCAGTGATGATGGCACTCGTGGAGTCAGTAGCACCTGCCACTCCGACGATGACTGAGGAGACGGAGACAATACCATCATTAGCACCGAGTACCGCAGCGCGGAGCCAGTTCAGTTTGCTGCTGGTCATGGCTGTATCAAGTTCAATATGGGTGAGTGGATCACGTGGTTTAAGCATGTGTGTATTATATTTGAAGTGAGTTGTGTCGCATGTGATACCTATCACGTTGGTTCAGTGTACTTTTCACTCCACCTACCCATCTGATTGAGAATCGGAAGGATATCTCTCCCTTTGTGCGTGAGGTGATAGGATGGGTACGGAACGTTTTCCAACTGTTTTTTGATCACCACCTCCTCCCGAATAAGCTTTTGCATCTTCTGAGTGAGACTACGCGGGTTTATATCATCAAGCGAGCGTTGTATAGCGCAAAATTGAGTCACACCCCGAGCCAATATATGGATGATATGTGGCGACCACTTGTCTCCGAGGATGCGCACCGCAGCTTTGATGCAGATTGAATTTGTGGTTGACATAGATGCAATACTACTATACTATTTATAGTACTATCGTAAGTATAGCATTTAAATATTTATCATGTTCGTATGAAAAATCAAATCATGTCTGACTACGATTGGCGTTTTGCTATAAAAAAGTACGATACTACCAAAAAAATATCATCTGAGGATATGGAGTCGTTGCTTTATTCACTCAGATATGCACCATCTGCATTCAATATCCAGCCTTGGAAGTTCCTCGTCATCGAAGATCCCACCATGCGCACAAAGCTTCGTGAAGCAGCGTATGGCCAAGCACAAGTCACCGATGCATCTCACTTTATCGTGCTTGCGCGTCAGACCATCATAAATGATGCATTTCTCGATCGTGTAGTTGAGGAGACTGCAAAGGTGCGTGGTATGCAAGCGTCAGATCTCGCAGAGTATCGCAATATGATATCAGGCATGTCTTCGCTCCCTCCTGATGCTGCGGGAGTATGGGCTTCAAAGCAAGTCTACCTCGCCCTTGGGTCACTCATTTCCACTGCAGCACGGATGCACATAGATGCGTCACCTATGGAGGGTTTTGATGGAACAAAGTTTGATGAGATACTCGGACTCACTCAGAAGGGGCTCGCCAGTGTCGTCATCTGTGCGCTCGGATACCGATCTCCAGATGACAAGTATGCTCAAATGCAAAAGTTCCGTTTTGCTGCGGATGAGACAATCGGGCACATGTAACACATCCACTACTGTTGATCTGCTTTTGTTTGCTCGTCTATGAGTCCAGCTCAACATAAGCGAGGGAGTATCGTATGGTTCCCATAAGAAAAATATATCACATGACCACCATAGTGCTGAATAGGCTCAATTTTCAGCAGCAAGACATAGTGTGATATACTTAATTTATGAATCAACCCAATCCCACCTTAACTGAGTCCAAACCCGTGCAGTATGCAGGAGTTTTTCGCAGGTTCCTTGCAAACACGGTCGATACCGCTCTGCTTTCGCTCATTGGGTACGTGATTCTCTCGAACACATCTGTAGGACAGTACTACACAAAGATATTCAAAGCGAATACGTTGCAGGAGATGACCGCGCTTTCCGCTAATGTGAACGGCGGCATAGCTTCTTACTTATCACTTATCTTGCCACTTCTTTTCCAAGGCATATTTCTTCTCCATTACGACGGTGCAACGCCGGGAAAAAAACTTTTGGGAATACGAGTGCAACGTGATGATGAAAAGCCGTTGACGTATGCTACTGTATTAGTGAGATATTTGGGCACCTTGCTTTCAAGCCTAACCATATTCTTTTTTAGTTTCGGGTTCCTGATGGCGATTTGGGATAAAAAGAAGCAAATGCTCCATGACAAGATAGCTGGCACGGTCGTAGTAGTGGTAAAGCCCGCCCGTACGATCTGGGCAGTGCTAATAGTCATGTTCTATTGGATAGCGATAACTGTTTTCTTTATGGCACTCATTGCAAAAGCTTATACATTAGGTGCTGCTGAGCAGAAAAAATTGCAAAATAACAGTTCCACGACGCGAATCATTATAAATAAAGAAGCAGAGCCACTGTACATACAATCCCAAGCTATATTTGCAGAAATGGCCAAGGAAAAAGTAGATAGAGCCAGAATAAGCAAGTTAAATGACGAGAACATCGCTGTGCTGAGAGAAGCATTAAAGCTTGACCCTAAAAGCGCAACAATACTTGTTGCTTTGGTAGATGCCTCAACGTGGGTCAACTCCTCGCTCACGGCCGAAGAAGCACTGGAATATGCCATACAAGCTCAAAAACTTGAACCAGAATCAATAAGATACACAACATCAGTGGGGAATGCATACTACAGTCTCCAGAGATATGATGATGCTATTCTGGAATATCAGAAAGCACTTCGCATGAACGAGTCAGATGCATACACACACATGTATTTGGGATTTTCATATCATTCCATCAAGCTTTTTGACGAGGCGAAGAAGCACTATGAGAGAGCGATTGAGCTTTATACTGCTGCAAACGACAGCAATGGAGTAAATGATCAGACGCTACTTCTCCTAAAGAAGAAACTGGAGATGGTAACAAAGCATTAAGAAGTTTCCTTCATCCTGGCAACTTCTTCTACCAGCACTCTGGCAGGGTCGCAGAGGAGCTTTACGAACTTGTATATGAATGGTCCTAAAAGTACGAACTGTGCGAGAGTTGAATCAACTCCCAAGCCTTTACCCATCAGTATACTATTTGCAAAAAGGGTGCACACTGCTGAAAAGCGGTACGAGACAGTGTGGACCCAAGTTGCGCTACATGAGAAATAGCGCCACTAGGCAGGTGAATACCTGCCCTAGCCCTATGCATGGGGATATTATCCCTATGCATAGGGCTATCCCGTACATAATTGCCTCGCTGCCATGCAGCCAGAAAGTCTTTCGACCTCCAGCTGTGTGCCAGCAGTACAGTATGCAGGCAAATGCGAGTACGAGCGACATGCCGGCCTGTACCAGCATGTCTAATGCTAAAAATTTTATTTTTTACCTCCTTTCCCTCACTACCTTTTCAGTGAGTAGATTTTCTCCTGCCTGAGTGTAAGAGAATGGTTTTGTTGTGCTCAGAGTGCGTACCACACTCCAACTTCCAACCAGGAATCCATGCATGTCATCAGTCATGCATACATTCCCAGTCAAAAGAATAGAGTAGATTTGTCGTATTTTTCAGCAGTGTGTAAAAGAGCCTGTGTAGTTTGGCGATGGATACTCACGCTGATGAGTAGGACCTCCAAACAACACTATAGGATATCATATGACGAGTCTTTTTGCAATCCTACATTCTATCCCAATGCGCACTGTTCAATGATGAATCGTAGTACTCGTCCACTTGTGTGGGCTCTCGCAAGAGTGGGGGGCTCTGATTAACAGATAGTTATTTTGATGCTCCTCTTTCTCTGTTTTGCTGTTTTTGTGAGTATAACTTAAAGCTCTCCAGTATCGATTGCCACCCAGACTGCTGGAGCTCGCGGGAGTTCTCAGTTTCCATCTGGAAGGTAGTAGTGATGTGGACTTCTCCATCTCTCTGCTCAAAGGTAACCGCTGCACTTCGTCCATCATCCATGATATAGAGGAGGTGCTTTTCTGGAGTGACCTCGAGATAGGTGCCGGTAAAATCAAATGAGACGCTCCCGTCGCGTGCTGCCATCGTAGAGCAAAATCTCCCTCCCACCTTCACCTCATTTATGGCTTTTGGACAATGCCAGTCAGGTGAAGCTTGATTCCATTTCATAATATGTTCGGGCGAGGTCCATACACCCCATACCTGTGTCAATGGAGCATGTACTGAGACTTGCACCGTGATCGACTCTGGCTTTTCACAGATGACTTTGAGTCGTGCGAGAGCACGTGGCCATGCGACGGCCATGTCACTCGCCCATGACTCATCTATGTCGAGATCGATAGTGATCTGTGTACCTTGGTCACATGAAGTGAAGGTGTAGTTTTCATACGCATCTTTGTAAGTGACTCCATCAACAGGCGCTCCATCAGCGCTGATAAGCCCAACGTAGTTCATACGTAGTTTGTGTGGCTTTTCATTATATACAACTTCGGCAGAGAGACCTCCCGTCGAAGCACCATGCTCATCTAGTCCGATAAATTTCATCTCAGTCCCCTGCTCCCATGTCCCCAAAAAATAGGAGCCATATGCACTAAACATTCGCGTCCAATCCCGATATGTCATATCTTGGAGCATCGTATCCCATACCAGTTGTGGAGGTGTGTTGATGGTGGTTTGAAAGGTGAGTTTTTGCATGGTATACAAATAACTTAGACTGCTAATGGGGTACACAGCTCCACGAGAAATCCGTTGATATCACGTACGTATCCTACTCGTTGCCCCCACGGCTTTTGCTCTATTTCTGACACCTTCAGTGCGCCGGCACTGATTGCCTGACTCATGAGCTCCTCCACGTCATCAGTTACCAAAGCTATCTCGATGCCAAACGGTTTTCCCTGTGTGCTGGATGCGATATAGCGATCTCCAAAATGTGACTGAGCCATCCCAAAGGATGCAAAGGACAATGTAGTCGAACCAGTACTCATCTCACCATAGTCGCCATCAGGAGTGACAAACTTCTTCATGAGTCCAAATGCTTTTTCGTAGAACGATATAGCTTTTTGCACGTCAGCAACATACAGTATGGTATATCCAAAAATAGGTGCTTTCATATCATTTTCTTTTCCATCGTGGTGCAAAGCCTGCGAGGAAGGTATAGATATGCGCCATCAACTTGCTGCTTCCATGTGCTACCATCCCTGCATACATGGCCTTTTTAAACTCATGCACATCAGTGCCCGGATAACAGAGCGCACCATCGGCGTAACAATAACTACAATACTTCTCATGCTCACGATTTGCACCTTTGGGATCTTTTTTAAAGGGCATCATGCAGCTTTCACACATACCGTTTAGGGTTTTCATATGAGTATATAAATTAGTAAACTTATTTAACTTTTAGATAGACACAGGTGATCTTGCACGTGACGAAAAAGAGAGGAAGTCCAACCACGGTGAACCACAGTGGATGTACGCCCGGGAGGAACACAAAGTTGTTTAGAAGCGCCATCAAAGTCAAGACCCCTGCACTGATATATGCCAACCGCTTTTCACCAGTTTTGCGCACGATGATCATCGTAGCTACGACAGTCCCCACAATCCATCCAATCAGCACATTGACAAACAACTGTGGTGGCTGCGCCTTGCTAAATGAGACAATGGCAGGAAGATCAGTCATGCTCATACCCGGAGGAAAGGGATACAAGAGTGAGTTGATAAACTCGACGAGCGAGATGGTGATAAATGCACCAAAAAAACCCACTATAGTCCAGAGTGTTTTTTTGAGAGGGGTCAGTGCTGTCATAGGTGATGAGTTAGGATAGCGTGGTGATGAGCCATGTGGATACCAACATGCTCACGAGTTGATAACTAGTCGCGATGGCAATCTGTGCGGGTACGTGCACAAACTTGGTTTGTGACCAAATGGTCGCGGTGCTCTGCGAGGTGAGCACGAATCCTACCCAGAGGCAGAACGCTACTTCATAGGGATTTATGCTGGGGAGTGCATGGATCACTGTAGCAAGGAGGATATTGGAGACTGCGGTAGCGACGAGCTGGCCCATGTAGAGCTTTGGCATATGCTTTTCCATCTCTTTCTTTTCATCAGCAGATTTTTTCCCAAACTCCATGAAGGTTGCCCACTGCTTGCCAAATAGTTTGCCAAACCAAAACATACCCAACACAGTCTGAAAAATGGTTGCGAGGACGAGGGGAAGTAGTGAAATAGTGATATTCATAGGGAGCATGTGTGTTGATAATGTGGACATTGTATCAGCAGTGGAGCCAATTGATCAATATAAACAGGGTGGAGAGCTGGGATTTCCCCAATGTATGCATGGACCAATCGAGATGGAGCCATAGTCTCATATACTCGACCCACGTATAGACATACCATTTTCGCATGCTGCGACACCTCCTGCCCTTGTTCAGTCATATCAGTGACAAATAGGTGTTCGCGAAGCAGATTATTCTGATTGCGCCATTTGCTCCCCTCCGTGTCATCTTGACTCCTCAATCCGCCGACGTGGCGGACAAGTCCGCCGAGGAGGCGGAGCGAGGGTGGAAAGATCTCAAAGATCTACTCTGCATGGGTTTCTTCCCCCGCCACGGCAGGATCAGGCACCGCCCACTGTGGGCGGGTAAACCCGCAGGGCTATGCCCGGACTCCGTCCGTCGAACTACGTCCAGAGGAGGGATGACCATGTAAAAAACCGTCATCGAATTAGTTGACTATTACAGGGATGACAAATCTGTCACTTTGTTTTGAGTTCACTATATGCCATGCTCGTGTGGAGAATCAAATGGACTCCACACCTCTGAGAGATACCAAACACTCTCGTTTGAGGGGATGTTACAATGCATCGTATGGATGGATTTTCACTCCAAAGCGCGCTCCTCTTGGTCCACCTCTTTGGCATCATTTTGGGTGCGGGTGGGGCATTTGTGAGCGATGGGATCTTTTTCACCGCACTCAAAGACAGGATCATTTCGGGTGATGAGCTGCGCATCTTGCGCTCGGCTGCGCACGTGATCTGGATCGGTATCGTACTCCTCGTCATCTCAGGCATCGGCCTGTTCTTGCAAGATATAGAGAGACTCTCTACGTCAGCAAAGTTTATCTCAAAGATGACGGTGGTACTCGTCATCATCATAAACGGGTCGATCTTTCATTTCGTACATCTGCCCTTTATCCATGGTCACCTGGGCAAAGCACTTGCCACCAAAAGAAAGCCCGGCAAAGCTCCCCTGATACCTCTGGTACTGGTGAGTGGCGTAGTATCTATGATTTCCTGGACAGCCTCAGTGATCCTCGGCTCGCTGCGGAGCATACCTATCTCATTTGGAGGATTTATGGCAGCATACTCGGGGGTGATCGCTCTAGGCATCTTGAGTGCGCTGTATATATTTCACACGTATCTAGACATGCATAACAGGCGGAGACTGCTCGCTATGGGTGCGGTGTCCGGTGGCATCTCCGCCATCCTTGCCCTGGGTGCGTATCTGTAAGCACAGTGCAATGTGTACTCGACCACTTCTCCCTACTGCACAAATGACCCGTGTATTGTGATGTTTATACTTAGATAAAAATTTGAAAAGATTTTGCTATACGGATTTGTAGGTCGGGCTGTGCTCGAGATCATGGAGCCCAGCGATGATGATCTTTTCGAGAACTTTCAAGTCGATGTCTGCGAGCTTTTTCACATAGAGACATGATCCGCCGCTGGTGGTGTGCTTGCCCAGCTGTCTCAAATGTGCTTCTTGATACGAGAGTCCACACATGATGTAGATGGAGATGGCACCCTTGCGCATCGCAAATCCGGTCTTCATCCAGTCTCCCTCTCGACTTTTGCTTCGATATCGATAGAGTCCAAATCCAAAGATCTTCCCCCACATCACGCACTTCTCCCCCGTCACCTGCTCAAAGAGCGCGACCAGTGTCCGCGCATCCTCCTGCTCAGCAGGTGTGAATCCTTGTGACAGTATGAAGCTGTCGGGGGTAACTTTGGTGGGCTGGGTTTTGTTTTGAGTTTTGGTGGGCATGGGCGTGCGAGGAAAATTTGCGTGCTTTAGATAAAAGTGACCAGCCCATTATCCTATGTCAGTTTCTAAATTGATATGGCAGAGGCCCATCGCGAATCAAAAGTTCGAGTCATACTATTGTGTATTTCGCCATCGAGCATCACAATAAAACTCTCTTTTTTGCCGAGATTGTTTAAACTGTTACCCGACAACCAAAAATGATCACTATCAATAAAATAGCGGTCATGGAGCACAATAGACGTTGTTTTTCTCACCTCCAAATCCATCCCCTCACGATGGAGATTCTGTATCTCTCGCTTTACAGTTGCCTCATCTTTTACTTGTACAGTAAGAAGTCTGATAGGTAGACCGATATTGGCTGATCTATAAAGAACACCAAGCGTCTTTATGTCAACATAGGGATCACTAATTCTTATTAAGCCTTTCATGGAAGAAAAAATACCTTCAACTTGCATTCCTGCAGCAAAAGGTTTTCCAGGCTCAAGTAGAAGCACCCTCTCCTTTTGTATTTGTCTTTGGAGCTCGTCTTGACCAAGTTTCATCAAACTAAAACCATGTTTGCTGTTGTGGCAATATTTTTTTCTTACCGCAGCAGTCAGGGCTGCGTGGACTGCTTGTCTAGATGTGCTAATTCCTAAGTCTTTGATCAAATAATTAGCAATCTCAGCAGCACCAAAATCACAACTGTGTGCCGGATTATTCAAGGTTAAATAAGCCATAACCCAGAGGGCAATACTCATTACATCTGGTAATGAGTGAACGTCTATTGATTTGAGCTCTGCTTCATCGATTGTAATCATGACTTTGGAGCAAAACCCTTATTAACGACCTCTATACCTGAACCTGTAACATACCAGCATTTCCGCTGACCCTTTTCTACCTTTTCTTCTGCAACCAGACCCTTTTTAATGTTTTTGTTAATGAGGTCGTTTATGTTGGATGGAGGCGCCTCTTTTGCCTGTCTCCATAGACCCAAGATATCGTCGGTATTAAATGCATCTTTTCCAGTCTGGTTTTCGTGGAATACAGCAAACACGAGGGCTTTCTCAACAGCAAAGTCAGGTTTCTTCTCACGCAAAAACTCTACAACACTTGTTTGAGATCGGCGTGGAGTAATCGGCAGATCATGTCCCGTCGGAGACGCAAGCATCTGCTCCAATTTTTCTATCCTCTTCTCCAGTTCCGTTATCTTGGCTTGAATTTCTTCGCTCATAATGTTAGTTCTAATTTTTATCTGCTAAGAGTGAAATCGCTTCATTTATCTTAAACATGGGTAGCTCGTAGCCGGCCTCCGCAGCAATTAAAAGCTTTTTCTCCTTGAGACGCATGATAGTAACGTTTATCGTGTTCTTATTTATCTTCGTCCTGTCCATCAGCTCTGCGTTGGTGATGACATCACTTTCAATTTTTAAGTTCACTTTTAAGACTTTTTTCGCGAGCGCGTACAAAATGATTGCGTCACGAGCTTTCAATTTTGTAGGGTCTTCGGCGAATATGACCTCATTGTCCCTTGTGAATACAACACGCGACTTGAGAGCTTCAAGAGCCGTCTGCTGGTCAAATGTCCCAGTATCGGTGTACAGATCATCGATTGAGAGTATTTTTGACATGGCGTAAAGAATCTATAATTGATAAATTACAACTGAATCATAACATATGAATATGTATTGTCAAGTATTTTGGCAGGTGTAATTATCTGAGGATTCTATTAGTCATAAATCATCGGAACTAAGGTTGCAATGACCTTTTATCCTCTGAAATCAGCGTCATGAAGCTGCGACCTGGGTTACTGAGGTTTGTATTTCTACAATATGTGCTTCATTGGTCCTATCTACACTACGTACACACCCTACCAACAATCCATTCGTATACTCACTATGTGCCTCTAAGTTTTTTGCACTGGCATTCTCATTACATTCCCTTCGTATATCTCGAGGCCATCTGTATGGGCAATTAGACTTCGCCTATGTTTCCTTTCAGTGCGTTAGTCCTTATTATTTCAGGCCCGATGCTGTGATCAGCTCGCTTTTTCTCCCCCCATGTGATATACTTCTACATAGTTACGCAAAGATCTAGCATATATATCTGCCTGCAAGACTTCGATAGTTCGATCGCATTTCTAGAGCATCCCACTTCGACACATCATCCGTTTTCTCTCCATGAGATCGGGCCATACATATACGTCTTTTTTTGACACATTGGGCCCCCAAGATCACTACGAGAGCTATCGTCCCCGAGACGCATCACGCACCCACAGTATGGTGCACACATGTACATCAGGATACGAGGATGATCTATAGCTGGCAGATATATGTGCTTCTGTGTAGCTTCTACTGTCTGTGCGATAGCGGCGAGATCGCCACCCCGCCACAGTGGGGCAGGTTTTCGTTTCGAATAGGCAAGACTGCCTACGGGCGTAACCTACAGGCAGAGACTCGCAATGACGACTGGACGTGGTTTGTTAGGGATGGCATCACGTCTGCTCCCCCACTCGACTACAGCCTCAGAATGGTCCGTAACGATTCTGTTTTGACATTCAACACATTGTCCGATCTCTGATACAATTTCTTCATGACCAAAAAATTAGTTCGCAATACCAAACTACATGATCTATTAAAGTTTGTAGAATTCACAAATCTTTTTGCAAGCATCTATCGAAAGACTATTCTCAATAAAGACGGTTCGCCCGAGAATGATTCCCAGCACAGCTTTCAGCTAGCATTAGTAGCTTGGTATATATGTAAGGCCAATAAGTTGGCTTTTAATAGCGAGAAGTTAATAAAATACGCATTAGTTCATGATTTAGTTGAGACCTACTCAGGTTCGTTTCCAGCATATTCTCGGAGTAAAGATAAGCAAATAATAAAGGAAGTGTCTGAGAAAAAAGCACTAGCTAAAATCACCAAAGATTTTAGTGAATTTAAGGAACTTCCTCAAATGATTAAAGACTATAATGGAATGATAGATAATGAAAGTAAATTTATATATGCCTTGGATAAATTTATTCCAATAATTAATATTGAGCTGAACAACAATGATTTTTACTTTCAAACTCAGACCACATTAGAGGATATGTTGAATGTAAAGAAAGACAAGATTGCTAAGGATAAAACTGTAGATGAATACTTCGTATTGTTAACTGAGTACCTAAATACCGAGACTAATTTTTTTTGGCCAGACAATAAGAAGAGAGACTACTCAAAGAAACAATACTTTTAAGGCTAATTTCCTATAAGTTGGTTTGAAACTCATCTACCCAGTCACTTCCCAGCGAGCCCCTCAACTTCAGTTGCATTCGCTCCCGCCAATTCGGCGCCGCGCCTGCCAGCAGGCATGCCCGTCCCGCCGTGGCGGGACGGGCATGAGCAGACAGGATGATCTACTTGATGTACTTCATTTTGTCACCGATATCGTTGATTAGTACACGGATGGCAGAAAAAAGCGACGTGATACGTATCATGTTTTCAGCAGGGTGAGGGTGAGGGCGACGCAATGTTTGCAAAATATCTGGTGGTCTTTTGGATTGCCAGTGCAGCGCCACTGCAGCTCGCCATCAGATGCGGTGAGTACTACCCGTCGTCGTGATCCTCCGCCTTCGATCACTGCTCCATCAAGTCCACCTACCCATGCCTCCACACGCTCATCAGTCGACTCGATGATCTGCACCGCTCCACGATCAGCGATAGCCTTCCCGTACTTGATATTTGAGGGGATTGCATGTGCATTGATAAAGTTTGGCGAGAGTAGCGCGATGAGGGTCGAAGATGATGGCATATATTTGATATGGAATTCACTCAATTCCTTTACGATCTACACCCCCCCTCGCCACTCAAGTGGCTTCGGATGCCCCCTCGTTGGTGAACGAGGGGGAGTAAGCTTGGAGCCGAATTGAGGGAATTCCGTATGGCTTATCATAGCATTTATCACTCCAAATCAGGAGAGCTCTGCGATGATAATCTTTTTCATGCCCATGAGTTTTGCAAATGCACCTGGGCGACTCAGCAGCTCCTCTGTATTTACTGGATTTACCTGCCAGGAGAGACCATAGCGGTCTTTGCACCATCCGCACTGGCTCTCCTCACCTCCCCCACTGGTTAGCTTGTCCCAGTAGTAGTCTATCTCTGTCTGATTTTCACACGCGATATTGAAAGATATCGCTTCGGTAAAGGTGAACTCAGGACCTGCATTGATCGCAAGGTACTGCTGCCCAAAAAGCTCGAAACAGATCGTGAGCACCTTGCCTGCAAAATCCTTTTGAAAATCTAGCAACCCTTCAGTCGGGTAGTAGGTAGTCGAGATGATCTTTGACCCAGGAAATATCGAGAGGTAGTAGTGCACCGCCTCACTTGCATTGCCTTTGAACCAGAGATTGGGGGTGATTTTTTGTGTCATAAAGTTATGGTAACCTGTAAAGCACACCTTTATTTTTGACGATATGTTTGTAGTCCCACTGGATTGAGATAGATTTATGGAGACAGATGGATAAGAGCTTTTCATCGATATCACTCACCCTGTGATACACAATGGAAGCATCTTGGAATCTCCCCTTTCCGGGGATGAGGCATGGCTCATCAAAACTACGTCCGCTCCAAAACATGAGCCGTATCCCCACCTTTTGCTTGCTGTACCCGACGATGGGATTCCCCTCGAGGAACCATACCGGGTGACGATGCCAGATCTTTGACTCACTTTTTGGCAGGTGCGTGGTGATGATCTTGGCGAGCGATGCACAGATGGACTGCTCCATAGGGGAAAGTGCGCTTGCGCAGGACGCGATAGCATCTTCGTGGGCTACAGATTCTCGCGCGGCGACTAGAGCCTGCACGGTATCTGCGAGTACGTCATAGGGAAAGGGCTGGTGCAGGGGGAACTGGTACGTCGCTTTTGAGACATGGTACTGCTCCATCTGCGGGGGGATGTGCTCAGTATCTCCGGGGGTGATAAATAGCCCAATGTGTTTTTTAAATGCTGCAAAGTAGATGAGTCGACTGCGAGTGCCTGTTTCCCCATACTCATAAAATGGCATGCCGTAGCTGATGCGTTCATGGGCGCGCGGTGCTGCTTTTTTGATCGTGTGTCTGATCTTTTTGAGGACCACTTGTACCTCTTCGGGAAAACTTGCGATGTAGGTATCTACTGTTTTGGTGGAGTGGTGATTGGTATCCATAGATGGGGTGGGTGAAATAGTGTGATACGTGTGGAAAGTGTAGCAGGTGCTGCTTTGTGGCGGAAGGGGGTGCGCAGGCAACTCTAACTGCTGCTCTGATACCCCGACGTATCGAGACCCACGTATCGGAATACATGTCATCGGCGTACTCGTCACCAAATTCGATGACAAAAGCAGATCATGCATAATTTCTTTCATCCCGACATGTCGGGATCCAGTCTTCTTTACACTATACATATATGAATGGGATCCCGGGATAAACCCGGGATGACAGATACCTATACATTGCATTACCTTCCTACACTACTATTCCATCTTACCCTTGTCATTCCAGCGTATGCTGGAATCTCACCACTTGATATGAATGAGATCCCGGGATAAACCCGGACACCGCCCATAGGGCTATGCCCGGGGGGATGACATACAGAGAACCCAGTCACCGATATTATTGACTATTACAGGGATGACGAATTGGGTGGACAGGCGACATCACCACTCTGACGTGGGTCACTGATGCGCTATACTGTCCTTATTACCCATTCACTTTCTCGTTATGAAAAAAATGACTTGTGCTCAGATGGGCGGACCTGCTAATTGCCACTTTGAGTGCTTTGGCGCGACCGCCAAAGAGCTCGTCGATAGTGGTATGGCTCATGTGATGTCGACACACGCTGACGTCGCAGCACAGATCGCTCAGATGACTGAGGCAGAACAGGGAGCATGGTTTGCAGACTTTCAAAAGAAGTTCGATGCTGCTCCGACTGTAGCCTAACTGCTTTTGTGTATCACCCACCCATGTGCGTAGGTTTTTTTGTGCGGTGTGAACGTTTTCGTGTAGCTGAGCAATGCATGTATCCTGCGCTTTGCGCAAGGATGACGCGAGAGGATGACCAGGACACTGTCTTCACTTATGTGCGGGTTGCCAGAGCTCGATGGGATTCCCCTCAGGATCATAGATGCGGGCGAAGGTGCCGATCTCAGGCATACTGTTCCACTCTGCTTTCTGCTCTACAGTTACACCTTTACTCTCAAGATCCTTGATAAGGGCTTGTAGATCAGTGACGCGCAGGTTTAGCATCCATTGTTTCTCTTTTGGGAAGTAGTCAGTATCAGCAGTAAAAGGTTCAAATACCGTCGGACCTGCGGCTTGTTGCCAGACATGATCACGGATATCGACGCCGAGGACAGTGATGTACCAGTTCTTGAGTGTGTCAGGGTTTGATGAGCGGAAGAAAAATCCCCCGATGCCGGTGATGTGTGATGGTGTCATAGGATCAGAAATAAATAGATAGATATGGCGCGTGACGTGGCGATATCAGGTGTGCACATTGTATCATGGATCATACTCGATCGTCCACTCGATGCCGTATTTATCCCGCAAACCTCCGTAGTAGGATCCCCACGGACTCTCTCCCATCGGGAACTCTACCTCCCCACCTGTAGAAAGTCCCTCAAATAGCCTCTCAGCTTCTTCACGACTCTCTGCACTGATGGCTATCTTGCTCCTGTTCTCACGTTCGTTTGTACGACCCATAATCTCGGGGACATCGTTGCCTATGAGTACGTGGTCTTTGGCGATACGAAGTGAGATATACATGATCTTGTCAGCTTCTTTTTCAGATGGCTGAAAGTCTGGTCCAGCCATGTCCTTGAAGCGTAGGACCTTCATAAACTCTCCGCCAAACACAGATTGATATAGGTTGAATGCTTCTGCAGCATTGCCGTTGAAGTTGATGTGTGGGTTGATTTGTGTCATATATGTACTGAGTATCTAATATCGTTTGTTCTATCCATATGCTCATCACTTTAGTTGATCACTCGCTCTCGGTGACCAGTGGATTTTTTGGGTGTGTTTTATAGTAGCGACGTGATCTGATTCGCGCTCACTTCATCGAATATAGTCCGATCATATTGCCCTCGGTATCCATGAGTGTGGCGATGTATCCATATTCGCCGATAGACATCTTTGATTGTGTTACTGTCGATATGCAGTTGCAGATAACCCTCGGATTGTTGGAGGTTAGATCAAAAATCAGAAATCCTCAGGCAGGTTATATACCCATACTAGTGATACTTGCAGAAGGTACTTTGGGAAGGGTGGTGTCACCGGGGTGCTTGTGTACACGAGTCGTCTCATAGCGCTATATATAGTCTGCCATTGACAATATATTAGCAAGTGCTAATATATGCACATGAAAGATATATTTTTTCAAACCATTGGCAATCGAGTCAGAGCACAGCTCATCGTATGTCTTTCCCATGGTGAGAGTACGGTGTCTGAGCTCGTCAGTCGGTGCAACCTCTCCCAGTCAGCAGTCTCCCAACATCTCGCCAAGCTCAGAGAGAGCGGCTGTGTCCAGGCAAGACGATCTGGTCGTGAGATGTATTACCAATTAGCAGATAGGCGTCTATCGCAAGTCTGTCGCGACCTGATTGAGCTCTCAAAGATATGTGAGCGAGTGGTCAGTTAGGATTTATCATCAATTTATTTTATAAGTATGAATAAGAAAAATGTAAAGGTATTCTCAACTACTACTTGTCCGTATTGCTCCATGGCCAAGGACCATCTCAAGTCAAAAGGAGTTAGTTATGAGGATATCGATGTTTCACGTGATCGAGCACAGGCTATAGCGATGGTGCAAAAGTCAGGGCAGATGGGTGTACCCCAGCTGTGGATCGACGGTCAGGTGGTGGTGGGATTTGATCGCGCTCGGATCGATCAACTCATCAATGTGTGATACATATAATCAATTATTTTTCCATTATGAAGCATACCTCTAAATATCTCGCGGTCACAGTAGTGGCTGTATTGGTGGTCGGTGCGTACTTTATCGGTGTACGTACTACACTTCGTTCGGATCTGTCATTTGCAGATAAAAACATTGCAGAAGTACCTGTAGATAGGTACGAGAACCGAAAAGGTCTCGGGGGTGGTCGGGGGGAGGGAAGCAATATGACATCACGTGAGAACTGTATAGCTGACGAATGTCTCGTTGATGGCGTGCTTACCTATCCTGCAGGTACACTTTCTGACTCGGCAAGGAATGCGCTCGACCGTGCATATACTGACGAGTATCATGCTCATGAGTTGTATGGGGCGGTGATCGCGGAGCAGGGATCAGTACGTCCATTCATCATGATCATTCGAAGTGAGGAAAAGCACTTGTCATCGCTCGTCGCGCTCTATGATAAGTATGGCATCACTCCCCCTACTCTCTCCCCCACCAAGCTTACGGTGCCAACTACTCTCGCTACTGCGTGTACTGCTGGAGTGACTGCTGAAAAGCTCAATATTGCACTCTATGAGGAGGAGTTGCTTCCGGTGGTCACAGGATATCCCGACATCACCAGTGTCTTTACTCAGCTCATGCAAGCGTCACAGGAACGACATCTCCCTGCCTTCATACGTTGTGCCGGCGGAGTATAGCAAGAGGTTGGATGTCTCGTATTTACAGGCCACGCAGAATGCGTGGCCTGGGAGGTGCAGATATATAGTCACCGCAAAACAAAATGCCAGATATGTCACCCGAATTTATTTCGGGATATTTTCATCCCAGATGCTGAAACGAGTTCGGCATGAAAAGGTCAGAGAATCATCATTTTGTTTTGCGCTTCAATATAGACTCAAGTACTTCATCGCCGTATGTTGAAATACACTCTTACATAGTGCACGACCACGTACCGGAAAGGGAGGTAACTTACTGTAGCGGTTATAACAGAAATGGAGACGACGGAGATGACTCTGTTTTCATTTTGCCCGATCACTTGAACCACTTCTTTGCACTTTCTCGGCGATGAGGACAGCCGGGCCAGCAGCAGGGGCGGCGCTTTCCGTTGAGTAGATCTTCTTTGAGGCGGGTGAGGTGCTCCTTTCTCGTCTCTTCTTTTTTGACGATCGTCACCCAGCAGATCCATTCATTGCGGGCGAGCGGGGTGAGGCTCTCCCAGCGTTGTGCGACTACCGGATCTACATCGAGGATCGCCTGGATGTCGGCGGGCATATCGTGGAGGAAGTCAGTGATGGGTTGATCTGCCATAGTTTATTTTAACATATGTATCTTGGCCTCTTTTCACCCCCAATTTCAATCTCGACTTCACAGGGCACATGAACACTGAATAATCAAGTAAAATAGCAGCTTTGATAGTTGTCTCTCCCCTATGTATCTCTATCTCATGTTGGCGGTCGGACTCGTAGCGCTGGTGATCGGTGCAGATTGGCTGGTAAAGGGCGCCTCCAGCATAGCGATCAAGCTCAAAATCCCTGCGTACGTGATCGGGTTGACCCTGGTCGCGTGCGGCACCTCGCTCCCTGAGTTTACCGTGAATATGATCGCAGCATCAAAAGGTTACACAGATATCGCATTTGGCAATGTAGTGGGATCAAACATCTTCAACATCCTCGCCATTCTCGGGGTCGGATCGATGATATTTCCCATCATGACTGCTACGCGTATGGTCAAAGTCGACCTCACGATATCTCTCCTCGTGTCGCTCCTCCTCCTCTCTCAAGTAATGGGTGACCGATTTTTTGCGAGCACTATGTCCATAGGATTTGTAGATGGGTGGATCTTGATCATCGCTATGATCATATATGTACGATTTTTACTCAAGTCTGGATCAGTTGAGTCAGACGAGCAAGTACAGGTATACCGTTGGCCACAAATAGCAGTGTATGTATTGGTGGGTCTGGGTCTCCTCGTCTTGGGCTCGCAGTTTTTGATCGAGTCTTGTGTAACGCTGGCGCGTCTGTGGGGCATGAGTGAGCGGGTCATCGCGCTCACGATCGTCTCTGCGGGCACCTCACTCCCCGAGCTTGCAACGACCGTGACTGCCGCGTTGCGGCGGGAGCACGATATCGCCTTTGGCAACATTGTCGGCTCAAACATCTTCAACATACTCTGGATTATGAGCTTCACCGCACTTCTCAAGCCGGTACCGGTGAGCACATCCAGCTTGAACGATCTGTACATGGCAATCGGTGCTACCCTCATGCTGTATGGAGTGATATATGTCGGAAAAAAGTACCATATAGAGAGGTGGCAGGGAGCGGCGATGCTGCTCACATACGTCGGCTATGTCGGCTATCTTCTAAAACAGGTGTGAGTGAGTCTGCTACCGTGCTTGTGCATTGCAATCATCTCCGCACTCTCAGTTATATATATCTGTAGGTTAGGTCGAGCCAAATACCAATGAGCTTGAGAGCAAAAGGGTATATGTACTTATACACAAGCTTTTGAAATGATCCATCTGCGCACGATGATGAGGGACCCTATCGAGAGGTTTAACAATATTAAGTATAGTGGAAACATGATGCGGTGAAAGTCCCATCTCGTATTTGAAACAAAAGTCACAATGCCTCCGAGGGCAAAGAGGAGAAATGGCACCGCATTTTCTTCATGAGGTGAGTTATAGGCATGTATAAAGATGGGCACTGCAGCGATGAGGTCTGCCACTATCATGAGATACAGTGCATACACAGGATTTGTGGTGAGTCTCCAGATGATGATCGCAAGTAGGGAGGTAGTCAGACAGAGAGTATCAATCCGCGTCCACCCTCTCGTACCATACTGCAATGATAGTAAAAATATTGTCGTGACAAGTATGGCATCGATGAGCACAAATGTCATCGTATCCCACGCTTCGAGCTGCCACTGTGCGCCCAGACTCACCCACAGGATGAGAGCCCAGAGCCCCCAGGTGACACGGACGGGACGTGTCTGTCCACGGAGTGTGGTGATGATATATGGTATCACCGAGAGGATGGCAAAAAGTGACCCAAGTAGCTTCATAGGTACGACACAAGTACTATACCAGGTTCCAGTGGCTCTGCATCTGAGCTCAGTATGACCGGATATCATCCGGCATCTCGTGGAGGAAGTTGGCATGTGCTGATTTGTCTGACATGCGGTGAGAGTGGGATGCTCCGGACTCGATGGATTGCGGGGGGGAGCGGTGTTAGGAGTATTATACCGAAGATACGAAGCGCGCGGTAGTTGTAGGGGCGCACAGAGACTATCGCATGCTCGTATTTGACGGTGGTATTCTATATAATCAAGTCACCCTATGTTAAAAAAATACTTTAGAGAAACAGTGATATTAGCGTGTATCGTCCTGATTGCGCTCGTTATACGAACCATCTCACTTGACTCTGTCCCCTATGGAGCGCATGTGGATGAAGCAAGCTGGGGATACAACGCTTCCTCCATCTTGGCCACTGGCAAAGATGAGTTTGGTATCACGCTTCCCCTCATCTTTACGGCATACGGCGACCAAAAGCTGCCCATATATACCTACCTCATTGTGCCGTTTGTGAAGTGGTTTGGTCTCTCAAACCTCGCAGTTAGGCTGCCTGGCGCACTTGCAGGGAGCATCCTATGCATAGGTATCTACCTCTTCCTGAGGTCTATGCAGTTTGGGAAAAGAGAAAGTTTGATAGGAGCGATTATTACCGCTACAAGCCCCTGGTTGATCATACTCAGTCGAGTATTTGGGCTCGATTCGGGGGTAGGTTTGCTATTTTTTGTCCTAGGCATCTGGCTTGCTAGACTGTCCCTACACAGAAAGTATGTATGGCTGCTGGTCTTTGCAGGAATCTCGTTTGGCTTGACATGGTACAGTTATATCGCATATCGCGTAGCAAGTACCTGTATCATTTTGCTGTTTGTCTTGATGTACTATCGCTCAAGGTCACTCCTTTTTCGAAGAGGAGCTGTACTACTTGGTGTATATTTAGTTACCGTTTTACCCCTCATTTTTTTATCATCTTCGGGCAAAGGAACTTCACGATTTTGGCAGGTGCTTTCTACCCCGACCCAAGGGATGGTACTCACGATCGATGAGGATAGAGGGCTGTGTGCAAAATCAGTACCACAGATAGTATGCTACCTAAACAGCAACAAGGCAGTGGCGTATGCGAGTAAGTTCATAGGTCGCAATATCAGCGCTCTGTCGCCGCCATACTTGTTCTTGGAGGGCGATAAAGAGCTCAAATTTATGCATGTAGATGGATATGCGCTCATGTACCTTTCACTCCTTCCCTTCTATCTGGCAGGTCTCATATTTTTCATACAAAAGATCATCTCGAAGCAGATCACCAAAGACGAACTCTTTATATTTTTAGGACTCTTCCTCACGCCGCTGCCCGCTTTGATCGTGAGTGATGCGCAAAAGGTGCGCATATCAAGCATGTATCCATTTGTCTTGGTTACCTGTATGTATGGGTTCTCGCACCTGTCATCGATGTTCACAAAAGAACAATACAAACGCGCTGTTCCCCTACTCTTGAGCTTTGTTTTATCATTGAATCTAGTTTTTTTCATGGTGAACTTTTTACATATTCATGTCAAAAGATATGAGATCTCATTTCACCAACCAGTGGCAAAATTGATGCAGTACCTCGGTCAACAGGGCAAAGAGGTGCCAATATATATAAAATCTATAGATGAGGCGATCGTGCTCTACTCATACTACAACGCAGTTGATCCAGCAGTATTTCAAACGAGTGTGCAGAGACCACCTCTCGACCATGTGGGCTTCTCGCACGCGACCAATCTCATAAACATCCATCGCTCGGATAAAAACTTTGACCAGATTTATTGTGAGGCACATGCTCGAAAAACACATGCCCTTATTGCGACGAATGAGAACCTTACCTATCTCGGTAAGGCAAAGAAAGCAAAGAAAATCATATTTACCGAGGGGAATGTACACGAGATATATTATGTCTTTGACACAAGAGACATATACCCAAAGGGTATCGACTGTGTATACCTCCTGGGGCTAGAAAAAAAGAAGTAAATGTACTCTTTGCGAGATGTGATTGATAGTTAGCATGCTTCAAATCTAGCTCTGTTCACCTCCATCCACTTTTGTTGGTCAGCCTGAGTCTTTGTTTTGTCGTTCATCACGTCTGTATGATCCTTCATATAGTGGGGCATCAATGCCTGCATCCACAGCTCAAATGTCTCACCTTGGGCCGTCGTCTCACATAGATCGCATTTCATGGTTTTCATAAATATGTAGTATTGTTAAAAAACGCACTTTGTCATTGTACAGGATGTGCCCGTTCTTTTGCATCGGTACGTATCATCTCCACGATTTCTGGAAACTCAGGCACTTGGAAGTGGCCACCTTTGCTTTCATAGACGACGAGTTTGGCAAGGGGAAGCTTCGCATGGTACTTTTCAGCATGAGAGAGTGGGACTACAGGATCGTCTTTTGAAAACATCAGGTAGAGGTTTTTTGTATTGTGCTCGAGTTGCGAGAGGTCATGCTTGAGTCGGAACCCTCCGACCAGGTCCTCTCCTTCTACGCTATTATCATAGGGGGGAGCGATGAGATATACAGACAAGATCCTTTTTGGAAATGTATGCTCAGATAGATACTTGGCCAGAAAGATCCCTCCAAGTGAAGATCCGACGAGGATGAGGTCATCATGCAGGTGCGGGATAAAGCGCTCAAAGTGCAGCTCCCACTCTCGGTACTTTGCATTGTCCTGTAGTGGCATGCGTGGTCTGATGATGTCACAGTCTGCGCCGAGTGCGCTGGTCAGATACTCATCTGACCAGCGCACTTTGGGCTCCACTGAAACCTCTCGTGTTTGTAAAAAATGCAGATAGTCGCGCTTGCTTTTAAACGTCATGCCTCCATGAATGAGAAAGAGTTGAAGTTTGCCTGACATAGGTAGATGAATAGATGATTCGTGTAGTGTACTACACTTCATCGACGATTCATCATTTCTCAGTGACACTCATGTAACCTGATATCAATCTAGATAATTCTGCAAAGTAGATTTTTCATCTGATTATCGACATAACTCATCCCGCAACAATGGCACAATCTGCTTTCGCATAACTATACGTGGTCGTACCGCCATGTCACCGGTAAATTGCACACCCAACACTTTTTCTACAAGTTTTTTTGTTTTGATATCACCGGTAACGAAAATATTTTTAGTATCGTCAAGTTCGATAGTATTGAGGAAGACAAAATCTAAACCCATATTAGTTTTGATTGCCTCAAGCTTCTGAATGATCTCGCTACTTCTTTTAGAAATGAGTTCTTCAGCGCCAATCATTTCAATCTGTGCGATACCTACATTTTTACCTCCAATCACCAACCATGCAAAATCGCTTTCAATTCGCTTCACCAGCTTATCACCAGTTAAATCAGATTTTGCGATAAACATATCTCTCCAAAAGTTCTCAGGTAGCTCGACCATCCTATGAAGCCACTCGGCAGCTGACCTATCGCGGTTCGTAGTGACGCTCCCCTTGAAGTTTAAAGTATTGGAAATGATTGCTGCATACAAGAGTGTTGCTGATTCTATTGATATGTCGACATTGTTTCCTACAAACTTTTCAGCAACAAGAGTAGCAGCTGCTCCGACTAGCTCAATGTGCGTTTTAGCTTGAGGAAATTTATCCGCTTCATGGACTTTTCGATGGTCAATGATCTCCATAACTTTTTCTGGAGAAATTTTTCCCTCAAGTCCATTCAGATCACTGGCGTCCACAAGTATCACTTCATTGAAGCCATCTGAGTTTGTTATCGTTTGCGGATATTCGAGGTGAAAGCGATTTAGCACATATTTCGCTTCATCATGTGGTTCGCCAATAATACCAACAACAGCATCCTCACCTGTTTTTTCGCAGAAATTCACCGTAGGCGATGGCACCAGCCACGCCATCGAGGTCAGGGTCCACATAGCAAGTTACGAGGACTGGCTTTACCTTTTTCATTGCAGATTATTGTGTTCAAAGATGTGACGTGGGTCGGTACAAAGAAGAAACGATATTAAAAACACCATCTCTGACTGGCGGAAGCGGTGAGATTCGAACTCACGAACCGGTAAAGGTTGGCGGTTTAGTAAACCGCTGCACTCGACCACTATGCGACGCTTCCTGAGGGGAAAATCCAAGTCTCAATTCTCAAATTCCAAAGTCTAGACCAATTATTGGGACAAAATTACTCGAACCCACTCTACTTACTCCGAGTATTATATCCAATTATTACCACTATTTGATTCAAGGTGAGGAGAGTTTCAGTACGGATTTTGGAGCTTCAGGAGCGCCGCCTTGATAGCATCAAGGCGGCGCTGTCTCGTCTCGAGCTTTTTTGCAGTACTGAGCTGGAAATAGATTGAGAATACTTGCGATCGACTCAAATTTGTCACAAAGTCCTTCACGGCAACGCGTTGTCCATCTACCCACGCGACAAGATCTGGCGGGAGCGCTGCATCTCGCTGTGCGACATAGGCTGCCTCCCAGCGTCCATCATCTTTTGCCTTTTTGACTTCTGCAAGTCCCGCTGGTTGCATGAGTCCGGTGGCTATCAAGCGTTCCGCATGCGATTTGTTCATCTGTGACCAGATACTTTTGGGCCTCCGTGGAGAGAACTTGCGGATGCAAGAAATCGGGTCTACCTTTTTGATCTGACTATCGATCCATCCCCAGCAGAGTGCTATATCAAGCGCTTCTTGATACGAGATGGTCGGTACTCCAGTGCCTTTGTTATAAAACCTGAGCCAGACACTTGCTGTTTGTGTATAGTGGGTAGAGATCCAACTGTCAAATGCCCTAGATGTTTCAAAATCATAAATGGGCATATCGCCTTGTGAGGTGGGGAGCGCGTGTGGATGTATCATCCTAGATATGATACCAAATGAGACAACAATCACTGATGAACAATCTGGTAAAATGGGTATCTATGAAAAAACTATTTCTCCTCATACCTCTCGTCATGCTCATCGCTGGACTCGGATACATCCGCATGCAGGCAAAAGCACCCTCGGTACCTAATGCTCCGGTCCCGATGGTGACTCAAGCAACTACCTTGCCATCTGATGCGCCCGTCCCTGACTCAAAACAGATATCATTCGCAACCATCGCAACCCATGGCAAAGAGGGTGACTGTTGGACAGCGATAGATGGCGACGTGTACGATATCAGCTCGTTCACAAGCGATCATCCAGGAGGATCAGTGATACTCCAGGTGTGTGGCAAGGATGGGAGTGAGCTTTTCCATGGTCAGCATGGAGAGAGAGAAAAAAGACGCGTTGCATCTATGAAAATCGGGACGCTGGAAAGCAAATGAAAAAAGTAAAGGGATAAAGGGAAAAGGAGAATACAGTTCACTTTTTCATCCATAACATCTCCTTCTCTCCTCTACTCATCTGTTTGATGGCGTACTCGCGCTGTGAGGCGAGAGAGCGACTTGCATACGCTTCCTTGTGTATCAGCTTCACTGGTCTGCGGGCTGCAGTGTACTTTGACCCTTTTAGTTTGTTGTTATGCTCCTCCACTCTCCGCTTTAAATCTGTGGTGATACCTGTGTAGTAGGTGCCATCAGCGCAGATGAGGATGTAGGTGTGCCAAAGCATAAGAGTGAAATTCCAAGTTCCAATCCGCCCCGCCTCCGCCAGCTGGCGGAGCGAGGAGGACCAAGTTCCAAATAATCTTCAATTACAAAATATCAAACAGTTAGTTATACCAAAGTAAGCACAACGTCATCCTCGACCTGATCGTGGATCTGATTGGGACTAATTTTGAATTTTAATTTTTGACTTTTACCTTTGCATTCAATGCAACCATGCTGCAGATGAGTATGATGATGAATGCGGTCAGCGCCATGAGCGGAATCGTCACAAAACCAAAATATTCGATGAATTTAGTCGTGCATGATACGCCAAACTTGCAAGGCGCAAAGCTTTCTGCAATGAGCTTGTAATAGAGCAGATTGTGATAGAGGGAGATCGAGAGTCCTATCAGGGTGAGAGGTGTCGTATAGCGAAGTATCGATATGTCCTCACGAACTGCCGCGATACCCAGGAGGAGGACTTGGGGATACATGCAAATGCGCTGGTACCAGCAGAGTACGCAGGGAGGGTAGCCGAGCACATCCGAAAAGTAGAGGCTTCCGAGCAGAGCGACGATTGCCTGCATCCAGGCGAGCTGGAGGAAGAGAAGGGATTTATTCATAGGTGTCTAGTATACCCAGTACAGAACTGTATAGGAGAGGAAGCTGCCATCCATGATCGACTCACTATATACCCCATTTGTCATTGCGAGGAGTTCCGGCCTGATGGAACGACGTCGCAATCCCATTTGGCAAGGGAGTGCCACCTCGTCACAGCGTGGTAGGCAGTCGCCGCAAACGCCCCTGCCTCCGGGCGCAGCCTACTGTCAGAGCCTCGCAATGACATATATAGCAGAAGGAAAACTATTGAATACTCACTTTTTCTTTTTGGCTGGCACATCGAGTGCACATGCGGCGAGGAGCCTTGTGAACTGCGCACGGTCCTGGATTAGCTTCTCGCCAATGATGTAGTGTGGCTTCGCACCAGGGTAGGGCGGGCCAGACTCGTGATCTGTGCCCAGGAGTGCTGTCGTGCCGGGAGTGATCTTCAGATATACGACTTCATCGCAAATGAGGGCGACCACACGGTCGTCATAGTAGAGTGCGTACTCACCAAACATCGCGCGTGTATGCGCGCGCGAGTCCCCCACCAGCACCTCGTGAATGTAGTTGATAAAGGATTTAGAAGTGGGCATGAGTTGACTGGGGGTGAATATGCGAGTAATCTATAACATGTTTCTTATACATGCTACTATAACAAAATAAAATGGTGTACATTCAGAAACTCATTCTCACCGCATTTACTTTTATCGTCACATTCACCTCAGGGAGCATGGTGCATAAGGACATCCCACCTACTCCGGAATATGCTGACACTGGGCTACACGCTGTATCAGCGGGTTACCCCATCGTGCTAACGTCATCGGCCTATACCGTGGAGCAGGGAGGATACGCCACACTAACGAGTCAAACAAATGGCATGAACAGTTGCGAGTTATCTGGTGGCATATACGGCGCAGGTCAGAATGTCTTAATACCTTTATGGAACGGATGGACTGGGATTTTGAGCGAGGATACATCTTTTAAACTCATATGTTTCGGCGACACAGATACTCGTTATGAGGTGGTTGTATTGGTAAAAGCAAATAAGAAAAGTCTGCTTACCAGTATCCCGCCGCAGATCACCGAACCCATATCCACCACCACCCCATCCCCGACAGTGCTCGTGTTTGCAAGTCCTATCCCCTCCCCGACACTTCCCCCACTTTCCATTCCCACCCTACCACCTTCTTCTACTGCAACTCCTTCTTTGACTCCTACCATTACCACTCTTCCGACTGCTGCGCCGACAAAAACGCCTCCTCCCCTCCCGACATTTACGAGTACTCCCTATCCTACGAAAGCACCCACTCATACACCCGCACTGCCTACAAAGACACCTTCCCCCACACTGACTATCACTCCTCGTATACCGACCAACACTCCCTCTCCAACAGTGACGCCAAAACCCGACCACGCCCTGATAACGACGGCACATCGTTACCAAGCCGGGTACATGTTTGGTGGATGGGGTCCACACCTCGGTCATCTCCTGCGCGCTTCTGATAAGTCGCTTTGGTACGCAGATAACACAGGCAATGATGTACAAAAAGTACCCCAGCTCCACTACTATCACGAAGTTTCGAATAAGTGGGTATTAGCCGGCTCAGTCACCACCTATGGACGGGTACAGCAGAATCTCGGATCAGTGATGAAGTACGATGTCATTTATTCGTATGGGGTGGATATAGAAAATCACCGAATCGAGGAGTGTTACTTTATCACCACTACACTTGTCGGCGCATGCAATCTCCTGCCATTTGCAACTGATCAAAATGCAAACTACATAGGCGCAGCGCTTACTCCGAGTGGATACACCATCGTATGGTGGACAAATGTGTATGAGGGTGGAGGGTCATTTGAGTATATATACAACTTTGGAGGCGGATGGAATGGTCCGATAAAAAGCAGCATCGAGCGCTATAGCGATGTGTCATATATCCATATTGGTTTTAAAAACGACTCAGATTTTATATTGCTCGCGCAAGGCGTCAGTGGGATCCCGCCGAACTGGACATATACTCCCCTTCTCGCAAGGGGTACCATAGGGAAGGTAGTATCAAAGTGGAGTGTCATCCCTTCGATGAGCGTCAGCGATCGAGCAATCTCTACGAATGATCTTTGGGTTGATCGGGTTGGTGGAGCACATCTGCTGACGAGGACTGCGAGTGGAGCGCTACAGTATGGATACCAGTCATCACCATCATCTGAAATAAAAAATTCACTCCTCATAAAAGACGCCTATAGAGGACGATTTATGGAGGATGGATTAGGTAATATCTCATTGGTGTATTCATCATCTAGACCGAAGGACGACGTGATAGAGCGCATGGATTACCAGAAGTCAAAGATCACAGGCTCTATCCCTTGGGATACGTCAGTGCGTACGACCTATGGACTTCCGACTGGATTTGGAAAGGTACATGCAATATATAGTGAGTCACGTATATATCAACTCAGTCCCATCACAAGCGGCGTCTTTGCAGTAAATGGAAGTGCGAATCAGGGCACTGTGTACGCCATAAAAAAATAAGGTCACGTCACCACCTCTTTACCTCCGAAGACATAAGGTCATAAGCTTGAGTGATAAGCAGAGCTTGTGTGTTTGTACAAGTTTGTGCGGAGCTTTACTGATCGACTTGTAATCAAAATAGAGGGATGTATACTCTTCGTGTGCTCATGGTTATAGTCGCATCTACCAATCCAACCAAGCTCCGTGCAGTACAGTCGGGATTCACGCGCATGTTCCCTAGTGGAACATTTGATTTTAAAGCTATTGATGTTGCATCGGGCGTGAGATCGCAGCCACTGACACAAGCGGAGACCCTCCAAGGTGCGACCAATCGTATCGTGCATGCGCAGCAATTAGCACCTGGAGCTGATTTTTATGTCAGTTTGGAAAGTGGGATACAGGAGGATGTGTATGGGATGGCATCCTACTCATGGGTCCTGATCAGCTCGGCAGGATATACAGGGAGAGCACAGACTGCAGTGTGGTACTTGCCTCCGCCCATAGCTGCCGATATCCGTAGCGGCATCGAGCTCGGACACGCATGTGATCAGCTCTTTGGCACGAGCCACTCCAAATCAAAAAACGGTGCCGTAGGTCTTTTGACCGGAGACGTCATCGACCGAGAGACAAGTTTTTCAAATGCAGTAGTCCTCGCGCTCATCCCCTTTCGATCGCGCAAGATGTATGGTATCGGACACGATGCGGTAGTCTTATCAAAATAATCCCATTCGTTTATGCAAGAAGGGCAACGATGCGAGCGCATATAACATCCACCTCCCATTCAGGTCCAAGGGGGAGATAGACTACCTTTTGCTTTTCACTCCATACACAGTCATTCAGCTCATATCTCACGAGGATGCCTGAGGCGCGGAATCGGGAGAGGATGGTGTCAGCACTACACCCCCATCCCGTCCCGCCATGGCGGGACGGGACCACTCCCTCATCCGCCGATTCGGCAGACGAGGGGGAGTCGGGTTTAGCCACTTCGCTCAGATAGAGTCCCAAAGGGAAGGCGCGCATATGGGGCCAATCGGCAGGTGAATGAGCAAAAGTGAACAGTCGCGGGTCGTGCTCGATCAGTTGATCGAGCACGCGGTGATAGGTCAGCATTTGCTCCGATTTTAGCTTTTGGATTTTGGCATAGTCGATATGCTGGCGGAGCCATGAAAAAATACGGAGCGTCCTGCCGGGATAGGGCGAGTCGCCGATCGTCTCGTATCCACGGAGCATGACTCGTTGGGCTAGAGTTGCCCAGCCCACAAGCGCAAGAATTTGCATCAAGACCCACATGCTGACCACTCTGATCTCATAGCTGATCGCGTGCAGTCTTTGTGTGGAGACGAAGGTGAGATCCTCTGCGAGTCCCAGCACCATGCTTCCCTGGAGTGGTATCACTTTGCGCCAGCTATCGATCGTCACATGACGTCTACGGGTGATTTTCACTTCTGCAGGATCGATGATCTGATGCACACAGTCCTCTATCACCCATATGTCCGGGTCTAGTGTATCGATCTGATCGATGAGCGGGTTGTGTATGCCTACTGGATGAAATATCACGATGATATCGGCCTGTGGCCAGGGGGTCTGCGTCTGCCGAAGAGTAGTTTCTTGATGGGGGCAGCCAACATGTTTGACCGGTTTGTTTGCGGGATCGATATAGGTGGTCACATGGAGGCCGTGTTGAGTCATATTATCCCTCACGTCTCCACAAAAAAAGTCAGGCACTGCAATCGTTTTGCCGATGAGCTTGTGGGCCTTGATCAGATCCCACAGTGCATCCTCCCAAGAGAGATAAAACCGTGCGGTGAGATGCGAAGGAAGGAGAAAGGTATTTTTGAAAGTCAGATAGCGCCAAAGCTGGTGCGGAATATCTACGAGAGTATTTGTTTTCATTTTTCGATTGCGTTGATTGATAAAGCCCAGTGTAGCGTATGTATTTAGAGTGACATCGGTGTAGGCATCAAGCAGATGTTTCGCTTTGCTCGACATGACCTGTATGTGTAGAGATGCCGTTCTCGCCAGCGATGATGACTTTGTCAGCCATACTCAGAAAAAGACCGTGATCCTTTACCCCAGGTATCTGTGAGAGTGTTGATGCTAGCTCAGACGGAGAGCCAACCAGCGGTCCACAGTGGAGATCAATGATCGCATCACCTTGATCAGTCAGGAAAAGCTCCTCGCCAGACTTTCTCACTGCTGCGGTGCCTAGCTTTGAAAGTTCCCCCTGTACCAAATCTATTTGAGAGATATCTACTTGCACTGGCACATAAAACGTTGTGCCGAGTCTGGGTGAAAGTTTTGATTCATCAGCAACGACCACAAAAATCTTACTAGCATCAGCGACTTTCCGTTCCATATAAAGCGCGCCTCCTCCACCTTTGATCAGATTCAGATCGGGGTCGATCTCATCGGCGCCATCGATGGTGATGTCGATGAGAGGATGTGTTGCGAGGGTGCTGAGAGGTATGGCGAGCGACCGCGCCTCGCGCGCGGTCGCGTCTGAGGTAGGTATACCAATGATATGAGTGAGTATTCCCTCAGCTAGTAGCTCGCCGATCCGGCGTGTGGCCCATATAGCCGTCGATCCGGTCCCGAGTCCGACGACCATGCCTGACTTCACAAGCTTCACCGCCTCGTATGCTGCCTGTTTTTTGAGTTCGGTGGTGTCCATATGCCAATCATAGCAAACAGAGTATGTCTTATCATGCCTGAAGATCGAGAACTTTGTCGATGCGGATCTGAGAGACAAAGTCCGGCACGTGGGAGACGAGGATCATGGCACCCTCATAGGCGTCGAGTGCTTGCGCGATGCGGGGGAGATGGCGAAAGTTGATGTGATTGGTGGGCTCATCGAGGATGAGGAGTCCCGGCTTTTGGAGGACGAGGCGCGCAAACGCAACGAGTCCCTTCTGACCCTCTGAAAGGTATCCGATTTTAGTATGTATCATGTCCTGGGTGACGAGAAAGCCTGCAGCGACCGCGCGATAGCGCTCCTCATTCAGTGGCTCTCCTGACTCATTGATGATTCTGATGAGCGACTCAAGCACAGTGTCCTCAAAGTTGAGCGTTGAAAAATCCTGTCTATAGTAACCGATTCTGATACCTGGCTGCATAGTGACGCCTGGCGCGGTGCCGTTTGCCAGCGACTCGATAAAGGTACTTTTACCGATACCATTGGGCCCGATGATCTGGAGATGCTCGCCGCGGGAGAGAAATACACTTGCTTTTTTTTCCACAGGATGGTGATCCTGCATGATGGTAAATGACTTTATAGTCAGCACATCGCTCTCGATATCCTCCTGACGTGGTATGGTAAAGGGTCTGATGGTTTTGTCTTCCTTCCTCACGTCCACTTTTTCACTTTCGAGTACTTCGATCTTCTCATACATTTTTTTTGCTACGTTGCGCATCTTGCCGCCCTTTTGGGCGAAAAAGTTTGCATTGTCTTTTTTCTCTTGGATCTCACGTGCCATGAGAGCATTTTGTCTATTTTGTTTTTCGATGCGTGCGGCGATCTCAGCTACCACATCATGATAGTCCCCCGCATATTGCTCAACTTTTTTGGTAAAGCTATCGAGATATAGGACGCCCTGGGTAAACGAGTTGAGAAAGTCCGCATCGTGTGAGATCACGAGTACGCTTTTCTCATACATGATGAGAAACGTCGTGAGGTGCTCGATGCCTGCATGGTCGAGATTGTTCGTGGGTTCATCGAGGAGGAGCATATCTGGCTCTTGGATGAGTGCTGCAGCGAGCAGCAGGCGAGCTTGTTGACCTCCTGAGAAGGAGTGGATATGCTTGTCGGCGGGAGCTTTGAGATGGACTACATCGAGCACTTTGCTCATCCTACGGCGCACCTCGTGAATGTCTTCCTTTAGATATTTTTGAAAATACTGCTCGACGGTGAGCGGCTTGTCCTCTGCGGGCATGACCTGGTAGGCGGTCGCGATCGTCGCGCCTTTTTCGACGTGGACCTCACCGATCTCGGGCTTGATGACTCCCGTGATGAGCTTAAAGAGTGTGCTTTTGCCTGCACCATTTTGACCCATGAGTGCCATCTTCATCCCCTTTTTGATAGAAAACCCTACGCCATCCAAGATGGTTTTATCATGATCGAAGTCAAAATGAACGTTTGCAAATCTGATAATGGTTTCCATAAGAAAAGAAGCTGCGAGCGTCAAGCTACGAGAGCTATGCACTACACAGTTGGCTCGGGTGGCTTTGGGCTGAGTACTTTGAGTATAGCATCGAGCTTTAGATGTACTTCTTCGAGCTGCTTTTTCAAATTGCCGAGTCGTGGATCAGCCACATCGTGTACGCGTACCTGACGTATGATCTCTGGACGTGCTGCACGGGCACTTGGCTCATAGGTGGGAGTGGTACTGCGGAAACAGTTTCTGCAGTAGACTGGCTTTTCACCATTTGGTACAAAGGGTACTGTACACGAACTTTTACAGGTTGCACAGACTGCAGGATGCATCACAGGTCGTGCGCTATCTCGATCTCCGCGGAAATCTGACCGATCGCCGTAAGGTTTTTTAAAACCGCCTCTGCCTTTGGGGACAAAGTTGTTTGGTTTGCCGTAATCGCTCATAGGGATAAGTATTCAAAATAGCTAAAGATGCTATTCTGATGCGCTAATTATCCCACATACTAGGGTAAAAGTATATAGCGAGGCAACAGGGGCGGAAACGAAGTAACATCCGAAGATGTGCCGAGTGCGACCTACTTATCACTGCGACTCGTGAGACTTGAGATTACCTCTGCAGCAGTGAGCTTTGGTACTGCGTTTGGTCTATCAAACGGATCTTTGATCTGTGCCATCGCGATCGAGAGGATGACGATCGCTGCAAGGAAAGTCATATCGGAAAGACTTCCGTCATAGACCTGATATGCTGCACGTGAAGCGAGTTCCTGGAGGTCCGCGAAAAAATAAAGCAAGGCGCCCACGAATATGAGTACCTGGTTCCACTTTTGTGGACGAGATATATCCCTGTCGCTCCGTGTAGCCCACCATAGGACCATCCCCGCGAGCAATGTACACGAGCTGGTGATGATGCTGAAAAAAGTGAGCACTGGTTCATCTACGAGAGCGCCAGTTCCCTGAGATGCGAAAAAGTACAATGCAAATGCACCGAAACTCGATACCAGCACAGGCACTGCATATACATGTCTGGAGGAATAGGCACCGTTTTGAGATGGGTGCGGGAGCAGGTGAACCCAATAATATGCTCCCATGAGCCAACAGACAGGAGCAAAGTTAAACACATAATCCGATACTGCAGAGACAGCTGACTCGCCTCCAAGTGAGTACGATCCTGTGATCCAAAGCATCATGCCTGCCACCCAGCACAGCATCCCCCATTGAAAGAAAAAAAGAATAAGCCGATACTGCATCGTACCCTGATAGTACAGTGAGCTAAACGATAGCTGTAGTGAGCCGAGAAGAGCAGCCGTAAGAAGTACGTATTGCATCGACACACCGGTATCCTCAGCGGTCACAGGACCAATATGTGCAGTGATCCACAGGAATCCTCCTATCGCCGCTACTGCGAGAAGTACGAGGTTAAATATCAAATGTACTTGTTTCATACAGACTCACTATATCAGTTTGATCTATTTGCTGCAATTGGTCAAGACATAGTCTATGTATCGATCAGTTGTAATAGTCAATAATATCGGTGACAGAATCAGTGCTCGTCAAGTCAGTCATCCTGATCCCGCCTCTGGCGGGAGAAGGATCTAGTGAGTCAAAATTACAAGATTCTTCACTCCGTTCAGAATGACCAAGCAAAAATCGTCATCGAATTAATTGACTATTGCACCAGTGACGGGGCAGTGCATCGAATTTGACTTCAATTCACACTGAGTCCCTCGATTGTGTTTAGGACAAGCTCCGCGAAGAATCTGCTGCATGAGATCGTTCCCCGCCGAAATGGCGGGTCAAGATGACCTGCATTAGTCATTCTGATCTCGCCTCTAGCGGGCCTGTTCGACGTGGCGGAAGAAGAATCTCATATATCAGGGATCTTCCTGCCAGCCTTGCGCTCGCAAAAGCGAGGCAGGCGTGGTCGACTGAGTGTATCCTGATCTTGTCGAAGGACTCAAGATGACCAGCTTGATGCACGCCCATTCTGTCATGGATATGATTGACGAGTAAATCGGGAAGAGTGCAGACATTAATATAGTATCCTTTTGTGTATGCGGGGTATCAGGGTGCTCACGAGCGCAGATGCGACACTGATAAAATAAAACTCAAATCCAATCGCCATCCCGATCGCGCCCGCAAACCAAATGCTTGCCGCAGTAGTCAGATTTAACACCTTGCTGGTCTTGTCTTTCAAAATAAGTCCCGCGCCTAAGAACCCGATACCGGTGACAATCTGTGCAGCAATGCGCGACTTTGATGCGGGATCGACGACGCTCGAAAGAAAGGTAAATAGCGCTGAACCTGCAATAACCATGATATGGGTGCCGATCCCCGCGTCTTTCCCTCTGCTCTCTCGCTCTAATCCGATCATATATCCACATACGATCGATAGTATCATACTGATGAAAAATCTCCCATTGAGCGAGCTGATGAATATATCCATGCATTCATTTTAGCAGACTATGTAGCATTTTAGTTTTTTTGCACGACACTCCCGTCAGCTTGTGTACGTAGCTTTTTTGTATGTTTAGTGTGTGCGGTGATAAGCGAGAAGATAAAGACACACAGAGGAGCAAGCGCCAGTATATAAAAGTTCTGATGAGTGTGAAATAGATGTGCAGCACGTGCGCCGAGGCGTCTCCCTACCTCTAGATACATAGGAATCCACAGTATGACAGATAACAAGGTGCTCCAAAAAAAGGTGCGAAACGTCACGCCAGAGATGCCCGAAAACACCGTGATGGGTATACGAAGCCCGGGAATATGCCGTCCGATGATGATGACCCAAGCACCATACTTTTTGAACTTGTGTTCGACATAGAGGAGTTTTGCATCACTCACATGGAGAAGGTGGCCAAACCGGAGCACGATCGATTGACCATACTTCTGAGCGAGGTAAAAGAGTATCGAGGATCCACCCATAACCGCTGCCAGTACGAGTGAAAACGCGCTCCAGTATCCTATCGCTCCGCGCGAGATAGCATATCCGAGGTAGGTCAATACGGCATCGCCGGGGATAGGAAGTGGGATACCGGACTCTTCGATAAAAAGGAGAAAAATCACACTCAGCACCGAGTTCTGAGAGATCCAGGTTTTCAAAACAAAAGTGAGATAGGTAAGGAGCTCCATAGAGTTCAAAGTGGTTATTTTAGCGTATCGAGGGACTCTGCGGAGTAGGTGCCGTTTAGCACGCCAGCGCGCCATCTTTTGAGAGCATAAAGATCATCGAGGGTATGATGGACGCCAGACACCGTGGATACTGCAGCGCTATATGATGCTTCCTTTACGAGTCTCACTGCCTGATCATCAAATGCTCCGTAGGGATATGCAAAAGATTCGACAGATATGCCAAAGAGCTTTTCGAGATTTGCTTTGCTCTGAACTATTTCATCTGTAGCATAACCCAGATTTGCCTTTTTCAGATTCGCATGGTGGAGCGTGTGTGAGCCCACCTCGATGAGTCCGCTATCCAGCATCTCTGTGACTTGTTCAAGGGTAAGGAAATCATTCCTGCCCAAAAAACTCGAGATGAGAAAGATCGTGCCTTTCATCTGATACTTTTTGAGTATTGGAAATGCATCGGTATAAAAGTCACGATATCCATCATCGAAGGTGAGGACTGCGCTTTTGGATGCGAGCGCCAGGTCGCCCTTTAGGAGTGAGGGGATCTCTTTTACAAAGTATGTCTGCACCTGGTGATCGTGAAGAGATTTGATTTGCTGTTCAAAAAGTCTTGGATTGATTGTAAGCTTTTGACGCATCGTATCAGCACGATTCTTCACATATTCGACATAGTGATAGGTGATGATGGGGATGCGCATGCGTGCGCTCGGCGAGGCCAGGGTAGCTCCGAGTGTGGCAAGGTGCGACTCAGGAGTGGCGTTCTGGATGCCCAAACGACTGTGTTCAACGATCGGAGCAAGAGGTATGGGAGATATGGTAGTTTTATCAAAATATCGATCTTCGTAGGTGATCCGTGAGGCAATTCTTGTAGGCTTCGAGATAGCGAACGCAAATGCAGCAAACACAACTGCGACAAAAATGATCGCAAAAAATCTTCGTTGAGTCATATGATCTGCGAAGTATACTTTGACTAGTTGAAAATGTGTACATAGAAATTGGTACCAATTCAACTTTTCTCTGCAACCTGTCAATCATCCCTGTACTAGTCAGTAATATCGGCGACAGATTGAGTGCTCCTCAAATCAGTCATCCTGATCCCACCTTAGTGGGAGAAGGATCTAGCGGGTTGCAGATCATGAAATTCTTCACTCCGTTCAGAATGACTAGGCATGATTTATTCAAGCATTTATTCAGGTTGGGCAGGTACACTATACCGTCCTATGAAAATGATCCACTATTTGGCACTTCTGAGTGTGCTCCTCCTGATCGGAGTCGCTTTTTTGTATCAATCAAAATCACCTTCTCCTCTTGACTTCATACGTACTGGATCACGCGATACTGCTCCCCTGCCTACTCCCACTCTGCATCCCCTCTCCATCGAGGCGCTCCGCGCACGATCTTATGATGCGGAGGCTCCTTGTATCGAGCAAACTCTGGTGACAGACGCGGCATATACGAAGTATCTCGTGTCCTATCTGTCTGATGGGCTGAAGATATACGGCGTGATGGCAGTACCTGCCGGTGAGGTGCCAAGTGGTGGGTGGCCTATCATCATGCTCAATCATGGCTTTATCACGCCAAAAGAATACGACAACACGGCAAAGTATGTGGCATACATAGATATGATGGCTCGAGCAGGTTTTGTCACATTTATGTCTGACTATCGTGGTCATGGTGAGTCTGAGGGAGTGGCTGAAGGTGGCTACTTTGCACCTGGATATGCGATCGATGTGATGCATGGGATCAAAGCTGTGCAGAAAATGAGTGAAGTAAATCCAAACAAGCTATTTTTATGGGGCCACTCGATGGGAGGAAACGTGAGCATGCGTGTCAGGGCGATCGAGCCAGCGGTGAAGGCTACGGTGATATGGGCAGGGGTGGTCGGATCCTACCCGATGATCTACCGTGAGTTTTTTAACCGACCTCGCACTACCGAAGGTACACCAGAGCAGAGGCAGCGATGGAGCTCGAGTCGACAGACGATGATCAGGCAATATGGCACACCCTCTGCCTCTCTCCCCTATTGGAATAGTATCGATCCTATGACCTTCATCTCTGAGACGCGCACCCCTATCCAGATACATCATGGGGAGGTCGATGGTACCGTCCCCGTTGCAGTCGGAAAACTATTTGCGGCTGAGCTTGTTAAAGCAAAAGTACCGCATGAGCTCCACCTCTACCCCTTTGAGGATCATAATATAAATGGTGCCTCATTTGGTATTGCCATGTCACGAGCGATCGAGTTTTTTCGTGCGCAGATGAAGTGAGTGATTTATAGGCAAAATTTTCTTTCACGCGTCATCTCGACTCCTCAAACTTCGTTTGAGGGTGGAGAGATCTCAGTCCATACCTTCACGTGTTTATTTTACATCTGTATTGAGTGAGATCTCTCCACCCTTTCTCCGCCTGATAGTCGGATCAAGGAGTCGAGATGACGCAGTAGAGATTTTCAGACAGTTACAGTCATGTATATGATTGAGGAGTACATTACGTAGCTAGGTACCCCACATATCCCAGACCTTTGCAGCGGCATTGATAGGTTCTCCCACCAGTGGAAAGTGATGGAGCTCTATGAAGGGATTCATGTTGGCCTCGATGATCCCCCACCTTTGCCCATGTGGATCTTTGGTGGCATCAGGGATGATAAAGTCAAATCCGACGATGGGCGTACCCATCGCATCCCCCGCTGCTTTGAGGATGCGCACGATCTCGGGATGAGTGTCCCCTATCATCTCCTCTGAATATCCTCCATAGGACAGGCCAACTTTTTCGGTGAGGTCTATGGTTACACCGGCAGAAAGCACCGTATCAGGAGCGTATCCCTGGCGCATGAGAAAAAGAAGTGACTCCGGCTTCATCACAAACTCTTTCACGCGGGGAAGCCGCGCGGCATTCTTCTTCACGATAAGCTCACTGATAGTAGAAACGCCATCCCCTGTCACCCGTGGTGGATCACCGCGGAGATTGCCCACTATCTCACCTCCTATATAGGTACCACGATACACACTGCCGACGAGGTGCTCCTCCATGAGGAGAAAGTGGCTGAGTTGTTTGCCGATATCGTATGCGCGTCTGAGATCTGCTTCAGTATAGATATGTGTTGTGGTATGTCTGCCTCGTGAGCCAGAGCGCGGCTTGATGATAAAGGGAGCTGCTCCAGTTCGGAATATTTTTAGTGCCTGATCATAGGTAGTGATCGGACCCCCATAGGCGGTCGGAAGGCGCTGTGTGAGTAGAAATTCTTTTAGATGTGCTTTACTATCAAACCTTGCAAAGGATTCATGACGAAACTGAGGGGGTATAGGGAGGCTTTCAAAGTGATACCACTGATTGCCCACCTTTGCTCGGTGCTGCTCTATGGCTCTCCCCCACACCTCTACTCCCTCCATGGATATACTTCTCTTCTCAGCTTCCTCCCAGATGACACGGGACCGCTCAGATGGGGAGCGAGACTTGTCGCCGTGATAGCGCCATACGCCAAATACCTTCGCAAAATAGATCCAAGGAATGAGAAAGATGTGCACGAGCTTCTTGGTCACTTTATTCTCAATCTGTTCCATAAGCCGGGTATAGGGGCTGATCACCTGCTCCAGAAACTCATTCAGATACATCAGTCGGTGGTTCACTGGATTGTTCCCACAGTGTGGACACGAGTTTTGTTTTTGGTTAGGCGTGGACATGGAGTGTAGCGGGGAAATTTATCGTTTTACTTGGTGGCCCACTACTGGGAGCAAGTGTATGACATAGTTGAGGGATCATGATATCAAGTGTATCACCTATTGGCATCTCGTTGAACAGTCGCTTTATATGATCTTGCGTCGATCCATCGCCCCAGAGATATATGTCCATGAGAGTTGCAGGTTTCGTGTCCATGCCATCAGATATGCCTGCAATCACAAAGTCACCCGTAAATATATCTGTTGATATCGCATCACCCACCTCGCTCTCAGGATCGTGCACATCGCTAAGCAGCCCAGTCCATGCATTCTTCATATCGCCAAGATACTGTATTTGTGAAAATCCACCGCCCAAGGTGATGCCATAGTAAAAGGAAACGATGCTATAACAGAGCGCCAAACAAGGCAAGAGTGTATGCTCGCTCAGATGCGTGCGTATGCTTTTTGGAGTGAGTGGGATCATCACCATCCCATCTTCAGACCTGAGTACTGCTTGTTCGCTTGATACCGTCACGGTACGACGCACTTTTCTG
>CAZUKL010000004.1:0-105768 GCA_964620925.1 uncultured Gammaproteobacteria bacterium | reverse complement strand
TAGTCATATCCTTTCAGACTACCATAATATGGGTAGGATTTGTTGGGGATGGTATGAATTTCTATTCACATTATTTGCACATTGCACATTGCAATTTACCCCTCTCTCCTTTGCCATGTATCATGCATCCTTTTTCATTTCTCCCTCTCCTCTCTGCTATCATGGATAGATGGACTTCTTGACTGCCATAGATACCACGCTGACCCAACTCCTCTCCCCCTACTGGGTCAGGCAAGAGCCATTCTTTACTCTATTTCGCTTTCTTTCACTTGAGGGCAACTGGGTACTGGTATGGGCGACTATCCTCATCCTCCTGTACATATGGGAGCTTGTCATACATAAGAATAAAAATCGTTTTGCACACAAAATAGCGCCACTCGTACTTTCATCGGTAGCGGTCGTCCTCGTCTTGAGTGTGGGGATACACTGGGGCTTCAAGCCACTCATAGGTCGTATCAGACCATTCGCGGTCCAGAACTATCCCTCCATGGTTTGCCCTCACGATTTTAGCTTCCCTTCCGGACACGCAGCGATAGCGGGAGCATTAGCGACGTTGCTCATCCATTTTGACTATCATCGACGAAGACATGCGCTCTATATTCTCATTGCATTTCTGGTCAGTTATTCACGCATTGCACTGCAGTGCCACTACCTTTTAGATGTTCTAGCTGGATCATTGCTCGGGATAGGAGTATCAACTTGTCTAAAGTTTGCCTTTGTAAGATATTTTCCTAGATTCCGAGACTCTTCTCTACCCCATAAAACTTAACCCGGTCACCACGGAACATCATGTCAATATCTGCCAACGCACCGTTTCGGTGCTTTGCGATGGAGAGCTTCATCATGCGTTTGTTTGTGTCAAGCATATCGTCTGATTCGTTTTCCTGATAGATAAACATAACCACGTCAGCATCTTGCTCGATGGAGCCAGATTCACGCAAATCTGCAAGTTGTGGCTTTTTGCTCGTCCGTTGTTCGACCATACGATTGAGCTGAGATAGGACAAGCACTGGAACTTTGAGCTCGCGAGCGAGATTTTTGAGATTTTGAGAGACATAGGAGACTTGTTGCTCACGAGAATCCATACGACGACCTGGATCGACCAGTTGTAGGTAATCAACGATGACCAGGCTGATATTGTGCGATGCTTTTAGTTTCCGGGCCTTGGTGCGCATCTCGAGGATACTTGCTCCGGCAGTATCATCAATATATATAGGTGATTCTGCCAGATCTCCCATAGCCTCAATCACAGCTTGGGTGTCCTCGGGGGTGAGCCGGCCAGTTTTGAGTCTCCATGCATCAATATCGGCATGTGAGACCAAAAGTCTATCCACCAATTCTTCCTTGCTCATTTCAAGACTGAAAATTGCAACGCCTTTTTTTTGGGTTTGGGCCACATGCAATCCGATATTGAGCGCGAGAGAGGTTTTTCCTACTCCAGGACGAGCGGCAAGGATAAGCAAGTTCGAATCCTGCATACCTGCCAGTTTCATGTCAAGCTCAGAAAGTCCCGTAGGAAGTCCTCGCAGATGTCCGTCTCCTTTTGAAAGCTCATCAAGACGATCAAAGCTCTCTGTCAACAACTGTTTTAGAGGCACAAAGTCTCTCCCCGTAGTCTCCTCAGCTATAGCAAAAACCTCGCTCTCGATGGAGTCGAGCATCATACGGGTATCAGATCCACTTTCAAATGCCTTTTCAACTGCACGAGATGACACTTCAATGATCTTTCTCTTGATAAAGTGATTTTTGACTATGCGCGCATAGTGTTCGACATTGGCTGCGGTAGGCACAGAGGAGATAAGTTCAGCCAAATAAGCCTGACCCCCCGCTACAGTCAGTTGTGAGGCAGATTTGAGCTGATTCTTGAGTGTGATTGCATCAATGGGTTGTTGTTTTTCATACAATTCTAGACATGCTCCAAAAATTACTTGGTTCTGACGCGCATAAAAGTGCTCGGCATGCAAAAAATGCGCTATAAGACCTATGGAGCTGGGATCAATAAGAAGCGCGCCAATAACCGATTTTTCTGAGTCGTCATCATGAGGTGGCACCTTGAGCGATTGTGAAGATAGGTCTGCCATATGTCGCCATTATACATTTCGCAGTTTGGAATGCAGGTATAGAAATCGAGGAAAAAATGCAGTCTCGTCAATACATCTTTCCTGCCTGATACTTCCCTGTATAATAGCCTTTACGGATACCGCTCAGCCTCGATAGTTTAGTGGTAAAACAAACCCATGGTAAGGGTTAGACTGTCGGTCCGATTCCGACTCGAGGCTCATTTCGTCCGTCTAATATTTTTAGTCATGCCAAATTATGGATATCAAATATATTGCTCATTCTACATTCCAAATAAAAACAAAAACTGCAACGGTGGTCACTGATCCGTTTGCAAACAGCATAGGAATCAAGCTTCCAAAGCTGGGGGCAGATATCGTGACGATATCTCATGATCATGCAGATCACGCAAATAGCAAGGCTATTGAGCTTGATCCAGTGGTTCTAGATTGGCCAGGTGAATATGAGATAAAAGGAACAGCAGTGGTGGGAATTAGTACCTTTCACGATGCGACAAATGGGTCTGAGCGTGGTCCAAATGTTGCATTTAAAATCGTGAGTGAGGGTTTACAACTCCTTCATCTTGGTGATCTTGGTCACAAGCTGACCGATGCGCAGATTGCCCAGATTGGTACTGTCGATATACTCTTGATTCCAGTGGGAGGGGTATATACCATCGATCCAACCCTTGCAGCCCAAGTCACCAAGCAAATTGAGCCTTCAATCGTCATACCCATGCACTTCGCCGATGCCAAACTCGACCAGAAGGTCTATGGAGAGCTTTATGGTGATGTTGAGTTTGCGAAGCTTATGGGATATCCAGATGTTGTTTCTATCCCTAAGCTATCAGTAAAAGCCGAGGATATTGCAGCGATCCAAAATACCAAGGTTGTGAGGCTTGATCAGAGTCTTTGAGACTAAGGGACTTTTTATCCCATTTCTCTTGCAGCGCAAAAGTTATGTCTGATATTCATGAACTTCCACCTGAGCAAATATCTCCCCTTCGATCTCTGAAGGTGGTTTCATTTCTGCTTTTATGCAGTGCTGCGCTTCTCGTTGGTGTATTTACAGACTTTAAACGAAAAAATCCAGGCTCATCAAAAGTATTGGGTGAACAGGTAGAGACTGTTGAAGGCATGCTACCTCAATCTGTCAAAAACGCTGCCGCAAAAGCAACAAATAAGCAGCTTCTGTTAGATACGGGACATGATCTGGCAGCATCAACGGCTTCTAGACTTTCATTTGAGGCCGAAAAAATTGCTTCAAGCGCCGCGCAGGGTGTCACGAATTTTATTTATGAAAATACTATCGAGCGTATGATAAAAAATCTTATTTTGACACTCCCTCGAGAAAGACAACTCCAATATCAGGGACCCGCTAGTTTTTCTCCCACTCCCAATCCATGAAGCTAAATTCAAAACAACTCCGCAAGGTCGATGCACAAAGCATCGCCAAATCACGGGATGCTGTAGCACGCAATCAAGTTTATTTTGTACTTGAAAACATCTATGACACCTACAATATAGGCGGACTTTTTCGACTTGCAGATGGTCTCGGGGTATCCAAGATGTACCTTTGTGGCGAGACTACTTCGCCACCAAACAACCGTATCCACAAAGCCAGTTGTGGCACATACAAAGTTGTTCCCTGGAAATACTTACCTCACGTTGGCGAAGCGCTAGATGAGATTCGAGCTGCACTGAATCATTCTGAGAAACTCACGGTGGTTGCCATCGAGCAATCATCATCCTCTATCCCCTACCATACTTTTACTTGTCCATTCCCTCTTGCGGTGATTGTGGGCAATGAAACCACTGGCATAACCCAACCCACTCTTGCTCTCTGTGATCAAGTACTTGAGATCCCCATGTGGGGGATAAATATGTCACTCAATGTGATTGTATCCGCAGGAATTGTGTCTTATCACCTCATATCCACTCAGCAGTCATAGGATCAAATCAGAGATATATCTCGCTATTTCAATGCCCCTGGTACTCCCTGCACGGAAACCTGTAATGATCAACTATCCTATAGTTGACATATCATAAGTCCTGTAGTATAATAACTTCCACATATGATCAAACTTAACAAATGCCTTTTCGCAACCCTTTCTGCATTTAGCATATTCATGCTGAGTCCAGTTGCAGCCATTGCCCAATCATACGGCAATACTCCAAACACCCCTTCTTATTGTCTCAATGTAGATCAGATGGTATCAAACCCTGCCATAACCAAGACTATTGAATATATTGACAATATCTCCCCTTCTGATACAAAATATCAAGCAAACTCAACTTTTGTCGCTCGTTTGAAAGTCAAAAATGTGAGCAATGTGATTGTCCCCGCAGTCAAAGTAACCAATACTATACCTCAATATGTATATTACTTTGCCGGACCTGGCTCACTCAGTCAAGATGGAAGAGTACTCTCTATAGATGCTGGTGATCTACAGGCTGGAGAAGAAAAGTACTTTTATATCACCTACAAGACCGCAAACGCTGATCAATTGCCTGCAGACAAGTCTATGGTTTTTGTATCAAACCTCGTCTCAGCACAGGGTTCATCTTGTAATAGAGATGAGGACGCAGCTCAGATTGGTATTGAGAAGCTCATCATAACAAAAGGCGGAGTGAATCCTATCTACCAAGAACAGCTACAGGCAGTGAAAACTGCGCCAAAAGCCGGTCCAGAGATGGGTGTTGCACTCCTTGGGCTCAATGCTCTAGTCGGATCTGTTGGATACTTCTTGAAAAAGAAGTTGGCATAAGCAAAACAAAATAAACTTCAGCCGTCCCGACATGTCGGGACGGCTTTTTGATTGAATTGTATAGGTGCCATCAGGTATGATGACTCTATGGCAGGACATGTATATCTCCAGATACGCACCCCAAAAGACGACGAGGCGACGCCAGAGTCAGCTCAGGCTATATTTTCATCACTCCTCCCCTCTCATATTGGACTTATCAAGCGTGCCCTTTTTGGAAATCCCCAACCCTACAGCTTTGAAATATATTTATTTGGTCAGACTGTCTATTTTTATGTAGTTGTTCCTAAAAAGAAGGAAACATTGGTAAAGAGTCTCCTTCAGTCATCATATTCCAAATCATCTACGGTACAAACGACTGATCCGTTTGAGATTGTTTCAAAAAGTAAGCATCTCATCCATTCAGAGCTTATTCTCTCAAAACCATATTATCTCCCGCTCAGAACATACAAGGAGTTTGGGGAGGTGGATACACTCACGAGCTTGCTTGGCTTTCTGTCAAAACAACCCTCAGATGTCCGCGTCGGTATACAGATCCTTGTCACCCCCAGCCACTTTCCCTGGCAAAAATACGCCTTATCTTCAGGCAAAACTACGGTATTCGACAAAGAATCAGAGAAATACACCCAGAAGCAAACAGCCAGCCAAGCAATGATCAGCCAAAAGGCTCAGTTTCCTGGCGGAAAAACGGTGATTCGACTGATCGGAGGGACAGACAATGCAGCTCTAGGTAAGGAATTTGTATCATCCGTCCTGAGCGGCATTTCTGGCACCTTTGGTTCACTAGGCAGCGGCGAAGGCAACCAGCTCAAACTAAGAAATGTGCTTTTCACCAAAAAATATTTTCACTCAAAGTTCCGACTAAGAAAAACTAGCATATTTGAACGTCAGTCGCAGATTCTAAATGCTGCGGAGTTGGCGACCATATGGCATCCCTCTGGTATCAAGGTGGCAGGCATAAAAAATCTCAGTTGGGGGAAAAAACTCGCCGGCGAAGCGCCCTCTACCCTCCCCGTCGTGATCGGTATGGATCCAGAGGAAAAGAAGAAGGTGAATTTCTTTGCATCTGCTGAGTTTAAAAATCAGGAAACCATATTTGGTATAAAGGAAGTAGATCGTCGACGGCACATCTATACCATTGGAAAAACCGGAGCTGGCAAATCAACTTTGATTGCAAATATGGCTATAGATGATATCCGACGCGGACGAGGAATCGGAGTGATTGATCCTCATGGCGACCTTGCTGAGACTATACTCAAATATATCCCGAAAAGACGCATAAATGACGTTATCTATCTGGAGCCGTTTGACGCCACCAGGCCCTTTGCACTCAATGTCTTGGAGATCAAAAATCACCAGCATCGCGATCTCGTCTCATCAGGAATCGTCGCTATTTTTGGAAAACTCTATGCGGACAGTTGGGGACCTAGACTGGAGTATATTTTGAGAAACACCATACTCACGCTCCTCGAGCTGCCATCCGCTACGCTCCCAGATGCTATGAAGCTTCTTGGTGATAAAAAATGGAGGGATAAGCAGCTGCTCCTGGTCAAAGATGAAGTGCTGCTCGACTTCTGGAGAAAGGAGTTTGATGCATACACGGACAAACTCCGAACTGAGGCCATATCCCCTATCCAGAATAAAATAGGTCAGTTCGTCCAGTCGCGTATGATTCGTAACATCATTGGGGTCACGAAGTCATCGATTGATTTGCAATCGATCATGGATGAGGGAAAGATCTTGATCCTCAATCTCTCGCAGGGCAAGTTGGGAGAGGATAACGCTGCCCTTCTGGGAGCAATGATCATCACCCAGATCCAGCTAGCGGCGATGAACCGTGCCTTTATCAAAGAAGAAGACAGAAAGGACTTCTTCCTCTATGTCGATGAGTTCCAAAACTTTGCGACCACCTCATTTATCAAGATACTTTCAGAAGCGCGCAAGTATAGACTTGCACTCACTCTCACGAATCAATACATAGAGCAGCTCGATGAGTCGATCCAGCAAGCCGTGTTTGGAAATGTAGGCACACTCATCAGCTTTGTCATGGGCAGTCGAGACGCGGAGATATTTTCGAAGGAATACGGAAGCATGTATACCCCTGCTGACCTTGTAAATCTGGGCAAATTCCAGATCATCCTCAAGCTCTGCATCGATAATATGACCTCGACCCCGTTCCCTGCAAAGACCCTCGCGCTTCCAGATCTGAAAAATGACAACGCAGAAAAGATTATCAAGCTCTCAAAGGAGCGCTATGGCAGATCTGTAACTGAATAAAGATAATGTGGATGGTAACAATAGTACAGTTACAGTGCTCTACGACTACGCAGTGTCATTCTTCTGAAAACGGCTTTTGAGGTACGAAAGCGCAAAGCCTACAAGGGATATACCGAGAGCTTTGATGCTAGCTGAGTTGTGCCACTGAAGGTAGGAGATGAATCCAGACGGAATCCTGTCTCTCATCATCTTAAATCTCCGATGAAGTATAAAGATAATGATTATTATACCAATGAGCACCAAAAGTCCTGAAAGAAAAAAGCCAATGCCTAAAATATAAAAAGCTGTTTGCAAGTCCATAATTAGATGAGAATCCTACCGTGATAAAGCTCGCAACTCGACTATACAGAGTCAGCCATCTTTTCTACTTTGATCTTTGGCTTCAGCACTTTCTTCGCCTTATCTGTCTTTTTATCCTCAGTTTCCCATTTTGCAAGGAGACTTGAGGTGAGCTTTTCTACGTACTGTGTGCCTGCTTGGACTTTTGCATTTACCTCTGCGACGGTTTGATTCACAAGCTTGGTAAACTTTTCCTTGTCAAATGTCTCAAGCTGCCCTTTAAGTGCGTCAATGCGCACAACGAGCTCCTTTTTTGATTCTGCAAGCAATCTACTTCCCTCAACAGTTACCTCGCCAAAAATCTCTCGTGCCTTGTCATCGAGCGTGCCTTCCTCGGTCATTTTCTTGATCTTTAGGAATGCATCCTCTGCTTTCTTACGGTTTTCTTCGCCAGTGGTTGGCGTGAGAAAAAATGCTGCCAGGGCTCCACCGATGATTCCAAGAGCCAAACCAATCGAAAACTTTGATGAATTATCCTGATTTGACATAAGAACAAATGTAAACTACTAAAGATAACTAGATGCAGTCTACTCTACTCTTCTCATGCAGTCAATGTGTTTCGTAGATACGCAACATGTTCATGTCTGCATGTTCTGCATCATATTTGAGGTAAAATAGCTTGTATGTCCTCAAATCTTTCCATAGCCATCGTGGGGCTGCCAAATGTTGGCAAATCTACCCTCTTTAATGCGCTGCTTAAAAAACAACTCGCCCTCGCTGCAAACTATCCCTTTGCTACCATTGAACCAAATATTGGCGTGGTTGAGGTGCCCGACTCTAGACTGGCGATACTAGCAAAGATAGTACATGCTGCAAAGACGGTGCCAGCGATCGTGGAGTTTTATGACATAGCAGGATTGGTCAAAGGTGCGTCAGAGGGTGAGGGTTTGGGTAATCAGTTTTTGAGTCATATTCGAGAGACGTCTGCTATCGTGTATGTCTGCAGACTGTTTGAAAACAAAGACATCATTCACGTATATGATTCAGTGGATGCGCACCGAGATCTTACGATCGTAGAAAGTGAGCTTATATTTGCAGACCTCCAGACCCTTCAAAAACAGAACGATCGCAAGCCGCCAGTACTCCCTCCGAGTATGTCTTTGAAGCTAACTCCCGAGCTTTGGAAAGAAACACTTTCCAAGCTTATCGCACATCTAAACGGTGGCAAGCCACTACGCACCCTCCAGGCTACTGACGAGGAAGCTGCAATTGCAAAAATGCTCAGCCTACTGACTACAAAGAAAGCTATCTACGTGTATAACCTGTCTGAAGCACAACTAAAGACATATCAAGCTGACCCAACGAGGTTCATAAAAGAATATAGCCTTGAAGAAAATGCGTCTCAATCAGTATTTTTGAACGCGAAACTTGAGTCTGATCTCGCCTCATTTAGCTCCGAAGACGCTGCGATGCTGCTCGAGGAGTACCATCTTGCGCTGTCAGGACTGGACTTGCTCATCCGTCAGGCATATAAGACGCTTGGCCTCATCTCGTATCTTACAGCTGGAGAGATAGAAGTGCGAGCATGGACCATCCCGGTCGGCGCAACAGCAGTTGAGGCTGCGGGAGTGATTCACACTGATTTTATAAAAAACTTTATAAAAGCAGAGATTGTATCCATGGAAAACTTCGTAAAACACTCAGGCTGGTCAAAAAATCGAGAGCTTGGCAACGTATCTCTGGTAGGAAAAGAACACATCATGAAAGATGGAGATATCGTGAACTTCAAAATTGCAAACAACTAGTGTAGCTTGATTATAGACATGGCATTCTCACTTGCCACGATTTTCCCTGTCATCCTTGCAATAGTCAACCAATTCGATGTCGATTATTTGCAATCTCACCTGTCTACTTGTCCGCCTAGCTGCGAAGCTGCTGGCGGGTCATCCTCGTGAACACGAGGATCCAATGGTATACACATGACTGATTAGGTATTTGGCGCCTTTAGATCCCCGCGTTCGCGGGGATGACATGCAGAAGAATCTGTCACAGATATTATTGATATATTACAATCCTCGTGAAAAGGAGGATCTGAAAAGAGGCAAGACTAAATGTTTTATCTATAATCCTCCAAAATCAGCACGAAGAAAGAAAGTGTCCACGTGCCTTCATGAGAGTATCTACATCATATACGATAGCTGGTGAGTCAATGGTTATTTTGCCATTTACGAGTTCAAATACTCTAGTTCCTTGTTGGGAAAGAGAGCATCCAGACTGTATATGTATACTCCCCTTGGGTATCGAAGGGTAGATCTTATTCTCACAGCTCGTGAGTTGGATATCTGGCATATGCTGGTCGGCTACGATATGATATCCTGCAGGTCCTACTTGGAGATATATTTGAAAATCGAGAGCAGCTGCTTTATCCACCACGATGTCGTTCCCCTCATTCGTACCTATGCTCAGTATATTTTCTGCGTGAAATCTCACAAAATGCTTGAGAGTGGCGAGATCTAGTGTTTTTCTTTTGTACTCCTGTCGATAATACGACAATAATATGTTTTCAAAATCAACCTGCTTATTTCTTGTGCCCGCTTCTTGCAGAGAAGGTTTTGCTTTCCCTATTCTTAGAACTTGAGTAGTGCGCTCAAATGTATCTGATATCCGCTCGTACAACGCCTTATTATGCTCAGCTAAGTATAAAGTAATAGTGGCAATATGATCCTTGTGTTTTAGGTCGAAGCTGTATAGAGCCCCATCGTGTGAAAAAATGAGATATCCGACCTCATTTTTTGAAAGGATACATGAGGTAGATGGCTTTCTATGAAGGGCCAAACCATCAAGTAGTACACCTGGCGTGGAGGTCGATATTTCAAGCCCGTATTTTTTGGAAAATGATACTCTCGCTGCTAACTTTTCTATGTAAATAGAGGCCTTTGGGGCTTTGAGACAGATCTTATCTTCAACAAATGCATCTTTGGGGCTCTGCATATGGAACATGCAGTCATACTATATGATTTCCCTGGTGAATGCAAGGGCTTTTTATTTTTGCACCTTGGGAGATAAAAGAAGGTAGTACAGTGTGCCCCACCATCGGGTGGCACTCATAAAGTGAAATATAAAACCTTGCCACCCATCAGCAAAACCCTTGTGGAGGATATATGTATTTAAAAACGTAGGGGCGGGGAGAACCATCATGCTAATGACTGTGACCAGATGTGAATTTTGGAACCAGTTGACTGAGCTTGCTTTTTTACTTTCATGTTCTGTCAACCGTAATCGTGCTGCCTCAGCCTTGCAGTAGCGCTTCCATCTACCAAAATACCTACTCCAAGTAGGATCAGAATAATGATTCATAGGATGATGAAGAGACTTTAGCCAGTGAAGGTCATGCGTGACTAACCCATTGGTGGGCTCCACGTTTTCATGAACATTTTTACAGGGAAAGTACATTGATCCTTTTTGATAGAGTCTGATGGTGTAATCAGGATACACTCCCCCTTTCATAAGAAATCTGCCGAGGAAATAGTTTTTCCGGGGGATTTGGTATGCGACTGTGTTGGATCCTGCACTGTTGACTATGCCGAGCACCTCATCGCGCAGAAGCGTGGTAATCTCCTCATCTGCATCAAGCTGGAGTATCCACTCAGCGCGAGCTTCATCAAGTGCTCTTTGTTTCATCCGATGAAACATAAGTGGATCATTTGGGACAGAAATGATCCGGATCTTTGATCCTCTTGAGCGCAACCATTCGAGCGTGCCATCGGTCGATCCCCCATCCACAATCACCACCTCATCTACCCAATCATAGGTAGAATCAATGGCGTATTTGAGATTCGTAAACTCATTGTATAGAGCGATACAGAGGGAAATTTTCATGATATACTAATGTCAGTTGAACTGAAAATTGTACTTGTCTATTATACCCCAATAACCATGAAGCTACTTACGGTTCCAGATCCGGTGCTCTATCAAATAGCTGATACTGTGAGATCTTTTGATACTCAGTTGCAAAATGAGGTTGAGGCGATGAAGAAGGTCCTCCTTGATGCTCACGATCCCGAGGGTGTTGGATTGGCTGGGAATCAGGTCGGTCTCTTAAAGCGTATTTTTCTCATGCGCCTTTCTCAGAAAAGCCCTATCGAAGTATGTATAAATCCACAGATTACCCAGCGCAAAATGGCTCCCCCCCCGCCTGAAACAAGCGACGATGAACCTCTGGAAGGATGTCTCTCAGTCCCGCGCATCTGGGCACCGGTTGTACGAGATTGGAAAGTGACCATGGACTGGCAGGACGTGGAGGGAAATAAAAAAAATGGGGTCTTTACGGGTTTTGCTTCGGCGGTGATACAACACGAGATCGACCACCTCGATGGGATTCTCTTCACCAAACGTGCCATGGAACAAGGAGCTACTATCTACGAAGAGCGGCGGGGAAAGCTATATCCAATCAGTATATAAGAAATCAGGGTTATTTCGAAGGGGTCAACAGGGAAGATACTGTGATTATGCAGCAACTACAGGCTGGTACTTCGCGATGGCGACCTTTGGCGTTCTACCCTCTGCAACATCTTTTTTCACACGTTTGAGGGCACTTGCGCTGATGCGGACTTGCTTACGCATGCCATCGATGAGAATGGTGACTGGCTGGAGATTTGGCTTAAAGATACGATTGGTCTTTGGGGCTCTTTTCTTCCATCGTCCTCCCGCTACACCACGATGATGGGTATGGGATCTACCGTAGAGATTGCCTTTTCCAGTGATAAAACAGCGGGCCATAGGTTTAAAATCAAATATCGGAAGCCATATGGTATCATGAGTTTGTTGTTTTATCAAATGCAGAGCCTATGTTATCTCAAATCACTCAGAATCCAGTAGTTGGACTGATCTATCTCGCTGTACTCATACTAACCATCACGATACACGAATTTGCCCATGCAAAGGCTGCAGACAGTCTCGGCGATCCCACACCCCGACTTCAGGGGCGGATCACTCTCAATCCTCTCGCACACCTTGACCCTATAGGGAGCCTCCTTATGGTTTTTACGGGATTTGGGTGGGGTAAAGCAGTGCAATTTGACCCCTACAACCTCAGTGATCCTCGAAAGGATGGGATGAAAATAGCGCTTGCGGGACCACTCACAAATATTGTCGCGGCACTTATCACCTCCTTTTTGATCCATTTGATCGAGTCCTTTGCGATGCCCGGGAGCAGACTCATATCACTCGTCGGTCACATCATCATACAAGTCAACCTTTCGCTCGCCTTTTTCAATCTCATCCCGATCGAGCCTCTAGATGGGTTTAAAATCGTGTATGGAATCCTGAGCGAGGAGCAAGCTGAACAATGGATCACCTTGCGCCCCTACGGCCTCTACTTTCTCATTTTGATTAATTTCCCCATATTTGGAACAACTGCGCCCATTGGATTATTTCTGACGCCGCTCATCAGCTTTTTTACCATGCTACTCACATGAGTCTCTTATCTACCTGCGCAGTTTGCTTTGATGTAGTCTGAAGTATCACATCCTTTGCCAAACATAGACTTGATGATTTCACAGTCCGTGCTGGTACAAGAACTGGCTTCGGTGGGCTCAGGTAAAGGTGCTTCCTCTATAAGCTCAGGCGTAGGTGTGGACTCTTGTTGCACAGCAGGAGTTTTTTTGGTGACAAAGGTCCAGGGATTGCCTGCATCGTCAAACACCTTGTCCCCCACTTTTATATGAAAATAGTAGCTCGTACCAGCGCGGAGCAAGCTCAAATCCAATCCGTGGGAGCGACTTGGAGATGCCTCGGGAACAATGAGTGTTAAAGTGGCGGGATTGGTACCGTACTCTACGTATCCTTGGTTTTCGATCGCCGTAGTCCAGTCAAGACGAGCTGAGTTATCGGTGATTTTACTCACCACAAGCTCTTGAGGTGCATCGTTGCTCGCTTCGACAAATACCCCTGAAAAATACGCTGCAGATCCTGCAATGAGAAGCATGACCGAAAGACCCAAGCCTACTCCAACGCCAAGCCATTTGTTGTATCTGTGGGGACGGAAAGTATCCAGCGTAGCAACTTTGGTAGTATTCATGTGAGATCAATTATATACATATTTGCGGAGCATAGTACCCAAGGCGACAAACAAACCGCCAAATATCATCGTATATATAGTGTCCTCTACTGCACCACTTTGAGGGAGTCTCGTGGGAGGGGTGTAGGTACCACCTGGGGTATATGGTTGACCTGAGCCAGGCTGAACTACAGTTCCTCCTCCAACTGGCGTGGGCGTGACACTTCCTGGTACGGGGGTTGGGGTAGGTGCGCCAGCAGTTCCAACACTGATGCCCAGAACCTGAGCGCCGGTCGAAGCACAATCAATCGCATTTGATGCTGTAGATGCTCCCACTACCAGCTTTGAGCTCGTGCTCGAGGTGGTTGAACACACAAATTTGAGCTGACTCGTCCCCGACTTTTTTAGTTTTAGATTTGCTGTTGCCACTGTTCCTGTACCTTTTTTACCATTTGTCCCTTCGGGGAGAGCTGAAATGGTTAAGGTACCCGGAGTTGACAAACTCTGGGAGATACTTTGGAAAAAGTCACCATTTTCGCTCGTAAGCACTTCAAGAGCACTCATATCATAGGTGATTTTTACGTCAGCGCTGATCACAGCATCAGTGGCGTTGATCATGATACCCACCTTGATAGTGTCTCCGACGTTGCCATTTTTGGATATCGAGTCAAATGAGAGCGAATTCACCGCGTACGCACGCGCCGGCACGAGCAAAAAGGCACAAAAGAAAAGTAACATCGACGATATCAGAGGTGCCTTACTGTGCATAGAGTAGATTGAGTTTAGCATGAAAGAGAGGATGATGTCAACGAGAACAGGAAAACTCGATAGAGAAGAATAATTTATAAAGTCTATAAAGTTTTTAATGCTCTTAGCTTTATAGCATAATAGCTTTACAAACTTTACAGCTTAACACCTCCAGCCCCCCTCACTCCTGCTGCACCGTGGCACTCACGCCCATGAGTCCTGTTGAGGAAGTGGCATCGTTTAAGATCATCTTGCTCGTCTCTGCTCCTATGGACTCCACCGCATCCACCTGTAGTTCACCCTCCTCCAAGGGCAGAAGGGTCAAGATGACCACCGGCTGTGTGGGGCTGACATATATGTCTGTAGGTATGCTCAGTTTTTTTACGGCAATGAGTGAGATAGAGCCTGGCTTGAGTATCTTTACCACATCATACTCCGCCGATTCGATGGAAGCGACTTCAAAAGGTACACCAGAAACAGAGATCAACGAATCAAAACCCTCAACGGTATGACCTTTGGAATCGCCATAGAGCTTGAGTATAAGGGGTGCATTTTTTGAGACTTGTCCTGTGGTGTTTGAGGATTGGAGTCGGAATGTGGCATTAGTTTGGGGCTTAGCAGTGAGCTTTATATCTGACCGCGCAGCTGAGGGTGGTGAAAAATATCTGTCACGCCTCACTTGATCGATGAGGATGAGTGTCATGCCACTCAGCAAAACAAAGGCAACTAAAAGCACTCCTCTGTACAGATGTCTGTGTGGATGGGGTTCTGAGATGGGATACATAAGCGTGTTATAACTCATCAACATTGTTCACTAAGTTTGAGATCGTCAGTACATAGTCCTGAGTGTCGATGACACCATCCATATTGATATCCCCGACTCGAAGCGCCTCAGGGTCCTCAGAGGGGATTTTTTTACGGATATAGGTAAAGTCAGTAGAGTCTACCACAGTGTCCTGTTTGCCATTGATCGATAGATCCCCAGCAGGCAAATATACTTTAGAGAAATCAAACGAGTTCAAACCAAGCTTGAGCTCAATGATCCCTGCATTCAGCTGGGGACAGGTGTAGGAAGAGTCTGGATCCGTCTTGCCTTTGTTTGGCTCTGGTGAGCAGAAACGCTTCGTCAGATGTTTGCTCGCCTTTACGAGGATCTTGTATCCTTTGCCTGGCTTCAGGATCTTTGGATCAAACGTCGCCGTCCCCTCAAACATACCATTGCCCACTGAAACAAATTCATTTACGACTGCTTCGGTCGTGCGCGCAAGCACAGTGGTGCCGACTCCCCCACCGACAGATACCGCTACTTTGAGCTTGTTATAGGGCAGGTCACGCTCAGTGATGACACCTTGTGGTCTGATGCGCAGACGGATAGATACTCTATCAGTTGGCACCGTGGCATCCGTGCCAGGAGTAGCCGTGGGAGTACCTGGGCCTGGATTAGATGTCGGTGTTGGCTGATCTTCAGGTACTTCAGTGGGTGTAGGTGTGAGGGTCGGAGTAGGAGTAAGGGTGGGAGTAGGCGTTGGGGCACAACCTGTCTCATAGAGGTAGAGCTCGCTCATCTGGCTGTTTTTTTTGAATGCATTGATGTAGGGGGAGAGTGCCACGGTACTGGGTACGGGAGCAAGTGAAGTGTATATCAGTGCATAGGAGCCGGCACCTCCCTCATTGCGATAGTAGTTCACGACGCCCTCGCGCGTCTTTTCGATGCGGAAGGTGTCAAATAGCTTATAGGTGAGCCCTGTCTTCACGGGAGTTGCACCAGTCTCATATATCTCATACGTGCCGTCAGCCTTTGTCTGAATACGATAGCTACTACCTCGCGTCGCCGAGCTCAGCTCCACGGGCACCACTGCCGAGAGCTCAGTCACTCTCCCATGTACATATCCAAACTCTCCAATCTCGATAGACTTTGGTCCTTTGTGCCAGGCATCCTCCCACGAGTCGGTACCTGCGATCTTTTGGGCAAATCCTCCCTCAAACTTCCAGTTTGCATGTGGTGTAAACGTGATGATGCAGGATGTGGGAGGAGACTCAGTTCGCAATACAGGAGGAACAGTCGGGGTGGGAGTCAGAGTAGGGGTCGGCGTATTCGTCGGGGGCTGGGGGGTGGCAGTGAGCGTGCCAGAACCAGAAACGGTGCCAGGCTGAGTAAGGTTTGCCCTACGTTGCGCATCTTCTTGATCTCTCAACTCTTTAGATAGCTTTTCAATATCCTCTTCAGCAGTTACCTTTCTAACTTCTCCGCCAACTATTTCCCCAGTCAATGGCGAAAAGGTGTTCAAGGTTTTAGTAGTATTTGCCCTGCTCACATAGATCGCCAGTACAGTCACAACCACAGAGAGTACCATGATCGAGATGAGCAGTAGTTTGTTGAAGCGCATAGGAAGCCACAAATTAGATCACCTTGAGCATGCGGAAGAGCACAAAGCTGATAAAGTAAAACAGTACTATCTGAAATATCGGCAGGTAGATCGTGCACAGAACGGCGACAAAGGCGACCATGAAAAAGGCCTCGTTGTGGATGGCAGGCAGGAGACCCTTCGTAAAAAGGATCAGGATGGTGATCGTGAAGAGATCCTTGGTGTTAAACCACACCGGACTCCAGCCGAGGTACATGCCGATGCTGAGCATGACAGTAAGGAGAACGAGAAAGAGCTCTTTGGTATCAAAGTAGAACGGACCGATATACATATACTAAATATAATCAAATCCTGAGAGAGATGCAAATCAATTTGCAAAAAGTTGCAAAAGATTGAAAGTATATGCGTGGCTCCCCCTCATGCAATGAGGGGGAAATCCACCTTCTTGGCGGATGGGGGTGTACTGCGTGGACTGACACCCCCGCACTTCGTGCAACCCCTCGTTCGGAAACGAGGGGGAGTTAGTTGTTCGTCGACACGGGCGCGAGGCCCGTATACGTCTGTCCGCCGATCGTCACCGATCGCTCGCGGAACTCGACCCCAGACTCGTAGTGATAGTAGATGACATGCGCGCTGACGTCCTCCTTCACATACACTCCCTCACTCTTCTCCGTGTAGCCCAGGTCAGCCAGCTGTGTCCGTCGCTCAGCGACTGCTGACTGGGTATTTTGGTTTGGCTCGGGAGGTGGCGGGAGTTCAGCAGTATCGATCACCACTGGCGCCACAGGAGTGGTGGGTGAGGTGAATGTGCTTCCCGGCTGCTGAGCTGGCTGCTGGGCGATCTGCTTCGTATCCTCCACTCTCGTGGGGAGTGCACGCCTCGATCCGGTCAGACCGTTGATGTAGTCGGCGACCTCCTCGGGAAGGTCCGCGAGGTATCTGAGGTTCAGCGTCGGTGAATTTGGGAAAAATATCGTACTCGTCAGTAGGCGCGACAGCAGGAGCGCAAGAATAATCACACTAACGATCTTTACACGATAAATAGTTGGATTGCTCATGGTGTTCTTAAAAATATTCCTCCTTGACATGTCTTTGCACCGCTTACACATATTGCCTTGTCTTCAAAATCATTCAACTGAACATAGTCATACCTCACAGCATCTTCGCTCAATTCACTCATTTTTGCTAGAATGCAGTCGAGTCTATTTGTAGTCTTAGAAACAAAGCATAGATTAGGCGCGGATATTTCACGAAGTGCATTTAGGAGTGTTGCGGTAGTAACCCTTTCGGATGCTGCGACAGGACGTGTCTGAGATACTCCAATACTAACCACGGTAGATGCAGGATGACCCACTGGCTCTTTCGTGATGATTGGCTTTTGTGCTGATTGCACCACCGTGGGTATGGCAGTTGGTGATACTACTGTACTGACAGCGACCGAAGGAGAAATGACCGGGGCGATTGGCTGAGTAAGAGCGGCTTGACTCGTGATAACTTCTGCACCTGCCCACCACGATTTATCTAACAATGGTTGTATGGTTCCGTTATCCCTCAACATGAGATATATTTCACTCCCCGCTGCTGTCCCCAAAATATCTCCTATGCTCATTTCTGGCATGCAAGATCTTCCCAGCTCGCCACCCTTTGCATATTTGCTCAGCACTGACTGACTTATATTTATTCCTTTAATGTATAAGTTGTAGCCTTCAGCTGCATTGGGCTTGTCTGTCCTTCCAAATGCAAATCGTATGGAGTCACCAGTTGCAGACATAACCATGCCAACCAAATTTGTTCCATTTAGCAAACGTTTACTGTGAACTTTCGGCACCTTGACAGCTTGGCCAGGACTAGTTTTAATTCCAATGATTTCATTCTGTTGTATGCGTCCAGGCTCAAGATTTTTATGGGAATTATTCAAATTCATAACCTTAGTAATCTCTATTTTTGAACTATCAATAAGCGTGTTCAACTGGGGATGTGATCCATCAATGTCTGATTGGTGAATGATATCTTGAACTGGTTGTATGGTGGTGGCCACTGCGGCATTAAAGATGCTTGTAAAGTCATTAAATAAATCGCTCTGTGCCAGTCCAGGTCTATCCACACTTCCCAATCCGGTGGGACAACTCGTAGCCTGCACGAGGCGGAGGTCGCTCGCCTCTTTTTTTGCAATGGGCATCGTCAGTTTCGTGGTCGTCAGGGCGATCCAGGTGTTTGTTCCTTGGATGAGGAGCATGATAGAGATCATGCCTGCGAGAAGGATGAGGAACTCAAGGAGTGGCTGTTTGCGAAGTGGATGCATCAAGATAAATGTAGCAGATATCATCAGTACGCGCAACTGGGCAAATACCTACACAGGAGGTCATAACGCCCCCTGAGGTTCATACCACCTATCTCCACTTCACACTACATCACTAGTGCTTGCATTTATACAAACACCTACTATAATCAACGCATTGCTATGACAATGTTTAAACGTATCTCAATCAACGATCTACCTGATCTGCTAACCCTCAGAGAGGTATCACAAGTACTTCGGGTCTCTACACTGACCCTAAAGCGATGGGGAAAAAGTGGAAAGCTTCCTGCTATCCGCATCAATACCCGTGGCGATCGTCGCTTCAAGCGCGAAGAGGTGCTGAAAGTCCTCGGTGGCTAAGAGCTACACTCCCCCATCAGGTATACTTTATCTCATGATCATCGTTGGACTCGGCAATCCTGGACCAAAGTACGCACACCATAGGCACAACATCGCCTATTTGTTTGTCGACTCTCTCGTCCCACCCACCCTCACTTGGCGTACGGACGCACAAGTACGCTCTCAGGCTGTGCAGATCGAGGGGACGACCTATCTCCGCTCACTCACCTATATGAATGAGTCAGGTATCGCCATAGGCAGCTATCTGAAAAAGCACTCCCTCCCCCCCACCTCACTCGTCGTCGTCCATGATGATCTTGATTTCCCCGTCGGGCAGTGGAAGCTCTCCCTAGGCAAAGGACCTCCGCTCCATGGCGGGCTGCTCTCAATCGAGGAACATCTCAAAACCAAAGCATTCTGGCGACTCCGTATCGGCGTGGATGCGCGCGATCCAGAGAATAGGATCCCGGGGATAGACTATGTTCTGCAGGACTTTGGGGGGGATGAGTATGAGCAGATCGTCAAGGAGTTTCCCGCGATGAACGTGGCACTCGATGAACTTCGAGGGAGGAGTTGATCTATTTAGTCAAGTAATTCGATGACGATTTTTGGTTGGTCATTCTGATTCGCCGAATCGGCGAAGAAGAATCTGCTTGCTCATGGGATCTTCCTGCCCGCCTTGCGCTCGCAAGAGCGAGGCAGGCGCGGTCGACTCCGCTTACGCTTCGCTCATGATGACTTAAAGTGAATGAAGAGAATTCATTTATACGTTCTCAGTTCTCAACTATCAATTCTCCATTGTCAATTATTAACTCTTTTCCCATATTTTCTGGTACTCCTCTGCCATTCGAGTGGCAGAAAACTGTGACTGGATGAGCATGCGAGATCGTTTCATCATCTCGACCCATACTGAAGAAGACCCTGAGACATACTGACTCCACAAAGGCACGATATCATTTTCTAATCGATTGTATATATCTTCAGGTAGCGACGCATCACCTAGCTCCCAACCTATGCGCTTCATGTCTATCTCCGCCATCCAGCCATCACTGGTAGACAACGTAAGTCCGCCGTTGAGGGATGCTTTCATACCACTCGTTCCACATGCTTCGAGCCCAACTACGGGGGTGTTTAGCCATACATCGGCACCTGCCACGAGTATGCGAGAGACATCAGGGTTGTACTCTGGTAGATAGGTCATGAGTCCACTGAGTTGGTTTGAGGTCATGAGGAGGATCTGGTGGAGTGCGTCATTGGCCCATGCATCTTGGGGATGCGGGACACCGGCTATGATGATGCGCACGGGGACCACTGATGCTGTTAAGATTTTTTTGAGTCTTTCAATATCGGCAAATAGGGCGAGGGGGCGTTTGTATTGTATGAGTCTCCTCGACCAACAAACAGTAAGTGTTTGGGGCTCCCATACGATCCCACTTTTTTGAGCGATATAGCTCAACATCCGCTTTTTCGTTTCTCGACGCTGAACTTCCAGCTCCTGATCAGAGGTCAAACTATCCCATGAGGGTATATGGATCCCATTGGTGACTGAGACAGGGTGCGCAGCGGGATACTGAGTGGAGAGTTTGGTTGTATGGAGTTTGCTCACTCCGTTCATGACGTGACTTTTTTTGATGGCAAAATGGGTGAGCGAAAATGTGTCTCGGTACTGGCATGCTCCCTCTGCTACAAACTGTTCGAGCTGAAAGTTTTTGTTATCAAAGGCATACTTTGCAAACATCTGTCGCATGAGGGTGTTTGCGTACATATGATTGCCCTCAGGTATGACGGTGTGATTGGTAAAAATGAGGCGACTTTCAGGTGGTGCTTCGAGACTCAAAAATGCCGCATGTCCCTCGTTCATATGATAGGTCTTGACAGGCAGATTTAGCGCCTTTATGAGCCTCACTCCCCCTATGCCCAGAACCAGCTGTTGAGCGAGGCGAATCTCGATATCCTGATCATAGAGATGGTATGAGATGGACTGATCCTCTGTGTTGTTGGTGTGTAGAAGTGTATCGAGGAGGTAGACCGTGACTTTTTTGCACTTGTATGCCCATACTCGACAGCCGACGGTGTCGTTGTTGATGGGGACTTCGATGCGCAGCTCCTTGCCTGTACTATCTAGGACGAGGGTCAATCCTTTTGATTCAGGCGTGTGCCATTCGTACTTTTGAGCAAGGTATCCTTTGTAGTAGTAGAGCCCTATCCCTATCAAATCAAGATCCTCGTCTGCTGCCTCGCGGATGAGATCGCCCGCAAGTATGCCCAGACCACCTGCATACGTCTTTAGGTTTGAATCCAGTGCAAACTCGGTACAAAAATAGGCAATCATGTACTCAGTCTAGAGGTACACTACGCGAAATACAAGGAGAAGGGCAAGTCGCTAGTTAATAAAGTTTGTAATGCTACAAGGTTTATAAAGCTCAGAGCTTTATGGCATGATAGCTTTATGGCATGATCTGTCCTCTTTACTGGTTTGTCTCGATCTCATGGCCCTGATAGTGCAAGTACTCATGTTCGCTATTGACCAGACGCTGCATCTTGCCTGTGCGCATCCATTCAAACGAAGTGGCGACGATGTCATGATAGAGGTCAACTGCAAGTTTCTTTTTCGCTGCAGTTGCGGGAGATGAGATGATTGACTGTAGAAGCGCATACGCTCCAGCCTCGATCATCTCGATGTGCCACCAAGGCTTTGCACAAGCCCACCAGTATTGACACGAAAAAAGAGCTTTATCGAGCAGCTTCTGGGATCGTTCATCATGAGTGACCGAGCATGCCAGCTTCGTGAGTTTCCATTGCAGGGTATGTATCTCATTGGAGGAGTCTGCCCAACGGATAAAGGGCATGCTGATACTGCGCTTTCGATCGAGTATCGTCCATGAACTTTTGCGAGGGATGATGATTGAGGTGTCATGCTCTTTTTGTAGGAGCTCAGAAAGTGTAAACAGTCGGACACCAGATGATTTATAGAGCTCTTCAAGGAGCTTCTCATATCCCTTGCGATGATGACCAAACGTCTCTCCATCGAGCGCGATCACCGTATATCCGTCACAAGAATCATCGCATGTTTTTGGCTTTTCAATCGAAGCGAGCAGGTGCTTGGCAGATCGTATCGCACCTGATGCAAGGGCATAGCTGAGGTCACGATGGCGAAATACATAACGCATACCACGTACGTCTATATAGTTGCGATGATGGACAGGCACGCCTCTTTTACTTCGCTCATCCAACGCGATCCACTGATAGCCCATCTGTTGGATCAGTTTTGATAGATGAGGAACAAACGCCATCTCTGGAGGGAAGAATCCTTTTAGGATGATATCTTTGGAAAGATACTTATGTACGAGGTCTTCATGGAGTTTGATTTGTCTGATAACCTGAACAGCAGGTAACTTTGGAAGAAACGCATGATATGCACTGGTGCCAGTGAGCTCTACTCTCCCTGAGAGGACGAGAGTCCGGATCTTTGCCAGCAAATCCTCATATCCTCCCCGAGCCCACATACTGAGTAAACATCCAGAAATATTTAGAGTGAGGCGGGCTGAGGCGTGTGCGATGAGCCCGTCAATAACAGGAATATATGCCTCTTGCGTGACACGATCGAGGACTTCCTTTTTTTGAAAAGGTGGCTGATAGAAGTGTAGGAAGATGCCCAAATTGGTGATCTTCATAGATGTGAGTACAAGTATAGCAGATTACATGGTGTTTAGATTGTCAGATAGGTGTAAAGAGATGGGTTGATAATGCTATAAAGCTCAGCGCATTATAAACCTTATAAACATTACAGACATTACAGCATTATGAAACCGTTTCCCCTCTCACGTAGTATAGGTCACCGATTTGTACCAGTCGAGGTATTTTTTAGCAGAGTGCTCCCATGACGAATCGTAGCGTAGACAGTTTTCAACTATCTTGTACCAATGCACCTTTGTGGCGTAGTAGACCTGGGCTTCGACGATGGCGCCATAGAGTGCCCATGGTGTCATACTGTGGAACGAGAATCCATTTCCCCTTCCTGTATCAGGGTTAAAATTTGATACTACGTCATTGAGCCCTCCGGTGCGCCTGATGACGGGTACCGCGCCATATCGCATGGCCTCAAGCGCCACGATGCCTCCCGGTTCAAACGAGCTCGCAATAAGCATCACATCGGCACCTGCAAAAACATGTCGGGGCGCTTGAAAATCAGCCACGAGTTTGAGTCCTATCTGCTTGCTGAACTGTCGTTTGTATTTGATAAGCTGCTGACAATAGTGCTCATCACCGCGACCAATGACGATGATTTGTATATCTTTGCGTTCTCTGAGGAGATTTGGGAGCATCTCGAGGATAAGATCCCACCCCTTTTGAGGCGCGATGCGACCAACTGAACCTATGAGGAACTTAGTTTCATCGACTGGCAGCCCAAACATTTCCTGGACGTGACGTTTATTTTCAAATTTGGCTCGGATAAATTTGTCTGGAGAAAAGTTTTGGTAAATATACTTGTCTGTGGAGGGGTCAAATTCTTCAAAATCAAGTCCATTGATGATGCCGATAAGCTTGTTCTGGTGAGTATTCAGAGGGACCTCGAGCCCTTCTGCATACTCGGGAGTGAGGATTTCACGTGCGTGTGTGGGACTGACAGTATTTACTCCATCAGCATTGATCACCCCTCGCAGCAGTGCATTTTGCTTTTGCAACAGCGGGCTCGTGAGTGACGCAAGGAACTTCTTCCCCTCATCTTTTGCCACATCTACGGTATAGCGAAAGTCATAATTTCCTTGATACGCAAAGTTGTGTACGGTGAAGATAAGGTGGGTGTTTTGCAAGAGCGATTTGTATCGCGGACTCCGTTTGGCCCAGTCTACCAAGTATCCTGTGTGCCAGTCATGGCAATGTATGATATCAGGAAGCCACGAATCTGGATCAACAGAGCGCATATACAAGAGCCACTCAAGAGCACCTCGACACAGCAGCGCAAATCTAATATGGTCGTCCATATAGCCAAAGACGTTTGCGCGCAACTCAAAATACTCTCTATTTTCTAGAAAATAGGTCATCGAGCCGTTGTTACTCTGACTCGACATCACATTGCAGATGAGCGAGCGCTGGTTATCTACATCTTGTATTGGATTTATAGCTATCGGAGGCAATTTATCGTCCTCGAGTGGCACTCTCAGCCAGTGAGTCACCATCTCGACGGTGTCTGTTTTTGTAATTTTTGTGTCACCATACTTTGGCGTAAATACGCGCACATCAAGTCCGAGCTTCTTTTGTGCTTTCGGCAAAAAATACATCACCTGACTCAGGCCTCCTATGGTCACGTAGGGAGCGACTTCAGCAGCTACATGGAGTATCTTCATAACTAAAGAGTACTATACTCTTTTTGGATGAAATATGTCAAAAGCAATCATGCAAATAGTTTAGCGGTAATGAATAATTAAGAATGAATAGTGAATAATTTTCATTCATTTCATGAATCAATGTCTTGATTGTGGGCTTGTTCGCCCCTGAAGGAAATCCTCAATTCTCAACTGATAATTATTAATTAGTAATTATTAATTACTAATTACCCTCTCCTTCCTGTTACAATGCTCAGCATGGATAGCATCGCTTCGATACTCACCAAGTTTAATCCTACAGAGGACAAATACGTATCCCGCGAATTTCAAACATTTGGTATTTTTTTGTGTGAAAAACTCGCGGATCCCTCGAGAAAAGGCTTGTATATGCGCCTCGCAAAGACACTCCCTCGACCTGCCCTCGAACAAGCTCTGCGATTTGTAGTTGATAGCAAGGCAAACAATAAAGGGGCGCTTTTTATGTGGAAATTGAAAGAAATGGGTATCATCGGAAAAAAGAAAAGTACCCTCCAGTCAGAAAAATAAAAGTGATCTGCTCTATCACTACAATCCATACGGTGTCATCCGCTCGAACTTCAAATACCCCTTGACACACTTTGCTCTATTCACCATAATGACTCATATGAAAATTACCATCTATACGATCAACGACTGTGCGTTTTGTGTTCAAGAAAAAGACTATCTCAAATCACACAATTTAGCTTTTGAAGAAAAGAACCTTGAAGTAAATCGTGAGTTTCTGACTGAGATGCTTACCCTGTCCAATAACTTTGCGGGGACCCCGGTGACAAAAATCGAAAAAGATGATGAAAGTGTAGTTATTTTGAAGGGATTCACCAAAGAAGAGTTTGATGATGTCCTTGGTTTTGCTGCTCCTACCGCAGTCGCCCCTGTCACGTCGGTGATCGTGCCGCCAGTGGTAGCTCCTGTGATGCCAACGGCAGTACCTGAAGCAGTTGTGTCTGCCCCAGAGCCAATCGCCCCAGCGCCTGCACCAGTAGCGCCTGTTATGGCTCCCGTTGTGCCGCCAGTAGTCGCCCCAGCTCCAAGTGTGGATCATGCTTCCATCAGCGCGCAGATTGCAGAACTCCAGGCTCTGCAAGCAAAGCTTGCAGCCCAACAAGCCCTAGCGCCTGCACCAGTAGCGCCTGTTATGGCTCCCGTTGTGCCGCCAGTAGTCGCCCCAGCTCCCGTAGTAGTTACTCCGTTACCAGCAGCACCAGCGGCTCCTCAACAGTCTGTCGACGATTCACTCGCCTCAATATTGGCTGAGTTGCAATCGAAGATCAATGCTCAGCAGCCTGCCACTCCCCCTCAACAGTCATAATTGAGGTGTAAAGGGTTTGTTGGCTTTGTGTACCCTCGCTCTTCCTGATATAATCAGTAGTATTGGTTATTTACTATCTGTTACTAGCACCTATAGCTTAATTGGATAGAGTAGAAGCTTGCGGAGCTTCTGATCCCCGTTCGATCCGGGGTAGGTGCACAAGAGCAAATTTAGATTCTTGAAGGTGCATTTGTGCTCATTGATATTGGATATTGCAAATTATTTGGTATTGCATACTGTAAATTGTAGATTTGCCTTCTCATGCACACCATACTTGTCACCGGCGCGGCGGGATACATCGGTTCGGTGACTTGTGATCTCCTCCTTGCACAGGGCTACACAATAGTAGCTATTGACAGCCTATCTCGTGGCTATCAATCGGCTATAGACCATCTTCAAGACAAATACTCTCCTGAAAAGCTGATTTTTTATAAGCGAGATTTGACTATCGATCCACTTTCAGATATTTTTGAAAAGCATCACCCTTTGGTTATCATCCACTTCGCTGCGCTGCTGAATGTAGGAGAATCTTGGCAAATCCCCGAAAAATATATTGCCAATAATGTGTGTGGGACCCAACGACTCATCCAAACAGCACTTGCACACAACGTTAGGCAGGTTGTATTTTCATCGAGCTGTACTGTATACGGTAACGCTCAGTACTTGCCCATCGATGAAAAGCACCCAACTGCCGATCCGGTGACTCCCTATGGGCTATCAAAATCCATTTGTGAAAAGATTTTAAACCTTTATAGCAGAACAAGTGATCTCAAAGTGGTATTCCTCAGATATTTTAATGTCTGTGGCGCATCAGACGACGGATCAATAGGTGATTCAAAAAATCCATCATTTCATTTGGTACAAAACGCTGTCCGTGGAGCGCTTGGACTTGCCCCATTTGAGTTGAACTATGCCATGGTCAATACCCCGGATGGCTCCCCTATCCGTGACTATGTAAATGTTGTGGATCTGGGCACGGCCCATATCAATGCAGTCGAATATCTCCTGCGAGGAGGTTCAAGTGAGGCCATCAACATCGGTACTGGCTCTGGCAACTCTGTCCTCGAGATCATCAGTGAGATAAAAAAGTTGACAGGCGTAGACTTCCCGATCGGTCAATCAGCACAACCACGCACTGATGAAGCGGACAAGATGATCGCAGATATCACGAAAGCAGACAAAGTGCTTGGATGGAAGCCCCAAAGATCCCTCTCAACCAGTGTCAAGACTCTCATCCAGTGGTACACCTCTCATCCTCATGGCTGGGATGACTCAGTGCCTGCGCTTGAAAAGCCATGATGTCCTGGTATCCTTTAGATATCTATGTCAAAAATAGCACTCGTCACTGGAACCCTCGGCCAAGATGCTCCCTATCTCGCAAAGCTGCTCCTCGATAAAGGGTACAAGGTGTATGGCCTGGTCCGCAGATACAGCAACCCAAACTTCTCCAATCTCGACTATGTGGGAGTCACCAAGAAAATTGATTTTGTGGAGGGCGATCTGAGTGACGAGTCCTCGCTCTACAACATCGTCCGCAGTATCCGCCCAGATGAGGTGTATAACCTCGGCGCACAATCATTTGTGCGCTCCTCTTTTGATCAACCAAAGCTCACCACAGAAGTAAATGGACTCGCTGTCCTCTACTTCCTCAATGCGATTAAGATGTTTTCTCCAACAACGCGTTTCTATCAAGCCTCTACCAGCGAGATGTTTGGGTCATCCAATGATGGTGGCTACCAAGATGAAAATACCGTATTCCACCCTCGTTCACCCTATGGCGTAGCCAAGCTCTATGCTCATTGGATGGGCATCAACTATCGCGAGTCCTATGGCCTTTTTGTCTGTAATGGCATTCTCTTCAATCATGAATCACCTATCCGTGGCATGCAGTTTGTCACTCGCAAGGTAGCTCATGGAGCAGCTCAGATAAAAAAGGGCCTTGTCGATCATATATCGATGGGAAACCTTGACGCTGTTCGCGACTGGGGCTTTGCAGGAGACTATGTCGAGGCCATGCACCTCATGCTCCAGCAAGACAAGCCAGATGACTATGTAGTCGCAACCGGCGAGGCACACACCGTCAAAGAGATGATCCAAGTCGCATTTGCTCATGTGGGTATCACTGATTGGGAAAAGCACATCAAGATCGATCCCGCACACATGCGCCCTGCAGAGGTGCCCTTCCTCCTCGGCCGTCCTAAAAAAGCCATGGAGAAGCTCGGCTGGAAGCCAAAAACTGATTTCAAAACGCTCATCACCATGATGGTGGACGCAGAGCTCAAGCGACTCGAGATATAAAAATCGCCTAACTAGCACTTTTATGGGCAGATTTGATTCTACGCACAGTCTCCATCCCTACTCCAGTGCAAAGAAGAAAGAAGGCTAGTACGCTTGCATTTTCTGCCCGTATAACTTCTGAGAGAAGCAAGAGAAACGGACTGGCTACCAGCAAGCTCAGAGCCCACAAGTAGTGAGAGCGAAGTGAAATACTACCAAAATAGGAGAGTAAGAGATAGAGCAAAAACCATACCGCGTATACCCCATCAGTTATCAAATTCGGCACTAACAACAGAACTACTATCATCTGACTCTGAACAAGCAGGGCAAAAATTGTTTGTTCTGACGCCCTGCGCAGAGCATGCCTTGGGGTAAAGTACTGCAGTACAAAAGGATAGGCCAAACATGATATTACTAATACTATCAGCGATGACCATCCCGCCTTTTGATGAGTAGTAGACACTTTTGTCAAGATAAATCCCATCATATTAGTTGTTTTTGCTTTCAGTTGGGCTTTATCATACTGATGGATACTAGCCACATACTGACTATTGGTATCAAGCCGAATCGATGGTTTGGTACCTGTTTGTATCGTTTGCAGAACCAGTGCATACGTGCGATCAAGTGAGTTATTGATAGCCGGTAGTCCGAAGGGGAACTCACTCACATTAGTCAATAGGGACGACTGGTATATCTGCTGATGTATGGTTTGATTTGTCGCTACATCCTCCACCTTGAATAAAATGGGCACTGAGTCGGGATCGTATGATTTTACTAAGGGGAGTTGCACAATGCCCAAATTTTGGTCTGGCGAAGTAAATGTCACTCGAATGAGCTCGGGCTCGCTTCTGAGAGGTTCCTTTTTCCATGGCACGCGAGAGTATTCTATGTTCGAAAATCCATAGGGAAAGACAACAATCATGATGATCAGGAGAGCACCATAGGCGACTATCCCTATAAGTGCGCAGATGATGAGTTTTTTAAACTGAGACATGGATGAGATAGTATACTCTGACCCAGGCGTGACTTGGCCAAGCTGTCGAGGATTGCCATGATGACTTGTGTACATATCTGAACTTATGTACTCCTGTGGTCTAAGGCAGGTGTACGCCGATAGACAGAGACAAATGCCAAAGCTACCACTGTGCAAATGGCAAAAAATGCACTTACACGGAGCATTTTTTCAAAGTATGTTTGCGGCTCATAATGTATGAGGTACTCTCCAGGCTTATCAACACGCCACCTATTCGCATATCCATAGATAGACGCATGTGTAGAGTCGATATGCAGATCCACCTTTGGTGACAAATCAAAGTCATCACGAGAGTAGATTCGCCACTTTGGATGATACGATTCGCGAAAAATGATCTCCGAGGGCTGATCTACTTTGATCACATAAGTCGCAGGCGAGCGCATTTGGATGACCTGAGCCCCAGTTATATGAGCTTCATACAGTGAGTTTTCAAATACATATACTCCATCTTTGTTCCAGAGCTCTCTGATATGTGGCGTAGATCGCAGATAGTCTACAAAAAACGTTTGTGCTCCGTACTGACGATACACACCACCATCCTCAATGGGATCAATTCGTGGCACGACGATATAGCGCACTGAGTGTGTTGCTAAAATTTGCTGAAAAACCACTTTGTCTTGTGGTAATACGAGATAAGGATTGCCTGTCGATTTTATGCTTGAAAAGTATGGCAGCGAGCTCTGTGAGTCATAAGCGAGAAGTGGATGGAGTGGACTGTGTCCAATCCATGACACCGCGTGGGGGAATGATAATATCCGATGGTAACTCGTGTCCTGCACATAGAGCTTTTCGATATCTTTATACACCTCAGGTCTCGTGCTCGGGATGAATGTTGTACCGATCTCTTGGGTCAGAAGTGGCTTGAGATTAAACGCACTGGTACCTAGCAGGACGCAGAGCACAAAGGTATTGAGGTATCTGTGCCATTTCGTTCGATATTCGCCAGATGATACATGATCAAAAAAGAAACTGAGGCTGCCCCAATAGCCCAAAGCCACCATCATGTACCATTTTGATGCTTCACGATAAAGATTGAAGCCAGGAATATGTCCGTACAGCCACTCATATACGTGGTGAAAGGGGCTTGCAGACTGCTTGCTCATGAATATGCCGATTAGAAGGACGTGCAGGTATGCCAGATGTAGGTATCGTTTGGCCCGATCATGTGCAGTATACAGTTCAAATGCGAGTGCAACAGGTATGAGCCAAAGGTAGATAGGTATGGGGTGAGAATTAAAATTCTGATCTGGATATCCACCAGTCCAATCTGCCTCACTCAAAGTAAACGACCTCATGATATCAAACAAATTGCTGCCAAAGAGTCCTCTACTCGTAGCGACGCCGACATACTCAATCGAGCCATAGACAGTAGAATTGATCCAATATATATTCATTCCAACGAGCAGTATCAGCAGTAAATAGGTCAAGGGGCTCAGAATGAGCTTCTTAATATGTTCCAGTGAAAGTACCAGAATGACAATGGTTAGCATGATCATCATTCGTGGCTCATACATGCAACCGAGGGTGAAAACTAGGGAAAATATGAGCCCGGTCCGCAGATCGAACTTATGCAAATACCTTTCCCAATAGGTGAGGATGATGGGAGCGAGCAGATAGACGATCGCGATATGTATATGTCCCGTTTGGCGCAAAATCACATATGTAGTCGAGCTATAGAAGAGCGTGAGTGCAAATGTACGAACGCTCGGTCCTCTGAGATAAAGCAAGATAACTGGTGCACATATCGTGATCAGTCCCAGAACGAGGAATGAGGCCAGCTCAGGTGAGTGCGAGAATCTATAGATCCACTCCGTGATGACATAGAGCGGGAAAAAATTCATCTGGAGATTTGAGTATCCTGTAGTCAAGTGGCCTACCCAAGAGCCCCAAACCTTTGATCCGTCACGTACGATCCCTGCCTGCCATACCCACCAATCACCATGATTGATCGTCGAGAGCGTGACCCATGCCCAGTGGGTCACTATGCCGATACCCATGAGCAAGATGATGAAGATCGTGTGAGAGTGCTTTCGTAGCATAGTCAGCCTAAGTATACTATCCTTCCTACTTATCGTTGTGTCCGTCCGTACTACCACTTATAGACATAACATTCTCACTTGCCACGATTCTCTCTGTCATCCTCGTGAAAACGAGGATCTAAAAAGGGCAAGACTAAATGTTTTATTTATATGTGAGATCGATCCAAATATTGTGCATCGATCATTGCGCACCTCAGCTTTCAATTCTCAACTATTCAATTGTTGATTTACCATCTACTCTTTAGTAATGCGTCAGGTTAGTCGCAGGATGCCCTAGGTTCGGCAATCGAAGGCGAAGCGCATCAAGGCTGATCAAGATGGTCAACCTTGCCCCTGCGACGATAGAGCTCGATCGCATCAAAGAAAGCGCCTGCGACCATAAATCCATAGACAAAGATCGCCACCCGCTCTGCAGTAGCATCAAGCTTCAGCGATAGATAGTATGGACAAAAAACCAGAAGAAAAAGCGCAGCCAGATAGTGCATGCGTGTATCCACTCGACGAAATGATGCAAATAAAAGGTAAGCTATCGCAAAGCGTATGTACATTGAATCGGTGATCTCAGTCTGTGTCACTGAAAAAGTCAAGCACGCGAGCGCCCATACGAGGACCAGGGATGCATCCCAAACTAGCTTTGTATGCAGTTTGTACTGCATAACGATGGTTGCTGCAGATGTTTTTACGATATACATCGTAAGCTCCTTGTAGTGCTGCCATATCACTACACGAGTCTGCCTACTAGGCTCAAGAAGTTTTGGGCCAAACTTACGTGACCACTCAAGGGGTTTAAGTAGATAGTAGATGATGTATTCAACAAAAACTCTTCGGAGGAGCCTCTTTTGATATTGATACCAAAGCAAATAGATGACAAATGGGATTGCTAAGGGGAAAAACACAAGAAGCTCTATAGTAAGTGTTGAAAATGTGTCCTGGAGATCAGCGATCTTCCACTCTGCCAGTCTCCGTATCTCTGTATAATCTTTCTGTAGGTCTTCTCGGTCCATAAAGTACACACCTCTCAAGGGGAGTCCTTGTTTTACGAGATACTCAGGCAGCAAGTCAACAGGGTCAGACATCAAGGTGAGCTCGTACTCATTTGAGCTAAGCTTTGCAAAAGATCGAAATGGGATGAGGAGTGGATCACTGCTGTCGACATGTATAGTGCTATATGACAAGTCAGCGAGGAGTTTTCTGTTACCTATATCTTTCATCACTGCAGAGACGGTTCCAAAACGGTCTGGGGACAATCGATTGAGTCCAAGTTCGATGATGCCAAGTCCCTTTTCATGGGGTGAGAATGAGAGAGTCAGCTTGTCATCTCCAGTAGTAGCACCAAATTCGATCTGGCGTACTCTACTAAAAAAACCATACGTATCGTGCGCATTTTGAGAAACAATAAATGCCAATGCAAATGTCAATGTCAAAAGAATGAATCCCCCGATCGATAGCAAAAATATCCTTTTCTTCATGTGCAAATGAAACTATATCATGCAATACGCGATTTTATGCTCAAAAAAAGGTATTGGCAAACGTCACCTTTGCATTTTGCACTAACTTCCGTCATCCCTGTAATAGTCAACCAATTCGATGACAAAAGCAGATCATGCCTTACTGCAGTCATGCGATGTCACGCGCCGTTTGCGCCAGACGTGATATGAAATCTTCTTTCGCTACTCCCAACGCAGTAAACGCCCCATCACTAAAGTCCAGGTCATCTGTGTAGCAGAGCTGCCCGACAGCGAGCTGCGCATCGAACTCATTCCCATATTTTTGCTTTGCCAGCACAATACACTTTTGAATCGTATAGTCTGTGCCAGTGATTAGGGTGTATATGTCAACATAGTCGCGGATCTGCGATCGCTTCCCTATCACATGGAGTTTATTTGCCACTATATCGTCGAGCGAGTCCACGGTGGCTCCGTGGATAGTAGTCAATGTGCCTATATGGGTGTATGGAAAATACAAGAAAGTGACCTTCACTCCACGTACGTCAAAAAAGGTGACCTCGCTGTCTGTATCCACGACCAGTTGCTTGATGGGGAGTATTTGTGCGACTTTTCTGGTGAAAAATCGAGGAAGAAGTTGATCGGTAAAGAGATCGAAGTCATAGGAGATGCGATGCTGGAGATGAAAGGACAACCCCGTACCTCCTGATAGATAAAACTCGTTGAAAAATGGCTTCAGCAACGCGAGTGTCTCTTGTTGTGAGGGTAGGAGAGACCTATTGATATCAAACATGTTTTATATAGAGTTCAGATTTGAGATCAGACAAGCCAAAATATGCTCGATAAAACCCAAATTTTGCCTTTGAGTATATACCTCTGTATGGCTGCTGAAATACGTTCTTTATTTCATCATCGGAATACCGCTGATGTAGATTTCGTAGGTCATCTAAGGAGCCATAGGCCAACGCATAATGGATCTGCTCCCTGACAGGTGTAGTAGGGGTGATTTTGGTCGGCCACATGCTTACATTATACTACAAAAGACACGTTTCTCAGCACACTCATATCAGATTTAAGCCTCGACTTGTACTCAGAAGCGATGTGTTGTCTTGTCTTTGGTACGAATTGTGCAGTATCACTTGATACAATGTGAGACGTGAAGGACTATACCGCCTGGCATCATGTCAAATCAACATTACACAATACTCCCCCGTACACGATGATCCATGTAAGATTCCGTGAAGTCAGGTGGATCTCAATTGGATCAAATATCGGGGTTTAGCAGGATGGAAAAGGTCCAGGCTATACACGTCCAGTGCTTGTTTTGAGGGTGTATGGACCACTCTCTTTTCTCGGTGTACCGCTCTCAAGCAAAGTAAAGCCCGAGAATCGATATTACGTACCAATACGTCTCAAAGACCAGGTGGCAAATGTAGTCATGTCCCAAGTGAGGCTATTTAGCACATTGTGAATTTCTCAGAACCACTCACTTTTAGGAGTGGTTGACCACGAAGACTTTGATCAGGTCCGAAATGGAATAAAGGAGTTGCTCTAAAAAAAATTACCCCTCTTTGCAGAGGGGTACGGCTTGCTCGTTTGCACGAGTAGCATTTATACTGATATTATACCATATGCGTATCCTCATGCTGAACTGGCGCTGCCCCACGAATCCCAAATCAGGAGGTGCAGAGTATGTGACGCGCAAGCATCTCGAGGCTTGGGCACTGGCTGGACATGAGGTCCATTGGCTCGCCGGTGGCTATCCTGGGGCGAAACCCTACGAAAAACTTCCCGTATCTGAGATCACTAAAAAACAGTTTTCCCAAATTAAACCTCCACTCGCAGCTCGCAGCTCGCAGCTCGCAGCTGACTCCCCCATCATTCATCTCCACCGCTACGGCTCCCCATTCACTATCTACCTTCTCGCACCTCTCCTCTACTGGTTCAAATGGCACGGCGACTTTGATCTGGTGATCGACCAGATCCATGGCATCCCATTTCTTACACCACTCTGGGCATGGAAATCACGCAAAATCGCCTTCATCCACGAAGTTGCTCAATCAATCTGGGATCTGATGGCTCCATGGCCGACGAATATCATTGGCAAGCTATACGAGAGGTTGTATTTCTTGCCCTATCGACATGTACCTTTTTGGGTGGACTCCAACTCTACGAAAGATGATCTTATCAGGTATGGCATCCAGCCATCTCTCATCCATGTCATACCCTGTGCGATAGATCTCGAGCCGGTCACCGAGGTGCCCGACAAGGAAAATACACTCACCTTCATTTTCCTCGCCCGACTCGTCAAGATGAAAGGCATCGAGGATGCACTTCTGATCATCGCCGAGGTCAAAAAGACTACTCCCGATGTCAAACTGTGGGTAGTCGGCGGCGGAGATCCAAGCTACGTTTCTCATCTGCAGGATATGACTAAAGAGCTTGGCATAGAGCCAAATGTCGAGTTTAAAGGTCGTGCTAGCGAAGAAGAGAAGGTCCGACTCCTCCGCCGGGCGCACTGGCTCCTCCATACCTCGATACATGAAGGCTTTGGTCTGACCGTGCTTGAAGCAAATAGTCAAGGCACACCTGTATTAGCCTTGCCAAATCCTGGTCTTTCATCTATCGTTGAATCCGGAGTAAATGGCCAATTAATATCTGATCCCCTAACCTCCATCGGACTACTAGTTGACATTAACTCTCAAAGTTATATGAAACTATGTCAAACCAGTCTCGAGACTAATAAACGATATAGCTGGACAAATATCACAAGTCAGTCTTTTGCATTATTGTATATACCATGAATCATGTATGCTCCTAAGCATCATCGTACCAACAAAAAATAATGATGACACCATTGGTGCCTGTCTTGAGTCTATTACAGGCCAAATGTCACAGGACATGGAACTCATAGTCGTGGACAATCATTCGACTGACTCCACTATCTTTGTCGCAAACAGGTATACCAAAAATGTTTTTGTATTTGGACCAGAAAGATCAGCTCAACGTAACTATGGAGCCCAGATGTGTCAGGGATCAACACTCTTGTTTGTCGACTCTGACATGACAGCTGAGAGCGGCTTGTTAGATGAGCTTGTTCAAGTTTATCGGAATCAAAATCTCTCCGCCTGCTTCATTCCAGAAAAAACTATTGCTACGGGATTTTGGGGACTATGCAAGGCCTTTGAGCGTGATTTTTATATGTTCGGTGATCTATCTGTCGAAGCGGCCAGAGCTTATCCACGAGACAAATTTTTAGAAATCGGTGGTTTTAATGAGAATATTTCAGCAGGTGAGGATTGGGATGTGAGCGATCGATTTATCCATAAATATCCATATATAAGAACAACAAAAAGCCTTATTCATAAAGAAATAAACTTCACACTAATTGGTCAACTTAGAAAAAGATTCTACTATGGACAAACTATGTCCAGTCTCACAAAAATAATTTCACAGCAGTCGCATCGGAATAAGGTATATCCTTTCCGACCTAGTGTCGCAAAACAATGGCGTAGGTTTTATCAACAGCCACTCCTGGCTATAGGCTCGGTCTTCCTCCAATTTTTAGAAATCCTTACAATGATGTTGGGAAGAATATCAAAATAATTCTTTTTTCTGATAAAATTAAATCTTATGCTTAAAAAATATCTCCATAACCTGTATGCTGAATCAATGTTGCTTAATGATGCAAATGTGTGCGAGGCAATCAAGAGATATGGTCCTTTTGATAGCCTCTTAGATATTGGTTGTTGGGATGGAGTAAAGACTCAGCAATACATCAAAGCCGCTTCTTCCACTAAAAATTTTGGGCTTGAACCTGTAGTTGAGTATGCAAAGAAGGCTCAGGCTCTATCTATAGATGCTAAATCAGCCCTTGCTGATGTGGGCGAATGGCCATTTGATCCCACCTCAATAAACTGTATCGTCTCTAATCAGCTCATTGAACACTTATCTAACCCAGATATCTTCATCGAGCAGGCCTATAGGGTGTTAAAGCCAGGTGGCTATCTCATTACTTCGACTAACAACCTCTCAAGTTGGCATAATATTATTGCCCTGGTTCTCGGTTGGACCCCATTTGATCTCACTAATAGTAGTTCCAGAGCACTAGGATTAGGCAATCCTCTCTCCCTGCACAGAGGAAAGGCCACGCATGTAGGAGGATCAACCTGGACACATAAAACAATCTTTACTGCAAGATGGCTCAATGACTGGTTTAGTGTATACGGATTTGAACCGATACAGACATTCGGCGCTGGCTACCATCCACTTCCTGCGAGTCTTGGACGGTATCTGAAGAAACATTCCGCTTTCATTACTTTAGTCAATCGCAAACCAATATAGTATAAAGACTATGTTGAAGGTCCAAAGACTGACCAGGTTGGTTCGCGTATCATTTCATTGAATCCTGCCGATTTCAGGGTGGATCTAATCATTTCATTCCCTGATGCATCTTCATGGAATTCTAGCATGAGAACTTCTACAGAATTAAGCCATGATAAATCTGCCTCTTTGCTGAAGACACTGTACTCACCACCTTCTATATCTAATTTTAGGATCACCTTTGTTCCAGACAGCTTATGATGCTCCCAAATCTGATTAAGCGTCATCACTTGGATCTGACCTTTGTCATGAGCGACCGTCCGAAATGAAATTGGGCTCAATTCGTCTAACTTAGATAAAGTAGCCTGGCCAGCCACACCTCCCAGTGCAACCTGATGAAACATGACACTTTGAATATATGATAAATTATGCTTAGCTAATTCTAGACTCTCTCTAGTAGGGTCAATGCACACGATAGACTTGAAATTAAGTTGTTCGGAAATTTTTATTGTGGAAAGACCTATACTACAACCACAATCTACCAATACCAGTGATTTAGATGCATATTTTGTTAATAAAATATCTGGTAGATTCCACTCCATATGTATGAACATCAATTCATTGTAGTCAGTTGTTGCTGACCTGAAAGAAACTTTTTTATCTAAGAAGTCCACTTCATAGAGCGTGCCAACTGGATCTAAAAAGGGCCTGAGCATAGCTGATACTCCATTCTTTCTTACTGCCAATGAAGTCCCGCCTAAGCGAACTATACCCATGACTCTGCGCAGGATCAGAAATCGCTCAAAAAATTTTCTAACTATTGGGAATATTTTATGGAACATAGAAGGGAAACGGTTAACTTGCTGTCCTTTCTCTAAAACTATACCATAGAAGACCTATCAGGGAAGCCCCAGAAATGGCAATTCCTACCGATAAATATGGTGGGTAATAAGACATTATTACTACATTTTTACCCGGGGGAACAAAAAAACCTCTAAACCCTTCATTAGTGCGATATATTTTTATTGGAGCTCCTTTTGAACTTGCACTCCAACCTGGATCATGTATCTCAGATGAAGCTACAAAGGAGTTTGCTTTCGATTCTATGACCATAGTTAAGCTGTTGCTCTTGTAGTCCACAACATTGATTTTGGTAGTTGTACTATCTGTATTTGTGAAGTTTTTTTCTAGATTAGCGACATAAGATGTGTTTATGGGATCAACGCCCTTGCACTGCTTTTGTGGACACTCTTGCAATCTTTTCGGGACATAAAAGCGGGGTAAATAATTTTTTATTTCATACACGTAGTAGGCTTCATTATTTTGAGGAGTTAAATAAATGCCATTTTTAGCCAAATTGAAATATGATTCATCTAGATGATCACTAGGAGCGATCACTTTAACCAGCTTAAAATCAGAAGATTGGGTTTCTTTAGCGGCCTCTGTCGTAATGAGGTATTTCGTATTTGTCCTCTTCAAAAAATCTATCTCCTTAGCATCGAGTAGTAAGTAATAACCACTATATGGAACAGTTTCATATCCTTGAGTGCTGGCGATATTATGCATTGAAGTGTTGTGCATATACTGATGATTTGCAAACATATACCTAAATAGGTTCGTATTTTTTGGCTCCTCTATGAACAAACTTCTGCCCGAGAAGTATTTCGTGTAGCTAACTTTCGAGTGGAGATGGTGTAGCGAGGTGTTATAAAAACTATACTCTAACAAGGTCACAAATATAGCCAATATGAGCCAACTCCTCTGAAGACTCCTGCCATACAAATGTATCATGATGAGTCCAGTGGTGGTTAATAATAGTGCGCGAGATTGGCTTACTGCCGAGTCATATATATCCGCCGTACAGCTATCACAACGGTACGCAGTGAACAGCAGGAGTGTAAAAAGCAATAGGATTAGTTGACAAAAAAAGAAGAACGTTTTCTTGTAAAATCCGCCTCTAACTATATTTTCGAATCCAATAGCAATGATTATCGTACCGCTAAAAAAAGTTAGGCCGAGCGCTTGGGTATGAGAGCGTAAGGTTAGGAAGAAGGGAGCTACCACTCCAACTATACCTGATACATCTAGATATCCACCTAGGCTTAAGATCAAACCTCCAAAAAACAATAAAGCAATGAACCTAGTTAATTTATCAATTTTCATACTCACGAACCCTATAACAAGACACATCAGAGGAAAGGTGCCCCAATTAAGGGTATTTGTGCTGAACAGACCAGTCTTATCTTGCATGTTATAGAGCCCCTGAAAGATGAATGGATTGAGTATATTTACGATCCTGGTCGGCACAAAGGCATTTCGTAGGTGAAAAAATGCATCGACGTTATCAATCACGCCAATTCCTCTCTGTGACTGAGTCAAAATGTGGTAATTAGGTAGTAAAAAAAACCCAGCCAGGAAGATGGCATTCATGATAGCAAACGATGTGTGTATCGCTTCTCTCTTGCCATATGTCAAGCTGAACAGCACTTGAGTGATGAAAAAATATACCCAATGGTATGGGTAGCCTAAGGTCAAAAGGATATAATTAACCAACACAAGAATTAGGTAGTTAGTCGGGGTCCTTTTCTCCAAAAAACGCCATAGGAAAAAGAAAATCCATGGCAAATAGAGCTTTCCAGGCAAAGTGGATAGATTAAAAATCTCAGCTGTACTGTGAATAGAGAGTGTAAATACTAACCCTCCAAAAAGGGCTGAAAAATGACTCAGTCGAAAAGTCCTAGTTAGCAGTTTATACATCCCCAAAGCCCCGATTAGCATATTGAGATACTGTGTAAACTCCATACTCTTGCCTAGGAAAGTCAAAGTAAGACTATTGTTGAAAACAAGATTCAAGAGAAATAACAACCAAAAAAATGGATGAAATACGGCGAGCTCCAGTTTGAATAATTCGGGCAAACCTAGAAATGAGTATGGTTGCCAAAAGGGCAACTCTCCTGCCTTGAAAGATTCAAACATGTACTTGTAGTGTGGTAACCAGTAAGCTATGAAATCAGATTGGAGATAGGTGTATCTGAAGTCTCGATAGAAAAAAATGCCGAAGATTAAGACGTAAATGACGACGGGTCTTGCAAGGAGGTTTCTAAACAAATGATTGATCATTTTTTACTGTAACGGGGATACTAATAGGCAGTGGAGTAAATTCAAGTTGTAGTTTGCCAAGCCAAAAGGAAAATAACTCTCATCTTCAATCAGAAATTTCTCCTGTAGACTTTCTACACACTTTTGATGTGAATTTACGTGTTCATGACGCATTACCACATCATAATCTATACCAAGTCTCTTTAGTCTCCAACGACTCGGTGAGAAATATGTCAATGCTTTCCATAAAAATCCTGGATCGCAGGGAAGCACAACTATCATTTTGCCATCTGTCTTCAGAACTCTTTTTACTTCATTCAAATCTGAAGTTAATGCGGGCAGATGCTCTAAGATGTGAGATGCTATGATCAAGTTCATCGACTTGTCTGGCAATGGTATGGCGCCACATGTGCCCAATATCTTTTGGACAAATGGGTGTTCTATCTTGGCTAGCATATTTGAGTCTCTATCCATACAGACGTACCGTCGTTCTGCAGATAGGTGTTCAAATTTGAGATGGTAGCCCATACCTGAGCCAATATCCAAAATATTCCCGACAATGAAGCGTCCTTTTCGCGCTATATATCTATGCCCGATATCGAATATAAATCTGATGAGAGGGTTCGTGTACAGCCCTTCTTGATCATTGGCATACTGCTCTTCCCAAAGTTTGATTTGTTCAGCTTCCAGCATATTCAAAGATGCCAACTAATAAGTTGCCATACTTGAATCCGGTCTGAATCTCTGTTACTGCGAGACGCTCAGATAGTCTGCGATATGGCACTAAAAACGAAAGTGTATTGAAGGTTCCAACGAGTCTCGTGAGAAAATTATTCTGCTCGAATAATCTCCTCAAGTTTTGAGGATGGTACTGAGCCAGATGTTGCTGACCGTCAAAATGCGGCACTATAGTCATTTTGTCTAAGATCTTTTCCATTATGGACCACCCGCTCTGGTAGTTTGGGGTAATTATGCAGATTTTACCACCGGGATTCATTAAGGAATGTAAATTTCTGATTAGAGTTTGAGCGTCAGCCATCGGAATATGCTCGATCACGTCAACCATCGTAACAAAGTCAAACTTGCCCATATGTGAATAGCTTTTGGTATCTCTAATGTCGGAATGGATCAGGCTCACATTAGAGATTCGTTTTGATTTGAGAGTCGCAGACATGAAATCCAATGCCTCTTTGTGGTAATCTACCGCGACAATCTGAGCAAATTTATCCGCAAAAGAATACTCATAATTACCTGATCCCGGACCTAGGTCTAAAGTGACCCCGCCGGACTGAAAATTTTGTACTACAAACCGTAAAACCTCTAATTTGTTTGCATGCCAATTAGACTGGAGGTAGTTAGATCCATGTAAAGCCCGATATTGATAATTCGGTGGGATACCTAGTTTTTTTTCAACAATATTATTCAGATCGAATTTCATGTTTAAGCAAGAGAGATCTAATTATCAAATAACAGTGAGCATTCTACCTATAACTACGAGTTTATACTAGGGCAGTATTTAACTTTTAGTTCCAATACTTAAACAATCTTCTACTCTTCCGACTAAAATAAATAGCAAAAACCACTACTATTGCTCCAAGGATGGCGTATGCGGATATTTTTATTCCCTTAATTAGGTAGTCTTGAGCAGCAAAGTATATGTGTACTTTTGAGTTTTTGGCTAACTGTGAACCAGGGATCACAAATCTGTTTAGACCTACCGATGTTTTTACATGTTTGATTGCCTTTGTATCATCATGAGATCTTGTCTCACCAAATAAAACTTCCCAATTCTTGTGAAACGAGTCACGAAAATCTAAAAAGTAGTCTTGTCTCGGATCTATGAGACGATAATCGTAGCTAAAGCTGTGTAGATGTGGGACTTGAAGCCCAGAATCTTTCAAAGGCACATTGAATCCTTGAGTTGATATCAAGGCAAAACGAGGACGGTAGCCGCTATTGAGATATATATCTACATCATCAACTCTGGGATCAGAAATTTTTTGAAGGTACGACACCTTATTAAGGTTAGCGACGTAATATTCTCGATTCTGAGGAAAATCTTTAAATATATCCTCATACTCCTCTCTTTTGGGCACTATAATGTATTTGATTACATGCTCGCTGAGCAGATGTTTTGTAAGATTGCTGGTAAAAAAATGCTCTAAGCCGAGATTTGGGTCAGTTTTGATGCCATATAGTTTCTCTAGCATTTGTAAGTTTGCGACTTCTTCCATAAACTCAACCGTAGGATGTGTATACGTCTGAAAATTGCGCTTTCCCCCTGTAGGTATCATTAGAGTTCTGAAGGTCTCAGGGTCATTTGAAATTAACTCTCTAATCACCAGATAATCATCATCTATATTTGAAGGTATGTATAAATTTCTGATTGATCCAGTCAAAATTGGCAAAATTGTCGTTAGTATATAAACCGTCAGAGCGATAATTGGTACAAAGCATAGATACTTACACTGCTTTCTATCTCGAATCGATTTCTCAAGTTCAACCATAAGCAATGCAATTACGCCCGTATAGCCAGTAGCAACTACTGAATAAAACTTAGTAGACTCTCGAAAAGCACTAAAGCCTGGCACAGTAGCAAAAAGCCACTTATATACATCGCCAAAAGGCGGAGAAATTTGCTTGGCTAAGAAAATACCACAAATTAAAATTAGAGTCAGAAAAATTTTTATCTTGTTTCTTGGAAAAAATGCTAAAACTGCTAAACTCACTACTGGAAGAGTGAAGAACGGCCAGGACACTGGTTGTGCTTTGAACCAAAGCAGGTTGACTGGTTGCCAAAAGGGATGCATTCCTGTTAATGCTGGAATGAGTGTCCAAAAAGAATTGCCGAATAAACTACGCGCTAAGATCTGTTCTCCTCCGTGAACACTAATTAGGGGAACAAAAAAATAGGCAGGAACAAATAATACTATGGCAGATAAAAAAAATATGTTTATTGCAAGATTTTTTTTGTGACGTGCTAATTCCTGTAATGAAGCTAAAAACAATATACATATCTGGAAGACAGTGAGAATGAAAGATCGCAGATCGGCTACCATGCTCAAGACTAGAAAAATGCCTGCAAAGATGATTTTGATAGTTGAGTGTCTATCTAGTGTTTGGATTATAAGACTGATAGCGATCAGACCAATACTTGCTCCCAAAGTCAGTAAAAAGTGCCCCTGACTATTGATTGTAATAAAGTAGCTGTAGTAGGTATACACTAAGCTGCCAAATACACAGGCAGTTGCACTTTTTCCTTTTGTAATGGTCCAGGAAAATATGTAACCCGCAGAAACTTGAGCTATGATGGTTGGCCAAATTAGAAGAAATTTATCTGCTACCTCAGGTCTAAATCCTTGGCTTATGAAAAGTCCAAAGAGATAATCATGAGGGATGCGCCACGGCGTCAATATCACTGAGCCGAAACCGTTGGATGCTTGCCATAAGGACGGATTTAGGTAATCTAAATAATACTCTGGGAAATAATAGTGGTAGTCTGCGTGAATGAACACACCAGTCGTAAACCATCTATGGTAGACAATCACAGATGTTAGTAACAAAAATACGAACTGAATGATAGTAGATATTCTCATGTGCCCCATATAATACCAGACCTAAGAGACCATCCCAAAAGCCGTCGAGGGTCTCTTTTACCCAAAATCTTGTGTTGTTGTGAGCAAGCCCGAGGAAGATGTGGTTCTCTACACCGAGGTACAGCCTCTCAAGGCGATTGGGTGTTGAGATAAGGTTTTCTACCAGTTGCAAAAAGACTTATGCCTGATGCATGGGGGTATTCACTGTCTAATTCGTGTGTGTATCTGGACACGAATGTGCGTCGCAAGATCCATTTCGTAAAATACATCTCTACTATCTCACGCATAGCCTGGAAATAGCCACCTCTATGCATTTTTATGTCAACATACCCTGCTGACTTGAGAATTTTTTCCATCTTAGCAAAGCTGTAATGTCTGTGGCCTAAAAACCAGGCGGGGTCTACCAAATAGGACCAAAAAGAGGCGAATGGCGTGGATACCAAAACTAGACCACCTGGTTTTAGCACACTAGCTATTTTTCTGAGTGATTCTATTTCGGTCCCAGGAGGGAGGTGTTCAATCACTTCAAAATATCCAGCGACATCATAGTCACCAGAAGCCTCCAGATCGAAAACTGAAATACGGTCATGTTTGAATTTACCAGGGTATTGATCTATTAATTGTAAGATATTCTGTGATGGTTCTGCTATATCAAAACTGTACACATAAGATGCGTCATCAGCCAAGACAGATTGAGCAAACCACCCATACGAATCCCCTACTACTAGTACGCGTTTATCTTTCCAAGATATCCAATTCATAGTGTGTAGCAGTCTGCCGTGATAGCTGTCTATCTGTGTTGGATACAGAGAGTCCCTGTGGTCACCTTTATAGTACATAATTCAGTGCAAATAATATATTAAGCAAATATAAATATTATAAAGCAGAAACTGTTGCTTCAGCTGGAAGCCTAATCATTAGACTAACAAAAAAGTTTGGGCAATTACCTAAAATATTATAATTTTTAACGCCGTATAAAATCATCCCGGGCGAAAGTTAGATTTCATCTAACGGTATAGTACTTCAACACATATCTCCGATACCAAATGGCTGCGGTATCAACCAGCATTCCTCTGATCGAATTCATGGAACGAGCGGTTGTCACGCTTGCAAAGGTATAATTTAGTTTAATTGGTGCCTCATAAATACGATCAAAGCCTTGTGCTTTGGCAGCGACAAGCATTTCGAGATCTCCACAAAACTTCTTCTCGAGGAGTTTTGGAAGGATTGTTTGTAGCACTGGTCGGCGGAATAATTTTATCCCTGCCTGAGTATCACGGATATTGAGTCCAAACAACAGTCGAACGAACAGGTAGTACCCATAGCTGAGGGCCTTGCGTAGGGGGGTGTAGGTGACTTTGCTGACGGGGTGACGTTTTGAACCCACGATGATATCTGCTTCATACCACATCATGTGCTCCATGAGCATGCTGATCCCACTCGCATCGATCTCCATACCTGCATCGAGAAACATCACATAGTCACCAGTTGCGTGTTTCATGCCATAGCGTATGGCGTAGCTTTTGCCATGATTTTTTTCGTAGCCGAGCACATGAGTGTAAAGAAGCTGTGCTTGTTGCAGTAGTTCAAAGCTTTTGTCAACAAATCCATCTACGACACAGATCACCTCGTAACTAAATCGAGTTTTCTCTAGTGTCTCAAGGATATGTTTGATATTGTGTACGATCGTCTTCTCCTGGCGATAGATAGGGATGATGAGCGAGAGCTGCATAGGTATGGATATGAGATACAGCTTATAGTACCATACTCTGGCAAAACAGTCCTCATCTACTACAATGACTGCGATGAACCTATGATTCGCTCATCCTTTCTCATCACATTGATCTTCGGCGTAAATACGATAGCCCAGCTCATCAATCAGATAGTAACCACGCGCCTCATGGGTGCAGGCAAGGAATATGATATTTTTTTGGCTGCGGTGACTGTTCCGAGCCTCCTCACGATGTTGTTTGCCAGTACATTGGTTGACATCGGCGCACCAGAGTACTCACGAAATAAATCTGACAAGTGGCTTACGGGATACATCTTATTCTTTTCACTCATATCTATCGTTTTTGCCGTGGTAGGCATCCTCGCTGCGCCTGTGTATATTCACTTACTTTTGGGGGGGACCAAATCGCCTTCTTTTATCTCACAGGCTATCGTGTTTGCTCAGATACTCGTCGCAGGTCTCCCCATAGCAGTGATTACTTCTGCATCCAATACCTATTGGTATGCGACGAAGCGTGTCTATAGAGCACCTCTAGTGGGCCTTTTGGGATCGATCCTCCTGACGACACTTTCATACCTCACGATCCGTACCTGGGGCGTGTATGGTCTCATCGCGAGTTCTCTGATGAGTGGCGTAGTAAGTGCGCTACTGCTCATCCCATTTTCAAATCTATCATTTTCCCACGCTCTGGAGAAGGTGCATAAGCCCGAGCTCCTCAGTAAATGGATCCCATTGGTCATCGGGACGTTTGCCATGCGCTCAGATGGAATCCTATTACGTACGTTGACAAGCGATTTACCCGAGGGACACTTCGTGTACATCAACATCGTCTACAAAGTCATATCTGCCGCGGCAGGACTGCTCTCGATCGGCATCCAGATTTCGCTCCTTTCCTCACTCCTGGAGCTCGTCAGGGTCCAAGACTACAAAAGCGCATACAAACTAGCAGCACGAGCCAAAATACTCTCATTTTTGGTGCTTCTCGCAGTGTGTCTCGGGATTTATTTCCTCGGACCGCTGGTAATAAAGACTTTGTATGTTGGAGGAAAGTTTTCACTTGCTGATGCACAAAAGGCTGCAGGAGTGATCCCCTACTTTCTCCCGGTACTCATGGGGATGGGCATGTTCCCCGTATGGATCCAGCCTGTCCTCGCACTCCGGAGACAGCGTCTCGCAGGCGCGATCGGAGTGGCTGGATTTGTCACGGCGTACGTCGTCGGCAGACTCCTTCCCATCCAAAACCCGCTCATCCTCACGTGCACCATACTCACCGGCATGTATGCATTTTTCATCATCTCATTTGAGTATGTTTGGAGAAAATATGAGGCATGATATGATTTGTAGATTGTTTGATTTGCTCTGAGAGGTGACGCTGTCATAATCAATTAATTCGATATCGATTCATGCTTGGTCATTCTGATCCGCCCTGGGTGGAGAAGAATCTCATACTGTGTATGAAATAAGATCCTTCTCCCGCTACACACGGGATCAGGATGACTAGCTTGATACACACTATTTCTGTCGCCGACAGCATTGACTGTTACAAGCGTGACACGTGCACCGTCTGACTGTCGTACAAATATGATTCAAAACAAGAATATCCGCCGCTTCCTGCCTCATCTCCTCATCGTTCTGTGTACGTTGTTCGGTTTTTACCTGAGATACAGCGGCATCACTCATGAAGCTTCCTATTGGAACGATGAAAGTCATGCAGCGACCTATGCACGTGCTATCGTACAAACGGGTAAACCGGTCGATGCTACTGGATACAACACTGGCCTCTACCAAATAGGACTTTACACAGTCACCGCGGTGTCCTTCTGGCTGCTCGGCATCACTGAGTATGCGGGACGACTTCCTTCGGTACTCATCGGTATACTGCTCATACCACTCATATTTTATGTGGGAAGGAGAATGATTGGCACAAGAGCTGCACTCATTGCAGCAGGACTACTCACGGTTAGCCAAATGCAGCTCGCCTGGTCGACACAGCTGCGCCCCTACATCTGGATGGAGGCCTTTACCATAATTACCGTATTTCTCTGTTACCAGTCGCTCAAAGACAAACAATCTATTCTAAATCGGTATCTACTTTGGGGATGTATCGTCACGGGGGTATCATTTCTATTTCATGGCACCGGGCTTTTTAATGGGCTATTTGTAGTGTCAGTATTTCTCTATCGGATCATTCGTGAAAAAAAGTACACATATCTCTGGATCCTCATACCTGCTGCCCTGTTGACAGTAGGCGCATTGAGTCTGACGCCATTTCTCTGGCACATGCTTGACACGCTTTTTAGCTTCAGCACATCAACAACACACTACTCTGTTTTTTTACGTCATCACTACGGTTGGCTCCTGGTCGGAGCAGCTTTGGGTACTGTGATGCTCTGGAAAACAAATAGATCCCTCTGCGTACTCCTCTGCACAGGTGCCATCGGCATCATTGCTCTAGCACTCTTCAAGGTCAATGATCGGTATGTACGGTACTCCATCACTGCATTTCCACTCCTGTATCTGCTCTTGGGTGCAGGCGTGATCGGACTGATTGATCATCTCGTGAAAAGTCCGGCGAAAAGATTCACTGGATATATTCTATTTCTTGGAGTTTTGCTTATTTTCCCCATCTCAAAAGGCAAACTGGTGTTCAGTCCGCAAATCTACTACTCCATAAATGCTGATATGCGTGAAAATCCTATTGTGGACTACAAAACAGCATTTCAAAAAATCACAAAACTTACCCATGGTGACAAAAGAGTATTTGTCATGGATGCAATATTTGACCGCGTGCTTTGGTACATGCCCGATCAAGCATATGGCTTTTTATTTACCATACCCACGAGCACTCCACAAGCAACCACGGTCGAAGCATTTGAGAAAATAAAGTCTGCCCATCCTATGGGGATAGCAATAGTTGAAAACTGGCAAAGCATAACAACTCTCGAACTCCAAGATCATATTCGCAAAACCCTAAAGCACGAGTTTGAGACAAATACAGTGAAAGGGAATGAGAAAGATCCATGGAATATCAATGTGTATAGTTGGGGACTCTAATATGAACACTCCAAACATACAATCAGTGTCCATCAGCATGATAGTGGTGAACTACCACACGCCTGACCTTGTGTTGCATATGATGAGTACGCTCTATGGCTCTTCGCTGGAGATGGTGATCGTAGATAATAGCCCCACTCTCGAGCTCGAGAAAAAGTTGGTACGATATCCCAAAGCTATCTACGTCAAAAATGAGCGCAATCTGGGGTTTGCAGGAGGTGTAAATGCTGGCTTGAAAGTAGCAAATGGCGAGTGGATATACCTACTAAATACTGATGCCAATACCACACTGGGGGATGTGCTCGCTCTTGCGCACACTGCCCAAGAGCATCATGCTCTCGTTGCCGCACCTCAATTAGTCAAAGATGACGGGAGCATCGAGCAAAATGTAGGTTATTTTTCTGGTTCCATCAGTCATGTGCTCGATTGGCTATTGGCACGCCCTCGGTTCATTGACCCACATCTATTCACTATTCCTACGAACGTAGATGTGGCAACCGGTGGGGCTCTACTAGTACACAAATCGGTATTTGATCAAATTGGTTTTTTTGATGAGAAACACTTTTTTATGTATTTTGAAGATATTGATTTTTCACTCAGACTGAATTCGAATAGGATATCTATCTTGTATGTTCCCGCAATCAAAGTGCGACATAGTGGGGGGGGTTCATCAGATCAGCATCTCACTATCAAGACGCGGAATTATCAGACTAGTTTGTATGCGTACGTACTCAAACACCGAGGACCTTTTGTAGCTTGGCTCAATACAAAACTTAAGCTATTTATATAATGGCATGACTCACCTCAGAAAACCGACGCTAAAACTCCTCGTAATCCTATCTATTGCGGTGATACTGTTTCTCCGTTTATATCGTGTTGTGGACTTGTATAGCTTCGGGATTGACGAAGAAGTGATATTCCTCCACGCATGGGAGCAGGTGAAGGATTTCCATCCTATCTGGATCGGGGTGAGCGTATTTCAAGCAAACTACTACCTCGGCCCAGGCCTGATCTATCTGACCGCATTTTTTTTGAAGATCTCACGGGGAGATCTGAGCATTTTGGCCTATGGAGCTGCCTTGACAGGCCTGCTCACTACCTATCTCGTCTACTATTGTGGTCAGACAATCACGGGAAGCAGAAAGGTGGCATTTATTGCCGCAGTGCTCTATGGCGGATCTGCATGGATCAACTTTTTTGACAGACTATACTGGAATCCGAGCTTTATCCCGCTTCTGACCATATTGACCTTGTATGCACTCGTCAAACTGCCCCAGGACAGGCGATATATCATCCTTCTGGGCATCCTCTATGGAGCGTATCTTCATGTACACATATCCCTCTGCATCCTCGCACCCATCATCGGCATAGCCATTTTGAAATACGTGTGGACAATCCCAAAAAAATACTTGTTTCTTGCGATCCTGGGATACATGGTCGTGACGAGTCCTCTGATGGTGTTTGATTACTATCATGGGTATGACAATTTGCTTATGCCCTACCGGATGATCTCGAAAGATGCCAAAATATCTCTCCCGCGCGATCCTACGAATACGAAGATGAGTCATGCGAAAGTATTGTTTGAGGCTCTGGGACGGTTCTGGTATCTCGACCCTCCAAAGAGTGCTCCGTCAAACAGATGTGAAAGTATTGTGTGTGGCCCGTCGGTCCAGACTGCACTGTCACTTGGCAGCATCCTGCTCATTGGCATGGCACTTGTGAAAGCCAAGCGAACCTATGCACACATGCTATTGTGGTCAGCAGGAGGAATCTATGTACTTGGTTTTATTATATTCCCGGGTTATCCAATGGAATACTACCTCACAGGTTTGTGTATCATCCTCCCCTTTCTATTTGCTCAACCATTGTCGCATCTAAATAAATATGTTTTATATATCGTTCTGGCTGCTTTTCTAACTGCAAATGTCTATGCAGTGACCCAAAGCAATCAAGACGAGTGTGGTCTCACGGTGAGAAAAGAATTGGTTTCAGATACGATACGTGAGTTGCACGATGCGCCCTATACGCTCGAAACTGACTTGCGTGATGGTATGACGTACAATAACTATGGCGGTTGGAGATATGCATTTGGTATCTATGGATATGCTCCCGTATCAAGCTTCGCAGATCCCGTGTATGGATGGATTTATAAAAATGAGTTGCGCACTGAAAAACCTCAATATCGAGTGGTGGTGAGTGATGCAAAAGAGTATAAAGCGAGCACAAAACCCTTATTTAGGTTTACAAAGGGAGTCTATCACAGCTATATTTTTGACTATGAACGCAACTAATCTCACTATCGTCATACCTGCTGCAAATGAATCGGCAAATATCGAGCGCTGTGTCAGATCGGCATTGGCTCTGACAGATCATGTGGTGGTGTATTGCATGGGTACCGATGATACGCACAAAAAGGCAGCATCACTCGGTGCCCACGTAGTCACGTGGGCACCGAAACTCTCCCCCTTTAGCGATGTCCAAGAGGCCATCAATCATGCCACAGATTCCTGTAAAACTCCGTGGATCATGCGCATCGATGCAGATGAGGAAATCACTCCGTCACTCGCCACAGAGATCACCCAGCGTCTGGAACACTCACCAATGAATGTGGTCGCATATGGCGTCCCGCGCGCACAGTTTTTTATCAAAAAATTCCTGTATTGGGGTGACTGGGGATATGATCGGCTCATCCGCCTCTGGCAGCCACCAAAAGCAAGATACGAAAATCCTGGAGATACGAGGGTCCACGAACAGCTCACCGTACACGGCGAAATCGGATATCTCGCCGAGCGATTGAACCACTACTCGCATCCCTCATGGGCAGTTCTGAATGAAAAGTTTCAAACGTATACCGACCTGGAGGCTCGTTCCCTCACTATCTCCAGTGCCGAAGCGATGATGAAGGCGCTCTTTCTCCCGCCCTATATCACTGCCCGCTGGATCATCTATCACCACGGATATCGAGATGGTATATGGGGTATCGCAGCGGGATTTGTGAGGGGATGGTACGATTGGCTTGTGTATACTAAATATCTGAAGATGAGGAGCTTTCCTGATCATTCCACAAAGTCCTCGTCCTCCCAAATAGAAATAAAGTGAGTTCGTTCGATTTTTTTGATTTGGACATTGAGATTTATTTGGTTTGCCGACGCAGGAATTTAATCTTTGAATTTTGAAAATTATTTGTAGATTGCATATTGGATATTGCAAATTTTCCCCCCCTCTATGTCTCTCTCCCTCCACATCCCACCCCAAACCCAAAAGCCAGCATGCATCGTACTCATCGAGGCATTTGTGTCCTCACTAGGATTTATCATCACTGAGCACGACTATGAAAAGCCCTGGGGTGGCTACTTGCGGATAGATGAATCACAGATTGATATGTTCACTTCAGTTTTTTTCAAAGGTGTTGAGGTACGTGTCCACGGCAAATTGACACCAAAGATACTGTTTGTAGCTCCCCATCAACGTCTCTCCTGGCAATACCATCATCGTAGAACAGAACTCTGGCGCGTCGTGACAGGTCCTGTCCAAGCTGAAAAGAGTGAGACTGATACAGAAACTCCTCCCATATCTTATGCCGTTGGAGACCTCATCGATCTCGGACCTCAAGTCAGGCATCGATTGATCGGCGCCGACTCCTGGGGAGTGGTAGCTGAGATCTGGCAACATACTGATCCTACAAACCCCTCAAATGAGCAAGATATCGTCAGGGTGCAAGATGATTTTGGGAGATGAGAGAGTAAATTCAAAATTAAAAAGGTAAAATTTAAATGGGTTTCGATCTTCGTTATCCACTCTCCATTGTCAATTCTCTCCCCATGTTCCCTCTCTCTCCACGCTTTGTTCGATATAATAGACCCACAGGGTCCGTAGTTCAGTGGTAGAACAGGGGTCTCCAAAACCTCTAACGAGTGTTCGATTCACTCCGGGCCTGCATGATTTAACCTACGCTTCACTCAACGTGCTATGATGGAAAATATGGACGAAATATCTACTGGGGAACCAAGGCAACAAGATAAAGATAAGATGGCGCCTCTCCTTTTAGAATTTACTGGTGATCCATCTACAACTCCTTTCAAGGAAAGTGATCTGCAGCGGAGTCAAAAACTATTCGAGACTGTGGTAGCTCTACTTAGTCCAAAGATAACGGGCCAGTGTTCATTTGAGCATGTCGGAAGCTCTGCAATGGCAGATATGCCTGGTAAAGGATCTATAGATGTTATGGTTCTGTTTGAGAATGCAACAGCACAAGATACAACTGATATCGAAAAAAATATCAAAATTCTCGTAGACATGGGGTTCAAGACAGGGTTAGATCTCAAATGGACACTTCTCAAAGCGCCTGAAATAGACAGCGTATTTGTAGCTACTATTACCATTCCGTCAGCTACTGTAGGCGGACAGGATGAGACTGAAACGGTGATACTGCACTTGGTACCTCCAACGAGCAGGCGTGCAATTGAGTTTGCAATCATCAAATGGCTAGGTGAGGAGAGTGAGATATTTCGAAGTCAATACGGGGAATGTAAACTGCTTGCCTTTCGTACCCTAAGTGTTGAGAAGGGTGAAATTGATAGGATCAAATTTGGGGAACTCAAACGGGGAATTCTATCCACAAGTGTACAGCTAGTACAAGAGATGATGGGCGAATCTGAGAGTCCTGTAAACAGCGTAAATCAAGTCAGAGACTGGTGCAAGATCAATACGAAGTGGATTCGAGAATTTGAAACAAAATTACTTGCCAAACTAGATTCTCAAACTGCTAAAGAACTCACACCTTCACATACAGCGGTCTGATGAGCTTGACTCCCAAGCTGGAGACTTTGTAGTCTACATTTACCGCAAAGCCCATCATGCACCCATTTGCCAAGGTTTGAGGTATTATTGATCATTGCTACTAAAAACTTCAGTGTGCAACCTATATATATTATGAAAGTGCAACGTATAGATACTGCGGAAGACCGTACAATAAAGCTTACCAACTTAAACGTATATGATGGTGGTCGGTTCATGGAGTCCATATCTAGCTACTTACTCACACAAAAACCGGATATTCTTACTCTACAGGAAGTATATTCTTGTGATAATACGGCTGCCCCAATGCGTTTTAACACCATATCAGCGCTTCCTTCCCATTTTTCTAACTACTATACATTTTATTCACCTGAGTTTAAAACTCAAACAGAGTTTGGGGATGTAGTCATCGGCAATGCCATACTATCAAGATATCCCATCATACAAAAAAAGACTCTGTTCCTAAGTGGTGAATACGCTACCCATCCCCAAGGAGATGTGGATCCAGCCAACTATCCGAAAAATATGCAGATTTGTAGATTAGACATCCCAGGTCTGCCTCTCAATCTTTGCAATCTGCATGGTATCTGGGATAGGACGACAAAAGATACTGAAGACAGATTTCATATGGTGCAAGTGATTTTAAGTACACTTGCACGGTATGACCGTATTGTTATTGCTGGCGACTTTAATGTCTCTATTGAGACAAAAACAATGAGTTTGATGCGCAAGAAATACACGCAGGTCTTTGATCATCTATCGTCTACACTCAATTTCAATATAAAAGACCGTGCTAAATATGCGCCAGAGGACAATACAGCTGTAGACATGATCTATACAAGTTCAAACATACATATTATTGATAAAAAAATGCCCCATGTGGATCTGTCAGATCACTACCCACTTGAAATTGTGATTTCTCCATAATAGATAAACCCTATAGCATGTGCACTTTTTGCTAGCTTATAGTGTATAATCAGTCATGTTCAGTTCATCCAAACCGCTGATTGCAGTCCCTGTCCATATCAAAGATGTGGCACATTGTGACGACTTTGTGTCTACGATCAAAGAACTACAGAAACACGGTGCAAATCAATATCCATGGTACCTTGATGTAAACGGGTGCCCCCCAAACATTAACACTGCTATCCAAAGCAGTTTTGGCAGTGACCATCCCAATATTCATGTCCATATCGAACCCTCAGGAGGTCGACCATCCGCAATGAATCGAGCGCTTCAACGTGCGCGAAACATGGAGGTCCCACATATCATATATACCAATGATGATCTTAGATACGATATGAACAATCTTCCATTTGATCCCCTCTATGAGAGTTTACAATCAGGTGGTAAAGCATTGGTCGGTGCTATATCCGCTCCATATGATCCAGGATTCGAATATCACCCCGGTATCAAACGATATCAATTGTCAACGAGTCTCGTTGCGGAGCACTACTTCTATGAAAAAATGCGGGCGCAACGAGGGTATCATTTTCGGGGAGATTGCTTCGGCATGGAAACAGAGCTAATAACAGTGTTTCCACTTGGCATTGCTGCTGATGATACATATCTTTCTTTGATGCATCAGGCAAAGTATGGATGTTTACCTCATATCGTAGAAGAGGCTAAAGTCACGCGAGAACAAGAAACGACGGTAAAGGGGTCTGCAGGCCGACTCATGAGATATCTACAGGGAAGAAATAAACTCGTCGAGTATCTTAAGGAACAATCTGCTTGCGATCCTATATATGCCAGAGCATGTGATATTGCAGCAAAATCACTTCCTCTTGCTACGAAGGAAACTCTCCTTGCTGCTGAAAGCAGATTCAGAATCTTAAGGCAAAATCATAGCCCTGAGCGATTGCGTGAAGCAGTTCAGCAAGGAAACTATCCAAAAGCAAGAGAAATTTATGGACCGTTTGCAGATGCAACAGTATACAGAGCCGCAATTAGAGGAGTAGTGCGTGGGGAAGGCCCGACTAGTGTGTCGAATTCGGGTGAGGTGACTTGGAGTAGATCTATCCAGCGCAAATAAGGTCTACCTACTATATATATCACATTATACCTTCACATACAGCGGCCGGATGAGCTTGACTCCCAAGCTGGAGACTTTGTAGCCTACATTTACCGCAAAGCCCAACAAGAAGATAAATGCACCGAGGTTGGATGATTCATTTACCATCTCGGCTGAAACTATCTCTGTTGGCTCCATAGCAGGAAGCTCGGGCATCTTTGGCGCTTCTACCCCTGCTCTCTTTGCCATCTCCGCTATCGCACTCGTATCCATTTTTGGCTGCATCGCGGCGAGGTCAAGCTTGATTCCTGGAAAGTTAAATATCTTGGGGAGTTGCACGGTACCTCTATACAAGCCGTACGCCTGAAGTGAGGCAACGAATATGATCATCACCCCCGTGAAAAGGAGGAGGTATCCCCAGATCATATGTCCATATCCTGCTGGTGAAAACTCAATGTGATTTGATGGTTGCATAGATCCCGCAGCAACTGTGACTCCACGAGGCAACGGAGTCGCGCCTCCAATAGCAGGGATGTTGATCGAGTTGGATGATGCAGGTGGATTCATGATGATTATCATACACATCTCCTCTGCAAACTACAACGAATACCTTTTGAGTGAAGTGAGATATACTGCCTGAGATGAAGTACTCCCCCGCTCCCGATATCAAAGCCCGCATTGACCTGCTCATCCCGCGCATTGGCTTTGATCATGTGCAGCCGGATCGTATCTTTTGTATCAGGAGTCTGGATGCCAAAACGCGCGCGATAGCGCGGATATGGGGATATAGCAAGATATTCACTGAGGTTGCGGGGCTTCCCGTGACCTATATCATCGAAGTAGTCCACAAGCGGTTTGACAAGCTCGACGAGCGTGAGAAGCTCAAAGTGCTCATACATGAGCTCATGCACATCCCTATGAACTTTTCGGGCGCCCTACGCCCTCACAAAGGTAACGGCTTCAGCATCTGCGACCGCGAAGTAGAAAAAATCTGCGAGCGATATGGGATCTAAACACACGCCGTCTCTATACTAGCGGTCTGCGCGCACTGAAGCAGAATTAGCTTATCAAACCTTTCGATTGATATAGAGCTCTGCTGCAGCAACTGGACTCATGTCCTCTGTCAATCCAAAGAGGTCTTTGGTCACTCCTTCTTTTGTAGTGATCACAGGATTTTTGAGAGATGCTTCGATAGCAGCTCTATCAAGGCCACGTGAGGCGAGGACATTTGCGAAATCACATTCCATGAGGAGGTCTCGCTCGACCGTCTTCCCTACAAAATTGGCAAGCTCATTGAGTGCCTCAAATGCACCGACAGAGAAATGTATTCCGTTGTTTGCAATATCGACTTTTGCATACCCAAACTCCCCCGCACGATCGTGGAGTGATCGGCGAATAGATCCCTCGTTTGCAGACTCTGGGAAGGTTGCACCAATCATATCCCAGCGGAGCTTCTTCCAATCTGTCATGCTATGACAGACCAAAAGGAGGACGCGACGTGATGGTTCAGTAAAATATGCAAGTTGCTGCGGGTGAAAACCATCAACTAGGAGGAAATCGATTCCTGCATAGGTGTATTTCTGGAAATACATGCCACTTTTGACCTTGAGTGACTTTTTGGTAAACCAAAAATCATCAAGTGCCCTTGGGGTCATGTCTGGAAACTTTTTGAGAGCTTCATGCCCACCTAGGACTATAGTATTTGAGCAATCTTCACCAAGTAGCTCAGTCATCCTTTTGCGATCTTCAAGTGTGACGAGCGAGGATGCAGTGTTTGAGACTTGATTGATGAAGCCATAATGGGATGCCATGAGGCCCTTTTCTTCAATATACTTTCCGCCTACGACCATCGCCCCTTCTACGGTGACTCCAAACTCCTCGAGTTTGCCATTAATAAACTCAATGCGCTTCTCCTGAAACTCAGGAGTATCCATAAAGATCTCCGGTTTCAAAAAGATTAAAAATTCATTTTGATTTGGATGCTGACCGATCTCTGGATCCATGATGATGCTTTTATATTCAGTTGCTGCTACTTGAGCTAGAAGGGTTTTAATGTCAAACATAGGGAAAAAAATTTATAGAGATATATCCGATTGTTCAAATGGTCCCACCACGGCGAGTCGCACGCGCTCAGGCGTGATCACTCGTGTGGCTTGTGAGATGATTTCCTCGACCGTGACTGCCTCCATCTTTTTGATTGAATCCTCCACACTTGCAACTTTTTTCTCCAGGAGCATCTTGTTTCCGTACATCCCCGCAACTGATTGACTGTCTTCGAGGCTCAGGAGCAGCCTCCCTTTTGACATAGTCTTTACGCGATCGAGTTCGATTTGCAATGCATCTTTGATCTTGGTCCCCTCGACTATCTTCATATGCTCATCCATAATGAGTTTGATGGTCTCGTTCACGACAGCCTTGTCACAGCGGATTCCGGATGCGGTCGCAAGTGATCCGGTCTCGGCATACAGATCGCGGCTCGTATGCACGTAGTAGCAGAGTCCCCTCTTTTCCCGCACCTCCATAAAGAGCCGGGAGGACATGCCTCCCCCGAGGATGCCGGCGAGCAGGCCGAGCGAGTACTTTTCGTCGCTGGTAAATCCAAAGTCTGTCGTATAGCCGAGGATGAGATGTGCTTGTTCGGTTTTTTTGGTAAAGACGCTGAGCTTGGATTTGTGTGCTGATGGCGTGTAGAGAGAATATTTGTAGTCGTTTGAAGCGTCTTTGGATCTGTTCCAGACACCAAAGGTCTCCTCTATCGTCGCAGAGAGCTTGGACTGGACCTTCGAGATACCACCGGCGATCACCAGCACTGCATTGTCAGGGTCATACAAGCGGTGGATATAGTCGGTGAAATCTGCACGGGTGAATGATTTGACTGTCTCCTGGGTGCCGATGATATCCATGCCCAGGGGATGTGAGCCATAGAGCAAGGTATCATAGATGTTTGATACTTTTGCATTTGGCATATCCTCGTACATATTCATCTCCTCCACGATTACCCCTTTTTCTTTGTCTATCTCGAGTTGATCGAGCTTGGATGCGGTCACCATATCAGCGAGGACATCGAGCATGAGAGGGACCTTGTCAGTCGTGCCCTTGATCCAGTAACCAGTATGGTCTTTGGAGGTGAATGCGTTGAAGACTCCCCCCATCCCTTCGATCGTGGATGAGATAGTGAAGCTGTCGGGGTACTTTGCAGAGCCTTTGAATGCCATGTGCTCGAAAAAGTGAGCTATGCCGCTATTTTTCTCATGTTCATATCTGCTGCCAGCACCCACAAGCAATAGCACAGTAGCTGACTCAGCGCCCAGCGTGTCCACGAGCATGACGCGCAGGCCATTTGCTAATATTTTGGAGTCTATGTGCATAGGAGGAGAGTATACCAAGTTTTAGGGATAAAAAAACCCGCCTAACCTGCGGGTGTAAAAACAAGTGTGAACCTGACTCATATTCGTCACGCCTCAGATGCGCTAGCAGCATTGTCATCCTGAATTTATTTCAGGATCTTTCGCTGGAGCAGTTCTGAGCGTGATGATCGTGAACTCGAAAATTACATTGTGAGCCTACTGAGATTTGAACTCAGAACCAATTCCTTAAAAGGGAACTGCTCTACCGTTGAGCTATAGGCCCAGGACCGATTTGTAAACCTTGCATTCATTGCCTATGATCTCTTCAGAACCAATCCCGACAAATCGTGACTGCCTCACCGCTTGAGCTATAGGCCCGACTCGCTGCGCTCAAATGCCAATTTCCAATATTCGAGTTCCAATAACCCAAATAGTAAAAATAGAAACAGAGCTAACTAGTTGCTAGCGGATTATACCAACAGCCTCATCTGGTTACAATCCCCTCCCTGGCGCACTTATGCGATCAGATTCAGTATTCTCCCTGCCACAAAGATCACTTTCTTAGGAGTGCCCGAGAAGAACTTTTGAACTTTTTCAGAGGCGAGGGCGCGGGCGACGACCTTGGACTGGTCTTGAGCATCTACTGCAGGCACGAGGATGGTATCGCGTACCTTGCCATTCACTTGGACAGGGATCACGATCTCATCAGCGACCAATAATGCGGGGTCAAATGCAGGCCATGACTCGAGATGTATAGAGGTGGTGTGTCCAAGCATATTCCACAGCTCCTCCGCCGTAAATGGCGCGTAGGGAGCGAGTACCTTTAGAAACATCCCCAAATCACCTCTGCAAAGCTTCTCAGCACCTACTTTTTCCCATGTATTTATAAACTCCATCATGCTCGCGATCGCAGTGTTGAACTTGAGCTCAGGAATATCTTCAGTGGTCTTCTTTATGGTTTTGTGTAGTGCAGTGGATATAGCTTTATCTGAATCTTGTGCCTCAGAATCGATACACTTTTGAGAGCTCGTCCACACACGACAGAGAAACCGATACACACCAGCAACACTTTCGACATTCCATGCCTTCATTTGATCTATCGGCCCCATAAACATCTCATACATCCGTAGTGTGTCTGCACCATACTCTGCTATCACGTCAAGTGGATTGATCACGTTCCCCCATCGCTTGCTCATCTTGCGGTGGTCGGGTCCCATGATGATGCCCTGATGGCGAAGCTTGAGAAACGGTTCATCAAAATCGATATATCCTGCATCACAAAGCACTTTGGTGATAAAGCGGGAGTACAGTAGGTGCAACACCGTATGCTCTGCCCCACCCATGTAGAGGTCAACGGGTGACCAGCTTTTCATCAAGTCGACGACTGATTTGTCCTCAAAAGGGTTTGATTCTGCACCTGATTTTGCTGCAGTTTGAACCTTCTCACTGGCAAGCATCGCAAAGCGGAAGAAGTACCATGATGAATCAACAAATGTATCCATCGTGTCCACCTCTCGGTTTGTAAAATCAGGGTGCTCGGCGAGTGGCGAGCGACCGGTGATATCAAACTTCACATCCATCGGGAGCACCACTGGCAGCTCCGACTCCGGCACGGGCGTATACTCGTACTCAACAGATACTGAATCTGGCTCATTTGACTTTAGGGACTTTCGACTTTCAACCTTCGACTTTCTCATCGGTATCGGCGCTCCCCAAAATCGCTGTCGTGAGATGAGCCAATCGCGTAGCTTGTACTGGGTGTGCTTCGTGCCAGTCGCTTCTGATTCAAGTTTGTTTAATATCTTTTTTGAGGCTTCCTCTTGGTCCAAGCCATCATAGCCCATGCCTGAGTTTATTTGCGTTCCTTCGCCCGTCCAAATCTTGGGCGAAGACATATCTTCATATCCCACAGGCACTTCGGTCGTGAACACTGTCGGGATATCGAACGCGAGCGCAAATGCTCTATCGCGCTCATCGTGTCCACTCATGCCCATGACGATGCCGGTGCCGTAGTTACCGAGGACATAATCAGCTGCATATATCGGTACGATTTTTTGGTTAAACGGATTTTTGGCGTAACTTCCCGTAAAGACACCAGTCTTTTTTTTATCCATTTGCCGCTCAAGCTCCTTTTTTGCTTTGGTTTTTTCCTGATATTCAGCGACCGCTTGTGCATGCTCTTTCTGAGTGACACGAGTGATAAACGGCGACTCTGGGGCTACTACGATAAAGTTCGCGCCAGGAAGCGTGTCAATTCGCGTGGTGAAGACGGTGAATGTATCGCCTGTCTCTCGCCCCCCCTGGTCACATACCTTCCAGGTGATATGTGCTCCCTCGCTTTTTCCAATCCAGTTGATTTGTCCTAGCTTTGTACTCTCTGGCCAGTCGATTTTGGCAAGATCTTGGAGTAATCTCTCGGAATAATCTGTGATTTTGAAAAACCACTGCTCCATATCCTTTTGTATGACCGCGCTGTCACAGCGCTCACATACTCCATCCACGACTTGTTCATTCGCCAACACGGTATTACAGCCAGGGCACCAATTTACACTCTGCTTCTTGCGGTATGCAAGGCCACGTTTGTATAAAAAGAGAAATAGCCACTGGGTCCACTTGTAGTAGTTGGGCCAATGAGCAGCCAGCACCAAATCCCAATCATATGAGAATCCTGCCGCTTTCATCTGTGACGTAAACATCTCTATTGCTGCATCTGTAGTGATCTGAGGATGCTTGCCTGTCTTTATCGCATAGTTCTCAGCGGGGAGTCCAAAGGAGTCAAATCCCATCGGATGCATGACTGCATACCCTTTCATCCTACAGTAGCGCGCGTAGATGTCTGTCGCAGTGTATCCCTCGACATGACCGACGTGGAGCCCCGCACCTGATGGATAGGGAAACATGTCAAGGATATATTTTTTCTTTGTCTCACCAGGTGAGAGCGTGGGAGTTTTATAGAGCTGATCTTTGGCCCACTTCACCTGCCACTTGGTCTCAAATGAAGATGGTTGGTATCGTGATGGGGACATATGGGAGCTATTATACAGCTCATATGAAAAAGCGATATATAATCTAGGGATGTCATCGCTCAAATCTCAGATACAACATGCAGATGCGACAGATTTTCAAAAATCTGTCTGGCTCGCACTGCTCCAGATCCCTCGCGGGACCGTGGTCACCTATGCCGATATCGCAAAGCAGATAGGCCGTCCAAAAGCAGTCCGAGCCGTCGGCACTGCGGCGAGGAAAAATCCCTTTGCGCCCGCAGTCCCTTGCCATCGCGTCATCAGATCAGATGGCAAGATCGGCAAGTATTCAGGTGCAGGTGGTACTGAAGGCAAACGAAAGCTGTTGAGTGATGAAGGTGTGAAGATTTAAATACGCTGCGGAGGTAATGGGATTCGAACCCATGTGAGCTGTAAAGCTCAAAGGTTTAGCAAACCTTCGCAATAGGCCATCTATGCGATACCTCCAAAGTAGTCTATAAAGTTGAAAGTTTGTAAAGTTATAAAGTGCTAGTAGTATCTTTATTGAAATAACGGCTGTCGACTGACGACTTATGACTTCCGACTCTCCTGTGCCGCAGGTGGGAGTTGAACCCACATGGTTTTACCCACACGCTTCTGAGACGTGCTTGTCTGCCAATTTCAACACTGCGGCTCGAGCTGATGGGTAGATTATACCGAATAGATCCTACTTCGGCCGCGCTTCTCACGATAGGTGGCTCCGGTCCAGAGGATGGAACCAAAGCTGAGTGTCGGAGATGAGCTCGGTGGTTTGGTGGAGTTTGATACGATGTAGTTGTACTTTTTTAACAATGAGTTCTATTTTGTCGAGAAGGAAATGAGGCGAATAAATTGGGTTCGGCGAATGTAAGGACTTGATTGCGCTTTTAACATAAAAATTGGGGAGAAAGTCAGCTATCCATGAATTCTCGTCCAAAAATCTTTTGTAGACGGTCGCGTCTTTATCAAACAACGGCTGCATCTGAGCAGATTCTCGTGCGGTGTAGAGGGAACGTTTTAAGGTGGGTACAGATAGATCTGACGCGTCTAGCCACAGATTCATACACACTTTGTTTGGATCCTGTATGGCACTGCGCCTACGTCTCACTCTCATCACCGAAGCCAGCACTACCGCGAGCAATCGGGTGATAAAAAGTCGGCGCGGAGCGGTGATTATCATCAAGTCAATGTCGTCCGCAGCGACCGCATTGGAGATGCCACAGCTCCCAGTCAAACCAACATAGTTGATCCATGGAATGAGCTTGAGCAACCAGAGAAAATGTGCGATGTGCTCAAGCTTTTTTTTCGTCTCCGCTTCTCGCTTGACCGAGTTCGTGAGTACTTCTTTGTGCTTGACGAGCACATAGCCATCACCCTCTCTCACCACCTTCAACTCGTCCAGTAGGCGGTCCAGGGATGAGCGTAGATGCGCTCCGGTGGTTTGAGTGGTGAGATACCGTAAGATTTCACTCTCCGTCAGAGCTTTTCCTTGGACTCCATAGTAAGTGATGCACTCTAGTATATTTTGATACATATAGATCAATTTATGTTTTGATATTCTCACCCCCGAGCTTATTATTTATCACTGCACATGGTATACTATTCCAAATGATTACTCGGATTGTCACAATAGTCTTTTTTATCATCTCCAGCATCTCGATCATCGCATTTGCGCGGGGATACAGATTGGACATCGCGAACAGCACATTGACCTCAACAGGCCTAGTTTCAGTGGCATCTGTTCCTCGCTCGGCCAAAGTATACGTCAACGGCGAATTAAAGGGAATCACCGACCTAAATCTAAACCTGGCTCCTGGAGAATATCTATTCACCGTGTCAAAAGAAGGATATTTCCCCTGGCAAAAAAAGGTCAAAATACGGGGTGAAATCGTCCAGAGCTTGTATGCTACCCTCTATCCTATCACCTCTTCTTTGACCCCACTCACGAATATAGGTATAGCAAAAGCGATCCCCCTCGGCACTCAGTCTGACAAGGTGATTTTGTTTAGTGGTAAAAAATCCTTGGTCAAAGATACTCCCCTCCCAACCAGCTCATCAGAGTCAGAGTTGGTGGGCGCTGAGGCAGGTATCTATATCTACGATGCGGGGCGCCGTATGGTGTCGCTCCTTCCAAATTTGCAAAAAATCATCTCATACACAGATATTGACCCTGACGTACAACCCACAGATCTCGAGTTCGTTCTCGCTCCTGATGGAAAACAAATGGCTGTGTTTGTGATGGATCCTCAGCGCAAGACCATTACTTCATCCACTCGTCACACTGAGTACTATCCGCGATATGAGATCCCCGTGTCCTACTTGAAGGCAGTTCTAGTAAATATTGATGACTCAAATGTAGGACCCCTAAATATCACAGATACTGTTGAGAATCTGATTGAGGCATGGACTCAGCAAAAGGAAAAGCAACTCCTCACCCTCACCAGCAGCCTCGAAAAGCCCCTGGGCGCGTTTATCAAAACGAACACTCATATACTTGATATGTCACCTGACAAGACCAAAATACTGTATGAGGCCACCGCAAGTGCGACCCTCAAGCCAGTGCTCGACGTACCACTTATCGGGAGTAATCAAACGCAGGAGTACCGTACATTGGAAAAAAACCAACTCTATGTGTATGACATAAAAGAGGATAAAAACTATCTGGTATCAGAAAAAAAACCCACTCTAAATAAAAATCGTATCCTGTTCCATCCAAACTCAAAAAACTTGGTGTTCGATGAGGGAAAATCGATAAACATCGCAGACTTTGATGGGCTCAATGTCCAAAAAGTATATTCTGGGCCGTTTGAAACTTCATTTTTTGCTATGGCTAGTGATGGTAGACTACTTATTTTGACAAATCTAAATCCTGAACTGAATATGTTTGGAGATCTGTATGCCATAGGCATACTCTAAGCTGCCCTAGCTTGCCTTAAGCTTTGCAAAGACCAGAAGACGTTTGAGCGTGGTCCCTGGTGGCCAGCAGGTCTGCAGGGTCAAAAACTCACTTTCTGTCTTTCGTGTCAGAAAATCGACTTGGCTCGGGTCAGCCACCGCATTGCTTTCCATCACATACACATATCTTCTCCCTTGAAAGTATAGATATATCTCGTCTCCCGGCTCCAGTTTATAGAGGAGGTAAAAAACCGCATTGTACGCATTTACATTCCAAAGGTAGTCGGTTGAATGGGCAAACAAAAATATATGTCCCCCATCACCTGGAAAAGTGGTGCCAGCCGCATGCGCCACCCCCTGTTGGAGTGCGCTGAGATACTCTGGCTCATCACCTGGATTGATGTTTGGGAGGATACGCGAGTTTGCGGCTATCTTTGGTATCACTATAGAAAACTCCGTGTTTACAGGAGTGATGGTCTCTACTTGAGGAATATTAAAAAATCGTGCAAACTGACTGACCGGCGGCGCAGTTGGAGTGATTGTAGGTTTTTGCGTCCGATTTGTTGTTGGTTCGTCAAGTACTACGTATCTTTTTTGTATGAGGCGAGACTCCACAAAATAGGTTGCTTCTGCTGCAAGCGGCTCATAAAATGTTTTAAAGGTGAAGAAGACTGAGATAAGTATGAGAAAGTTACCCAGTGTCTTGAGCCCCAATTTCCTGAGAAACATGCGGTCACCAAAGGCGTGAATGTAGTCAGCGAGAGTGATGGTGTATTTGGTTGACATAGGATGAAAGCTTTCCAGTCTAGTGCCATCGAGAGGAATCGAACCTCCAACCTTTCCCTTAGGACGGGACTGCTCTATCCAATTGAGCTACGACGGCTAGCCATATTGTACCAACCAAAGGTATCAATGACTTTGCTATAGTGTGCGCATGGATATAGATGAACTTTTGGCTGATCTTGGATTTTCATGCGCTCCCGGTATAGGGCCTCAGCGATACTCCATCATGCGCAGTGTTTTTGGGTCCTCAAAAAAAGCTTTTGAGGCTCAACAGCAAGTTATACTTGCAAATCTTCCCACTCATGCTGCTAACTCATTTATAAAGTTTCGTGGTGAGTTTAATGCGAAAAAAATGTTGGATGAGTGTCACAAAAAATCCATCCGGGTTGTGAATCGTACCCATCCACTCTACCCACCCTCACTATTGCAAATCAGTGATCCTCCGATATGTCTCTATATCCTCTCAAAATTGCCAGATGAGGAATTGAAAGCACTCTTTTCCTCCGTCATGGTGGCAGTGGTTGGAAGTCGTAATCATTCATCGTATGGGAGGGAAATCACCCACACGATTGCATATGATTTGGGTAAAAATAGGGTAACGATCGTGAGTGGGTTAGCACTCGGCATCGATGCCATAGCTCATATGGCGGCACTTGACGCAGGAGGCAAGACAGTGGCCATACTCGGGTGCGGTGTGGATGTGGTTTATCCCCAAGAAAATGAACATCTATACAAACGTATCATTGATACTGGTTCAGTCATACTCACTGAGTTTGCGCCCGGAACACGACCCATACCTGGATACTTCGTGGCAAGGAATCGGCTTGTGGCAGGGATCGGTCGCGCGGTGGTTATTGTCGAGGGTACCGCAAAATCAGGAAGTCTCATCACCGCGCGAATTGCTGCAGATCAGGGCAAAGATGTATATGCGGTGCCAGGACAGGTATCCTCCCCCCTTTCTGAGGCTCCCCTGCTCCTTATCAAACAAGGCGCGCGCATGGTAACGGAGGCAGGAGATATTTTGGGAGATTTTGGAATGAGCTCTAGTCAAAGCAGCGCCAGCGCGCCAACATTTTCTGATCCCTTTGAGCAGAAAATCTATGAATATATCCGAAATCATCGAGATATCTATCCAGATGAACTTGCCCAAGCACTTGATATGTCAGTCAGTCAGGTCACTACACACTTATCTAATATGGAAATACGGGGATTGATCACCAGATCGTTGACGGGCGCTCTCTCATTGTAGTACTACTACGCCAACCTCTTACCACAAGCTATTTCAGGAGGAGTCAGTTGTGAAGGCTTCGACGAGTATGTATTCGGGATTCTTCGATCGCTACCGCTCCGATACACAAGCCTACAAAGACTGAGATGGCCATGATGCTCGTCATATCCCACCCTCCTCCACTCACATTGCTTCTCCGCATATCACTGATTCCTTGCACTTGACCCGCTAAAGAGAGGCTAACAGATCCATAATCATCCTCTGTAGTTATTTGATTGTTTGGAGTTGAATCTGCATCAGTACCTGTCATCTGAGAAATCTCAGCAGAACTTGAAATATTTGAACTTGATATGACGTTGAGCACCAGCCTCAGGGTTTTTATGTCGCCAGCCTCAATGGTTCCTATATTCCACAAACCATCGTTCTGCGTGTACGCTTCTACGACATCGCCAACTACCTCGTGCGAGACATAAAGCAGTCCCGAGGGCACATGGAGTTTGACTTTGATACCCGTTACGTCGTTCGTACCCTCATTTGTCACTGTGATAATGTGGGTGACATTTTCCCACAATTGTGGGTGGAGATTGTTTACATTCATACTAAGCGATAAGTCTGTTGAGAGCGTGCCCTTTATAAGACACGCATCAACTGTTGACGTAAGATTAGAAGTGGTCAACGTGATGGTGTCTGACTCGCCAGTTACATATACATCAGAGTCTTTGGTTGGCTTCGATCCTGATTCAGCTGCTTTATTTGCGCACGTGGCGTAGCCTGCGGGTGCATAAACACGTATTTTAAAACACCCAGGTTGAAGACCCTCATATTTATACCTTCCATCTGTTCCTGTTTTAATAGTCTTTAGTGCAACTAGTGCATCAGTACAGTTAAAAATCTGAGTATTAACTGAGGAGATTGCTTCTTCGCCATCATCTTGGATACCGTTCTTATTAGTATCACTCCAGACATATCCTCCGATATAAGATTGTGTACCTGTGGGAAGGAGGGTAGGTGTTGGAGTCACCGTAGGGAGTGGCTTGAGACGGGAGTTTGTTGAAGCAGAGGTTGAAGCAGTGATGTCAGGTGCACAAATCCCTTTGTCGCTACTGGTGAACGATATTTCGTAGGTGTTTGCATTCACGTCATATTTGAAGGATTTTGAAAGTTGAGTCGTATCACTAGCCAGAGTCAAATCTACAGTTCCAATTTGCGTTTTCACCTTGGCTTCTGATCCTTCTTCAAGGTCGATACGATAATATCCCGTTGCAGATTCGAGTGTGCCTTGTAAAAGCTTGTCCTTTACATCTGTAAATACTGAGCTCAAATTGCGCTGTATCTTGGTTGTGTTCACCGGACAAAATAGAGTTGGCTTTACAAAAATGTATCTTTTTTTACTGTATTTTTCAGTCAAATCAAAACAGGCTCGGGACTTTGGTGAGTTAACAGTTTTTTCATCAAATGTCATTTCCGTCTCCAACTCACTACATACGATTCCCAAGTCCTTTGCAAGGACACGAGCGATACTTACATAGCCCCAGGTTTGGCCTGAAAAAAGTGACTCTGGAGTGAAGCTTGCCTTGTTTTTACTCAGCGCACTAACCCCCTCTGTTTTTATGGCTGAAACAAAAATGGCGTCTGTGCTTCGCACCGACTGTACAGATTTGATGTCATCGATGGTCACATTGCCAGTATTTTTTATAAATCCTCGATAGGAGATGATGTATGCATCGGGAATCAACTTGTCTCTTGATACGTTTGTGACTGATAACTGATGAGAAATGGCTGGTTTCGATTCTTTTGGCGGGGGGCATGATGCAGTCGATTCCCATACATAGCTAGATTCTGCAGGTTTTGATAAAAGAGGCTGCGCTGTCTTACGATCATACAGCTGTGCAGTGAGCGCAACTTGGACTTTTTTTTCTTGGGGCTTTACACCAGGCCATGGTATTTCAATATTAAAGGGATCTCCCGATTTGACCAGGCCGTAGTCTACTGTGTTCACGAGTGACTGCTTTGATTCTGGATTCTGTACCTGCCAAGTTATTTTCAATTCAGCAATTCTCCCCATAGGCATGTCTACTCTCCCCTTCGATTGATACTTTTTAGGCTGATAGCTACACACTCGTATTAGTGGGTCTACGAATACTGCTTGTATGCTATCAGATTTCTTTATGTTGCTCTGCGATGTAGTTGGCGAGGGTTGCTCTGTGGTTGTTTTTGCGAGTTGAGGAGGCTTTTGCAATTGCGCATTTGTGGTGGCTACCTTTCGTGGCTGCGCAGATGTTGAGGATTCAGACATCAAAAGCGTGTCTAAGTGTGCGCTTTTGGATGAGATGCTTCCTTCGGCAGTGGAGACAGGCACCTCGATCAGCAGTGATACTTGTCCTGTAGGTACGACTGGTACAGGGCGTGACTTTTGTGCTGATGGATTTACTTCCATCACATCAAGCTTTTCGTCTCGTTTTGCATATAGACTAGACCCAAATTCTTTTAAAGCGGAAATGGTGTCACCTAACTTTTTCTTGAGTGCTGGGCCATTTATTTGAGAGCCTGACGCATCTGTTGTCTGTTCAGAGGAAACGGATGGCCGTATTTGCTTCTCTGCGACGATTCTACTGTACGTATAACTAAGTTTAGTCACGTCGAGGGCAATGCTTCGGATCAAAGACATCACAAAGCCCGATGCTATCATGGCCACTGCAAGATATAGCAAAATCGATCGGCTTTGACCAATCGTAGTTTCTCGATCGCGTGATGTATTTGCTCTTTTGTCAACCATAAATAGTTTATTCTCGAACCACAACGACGCCTTGTGCGTCGGTCAAGGCTCCCTTCTCAGGATCATATACACTCTCCATAAACTCGTAAGTGCCAACGGTATCAAAAGGGCCAAAGTCGACAACTTTTTCTTGTTCTGATTCACTCATTACAAAACTTTTTTCATCCAAAGAAGGGAAAAATACTCCGTGAGCTTCGGTGGATGCAGATTTGGTAAAAATCAGTTGAACTTGTTCGTTCTTTTGTATGGATATGGCTGAGGGGGTGTAACCATCTTTTGATTTGATCTCTATTTTGACCTGTCTCTTTATTGGAGTGGCTGCAGCACTAACATTTCGCAGCTCAGAAACAGAAGCTATTTTCTTTGAGGCTTTGTGAGTGGGCGATGGTTTGTATAGTTGGATAATAAAGAGCACAAATACAACTCCAATAAAGGTGATTATCCCTACCAAAAACGCATCTCCTTCAGGGCTTGTAAATGTATTTGATCGCATAGGGGGGAAATACCATTGACATTGTGTCCTGGTATACACCATTCAAGGTAGTATAATTTCGTTGCTATGTCAAGCTCAATGCGTATACTTTTGGCTCTTTTCTTAGTACTTTTTTTAGTCCATTTTTGTTTTACCAGTACGTCCATGGCTGCCGATGGAGTTTCGGTGCATGTTGCACCAAAATTTACCCACATTCTTCTGAACCCAACTTCAAGCTATTCTCATGTTGTTACCTTACAAAATACCGGTGACCCTACCTACTTTTCATTTCAAACGCGGACTGATCCATCCATACTCGTCTCGATGAGCTCAAAACGGACGGGGTTCGATGAGCGCATTCCCCTATTGTTGGACCATAATGAGGTTTTTGAGATGCAGATTCGAGTGAGGGCACGATCTGAAGACATAGATCTGAAGGACTATATGGTGGAGTTTGTTACATCGCCTAAAAATCTACTCTATAAAAGTGCACCAGGCATAAATGTGAGGCTAAACCCAGAGATCATCACCAAGCTACTGATCAGTATCACCCCTGATGGTTCTACTGATATGCAGCCTCGCATAGTGTTATTCAGAAATCCAAATGGATATCTTTCTCTTGATTCTGAACGTCAAGAGTTATCCCTTATCGCTCAAAATACAGGAACTCAAGGAACATACATCCAGGGAGTATTGAGAGTAGAGAAACCGAGTGGCGCGAAGGATATCGTGACGATCCCACTGACGTATTTGGGAGCACAAAGCCAACAAAAAATCCACACTTTATCTTCTTCTTCGGAGAGTCTATATGTTGTCCCAGCCAAGGGGATTGAGTCGGGCATGTATCATGCGAGAGTACAGCTACAAGTACCAGGGCAACACGGCCCACTCCTGTATGCGTCTACTTCATTTTATGTACTCTCTGAGGTAGTTTTGACTGGGGTCAGTTTAGCAGCTATACTAATTTTTGGCTTAGTAGTGTTATTGATATATAGGCATTTATACTCTCACACATGGAAGCCGGTCAACTTAGAGAGAAGTTAGCTGATGTTCTTCAACAAATAAAGAGTCAGGATATAAAGGACAAACTTCTTCTTTCATCTATAAAATCCTTTCTCCCCCACTTACTTGTATTACTCGCGGCTGTTGGCGCAATCATATCAATTCAAATCTACAAAAATAGTTTGCCCACACATGCTGCAACGCCGATGCAGTCTGAAACGAGAACCAAGAAACAGTCCGATACCAAAAAAGAACAAATGTATGTTGACGTATCGGGGGCTGTAAAAAATCCAGACATGTACGAGGTTCCGGCTGGCACGAGATTGGCCGTGATTATAAAGATAGCGGGAGGACTTGCTGAGAATGCTGATCGAGGCTTCTTTGCGCGTAATTTTAATCTTTCATCGATCATCGGGGATCAGCAGAAGATACATGTACCAAGTATCTTTGAAACCGCACAAGGCCTGTACATTGAAAGGACAAAGATAATCTCAGCCTATTCGGATACTCAAAAGGGTCAGTCTGCTCCTGCCGGAGAGCAGTCAAGTCCTCGCAAAATCTCTATCAACAACTCTTCATCAGTAGAGATAGAGACCCTAAAAGGTATAGGAAAGATAACAACCGACAGAATCATCGCATCCAGACCCTATGAGTCACTCGACGATTTAGTGACAAAGGGTATATTAAAAAAGGCCCTTTTCGATTCTATAAAAGAAGAAATTGAATTGTAAACCACATGTATCTCGTTGAGCACTTCGACACGAACACGATACAGCGATTTCTAGATCCGATTGAGGCAAAACTTATTTTAGGCATGGTGATGGGACTACATACAAAGAAGTCACTTTTTGATAGTCAAATACAGTCAGTCGGACTCACTCATTTGCTTGTTCTTTCTGGATCAAATATTACATTTTTAGTTAAATTCTTCCAATTTGGACTACCTATAAAGGGGATACGCAAAAGAACATGGGCTAGCATCGCATTTGTTAGCTGTATACCATTTATATTTGGGTACGAACCATCCACTATACATGCAGTAATCATGGCAATACTACCTATGTTGTGCATACTCGCACAGAAAATCCATTCAGCCTCGCACGTTATTGTGATAACCGCATTGATTATGCTGATATTTGACCCAAGTCTGATATTCAACATTTCATTTCAACTTTCATTTGGTGCAATCTTCGGGATATATCTGTTTGCAGACAAAGAAGAAAATGAGGAAGGTTTCAAAGGGTATGTTGAATCAAATATTAGAACATCATTATCTGCACAAGTTTTTACAACACCTCTCATCCTCCTTCACTTTAATACGTTTTCAACAGTAGCACTCATTGCCAATATACTAGTAACTTGGACTGTGCCACTAATTATGGTGTTGGGGACTGTATATATTTGCAGTGAACTGATAAATGTATCCCTAGTCAGTCATATAATCTCATTTCCTCTCCACATTCTGCTTAGCTACTTCAAAACTATAGTAGAGCTACTTAGTAAAGTACCCTATGCTCAAATCAGTATATAAACAAATGGAAACGTTTAGAATAAGAAGTATGAAACAAGAAAAGTAAGTGAAAAAATTGTTTTAAGTCATTGTAGTAACATAAGTACAACACGCAAAATACTGTCATTCAAAACACTCGAGTGCTAACAACATCTTCATACAGCTACAAAAGGGAAAGAAATAGAACTAGAAAATATGCCAAAAAGTGAAGCAATTCGAAGTGTAAATACAGTAATGCCAAGTAAGATTCTAATAAATGTAACAATATAATTAATGCAGGCTAACGAACCTCAATCAATAATTTTAATTCAGTAGCAAAATACATATAAGGCTTTATTAGGCCACTTAGACATACATATAATTGAATTAATATAAGCTAACATGAGGAATATAGTCACGTTGAGGTATAATTTGTGCTCATTCCTTTCCTTTTATCACATGCCCCTTGCTTAATTTAGATTTGCTCACTAGTATTAGTGCATGGATCTCGCGATCATTTCTGAACATAAAGCTCTGTATTTTGATTATTTGCGTTTGGGTTCGTATGCTCCCAATACCATACGATTAATTAGAAGTGATGTCGAAAATTTCTGCAAGTGGTATGCAGCATGTATGACAAAGTCAGCTTTCGTCGGAGTATCTTCCGTTGTCATCGTGCAGTTGTATGGCAAGTACTTGTCAGAGGAAGTCAATAACGGTATTGTAAATAAGAGAAAGATGAATTCTGTGTCACATTTTTTAAACTGGCTAACGGCTCATGCAAATTTATACCCTACTTCGCGGGTTTTTGTCCATCCAGATAAGCAATCTCATCCTCATTTTGAGGCTAGTACACACAAAAAACCTTTTTCCCTACCTCAAATACTTAATAGTAGGCACTATCTAATCATCATATTGACAGCCACATCTCTAATCATGGTTGGTTCACTACTATTTTCCTCTCAATCTGTCATATTGAAGCCAATTAATCACAAATATATCTCCAATGATTATTTTGTGATTAATTTCAATCCGTTGACTGTCAAATCAATTTTTGCAGACTCTAAAGACGCAACGATTCGTTTAATCAATTATGCTGATGCTAAATCTGTCGAGCCGAAACTGATTTGTAATTTAAGCTTTAAAGAAGGTGATTTACTATATTCATCACTTTCCGTTCCCATGACTTCTTGCGGCTCTATTCCATCTACTTTTGAAGGTTTTTTAAAGGTGGAAATCAATGGCTTGCATATTCAGGACTTTGAGATTCAGCCCTCAGGTGCAATTCCTTTACGAATTGGTGGTCTGGATTATCCCAAGCTTATAAATGGTGTAGAAGGTAGGTCAAGCACTGAGTCCGATACTCTGACAGAACTCGATTTATTTAGCCCTTATTCTGACGAAAATGTCGTTTCCACTCCATCTTCTACCCTTTTTCGCTAGTTTTTTCTTCTTTTTCTTATAGTACGAATTACTAGGTTTTATTCTTTATTTGTATTCTCAAAGATATCTAATTTTTTTTCAAATATTTATTTCTTATATTTTCACCCTTCATTCTGCTTCTGATTCTTAACTTATGGCTGCTCAACAGCTCTTTTATTTTGTTTAGTATATATTATTTGAACATCAGATTGCTTTTCAATCCTTAGCTAGCAAACACTCTGTCTTTTTCGTGTCTCTAATTGAGCTCAATTTATCACTGATGATTTCTGCTTGCTAATACAGTGATTAGCTGTGGTGTACTCTTGTGAGGCTTTAAATGTTCTCTGGATGTCGCGGATACTAGCTTTGTCATGACGCCTAGTATTTCATCAATCATTTGCTTGGATTCTGCGAGAGTAACCTTTTTTTCGTTGTGGGGAAAGTAGTGAAATACTTCATTTCTGCACTTCTTCCATACATCCCATACTTCTACTGCTAGTTCTCCTGAGTACCTTTCAACTATAAGCTGATATATCGTTTTTTTGCCACTTACTGGATAATACTCTGGGGAGAGTAATTTTCCAAGTCTTAGGTGATTTGACTCGTAGTCGTGATTTGAAAGAAAGCCGATATCATAAAATGTTTTCTTTAAAAAACCCTCTAGGCACTTTGCAAATGGGAAGACGATAAATGAGTAGTCACTGAAGGCATACTTTGAGTCTGCAAACACCTCCTGATACAAATATCCTCCTTCGCGAATGAGGTCCTTTTGATTTGCAGAAAGATAGTCCCAGTATGATTGACTCTCGTGGTCAATGCCTACGTTGTGGATCATGCACTAGTTATACCACAATCCTGAGGGATGGTGACATGGTGGTGCAGATGTAAGCTGATTTTATTGTCTGGGGTGCAAATGAGCGCAATATAGACTCGATATTGGCTATGAGCTCAGTATCAGGGTTTGATTTCTTGCCAATAAGCACATGGACAATAGGAGTTTTGCTCTCCGTCTTGTATCTCAGCGTATTTCCAGTAAATTTCGCTATAAGGTCCTGAGGATTGAGTCCAATGGTCCCTGCCTTTGGACTAGGCATGAGCCCACGAGGTCCAAGGAGCTTGGCAAATTTGGTCAATTTTGGCATCATTGCAGGTGATGTTACCAGAACATCAAAATCAATCAGTCCTTTTTCAAGCTTCTCAATGAGGGAGTCGTCTGCAACTGCAACTTTTACTTGTTTGCCATTTGAAAATGGGAGTGACGCTTCACCCTTTACACCAACTTCACTTGTGTTTATGTGGAGCTCCAAAGATTCATCAAACTTCACAAATGATGCAAGTTTGAGTTGTTTTACTGCTTCAGAAAGCGGGAGTAGAATCTTCTTAAATTCTTTTAGCTTTTTTGACGCATTTGAATAGTTTTTCCCAATTTTGCGTACCTTTTTGGGCTTTTTCGCTGACTTCACAGCTGGAGCCACGGCTGGCTGAGCTTGGAGATTAGAGCTGTCTTGTATTTTGACCTCTTCTGGATCAATCCGCTTTGCAACTTCATTTTCAGCGATTTGGGCTGGGGTTAGTTTTGCTTTGGTCGTCATACGAATATGTGTAAGAAATAAAATTTGTTCACCATCAGACAACATCGATACCCATACTGCGCGCAGTGCCAGCAACTATCTTTGAGGCAGCGTCAATATCGGCGGTGTTCAAGTCGGCTAGCTTTTCTTTGGCAATTTGCTGTACTTGAGCCATGGTCATTTTGCCGACTTTTTCAGTGTTGGGCTTTCCAGAGCCTGACTTGAGAGAAAGCATCTTTTTAATCATCGCAGCGACTGGAGGTAGCTTGGTGATAAAAGTAAATGATCTATCATCAAATACTGAGATCACTGCGGGGATGATATTTCCTTTTAGCTTTGCAGTTCTCGCGTTATATTCCTTGATGAACTCCATAATGGGCACACCATGTCCTCCCAGAGCAGGTCCAACGGGTGGAGCAGGAGTTGCTTCTCCAGCAGGAAGGTTTAGTTTGATGAGAGTCTTTAGCTTTTTTGCCATAGGATGATTTGATTAAGTATTAGATTTTGTTTACTTGGAGAAGGTCCAGTTCAAGAGGAGTCTCTCGGTCAAATATAGATACCAGTACGGTGAGTTTGCCTGCGTCCTCATTGATCGATTGTACAGATCCAAGAAAATCTGAAAAGGGTCCATCGATGATCTTAACAGCTTCACCAAGGCTAAAGTTTGCTTTGAACTTTGGTTGTTCTTGAGATACGAACTTCATGATTGCTTCAACTTCCTTTTGTGAGATAGGGGTTGGTTTCTGTCCAACTCCAATAAAGCCAGTTACGCCTTCTGTGGTACGAACCACAAGCCATGTTTGGTCATCGAGAGACATCTGAACGAGAATGTAACCAGGGAAAACGCGTTCGAGCTGCTTCGACTTTTTGCCTCGCTTTACAACCATCGTCTCTCGTGTGGGGACGATAACATTGAAAATTTTGTCTCCAACTCCAAGTGATTCAACACGCTGTTGGAGGTTTTTCTTCACTCTCTCTTCATGACCAGTCTGAGTATGGATGACATACCAACGCGCGGTGCTTTGAACTAGTTCTGTGTTTGAATTATTTGCTTTGACGTCGACCATGATAATATTGAAATTACTTTGTTAAAAAACCTAATATGCGTGTAAGCCCCAAATCCAGTATACCTACGTACAGACCCACAAAGAGACTTACCGCAACGACGACAAGTGTAAGGCGAATAGTTTCCTGTCTGGTGGGCCATGAAACCTTTTGGATTTCATCAAAAAACTGCCTGCCAGTTGACAACTTGAGCGCATTAAACGAGGGTTGCATCGCGATATTGTATCACAAACAACGGTATTTCCAATAGATTCCTGACTCGAGTCCTGCTAATCAAATCTGAGCAGAAGAGGATCTGATTCATAAATACCTTCTTTGAGAGAGCCAAATGTCTCCTCTACCCTTATTTTTAGCTGTTGAGCAAAGAGTTGTACTTGAGCTGCAACCGGCTTTCCTGAGATCTTGTGCTTCGACATAATGCGGCATTTTTGTTGACCTTGTTCGCAGACGCTTATTCTGGTATTACTGTTGGATTGCAGCCTCATCTCAAATTGATTTACCGGATCTAGAACCGCATGCAGCTGTTCAAGGGATGCACTGGCACTCCCAAATGAAGAAACTACGAAATAATTAGCTTTGAAAAAATCACCTTCTTGTTGTGTATCCAATAGTTTTAGAAGAACTTTGTGCTCGTCGTTTTTTGAATTAAATTGGAAGGTGATGTTCTCAATCATATTTTGAACAGGGCCAGTGGGGGAATATCGCTGTTTTGAGGGATTTTGACTAAAATAGCTAAAATAGACAGTGACTCCTACATTTAGAAGCAAGAGGAAAACTATAACGATGCCAAGTATTAGTGCCATTCGTGGTAGGTGGTATGCGGGAGCGTTCATACGCTATTTGAGGAAACTTTGCGGATTTAGTAATGTGCTACCCTGTCGGATCTCAAAGTGCAAGTGAGTACCTGTTGATCTGCCAGTTGAACCCATTTGCCCGATCTGTTGGCCTTGAGAAACTGCATTGCCTTGCTCTACATCTCTTCTCTGAAGATGCCCGTACAAGGATCTGTATCCGTTGTTATGGTCTATGATGATATGACATCCATAACCCCACGAGAAGCATCCGGAAAATATGATGGTGCCAGAATCGGCAGCGATCACGGGTGGACTGTTGCCATTGGCTATATCGAGTGCCATGTGATATGAGGCAGGGTACTGGGTGATGACCCCATTGGTCGGCCAGATAAAGCTCGATGAACCACGCACTCCAGCGACAACTTGTGCAAAGTTATATGCTTCGCTGATAACTGGGGCTTTTGGTTCTATGATACTCCCCCCAGGTATCATTAGTTCAGTTCCTGCAATTAGTGTAAATGATTCATCTTTAAACTCATTGTATGGAAAGTTGACTATTTTTTGTGGATTGACTTGGTACTTTTTTGCAAGTACATATATATTGTCACCTGCGACTACGGTATGAATTATTCCGGTTATTGGTGCTATGCGAAGTCGTGTGCCCGCAGGTGGTGACTCACCAGTGCCTGGGTTTGCCCAGGTGATGGACTTCTCACTTATTGAGAATTTTTCAGCTATCGACTTGAGAGTGTCGCCCTTCACGGTAGAGTAAATCGTCACCTTGTCGCGGTCTGAATTTGTGCGCAACGTGTTGACAGATATCTCCTCATCACTGAGAGTGATTTCGCTTTGACTTGATGATTGAAAGTATGACTCATCACCTAATGATCCTTCCTTGAGGTGATAGTTTTCTGCGATGACTGGCGCGCTTATAAGCACGAAACTCAGCAAAAAAAGAAATGAAGTATTTATAAAATGCGAGGAGTATTTGCCACGGTTATTTAGCAAAAATGAAGTGAGAGCTTTCTTTCCAGAAATCAAACCACTCAAAAGATACTCTCCACGAGAGAGCGCATATCCTTTTAGAAAAAGTAAAAAGTCTGACTGTGACGACATGGAACGAAGTAAATTTGTATTTCCTTATGGCGATTTATCCTTGTAGGTAGCGCTCAATATCCAAAGATGCTGCCACTCCCATTCCGGCTGCAGTTGCAGCCTGTCTGTACCACCTATCTACACAGTCACCAGCGCTAAAAATCCCTGTCTGGCTCGTCTGTGAGAAAAATACAACGTCAGAACGCATAGCTTGTACCTCTTCTGGGGTTAATTGTATGATCCCCTGCAGGTATTGTTGTGCAATGGATTGGAACGTCAAGATGTATCCTGCCGCATCGCGCTTCACCAGGTCTGCATAAAGTTCTGTGTCTGGTTTATGGCCAATGGCAACAAAAAGTCCTTGGGTGACTATATCTTTAGAGGTTGGTGTATTTGATATCGTCTGCATGATACGAATCCCCTCTACCTTCTGATCGCCTAGAACTTCTACTATCTGTGAATTGAGAATAACCTCGATTTTTTCGTTTGCAAACAGGCGAGCCTGCATGATCTTACTAGCTCGAAGTGCATCTCGTCTGTGCACGAGATATACCTTTGAGGCATATTTTGTAAGATGTACCGCCTCCTCTATAGCAGTATCTCCTCCTCCAGCTACTACCACGGTTTTATTTCTAAAAAAGAAGCCATCACAGGTGGCGCAGGCGCTCACTCCTTTTCCTCGAAGCCTGGCTTCATTAGGTATATCCAACCACAAGGCCTTTGCACCTGTAGCAATAAGCAGGGATTTTGTCTCCACCGTTTTATACTCGTTCTCGTGTTCGGACTCCAGGTGAACTTGCTCCCCGACGACAGTCACTTTGGTTACGTTTGTATTGATGATCTTTGCACCAAATGATTCGGCCTGCGTACGCATCGTGTCGATGAGCTCAGGACCTAATTTGGATGGGACGCCGGGATAGTTCTCAACTTCGGTGGTGAGAGTGAGTTGACCGCCAGGAGGCGAGCCAGCAAAGACAAGAGGAGCAAGCTGTGCGCGAGCGAGATAAATGGCTGCGGCAAGCCCTGCGGGTCCTCCGCCAATGATGACTACTTTCTGGCCACCAGCATGAAGAGTTGACATAAAATTTGAAGTGTCAAAGTGATATGGCACGATGAACCATTTCTAATATTTCCTTTTGTTTGATGGGGGGGATGTAGACGATGATATCCTTCATCACTACTTCTTCAGTGAGACTATCAATAGCATGCTTCACTGCAGACACTTGTTGGATGATTTCATTGCAGTCGCGTCCTGCATCAGACATCTTTTGTATGCCTTTGAGCTGGCCGATAATGCGGTTGATGCGCTTTGATATCTGGTCTCCAGTGATGGTGATAGGACGAGGTTGTGTAACCATAGAAGGTATAACCTCGTATATCATACCATCATCTAGCGAGTTGATCCAGGAAATCCTTGTTTTGCTTTGTTTTTGAAAGCTTGTCAGTCAGACTAATGAGTGCTTCTTCTGGGGTGAGAAGGGCTATCATGCGACGCAAGGTGATAATCCGCTTATAGGTGACTTCATCAAAGAGTAACTCCTCTTTGCGTGTGCCTGATTTCAATATATCAATAGCAGGAAAAATGCGCTTTTCAGCAAAGTTTCTGTCTAGGTGTATTTCCATGTTACCTGTGCCTTTAAACTCTTCGTAGATCAGGTCATCCATGCGACTTTCAGTCCCCACCAGTGCGGTGCCGATGATAGTCAATGATCCTCCCTCTTCGCAGTTCCGTGCCGCTCCAAGGAACTTTTTTGCGGGGAACATGGCCGATTGATTCATGCCGCCAGACATAGAGCCACGATTAGACTGAGAATATGAGGGTTGACGGTCTTCATATCCACGACCAGAACCTCCTCTTTGACGTCCAAATCTGTTGTCTTGGCGTCCGTATCCTTGTTCGCGAGGAGCTGATTCATCTGGCATGGGACCTGCCATGTTGTATGCGCGCGCAAGACGGGTGATGGAATCAAGGAGTATTACCACGTCCTTGCCCATTTCGACCAAGCGGCGAGCGCGATCAAGCGCCAGGTTCGCAACTTGAACCTGCTTGCGTGGAGGTTCGTCAAAATGAGATGCGGCGACTTCACCTTTGATAAAGCGCTTTATCTCGGTGACTTCTTCTGGTCTTTCTCCAATCAAAATGGCCATAAGAACTGCATCAGGGTGATTTGCTGCGATACCTTGGGCTATCTCTCGGAGAAAAGTAGTCTTTCCTGCTTTTGGCTGAGAGACGATGAGAGCACGTTGGCCAAATCCAATCGGCGCAACCATGTCTATGATGCGATTGCTGAGTACGTCCTGTTTATATTCGAGTCTGATTTGACGGTTGGGATGGATGGAAGTGAGTGCATCAAACTGTGGACGATTTTGACTTTCTACCTCGGTCATGGCTTTGTTATTTATCTTTTGGACCAACAATAAACTGTGGTATCGCTCGCCATTTTTTGGTGCGCGAGCAAGACCCTCAACCACATCGCCTCGGCGAAGCCAGAAGCGCTTGATCTGAGAGGGAGAAATATATATATCATTTGCTGAGTTTACATCGTAATCTGCCCTCAAAAAACCATATCCGGCAGGGGTGATTTCTAGGATGCCTTTTGCGTCATAGCTGACTTTCAGATCTTCTTCTAGTCTATTGTAGGGCTCCTCAGTTTGCTCTTCGGGCACTTTTTCAGAAAGAGCTGGATCAACTGCAACAGCTGGGGCAGGTGGTTTTACAGCTGGTTGCTCGATTTTTTGCTCAGGAGGAGTTTCAATAGATTTTTTAGGCATTTCACCAGGAACTGGAGCAAATTCAAGCGTGTCGAGAATGTTATCGACATTCAAAGAAGAAGGGGAAGAAGGGCTTTTTTGTAATAGAGACATAGGAGATGAATTAAGTAATTAAGAATGGGCTAATCAAAAGGGGCTGCTTGGAACAAATCTTGTTAGCTATCGAGAACTATTATCTTGTGGAAAACACTCGCGTTGGCGTGCAAAAATGGTGTAACTTTGAGAAAAGTATGAAATCAAGTACGTGATTCGTAAAGAATAGCTCAAAAGCTATATGCAGACCGTGGATTAGGAAATCATATCAATAGTTTGCCAAACTGTCAACTATAATCGACCATATGAACTCAACTAAAAATCGATTTTCGTACCTTTTCATAGCCATTTTGGCCCTCATCTGTGTAGTGTTGGTCTCAGTCAGATATGGTATCAATATACAGAAAATAAATACGACAAACGAGTATATCCTGGCTTTGCAAGCAAAACTCTCCCTCACCCCCAGTCCCCGACCATATCTTATTCCGTCCCTTTCCAGAGTGACTAGTAGAGATTGTGGCATCAGCTATCTGATACCAAATGTGGCCACCGGATCAGCCCAGATCACCTGTATCGATCCTCAATCGACCATAAGTGCTGAGCTTATTAAGTCAGGATATAAAAGGGTGGAAGCTTTACCCACTTACCTCCATGTGTATATCAAAGCGGATGAAGACATCTCGAGGCTCTTTCTAGAGTCCGTAGTGGCAGAGTAAGCACAAGCTCAATCTTCTTAAATTTCATTCTCCTCTATCGCTCGTCTGATGCGTTTCATCAAGTACTCCATAGCAAGGAGATTGTGAATGGTGGCTATGGTATAGCCCAACAACTCGCGTTGCTTAAATAGATGGTGTACATATGAATAAGTCGGTTGGATGCCAAGAATTGCTGGTGGAATCGCCATGATTGTAAAGTCATTTTTGAGTCCATTTTTGGTGATGTCCAACTCACTCCATTTGAGCTGAGAGAGTGGCACATCCAAATTCTCTATCATCAATAGGATGCCCATACGTGCTAAACGAGAGGGTTCCACACAATCAAACGTGTCAATCCCATACGCTACCAAGTCGAGTATGTCGTCGAGGTGCCCCACCCCCAATAAATGTACTGGTTTTTCCTCAGGTAGGTAGGGAGAGACCCACCGCACTTGATCTCTCATCTGCAGCTTTGACTCACCCACACTTACTCCCCCAATAGCAACTCCATCTACCGAGCAACGGGAAATATGCTGCGCAGATGCGATACGAAGATCTTCAAAACATCCGCCTTGTATGATGCCATAAAGAAACTGCTGGTACGTGGGGTGCGTGTGGTTTTTGCGGTAGTCTATGCACCGATCAAGCCAACGGTGCGTTCGATGCATCGAATCAGCGGTGTGCTCGTGAGTGGCTCCGTTGTACGTACACTCGTCAAAAGCCATATGTATATCAGCTCCAATATCGATTTGGTACTGCATCGATTTTTCGGGGGAGAATTCGATAAGCTGACCATCAAAAAGAGAGCGAAACTGCACTCCCGAATCGGATATTTTGACCAACATAGGGTCCTCATCACCACGCACTGACGCTTTCCTACTCTGCTTTGCAAGTGAAAATACTTGAAATCCTCCCGAGTCGCTCATCAGGGTACGCTGCATACCCGAATAGGTGTGAATTCCACCCGCTGTCTTCACGATCTCGTGACCAGGATGGGTCACGAGATGATAGGTGTTTACAAATGAAAGTTGTGAGTGCACGGAGTCAATCTGCACAGGAGACAATCCCTTGAGAGTGCCTTTTGTGGCAACAGGTACGAACGCAGGCGTCTGTACGATGCCATGGGCTGTGGTGATAACTCCAGTTTTTGCTCTACTGCCTGGCTTCTTTGATCGATAGGTGTTTTTATAAAAGGGAGTCATTACTGGTGAAATCATATTTAATTTAATTGGTGTATTATATACTTCCATTTTTAGAAAAATGCACTATGAAAGCCTATTCGTATCTTGATGTCATACATAAATCTGCAAAGATTGAGAAGTCTGTTTTTACTCGTGTGCTCAAAAAAACACGGGTGACAGATGATGATCTGATCATCTCGCAAACGGACGAGGATGACATCGAAGAATTTGAGCGTATCTTTGAGGACCAGATTAGCGGTTCTGAAATGGGTCCGCTCTTTGCAACATATCTAAACATACCTTTAAAGGCAAGTTATGAAGCCCTAGCGCGTAACCCAGCGCTTGCTTCACATATACCGCCTTATTTTTATTCGTGTCCAGCAATTGACGAGATGTTGCTTGGTCACCACCCAAAAACATATTATTTTGATATTAGTAGGGGCGGGCCAGTTTCTGTCATGCGTCGATCGAGTGGGTATTTGAGTCTGGCTCAAGAAAAGCATGCACAATCAACAAATCCACAGATGGTCGAATGGATATCAAAATATGGCATAGGCGCCTGCGTGCCAGTCATAACTTTTGATAACTTAGTCACCTATGCGACAGCAAACCACGCCAGGATGTACGCTATTCCAGCAACCTCGGTTGCTGAAAGTTTGACTGCGTGTGCAGTCTACTTCACGGGAATGCGCGGAGATATCAAGCGCATCACTCTAAAAGACGATTGGATGAACACCTCTGGACAGAGTAGAAATAAAGGCTCACTGAGGATATATGAGGCTCTACATAAATACATAGTCGAAACAAGAGGGCATGACTTTTTTAAAAATCTCATATCGAGTGGCAGCAATCTAAATGAGATTGCGCAACTCTACATGGAAATGACCGATCGTGTGTTCTATCTGGGCTCACGACGCGAGGATATGTGTAATACATTTGCTGAAATCATGTTCGATCCTCAATCAAAACGTTCGCATCCAAATTATGGCGCACAAGCTGACTGCAGTGAACTTGTGGTAAAAGGCGACTCGATGCTAGATCCCATACCCTGGGAACTAGTATTTTTGCTTGGCGATACGTATGGCACCTCACTCGCCCAACTAAGTGCTTTTGGCAAACTCATCAAAAAGAATGTTCCAAATACGGTCGTGATCATCCCTTGTGACACAAAAGACAACCCCTTGGTTCCAAACAAAGTGGACACGATGATACCAAATATCACCGACTACGTAGTGACGGCCTGGAGTTCGTATATATTAAGCAAAAAGATCAATCGTCAAAAGAGCCAACTGATGGCACAGCAATCTGCTATACGATAACCATCGCATCTCCAAAGCTATAAAAGCGGAATTTCTGTTTTATTGCAATGTCATATAGAGAAGCTATGTTCTTTGAGGCTCTTTTATGCTCCAGAAATGCTTGCACCAGCATCATGAGTGATGATTCTTGAATATGGAAGTTAGTGATCATGCCGGTAGCACACTGAAACTGGTACCCTGGTTTTATAAATATGCTTGTCGTATCTATCCCCGTTTTTTGCCCCTGGGATACCCATGACTCCATGGCACGAATAGCAGTAGTGCCAACTCCAATGATGTTTTGATTGATGTTCATGGCCTTTTTCAATATGTTTGAGCTTGGCTCAGTGATTTGAAACCTCTCAACGTGTAGTTTTCCAGAGTCAATGTGCGATTGTTGTAATGGTGCAAATGTGCCCATGCCCACATCTAATCGAACTGAGACGGGGAGAATGTTTTTCTTACTCAGAGATTTAAATACGCGTTCAGTAAAATGCAGACTCGCGGTGGGTGCAGCAATTGAGGCACCTTCAAATGGCAAATCGGTCGATCTTTCAGCAAAAATCGCTTGGTATCTGCTCCTGAGATGTTTTTCGTCAAGTGGTGAACCTAATAGATACGGAGGGATGGGGGTCTTGCCCTGAACATCAAGTAACGTATCAAGTTCGGCTGGGCTCAGAGCTAACTGAATCAAGAAAATTGACCCCTCGATGTGTTCTTGTGCGGTGCCAAAGATTTGTTTGAGGTACACGTCGGAGTACAACATATCTCCTTGGGCTAGTTTTCTATCCACCATCACTTTGATGTTGTTTGATATGCCAGAGTCCTCATTGAGCAACAACAAACAGACCACTTTTCCTCCCGTTTGTTTGTATAACGTGATTCTGGTAGGTTTCACATAGGTTTGATTGAGCACGAGCAACGAATGATCTGGAATGTAGTGGTGGATATGGTAGAAATAATCAATTGAAACTTTGTCACGCTTCGTGTCATAAACTAATATGCGTGACGAATCTCGTGGCTCGGCAGGTGAAAGGGCCACCAGCTCAGGAGGCAGTTGATATGTATAGATGCTCATAGATGTATTGGCACGCGGGTAAGCATCTGCCTATAATGCGCACACGATTATGCGAGTTCAAACAGTTTGTATTCTACCTACAGAAGCAGCAAAACAGAAGGGCAGAGTTGCACTTACTCCTGAACTTCTCGCCTCAACAGGCGCGCGGTACTCTCGAAACAACGAAGGTCTTGAATCTATAGTGCAGAAGATTGACTGGACAAATACTGATAAAGCTGTAGATACTATTTTTCGTATGGTCGACTACGGCCATGCTTCAATAGCTGATATGGCGCCTGTTGCGATGTTTATCGACGATGTGTCTCTATACGCAGCATTCTATCTCTGGAGTCAGTGCCCTACAGCCTCAGGTCAAGAGTCATCTACCCGCTATATCAAGGTTAATAAGGTCGTTCCTGCCTCAGTCACAGGCATATCATCGCCTATCTACAAATCACATGTGGAGAAATCGTTTGCGCTCTATCAAAAAGCACTCGACCTGTGGACCAAACTAACAATCAAAGACCCCTCAATCATGCAAATCCCCGCATCTGTCATAGCGGACATGAGTGAAAAGGGCCAAAAAAGGTTTGAGCGAATGCGTAGAAACTTTGCATTTGACCGCGCGCGAGTTTTTCTCCCAGCGTGTGCCAAAACAAACTTGATGATGCTGATGTCAGCACGTAGCTGGGTTGATCTCATCTCTTTACTACTCTCCCATCCTCTCGTCGAGCTTCAGCAGATCGGTAAAAAGTTGAAACTAGAACTAGACTTGATTACTCCCCGACTCACTAAACACGCAAATGCAAAAGTAGATACAATATACATGTATCGATTAGACTTCGAGGCTCTAAAGAGCCTCAAATCAACAAGTTATCCTGGTGATGGTGCGTATCTAGACTTATTTGAAAAGCAGAAAAAAAGTTTGGGTGCATCTGCAAAAAATCGTGCAAATAGGTACTCGATTTTTGCTGCAGATATCCGTCAGACTTTGGTGCGTTTTGGATGGAAGAAGATCGCATTTGCTGAACTCAGGGACTTAAATCGTCATCGGACTGGCAACAAACTCACCTCATTTAAACCAAATGACTTTTATGGTGCCCAAGACCAAGCTCCCGATCGCAAATCCGTCACTGCACTTGATACACTATGTCGCTACCCACACTCGCTCGTAAAAAAGGTGGACGCTATGATACAAAAAGAAGATCCTCGGCATGTGTATTTCACCCTTTTGGGTCACACAATGCAATTTGAGCATGTCACCACGCTGGATAAATACCTCTATGAAGCTGAGCTTCGAACCGGGACTGGTTCTCACTATCGATATGCACAACACCTCAGAAATACGCTCAAAATACTGTATAAAAAGCACCCAGAGCTCAAGGGCTTGATATTGGAAGGCTCTGCTGAACCGGAATAACCATTGGTTCTCCCCCTGCATCAATCTAATCCGCTGTTATAATCCTCCAACTCTATGCATTATCTATATATCGTCATCGCCGCTGTCTTATGGGGGGTAGATGGACAACTTCGAAGCAGTCTATACTCACTCCCACCTGCGATTATCGTGTTTTGGGAGCACTGCATAGGGTTTTTGATACTTTCGGTCCCGCTGCTCCTGAGTAAACAGGCGCCGTACAAAAAGCAACAACAGGGCAATACTGCGGCGTTGGTCATGGTCATATCCCTCCTTTCAGGACTGATCGGAACACTTGCGATCACTGCTGCTCTTGCACGGGTACACTTTATACCTCTCAGTATCGTATTTTTAATACAAAAACTGCAGCCTATTTTTACTATTACTTCTGCATGGGTCGTGCTTGGTGAGCGCCCAAAAAAACAATTCTGGTTTTGGGCGACTACTGCGGTGATTGCGGGATATTTTATGACATTTCCTGGAGGACGCGTAAATATTGATACAAATAGCTCGTATGTTGCTGCGGCAATGTTTGCGCTCATTGCTGCCATTGCCTGGGGTTCATCAACCGTATTTTCCATCCAGCTGCTCAAGAAAAAGAGCCTCTTGCCTGCAACTTTTATGCGCTTTTCTACCACCACCATCTTTGCACTTGCTACGGTTTTCTTGTTCGGCCAACAATCTCAGCTCCTACAAATTACCCTACCTCAGCTAGGCACCCTCGTATTTATCGCCTGCAGCACGGGGATGATGGCGCTTTTGATCTATTACAAGGGCTTGCAGCGCGTGCCAGCACATATTTCCTGTATCTTGGAGCTTGCGTATCCGATCACTGGGCTTCTCATTGATACTCAAATCAACCATGTCGTTTTGTCCTTGTCTCAATATGTCGCTGCAGCGCTCCTCATACTTTGCATATACAAAGTAGTCGATACCAATAGAGCACCTCAGATCCCATGAAAACGTTCATCACACACCAGGTAAATGGGCACAAGCGTGGTTCAAAAATGGGAGTCCCAACGATTAATCTCTTTGTACCTTCAGATTTTGAATATAAGCATGGTATCTATGCGGGGAAAATTGGACTCGTCGAGACCGCCACCAACAAAAAGATGTGGTATCCTGCGGCTATCCATTTTGGAATGAAGCCAACTTTTGATGAAGATGATGTCACACTCGAGGTAAATATCATAGATACAGAGCCTCAAAGCATAGTGACCTATAATCCCAAATCTATCGAGATAGCTCTCCAGAGTAAAATACGAGAAGTGCTAAAGTTTGACACCACCGAAGCGCTCATAACACAAATCAAGTTGGATATATCAATCATCAGGTCACGCCTCCAAGATACAGAATGATCGTATAATAGTGGCATGAAACCTGTATACGTCCTCGAGTCTAGCTCGCAAGGATCCACTTCGCGCGGCATCGGTCGCTATGTTAGTCTATTGAAAGAATCTATTCCCTCCCTTGTCTCGATTTCAGATGCTACATCCTTGCCCGCCGGCTCTCGTTGTATAGAGCCATTTCTCGATCTTATCGGTCGCATATGCTGGAATATCTTTGGTACTCGCATAAAACAAATTGCGGTGATTCATGATGTTATACCTCTCAAATATCCAGAATTCTTTCCTCTCGGAATACGAGGGTTCATCCGAGCAAAGATCAATACCCTATTGGTGAGACGGCTGCCTATGATCGTCACCGTGAGTCATGTGTCCCGGAGAGATATATCAAACATATGCGGTATAGATTTGGAAAAGATCAGGGTGATATATTCATACGCGAGCATGTCATTGAAGGAAAGCCTGGCTGAAGAATCACCGATCTTTGATTCACTACACATACAAAAGAGATCGTACTACATCTATGTGGGCGATGTGAACTGGAACAAAAATATCGTGACTATGGCAAAGGCATTTTTAAAAACATCAGCAACTTTGGTTTGTGTAGGGAAATCATTTATTGCCAATGAGAAAGAGCTCACTCACCCTTGGCAGGCAGAGTTGAAAGAGTTCATGGGGGTGGTTGAGGGATCAAAACAAATCATCCTTGCAGGAAAAGTGTCTGATGCGGACCTTGCACAACTTTACAGACATGCGCGATACAATGTGCTACTTTCACGAGATGAGGGATTCGGATTTTCATATGTTGAAGCAGGGATATTGGGAACACCTTCGCTGCTGACAAACATACCGATTTTTCATGAAATCGCCCAAGGGAAAGGATGCCTCTATGTTGACCCTAGTGATGTAGCGACCATATCAAAAGCTATCACCGCAAGTCAAAATGACGATGATCAGCGTGATCGAAAAGGAGCTGAAGCCGCAGCTCGCGCATCTGAATTTAGTCAGGTGGCATTCACCGAGGCATGGAGTACACTGATTGGATAATCTTATGGACCCCCTTCTCCTCTACGTCGCTGCAAGCTTACTCTTTATCATGGTCATTCATTTTGCCGTCGGCATCAGCAAAGAGTTTGATACCTGGATAATGGGGAGCATCTTCGTTCTTGGTGGTGTACTGGGGTGGTATTTTGATGAATATTCAATTGGTTTTGTATTTGCAGTCGTTTTTACCTTTCTATTTTGGTAGCTGATATAGATTGATGGCATTTTTGGTGGTTTGATCGGCAACCTCTGCGATAGAAACTTGTTTTAACTCAGCAACAGCCTGGGCAATAAGGGGAATATATGCAGGAAGATTTGGGTACTTTTTTTCTGATTTCATGGGTTCGGGAAGTATGTAGGGCGCATCCGTTTCCAGAACTAGCATCGAAAGAGGTACTTTCGAAATAAAATCCCTTTTGAGGGTATCAAAAGTTACATCTCCATCAACACCAATATAAAATCCGAGCGTGCGCGCGACTTCAAGGAGCTTTATATCAGGTTCACAACAGTGAAACACCACTTTGCCTTGTAGTGCGCCCCTTTGTGTAGGAGTTAGGTCATTCATGATGAACCTGATCAGGTCAGTGGCACTTTCACGATTGTGGAGTATTACTGATTTTTGAGTATGAAGTGCAAGCTCAACCTGCATCTTGAGGGCAATGAGCTGTATACCAAAGTATTCCTCAGAAACTTCGATTTCGGGTCCGTATTTTGATGTGCGATATACATGTCTATCTAATCCTATCTCTCCAACAGCTACTACTTTCTCGTGCGAGGTGAGAGACTCTATAGTCAAAATATCTTTTTCTAGAGCCTCAATTGAACTAATATATTTTTGGATATGATGAGGGTGGAGTCCCACTGCCGCATAACAGACCGGGTTCCTACCAGCGATCTCAATCGCCATCTGCGAGGTATCTATGTCTGTTCCAGGTATCACTATCCTAGATACGCCACACTCTTGTGCCCGCCGTGCAATCTTTTCGTCACCACCCGTAAAGGCCCGAAAGTTTAGATGGCAGTGAGTATCAATAAACATGAGGCTAGCGAAGGGTGTCAATAAAGTTTGACTGGTAGCCAGACCTCGTGTAGAAAATAAATCCTATGGCCAGTAATATGAGGAGGATGAGGATGATTGAGCGTGATCGTTCTGACATATCACAAACATTATACTATCAGTTTTTTGGTATATGCATGTGCACTCATTTCGAGCGAGTCATCAAGCTGTTTGAGTGCTACTTTTTCGTCTGGATAGTTGCGGGCGAGCGCGAGTTTGATGAGATAGTCTGCAAAGTGGGGGTTTTTGGGCAGAAGTGCGCCATGCATATAACACCCAAAGACATTTTTATAGATGCATCCCTCGACTCCATCGGTGACATTATCACCGTATCCTTTGAGTACGTTGCCCAACGGTGCAAGTCCCTCACCAAGCTTTGTCTGTCCTCCATGGTTTTCAAATCCCACAAGCGTTTGGGGCTCTATAGGGAGTCTGGTCTCAATCACGATATTGCCTATGCAGCGATGTTTGACATGAGGACCGGGCGCAATAGTGACTATATCGAGTATCCCCAATCCAGGTATGAGATGTCCACCCGCATCAAGAAATGAGTTTCCAAGGAGTTGATACCCTCCACAGATCAAAAGAAACACCGCTCCTCTATCTACACGCTCTTTGATGAGCTGGGTTAGCTTGTTGTTGGACTTTTCGACCAGCTCCCACACGCGCATCTGATCACGATCCTGACCCCCTCCAAAAAAGAAGAGGTCCCCCCTGGAAATGAGCTCAAAATCACGCTCATCATGTACCGCAAGGACCTCTAACTCTATGCCACGCCACTCGCAACGCTTGCGAAGGGCAGTCATATTGCCCTTATCTCCATAGATGTTCATGAGTTTGGGGAATAGATGGATGAGGGTGAGTTTCATGTAGAAGAATATGAAGTGATAGGACTGTACTCCGACAGCACATGTCTCATGTGATTCATGGCAGTGTAGGTCGCGAGAACTGTATATTGACGTGACTCTGTACTTTCTGCAATCACACGATCTATGGTTTTCCCAATATCAGGATCAATCATCGTATCTTTAGTGGTGATATCAGCATATTTGAAGCGAAGCGCCATATCTGCAGCACGGCGTCCGGTAAAAAGCAGGGACTGGATGGTCGATGTTTTGGTGTAATATCGTTCGAGATCAATATCCCATATCCAGCTCACATCCCTCCCATCAGCGATTTGGTCATTTAATCCGACTATCAACCGTGCATCTGGCACTTGTTGGAGGAGTTGCCAAACCTGACCAAATCCAGCGGGATTTTTTACCAAAAAAATGTGAAATGTCACGACATGACCTTGAGTGAGTACCTGGATTTTTTCTCCCCTCCCAAAAGGTGCAGTGACTGTCTGGATGGAACTAGCAAGATTTGCAGAATCTATCCCCAAGAGCCTCCCGACTGTATATGCAGCCAGTGCGTTGTATACGTTGTATATGCCTGGTGGTTGAAATTTGATCTGTTCCTGGCGTACATTTTTTCCCTCAATCTGGTCGGCTATATCAATGAGCGAGCTAAGGTCAGATTTTATGTGGATTTTGTTCGCATGCACTTGTTTTTTTGAGTCTTGCGACTCTCCCTCATACGCAAAAGTATTGCGATACTCAGTCGCAACACCATACGTCACAAGATGATGAGTGAGGTCTTTGATTAAGGCGACTAATTGGGGGTCATCCCCATTTACCACCAGCTTCGCATGGGGACTCTGTTTACACGCCTCGTTGATGTATCGGGCTGTCGTGTGGAGCTCGCCATAGGCATCCAGTTGGTCCCTGTAGAGATTGGTTATCACGATGATGTCTGCGCGCACTTGTTTGGTGAGTCGGGGCATGGTGCCCTCCTCCACTTCACACAAAAAAACTGCCTTCTTGCCACTCTGCGGACCTGCCAAGAGCAGGGTGGCTGCGATACCCCTCAGCATGTTTGAGCCACTCGCATTACTGACAAAAGGTATCTTTGCATCGTGCAAGATACTAGCCAATGCATGCTGGGTGGTGGTTTTGCCATTTGTCCCCGTGATCAGAATGACTTTTTTGTACTGCTTTGCGTAGTATTTGATGAGTGAAGGCATGTATCGCTCGACCCAGAGTCCAGGGAGTGCGGTGCCATTTCTGCCGAACAGCTTCAGCACGACGACAAAGAGTCTGGTGAGGTATGTCAGCAGGTATAATAGGACAAACATCTACAGATGATTATAACAAGTAGCTGGATATTTATAGTGGTTCATATTTGATACAAACTCTATGAGAATTGGATTTTTTGACTCTGGTATCGGTGGCACCACTATCCTCCGCCAGGTGATGCATGATTTGCCCCAATACAGCTATCTATACTACGCTGATAATGCTCATCTGCCCTACGGAAATAAATCACCTGAGGAGCTCTATGTGCTCACGACTAATGCACTGAAGGCTATGTTTGCACAGGATTGCAATCTAGTAGTGCTCGCGTGCAACACCGCGACCACCGTGCTCCCCCGGATCCAGCAAGAATGGCTCCCCCACCACTTTCCAGATCGAAAAGTCCTCGGCATCATCAGGCCCACCGTCGAACACATGATCGCCTCGGGTAAAAAAAAGATCTATCTCCTCGCTACGGTTGCGACTGTCAATGCCGACTCGTATGGGCACGAACTCAAGAAGCTCGGGAGCGACATCGAGCTCGTGCAGATAGCGTGTCCTGATCTGGCGACCGCCATCGAAGAAGAAGCTGATCGTGAGAGCTCACCACGAATTAGAAAACTCCTCACGGAATATCTCTCTTTGGTAACCGATACAAATCCCACCCTCTATACCGCCTGCACTCATTATGAGCTCGTGCGCGATATGATCTACCAAATCAGCGGCATCAAGGCATTTACGCAGGGGTATTTGGGGGCAAAAAGCCTGGGCAAGTACCTTAATCGACATTCCTTTGAATCTAAACGGGAACAGACAGGAAGTCCTCAGTTTTTTGCGACAGTAATGTCTCTCGATTATGAAGATAAGATCAATAGGTTATTGCTTCCTTGACCACTTCTGGTCACAATTCAGGCAAGAAAGATGGTTAATGCGAGCTCGATTAATCTCTAAAATATCAATTTGTGAAGACCATTTTGATATAAATAACTGCCTATTTGTGAGTATTTTTTGTTTTTTCGTCTCTTCGTCCAAGAATGATGAAGAAATATGCTCAAGATGCTCGATGTGAAGATTTTCGATGATCTTATTCGTAAACCCTTTCTTCTTTCCCTCAAGACAATAGTCCATATCCTCCATCCAATAAAGGTCGAATCTCTCATCTAATTGACCTACCTTGAGATAAAACTTTCTAGAAAATGCTTGAAAAAAACCTGGGATAGCATCGACATTCATATTGCCTCTATAGAGATAATCATTAAGTTCTGGGTCAAATAGTATTCCTTCCTTACCAATTATTCCTGTATTTGGTTCATTCAATATTGCGTTGATCAAAATATCAGATATTGGACCAGTAAGATGGGCGTCGTTATCCATAAATACCAATATGTCACCAGTACTGCGAGATAATAGTAGGTTTCTGCCTCTTGTCACACCGAGGTTCATTTTGCTCCGCAAATAGCGCCAACTCGGGTACGTGGATATGTATGACTTAATTGTGAGCATTTCTTCATCTGATCCGTTATCAAGAAAAGTCACCGCTGCGGAAGGCGCAAATGTTGCGATTGATTTTAGACAGGCGAGACTGACAGACTGGCCGTTAAAGCCAAGTATTAAAAACTCAATAGTTGGGGTACCCATTTGTGTTTTTTAAAAACACCAAATTATACCAAACTGCTTTGTGTTAAAATTGCTTGCATATGTCCACCATCTCCACCCTCAACGCGCTCGAGATCCTTGACTCACGAGGTAAGCCAACCGTTCGTGTTTTTTTGACGCTTGAAGATGGTCGACAATTCCGATCTTCGGTACCCTCTGGAGCATCCACGGGCGCTCATGAGGCAGTTGAGCTGCGCGATGGGGATATGAAACGTCACTTTGGTCAAGGAGTGATCACCGCAGTCAACAATGTAAATGAGATCATCGCACCCGCACTCAAGGGCATGTCCGTGCTCGATCAGCGAAAGATCGATGAGAACATGATCGCGCTCGACGGGACTGAGAACAAGGCAAAGCTCGGCGCAAACGCAATCCTCGCCGTCAGTATGGCTGTGGCAAAGGCTGCAGCAGCTGTCCAGGGTAAAAAGCGCTGGGAATACTTGCATGATGCATTTTTTGCAGATCGTACGGCCAACTTTCCTCGACTGATGGTAAATGTAGTCAATGGTGGTAAACATGCCGGATGGAACTTTGACATCCAGGAGTTTATGATCGTGCCAAAGTCGAACATCCCGACTGTATCTACGCGAATAGCTGCTGAGATCTTTCAACAGCTCGGTAAAAATCTAAAGAAAAAGAAGCTCTCGACGCTCGTAGGTGACGAAGGCGGCTACTCTCCTGCCCTCTCCAGCAATGAGGAAGTGTTGGGAGAGATCACCCAAGCAGCGCAAGATGCAGGATATATGAATACCAAAGATTTTGGATTTGCACTGGACTCTGCCGCGACTGAGTTTTTCAAAGAGGGAAAATATGTGATGCAAAAGACAGGTGAGATCTTGACCCCAGATCAGCTCACTGAGTTTTATGCGAAAATAGGGCAGAAATACAATATAGAGTCCTTTGAGGATCCCTTTGCCGAGGATGATTGGATTGCTTTCAAAAAGTTTACGGAAATGGCAGTGAAGTACCATTTCCAGGTCATAGGCGACGATCTCCTCGTCACCAACCCCAAAAGGATCAAACAGGGTATCGACGAAAAAGCCGCAACGGCAGTACTCGTCAAGGTAAATCAGATAGGATCCCTCTCAGAGACTGTGGATGCCATCCGGATGGCACAAGACGCCGGATGGAAAATCGCTATATCGCATCGTTCTGGTGAGACAGAGGACAACTTTATCGCAGATCTTGCGTACGCGTGTGGTGCTGAGTTTATAAAGACAGGCTCGATGAGTAGGTCTGATAGATTGAGTAAGTACAATCGGCTGCTCGAGATCGAGGCAGGATACTAAGGGCTCGTACCTAAATAGCTATGTCATCGTATATACCCTATTTTTTCCTCCTAGCTGCGCTTCTTCACCTGATTCGACTGTGCAAAAAGCATGGGAAAAATATAAATGAGATGCCAAGTCAGATCATGCGCTTATTTTGGTGGATGATCTTTCTGTTTTTTGGAATCGCATATGTCTATATCGCATATCTGATAGGATCAGGCGTTGGCATGGTGGTGAATTTGTTTGGTGCCTAATGAATAACCATTGAGGGTATACTGTTCTTGTTGGAAGTTGAAGAAAACTATGTATAAACTCGTCTTTGTCCGTCACGGCAAAACTTCGTGGGCAGATAAGTTCACGGGGTGGACAGATGTTGATGTCACTCCCGAAGGGATCGAACAAACAAAGAAGTTTGCTTCGCGTCTCAAAGAAGCAGGATTTACCTTTGATCTCGCCTATACATCGTATTTAAAACGTGCCATCCGTACACTCTGGACCGTACTTGACGTCACCGATCAGATGTATATCCCCATCAAAACCACCTGGAGACTCAACGAGCGTCACTATGGTGCACTCCAAGGCCTGAATAAGGCAGAAACTGCGGCGAAATATGGTGAGGAACAGGTACAAATCTGGCGCCGGAGCTATGATATCCCACCCCCCCTATTGACTGTTGATGATCCTCGAAACCCCAAGCTCGATCCGCGCTATGCCAGTCTCTCGACTGCAGAGATACCCCTTGGTGAGAGTCTCAAAAATACCGTCGCACGAGCGGTGCCCTATTGGACTGACGAAATCATGCCCAGCATCAAAGCTGGTAAAAAAGTCATTGTTTCAGCAAGTCACAACAGCATGCGTGCAATCTGTATGCATATTGAGGGGATGACACAAGAGCAAGTCATGGGCTTCAATATCGCCTACAGTATCCCTCTCGTCTATGAGTTTGATGATCAGATGCAGTTTGTAAAAAAGTACTATCTCGCCTCAGATGCAGAGGTTGACACCGTCATTTCAGAGATTAAAAATCAGGGAAAGGCGAAGTAATCATTTGCTATATACCAGCTCTAACACCTCGATACCCTTCCAAAACGTCCCTTCATCAAAGTTCTCGTTTGGCGCGTGAATGCAGTCATCGGGAAGTGTGAATCCAGTGAGAATCACCGGTTTACCAAACAAGTTTTGTAATATCCCCGCCACCGGGATCGATCCTCCTGACCTATTGTAGATGGTGGGATGTCCAAATACGTTCTCAAGCACTTGTGAAGTGTGTGTCGCCCACTCGTTCTGTATATCGGTGACAAATGCCGGCTCGGCACTCAGTGTCTGCAGATCCCATTTGATGCCAGCTGGGATGAGATGGTCGAGAAATGATCGGAGGGACTGCTCCACCATGGCTGGATCTTGACCCGGGACCAGCCGAAAAGAGATCTTGATGGTGGCCTCACGAGGGATCACGGTCTTTGCTCCCGGGCCTACATAGCCGACCTCGATACCATGCACATCGCATGAGGGAAGGATTTTGGAGAGAAGAGTGCGTGGGATCCTAGACCCTTCGTCACGCTCAGGGTGACGGTGATCACTGGGAGGCAGCGCAAACTGTCCTGACTCGTGACGCACAAGCTCATCTTCTTCAACAATTTTCAAAAGCTGTTCATACTCGAACTCATCGGGGTACACGATGTCATCATAAAACCCAGGAATGAGTACGTTGCCTGTCGCGCTGTCTTTGATATCACCTACGATCTCACAGATGAGATTTGCAGCATTATAAACTCGATTTCCATACACTCCAGAGTGGAGGTCGCGCATGCCAGTGGTGATGGAAAGCTCGGTATAGAGCAAGCCCCTGAGCCCCATATAGATTTGTGGGGTCTTTGCATCATACATGCCGGTATCGGTTACATACCATACATTGACAGTGGAAAGATCTACTACAGTGATTTGAGTCAAATAGTCAGTGAGATGAGCACTCCCCACCTCTTCCTCGCCCTCAAAGAGAAATACGATGTTTGCACGAAGCTTTTTTGTATCGATAAGTGCTCTGATGGCGACGAGATTTTGCACAATGTGACCTTTGTTATCGGCGACTCCACGGCCAACGAATTTGCCGTTTTTGATGGTCAATGTAAAAGGATCAGCGTCCCACTCACCCACAGGATCCTCTGGCTGGACATCGTAGTGACCATAGATACCGATGGTTTCGGTGGCACCCGTGACCTGGATGAGTCCACAGACGAGTTGATTTATCAGCCCGATGACTTGCACCTCAGCGCCCAAGTCAGCAAGCTGCGCTTTCAAAAAATCTACGGCCTTTGCCATCTCGCTCGCCCGTGCAGGATCAGAAGAAACGGATTGGATTTTGACAAAATCTGCGAGTGTTTGGATCGTGGTGTCCATGGGTCAATTGGGAAGTAATAGTTTGACCTTTTCCCCGACTGAGAGGTCATCCTTGCCTGAGCTGTTAAAGAGTCCAATAGCGTCAGAGATGGATAATTTGCCATCGCGGTTAAAGTCGAGGGGGATCATCTTTTCAAACGTGATCTTGTTCGTACCAGTGAGGATCGTGAATACTTGCTGTCGAGGCAGATAGTACGGCTTTAGCAAAACAGCGCGGTACTGTTTACCTGGCACGATATTTTTGATACCTTCGATGTATCCTCCACCCAGGACGATGCGCATATCCTTTTGGACGTACACTAATTTTTCATTTTCATCGTAGAGCTCAAACTGAAAATCATGTGCGGTGCTCAAACCCTTCACATAGAGGCTCGCTTGGATGGAAAGTGATGGTTGCTTGAAGATGTGTATCGCGTGCGCCGCGGTCGCCACCACCTGTGCCGATCGTCTACCCCACGCCAGACTGAGTGATCCATCAGACTCGTCAGATTTGCCGGTATAGATCGCTATGTTTCCCTTCCATGTTTGGAATGGTTTCAGATCTGGGATCTGGGACGAGTACAGTTGGAGGTCGAGTGGGTGATCAGACGGTTGAACGAGACTAAACAAGTAGTCATCGGCAGTCCAGATCTGTTGTCCTTGGTTTGTCAGTGTCACGGGAAATTGATAGACAGAATCCTCAACTAGAGTTTCTGGTATTTGGATAGAAAGTGTGGCAGAGTCTATGATCATCGGGGTGCCCGCGATTTTTGGCATGAGCTGGAGGGCGGTATATTGAGGATAGGGCTCTGCAGCATCACGAGAAAGAAATGAGAATTGCAAAAACGGCTCACCTTGGTAGTTCAGCACAAATGGAGTGACCGCCTTTACGCGCTCATCAACAAGCCAGAGGTCACGAAAGGCTATGGTGTAATGCGACGAGACGGTTGGCTGACCGAGTTTATACGCATCCCACCCTGTCTCGGTGATCATGACCGGGTACTCGCGCCCAAAAAATTCGCTATACCACCTGATCTCGTGCGTATATCCGCGGATCGAGTTGCGCGCCGTGTCGTAGGGGCTCCCTCGAAATCCCGGGTTGGGATAGGAGTGAGATGAGATGAGATCTATATAGTCACTACATTTTTTCTGTTTTTGAGAAAGGGCAGTGCAGAATGATTTCGATGACTCACTCAAGTACTGATAAGCATCGTAGTAATTTGGGGGTGCCTGAGGAGCAGCGAGGTCAAATCCTGCAAACATAATCTGAAAATCTTCTGATTTTTGTTTGAGTTTGAACGCAAACTCAGCGGCGACTCGCCCATATCCCGCAGGATCAGTCGCTCCTCCCCACTCTGCAGCATGATTGGGCTCGTTAAAGAGGATGATATAGCGATCTTTGACGACCCAATGCAGCGTTGAGAGGAAGTTGGCCCACCCGTCTGCATCTCCCACCTGAGGAACACGCCAATACTCCCCTTCTGCTTTTGTAGCAATGCGAATGATGGGAATGAGCTTTTTTTCCCGCAGTTTTTCAAAAATCCCCTGCCAGTAGTTCACGTCGCGGTTATTCTCCTGGATGACGAGCGTGACGTACCCATATGATCCTCCATTACTATTCACCAAATCTGCCGCCTTTTGGATATCATCATCACTCGTCACCGCGAGATGGATCCCAAACTTGTTATTTGCCTGTGCGGCAGCATATGAAGGAGAGATGAGGAGTGCAAACAAAAGGAACGAGTATATAGTGATGTGTGAGAAGCGAGACATAGATGCCGTACTCATTCTACCCCAAGAACGTATAATGTGGTCATCTATGACGGCACTAAAACAAATCAAACTGTTCGCACTCTTCCTCCTGGTTTTGGCAGCGGGATATGGCTGCTACACGCTGTACCAGTCGACCGTGCCTGCATCCCGTTTTAGCGAGAAGCCCACCCCCGATGCAGTACTCAAAAGCGTGAGATCCCTCGCGCGACTGGAGACAGTCACCTATACGGTGGAAAAAATAATAGATATATCCTCAACTGCACCACAAGGCGCCATCAAAGACTTCCTCTTTGGGGACAAGCTCCTCCTGATCGCAACCGGCGATGTGGTCGCTGGTATTGATCTTGAGCGTATAAACCAAAGCGATATCGTGGTATCAGGTGATCAAGTCTCAGTCAGACTCCCTCCTGCTGAGATATTTAGCGTGGCGCTCAATGAGCCACAAACACGAGTGTATGATCGCAAAACTGGTATCTTGAGCACGCCACAAACTGACCTCGAGTCCGAGGCACGCAAACGTGCTATCGTGCAGATCCGTGAATCAGCGTGTAATGGAGGAGTTTTGAAAAAAGCCACTGACCATGCAGTGACCCAGATCACGAGACTGATACCAAATATCTCCCTCACCGTCACTGAGCCGACCCTCTGCAAGTGAAAACTCGAGGAGCATATTTTGCTATACTCATCTTCGATGGTTAAAGTGTTTACCTATGCCTTCAGAATACTGCGGATCATGTGGGATGCCGCAGGCTGGCTCGCCGTCCGAAATATTTTTTCAAAGGTCTACAAGAGTAGCCTCTTCCCTTTTTTGCAAGTATTCATACTCTCACAGGTCATCGACCATATCCAGCTCCATAAAACCACTCAGTTGGGCGAACTTGCACCCTACATCATCGTGTATATAGGTGCCGCTATCGTCTATGGGTTGGTGACGACCAGTATGCAGCAATTTGTACTGGATGCGCGCGTCGAATCACACCTGGAGAAGATGATCATCACGAAGCTAAACTCTCTCGACCCTCAGACATTTGAACAAGTTGCATTTCAGGAGCTACTCACACAAGTCGAGGGGTCAAAGGGGGCACTCATGGCACAATCCGATCGAGTAATAGGATTTCTGGATGGCCTGATCAGGGCAGGTACTGCATCAGTTGTTCTCCTCGGCTCAAATCCTCTCCTAGTACTGCTCATACTCGTCTCCAGCTACCCCACTTTTCACCTGGGCAATGTCTCTCGAGATAAGCTCTGGCCATTTCTTTCCACTCGATGGAGCTCAGTCCGGCGCATATCTCAGTATGTCAAAGGGCTTCTCTCACAAGATGGCACTTCCAAAGAATCAGTGATATTTGGCACTGGCCCCGTACTTTTGAAAAAAACTTCAGAGGCGCAAGGATCATTTTTTAGGGATTTTAGTAAGGAATATGATCCCTTTGTGGCCAAAGTCGCCGCTGCAAATCTCATTGAGATGGCAGCGAGTATCTACGCGCAGTACTTCCAGCTGCGATCACTCATGGATGGGGCAGTGGGTTTGGGTAAATTTACCCTCCAATTCCAGCAAACACTGCGCCTCTCTTCGGGGACACACATGCTGTATGAGCAGTACTCTAGCATGCTCATGCGAATCAAGACTATAGAGCGGTTTTACGAGTTTATGGACTATCGCCCCACCATCACCTCCCCTCTGCGACCGGTCGCCATACCCTCACTGCCCAACCCCGCCACCATCGAGTTTGTAAATGTGTCTTTTCGGTATCCAGGCACAGACCGGGATATACTCAAAAACTTCAACGCCATCATGCGGAGTGGAGAAAAGATTGCTCTCGTAGGTGAAAATGGAGCGGGAAAAACCACCCTTATCAAACTCATTTTGCGATTTTATGATGTAACCGAGGGTGAGGTGCGTATCAATGGTATAAACATTGCAAAAATCAATCTCAAACACTGGCATCACCTCGTAGGCGCGCTGTTTCAGGACTTTATAAAGTATCAGTTCACCCTCAGGGAAAATGTCCAGTTCGGAAATCTCAAGCTAAAAAATGATAAAAAACTCATTCTGAGCGCGCTCGCCAAGTCTGGCGCAAAACCCTTTGTATCGGCATTCCCTGAGGGGGTAGACCAGATGGTGGGAAAGATGTTTGCAAAGGGAGTCGATTTGTCTGGTGGTCAGTGGCAAAAGCTCGCACTTGCGCGGGCCTTCTTTCGTGATGCTCCCCTACTCATACTCGATGAACCAACCAGCTCCATCGACGCAAAGGCTGAGTATGAGATCTTTGAAAACGTCCAAAAACTTCAAAAAGGTAAGACGGTGATCATCATCTCCCATAGATTTTCGACGGTGAGAAATGCCGACCGTATCCTCGTCCTCCACCAGGGACGTATCATCGAGGAGGGTAGTCATGAACAGCTCATGACAAAGCGGGGACACTATGCCGAGCTTTTCGAGATCCAGGCGAAGGGGTATAAGTAAATCTTCTTATCTTCTGCCCCACTTGAATGGTGAGCCTGGTTTATTAATTTTTGCATTCTCACGCGCAGCTTCGTCTCGTAGATGTTGTTGATACAAACTATGTGCTTGTTCGGGATCTAGGACATGATCAAGTTCCATACTTTTCTTTGTGCGTGATCCTGGGTGAAACAGGTGAAATGGTATTGATGAGAGTCCGGGACTATAGGCATCAAATTGACACCATAATGGATCTTGTGATCTAGATATGAGAGAGCCAGGATGAAGTGTACATCGATTGTTTGATTTATTGTCGTACTTTCCAAGTCGGTTTGGCACAGCAGCGCCAATGCTTGAACTTCCGTTTGTGGGAAAAATAATCCATTTGTGTAAATTCCCTCCAATCGGTATTGCACAAATATGATTGGTTATCATGGCACCTCTTTTAAATGTGTCGATATCATGAAAATCTTGAATGTTTGTTCCATCAGGGTACCCGTCCACGTGTAAGATTTTGATCTTATAAGGAATGAATATGCATCCATTTGCCACGACGGGTATACTTTTAAATGGCTTGAGGGGATTCCCATTTTTATCTTGAACTTTCCGATCTGGCACAAGATTCCAAAAATCTAAGATGTGCTTGTCTGGTTTCCAAAAACCCTTTGTTTCCTCAGCTCCGCTAATTTCAAGCTGAGGCATCAAAGAGGCAATCTCCTTTTTGCTAAGCTGGATGCTGCCTCTATCTCCTGCCTTTGGTTTGTACCGAGGTCTCAAATCTGGTTCTGTTGGAGGTTTAGCGCTTACTATGGTCGGTGCCTGGGTTGCAAAATCAAATGATCTCTGCCTTGGCTTAGTATTAGGCTGGAAGGTCTTTGCTTTCACTTGTGGAGATGGAGCACGCTTATCCATCACTTGTTGTGATGGTTGAACTGGAGTCGGCTTAGGTTGGGGTATAATCCTCTTTGGAGACATGTCGTACACTGAGGTTGTCGCCGCCCTCTCTGCATACGACTGTGGAATAATGAGGTCTCTCCTCGATGTGTCAACATAAAAGAAAAGTTTTCCATCCCTCTCATCTCCACAGACATGCCAATTCATTGATTCTACATAGTCATCGGCTGCGACTGGATAACCTACTCTTCCTGAGGTAATTGGGTATCCTTTGGGCAATTTTGAATTGCTCAGCTGAATTCCCTTTGGGAAATAGCAGTTCAGCGGACTTATAACAGTCAGAGCTCTCACTGGGAGTTTATTTACACCACCCGGAAAGACACATACTCCTTGAAGTAATCTATAAATTCCGGAACGTAGACTTTCAATTGGACCAGTGGTACCTTGCTCGTTGAGACGACTGATCGTTATGGGATGTGTGGGGTGCAGCACGCCATCACTGCCTGATGGAGCAAATAAGTCGAGAGGTCTTAGTGGATTGGAGGTATTAACTGGCTCCGATGGAAAAATACTGGGTTCCTGATACCCGTTTCCTCTTGTTGCTCTGGGGTTCCTTTCGGACATAGTACAAACAGAAAATGTAATACTGTTTGTGTCGGGATAGCGGGACTTGAACCCACGGTCTCTGGACCCCCAGCCCAGCGTTTTACCATCTAAACTATATCCCGATTCGATCTAAGTCTACCTGTACTCAGTCTATCAACTGCGTTTTACCATCCTCCGGGCGTAGTCCGCCCTACGGACGGAGCCTAAACTATATCCCGAGTTATTCTGAATCAGCCTCAACCCAAATGCTTCAAATGTGATTTGACTCTAGGAATTAGAAATTAGGGATTCTACCTCCTTCCTTTTGCATTTTGAATTCAAAAACATCCCGAATTTGCGAATGTCCGAAGATATTATATACTGTCCCCCTCAGAATATGAGTACCGACAGTCACCGTCCCACACTCCTTTTCATCTTTGCACATCCCGATGATGATGCCTTTGGCCCCTCAGGCTCACTCGCCAAGCTTTCACAAACGTACGATATCTACTTCTTGTGTGCCACCAAGGGCGAGGGAGGAGAAAACCACTCAGATGACAAGGGCACCCACCTGACCACACTCCGCGCCGCTGAGGTGACCGCATCATGCAAAGCTGTCGGGGCAAAGGGAGTACATTTTCTCGGATTCATCGATGGAAGCCTCTGCAACAGTCTATACCATCAGATCGCCGATGCAGTCCAAGTGTATGTTGACCAGTACCAGCCATCCGTCCTCATGTCGTGGGAGCCACGTGGCATAACGGGACATATAGATCATATCGTGATGTCTATGGTGACACACTATGTCTACCACAGGTCACCCTGTGTGAAAAAACTCATGCTCTTTTGTAAAAGTGAGAGCCAAACGCGGGGTTTTATGGATGGATACTTCATCTATCGTCCTCCGGGCTATCCACGCGACGAGATCGACGAGGTGATTGAGGTATCTGATGTCTGGGAGACAAAGATCTTGGCCATGCAGTGTCACAAGACACAAATCGGGGATATGCAAAAAGTCCTGAAGCGACCTCCAGTGATGCTCATGGAAGAGTGTTTCTTGGTTGAGGAGAAAAGTGAACCCGTAAAACAATCTCGTCTGAGCCGAGCTTTGCATCAAAAGTGAGCTGCTACAATAGACCCACTTATGATGCTGCTATGGCTTGGATATATAGGCCTTCAATTTGCACTGTCAACTTTTGCGACAATCCCCAGACAGTGGTGGGTAGCAGGCTACACCTCAGAAGAGTCTGCGTACTCAGTGGATTTGCCCCGCTGGCTGGGTTCCCATGGAAACTTTGATGGGCTTCACTACATGGCAATCTCCAAAGATGCTTATGAGATCTATCGGCATGCTTTTTTCCCTCTCTACCCCACACTTATGCATCTGGTGACTCCCGTGACTCCTGGGGGGAGATATTTTGCGGGACTTTTGATCTCGCTCCTGTGTCTGGGGATACTTTTGCACATATGGAACAAGATATATTTCTTGCTCGATGGTAAAAAAGATCGCCGCGTGATCTCTCCTGCGATATGGCTCTTGCTCGCGAGCCCATGCGCATTCTTTTTTACCACGCTGTACACCGAGAGTTTATTTATTGCACTCCTGGGAGGATACATATGGAGCTTGATACATAAAAGGTACCGACTTGCGATGATGCTCGGATTTTTATTGGGACTGACACGATTTGCAGGTATGTTTACTGCTATCATTCCGCTCGCTATTTTTGCCCATCAGTACCTGGCAAATGGGAGAAAAATACTTTTGCAGAGCCTCAAATCAGCCGCTACTCCCATCCTCGGTCTCGGGTGCTATATGCTCTACCTCTGGTATACGACGGGAAACGCGCTCGAGTTTATCTCTGCTCAGCGAGGATTTGGAAATAGTAGATCAACGAGTCTGGTACTCCTACCTCAGGTCCTCTATCGCTATGCCAAAATACTCACCCAGAGCGCTCTCGATTTGGGTTACTTAGTCGCCCTGATGGAGCTGTGCATATTTGTAAGTTTTGTGGGTGTTCTCGGGTATTATCTCTACCGCCTGGTTCTCACCAAGCAAACATTGCGTGAGCGTATAAAAACTATGGTTCACACAGAGATCATCACGCTCGGCCTCGTGCTTTTTTCCTTGCTCAACCTCATCCTACCCTCCCTCACGGGGACATTGAGCTCCATCCCTCGATATGCGCTCGCTTCTGTGGCGGTCCCACTCCTTCTGAATAGGTATTTGGGCAAACACATGTGGAAGATCTACGTGGCGATAGGTGTGGTGCTTCAGGTGGTGTTTGCGCTGGCGTTCTACTCTGGCCACTTTGTGAGCTAAGGCCCCTTTGGCTGGTATAATAACGTCGCTAATATGTGCATGGGCCTGTAGTTCAGTTGGCTAGAACGCCTGGCTGGCAGTCAGGAGATCAGGGGTTCAAGTCCCCTCAGGTCCACTAAATTTCCTTGTTGTTAAAATCTGCCGAGCAAACTGCTATCATACCCTATGAGGACATTTACACCCAAAGGAGCGAGACTCCTCCCAAAAAACGCAGAGCGCGTTTT
>CAZUKL010000003.1:0-108448 GCA_964620925.1 uncultured Gammaproteobacteria bacterium | reverse complement strand
GACACTCTCCCGAACAAAAAAATCATTGTAACAGGTGCGAACGACGAGCAATACAAAAAATTTGGTTTGGATAAAATGCCTTACGAAGTGTTTACGCTCAAGCATAACCCTGAAAAGACCGATCCGAAATACTTCGAAACCTTGCTCACGCATTTCGGCTTAAAAGTAGACGATGTAGTCTATTTTGAGCACAACCCTGCAGCCGTTAAAAGTGCTGTCGTGGTTGGTATCACGTCGTATCACTATGACCACGAAAAGAAAGATCTAGCTGCACTCAAGACCTTTTTGACAGATAATCTATAGATCACCGCCTGACTATAGAAAAAATACTTGGTCTTGTTCCCTTTGGATCCTCGCGTTCGCGAGGATGACGGAAATTAGTAAGCAATTTTGAGAGAGTTGTATATATAGGTCCACAGATTTCTTCAATACCAAAACATCCTCTTGAGCCTGGCACTGAGTGAGGGGTCATCGGCGCGGCGCTGGCGGACGATCTTGTCCCCGATTTTGCGCAGCTGGATGTGCGCCTTCCAGAGGATATAGCTCGCCAGCTCAGCGAGCCAACGGGTTCCCGTGAGCGGACTCGTTTTGAGATCTTCAACAATCTGCTCATCGGTCAGTAGGGGAACTTTCACATCGTATACACTCGGAAAAGGAGCTGCCGAAGGCGCTGTCTTGAGACCTGCAGCCGCAGCATCGGTGGGGATCTTTGGGTCGATATTTTTGATCTTTATACGCTTTTTTTCACCTGATTTTTCTCCTTCTTTCGAGTCCTCAGGGGCAACCTCCTCTTCAGGCGCATCCTCCACCTCTCCTACCTGCTCTGGCGCGAGTCTGATGGGGGCGGACTCTTTGCCGTGCGATGTGGCGCTCAGGGGTTGACTCACCACGGGAGGCACCTGGTCATCGGGTGTGTATTGGAGAGTAGGACTTACCCCCACTTGATCGTCTGTGGGCGTGCTCTCGGGGAGGAGGTGATCTATAGGAGTGTGGGCCATGTATATATACATGTTACCTTTTTTTAAGGCGGTTGTAAACGACCATGAGTCTGGCCACTGTACTTTTATTTTGACTTGCAGCCGATTGGTTTGCGACAGTGCGGGCATTCTTTTCTCCAACTATCTGGTTTGCCTTTTAGCTCTCCTGGGATTGTTTTACCACACCCACTATGAGGACATTTATACGACTCATATCGTGCTGCTGTTTCACCCATAAATGTCGCTCCAGCGTGTAGGCCAAAACTACGAACGGATTCACCAAATATTCCTGACGATTCCCCAACGATGCCAAACCCGGAGCCCATACCACACGTGCCCATGCCGCCGCGCATCGACATTGAGAGTTGGATGAGCTGAAGCCTTGGGTCATTCATATTAATGGTTGTGAGAAGCTCACCCTGCCTCAAGCCACCCCGTCTCACCTGGTGGTTCATAAGTCTTATGTCAAGGCTTTTCCCCTCGGCGATGTCCTGCACTGCTTTTTCCCACCCTCGAAATTTGGACTGGATGCTTTGGAGTTGTTGCAGGGTGGGATTCTTTGGTAGAAGCTGTAGGTCTTGATACACATCGGCCAACCACCAATCAACCGTTTTCATGTTGGCGATGATATCACACTCGCGCAACTCGGCTGCATCAAGTGCTTCAGGCGTCTCTCCACCCAAAAAGGCAACACCCACCTCATCTCCTATACGACTTCCAGCCACTTGGATACGTGAAATATCTTTGTTGTCAAAGATATTAAACTGTGGGTTATCACTTATGAGCTGACCCACGGCGCCATGGACTTCCTTTAAGGGAATATCTAGTCCCGTCAGCAACTTTAAGTATTCTTTTTGTTGTTCAAGAGGTAAATAGTTCCGAATCGCACGACAGACAAGCCTTTGCCCTCCTGTTTTTTCGTCTTTTTGAAGTTGATGAAGGAATAAAAAGCTATGGTGACCATATCCATACTCTTTTCGTTGTGCAGCGGGCACCTCAGAGTCGGGTATGGCCGGGCTGATAGCCGCCCAGGTAGTCCCGACGGGGGCCGAGTCGAGCTGCGTACTAATACCCTCAATGATGCGCCGATCTCGGCGATCCCGCTCACGGAGCCATGCGGGACGAGAAGTGTTGTGGATGGGCTTGGCAAAACTGTCGAGCGCATCTATGTTTGATTTGGGAAAATAGAGCCGGCTACCTTGACCAGTCTGTCGGATTGCGTAATCAAATATTTGGGCACGCCCTTTCACATACGTTTCCAAGCCATAGAAGTGACTATTGTCGATAAATGTCTGTTCATATGCTTGTCCAAACTCGCGAGCTCGATTAAGCTCACTTTGGAGATTAAATGCGAGGATATTCGGCGCAACTTTTTCTCTAGTCGGGTACTCCCACGCAGCGACCCGAGAATCCCCGACTAAACGAGTGGGTGTCGTTGGTATTTGAGGATATGCGTGAAATGATTCAACACCAGACATAGTTCTGTGCCCTGCGACGGGGCGGGAGGCTTCTCACTGTAGACCCGGCTTATTCCGCCCAAATGGCGGACATCACGGTAGCGGCACTGCTGGGGAGTCTCACCCCATTCCTTCAGCGGAAAGCAATAGGTAATAACAAATCAACAATCTGCAAATAATATCAATATAAATTTGAATTCAAATTTGCATTATTTGCACATTGTGATTTTCTTACACATGTCACCTTACTAATCATGCTCGTGAACACGAGCATCCAAAGGCATCAGAAAATTACTTGTCCCATTGGATCCTCGCGTTCGCGAGGATGACACATAGACACAAATTTGAATTTAAATTTGCATTATTTGAAAATTGGACACTGCAAATTGCACATTTTTCCTCAAGTTATCTTCTCAATCTGCGCGTACTTACGCGACAACGTGAAAAAAAGATCTGACAATCGGTTTAGGTATTTTATCATGAGAAGGTCATTTGGGTTGGTTTTTGACTCTGCATACTTGGTCTTCTCGCGCACGTATCTGACGACGCGTCGCTCGGCAGACCTCACTATCGTGCGTGCGATATGCAGACGGGTCGTCGCCTCGCTCCCCTGGGGCAAGATGAAGCGCTTCAGTGGGGGTAGGGTTGCGGTCATGGCGTCGATTTGCTTCTCAAACTGGGTGATTTTTGCCTCATACTTCTTTACGTCGAGGGGGGCACTCGCCAGGTAGCCCATGATCTCATAGAGATCGTGCTGGATCTGACTGAGCATATCGCGGACTTTCTCATCCTCTACCTGCTCTCGCGCCCACCCGATAAATGAAGTAGCCTCATCTAAGGCGCCATTTGCCTCGATGACGAGCTCAGACTTTGGGATGCGCTTCCCTGTCAGGACGCCTGTTTCTCCCAAGTCACCAGTTTTTGTATATATTTTCATCTCTTGTACTAATTGTCAATTATTGATTGTTCATTATTCATTATTAACATGCGCTGTATCCACAGGTATAACACTTTTTACATCCCTCCTCATGGACAAGTGCTGCATCTCCACACTTGGGACACAGGTCATAGTTCGCCTTTTTTTTTGGAAGGGTGAGGGTGGCTGTTGGCTTGCTGAATGCATTTGCCTCAGCTGTTTGGACTGCGGCAATGGCTGATGCTGCATCTGCTACTACCTTGGTGTCTGTCGCTGTTTGACCTACTCCATTTGCGTGGCCATTGCCATTTACTACCTGATCAGTATTGTGCAGGCTGTAGTGTATACCCAGGACTTTGGCGATTGCATCGGGGAGTGATTTGACGGTATTTTTACCAAATCCCAGCGTGCGACTGCCACCTATACCCTCCAGCTCCTCGATGATGCGTCTCACGCGATCGGTGGGGGTGAGTTGGGTGTTAAATCGCAGCGACATGCTGATGGTGCGTCCGAGTGCCTCGGCCATCGCATATACATCTGCTCCCGGCTTGCCGACGTTTATAAATACTTCAAGTGGTTCACCCGCTGCGTTTGTGTTGACGGTGATGTATGCCTTGCCAACGGGAGTATCTATGCGATAGGTAGAACCATTTGCCACCATGGGGCGGGGGGTGCCATGTGGTACTACGGGTGCAACTGGAGCTTTAGTCCCCTCCACTTTTGATACGGAGTTTGCACTCGTGTCGCCACGCTCAAGCACTGCCTCACGCGATCCATCGCGGAACATAGTGATGCCCTTGAGCCCTTTTTTGTATGATTGTAGATAGAGTCGCTTTACATCCTCAACAGTAAAGGAGTTTGGTGTATTTACCGTTTTTGAGATCGAGGCATCTACGTACTTTTGAATCGTTGCCTGTACGTCTACGTGCTCCTCCGGAGTGAGATCAGCAGATGAAACAAACCATGCAGGGCGCTCAGTGACTTCTTCACCCTTTTCATTTTTAGTGGTCAGCTCATCCTTGTGTGCAGTGTAGTACTTATCCCAGAGATGGTGACGAATGACGTGGGTGCCGATGCGGTCACGGCGGGTGAACTCAAATTCAAACACCGGTTCAATACCTGAGGTGGTGTTTGCGAGGAGGCTCGTGGAGCCTGTGGGCGCTTGCATCGTCAAAATGGAGTTTCTGATGCCTTGTTTCTTGATCTTTGAGAGGATTTTTTCAGGGAGGTGTTTTACATATTCTCCTGCGGGGTACAGTTTTTTATCAAACTTACCAAATGCTCCCTTGGTCTTTGCAATATCTGCTGATGAGTCATATGCACAGTCTCTGATGACTTTCATGATTTTCTCAATCACCACGAGTGACTCAGGTGAGCCATAGCGCAGATGCATCTTGATCAGCGCATCTCCCAGACCCATGGTGCCTATTCCGATTCGGCGTTCTCCCTCGAGTTGAGTTTTTCGAATACCCTCAAAGATGTAGGGATCCATATCAACTACGTTGTCTTGAAATCGTACTGCAAGTCTGGAGATTTTTTCCAGCTCTTTATAGTCAAAAACGCCAGGGCCATGCACTCCATCACCCTTTACGAGGGCTGAGAGGTTGATAGAGCCGAGGTTACACACTCCCCAGGGGGGAAGACCTTCTTCGCCGCATGGGTTTACACAGTTGATACGGTTCCAGTAGTAGTTGTTGTGCAATTTATTGTATCGCTCCATAAATACGAGGCCAGGCTCTGCTGAGCGCCATGCAGCCTGACAAATCAAGTCCCACATCTCGCGCGCTTTGACCACTTTTTGTACGATGACTTTTTTTCCTCTTTTTTTCCACACTTCCATGTCTCCATCCCACAGCGTGTCGTACTCCGGATCTTTGGTATCAGGAAATACCAGTGCCCAATCACCGTCATTTTCTACTGCTTCCATAAAGGTGTCTGATACGCAGACTGAAAGGTTTGCGCCAAGGATCTTTGACAAGTCCTGCTTCACCGTAATAAACTCGTAGATATCTGGGTGCCAGTCCCACAACATGAGCATGAGCGCGCCCCGTCGTGTCCCTCCTTGCTGAATGATGTCTCTCGTTGCGAGAGAAAACAGTCCTGCCCAATTGATAGGACCCGATGAGGTGCCGTTCACCTTGAGGACCCGGTTTCCTCGGGGACGAAGTGTTGATAGATTGATGCCTACTCCACCGCCATGTGCCATGATCTCAACCATGTTTTTTAGCGTATCGATGATCCCACCGCGCGAATCTTTTGGTGAGGGGATGACAAAGCAGTTGTAATACGTCACGTCATATCCGGTACCTGCGCCTGCGAGGATGCGTCCACCTGGCACATATTTGAAGTCTGTCATGATATCAAAAAAGGCAGATTCGTACTTCTTGCGGAGCGCAGGGGTGCTCTCTTTTGCGGCAACTGCTTTTGCGATGCGCGCCCATGCCTCAGGCATGGTTTTTTCAACGAGCTCACCTGCTTTGTCTTTCATCGCATATCTATCTAAGAAAACCTTTTCTGAGACGCCGGTGAGTTTCATAAGTTTAAAATTGAATGAAGTGATAAAGTGGTAAAGTCATTGTGTCGCACGCACAATCACCCAACTACTCTCTCACTTTATACGATGGATCGAGATTATAAACGCTTAATTTCTTTTTCCAACTGCTCAATATCCTCAAATCGCTTGAACACACTTGCAAATCTGATATAGGCCACCTTGTCGATCTCTTTCAACTGTCCGGCGACCAGCTCTCCAATCCTGAGGGAGGACACCTCGTTTGAACCCGTTGAGCTGATCTTGGTAGTTACCAAGCTCACAATGGTATCTATCTCCTCAAATGTTACTCGTGTCTTTCCTACTGCCTTTACGATGCCGCTTTTGAGCTTCGCCGCATCGTACTGTTCACGTCTTCCATCTCGTTTGATTACGAGCATGGGCACTTCCTCAATGCGCTCATAGGTGGTAAATCGCTTCTCACACTTTGCACATGATCGTCGACGCCGAACTGTTGAACCATCCTCACTCACGCGAGTCTCAATCACATCGGTGTCTGGACATTTACAGAAAATGCATTTCATATTGCCTAGTGTTCGAATGACATACTAGACACTAGCGATGGTGTTTGCAACAATATCTTTGTATATCAATATATATCAGCATGTCTTTTGTTAAAGAGTGGTTATGGCTTGTAGCATTTTAAAATCGATGTGCACATAAGGTGTACACATTTGGTGCTTTGGCATGTTGCTGAAGGTAGTAAAAATTTGGCAGCATATCCCGTTCGTGTCTTCTAAAAAAAAATATAGGATAAGAAAAAAAGTCAAAAACATCGTTCTGATTGATAAAAAGCCTTAAATCAAAAAACGTGGGAGAGAGGTAGGAAAAGTGATCAAAAAGATGCGAGGTCCTTACGAGTGGAAGAGAGTTTTTCGAGTGAGTTCAGGAGGATGTCTTGCTCACCTTTAGGTAGGGTGGTGAGGAGACTCCTCAACACCTCTGCATGTTTGATATTGCTTTGCACCAAGTTAAAACGAATATCCCTTATCTCTTTCTTTACCGCCTCTTCATCTTCTGTTCCGTCTTGAGTTTTCAATTCCGATAATATCTTTGCAACGTCTTGATCTTGGTCAACCGCATCCTCCACAGCCTGCATGGCAGCAGACGGTTTGTTTTGAGAGGCGAGAGTTTGCGCATACACTATGTGAAGATCAGCTTGGCGAAGTTTTAGTTTGATTTTTTGAACAGGATCTCTGGTGAGTAGGTTCTCAATACCATCTCGTATCTGCTTGACGATAAAAAGTGGGTGAGTAGGGATAACTTGTCCAACTTCGGGGAGGGTATAAATCACCTTTTCGTCCTGTACGAGCTCTGCAGCGGTAGTAGAAATGCTAGTAGCTGCATGAGAAATGGCAGGAGAAAAGACGAGGGAGACTGCCATGCACAGAATCCAAACTTTGAGGCTCTGCATATATGTCAGGTAGTATACCAGAATACGCACTATATATCAAAAAATCCGCCCCACCAACGGTGAGACGGATTACAAAACAAAAGGGAACTTACTTTACCATTCTCTTGAGTGATTTACCAGCTGTAAATCCTGGAGTCTTGGTTGCAGGGATTTTAATCTCTGCTCCTGTTTGAGGGTTGCGTCCTTTACGTGCTGCTCGCTTGCGTACTAAGAAAGTACCAAATCCTGTTACGACAACTTTTTCGTTGCGCTTCAGTGCGGTTGCGATCGTATCAAATACGATTTGAACTGCTTCTTTGGCTGCCTTAGCAGTAAGTCCTGCTTTTTTTGCGACGTGGGCTTGCAAATCGTTCTTTACCATGTGATGTTCACCTCCTCTTCCTATATGTTGGAAAGTTCTAATGCCATCGATACGTGCGCATGATAGTACTCGCACCGCGTCCTGTCAAGCCTTCTCTAAATCGTCTTTATATAACAATCCGTATCAAAAAAATATATATCGTGGCTGTTGCAGCGGGATTATTGCATATATATAAAAATATATTAATAAATTTGTGCAAAAAAAATCCGAGCAATGTGGTGCAACATTGCTCGGAAATATATGTACGATTAGATTCTTGTGGTGGCGCTTGTCCGTGTTTCGCGGATGATGGTGACAGTGATTTGCCCAGGGAAAACCTCAAATTGTTTTTCGAGATCGGCACGGATTTCTTGAGCCATGATGGTGGCTTCAGCATCGGTCACCTCATCAGGTTTGACGATGACGCGCAGTTCGCGGCCCGCCTGTAGGGCATATGCCTCACGAATACCTTTCTTATCTTTTGCAGCTTTTTCGATGGTCTCCATGCGTTGTGCATACTGCTGCACATCCTCGTGGCGGGCACCAGGACGTCCTCCAGATACTGCATCCGAGATGTACACAAGGACTGCTTCGACCGATTTGAATGGTACATCTTCATGGTGTGAAGCGACAGTATCGATCACTGCCTGAGGAAAGCGATACTTAGTTAATAACTCGACGCCCAGGTCGATGTGATTCCCCTCTTTGTCTGCGATGACTTTTCCGATGTCATGGAAAAGACAACCGAGTCTCACAGTATTTACATCACACTTGAGCTCTTGAGCAAGCGCAATACCAATCTTAGTCTCCTCCATCGTGTGAAGAATCATATTCTGCCCATATGAAAAGCGGTATTTAAATCTTCCCAGGAGCTTCATAAGTTCAATCGGGAGATTAAACACGCCACACTTATGACAAAGTTCCTCGCCAGCTTTCGTCATTTCTTTTTCGATTTCACTTCGTGTTTTGTGCACGATCTCTTCGATGCGTGCGGGCTGGATACGTCCATCTTGGATGAGACGCTCAAGCGAGATGCGTGCAATCTCACGACGTACTGAGTCAAAACTTGAGAGCTTCATCACTCCCTCTTCGTCAAGGTTTACATCAACACCGGTTGCTAGTTCAAAGGCGCGGATATTTCTCCCATCTTTGCCGATAATGCGACCTTTGTAGTCCTCACTGGGCAAGTGAACAACGGAGAGAGTATACTCAGTGACGTAGTCAACAGCTCCAAAGCGCATGGCGTCTACCAAAATTTGCTTTGCTTTCTCTTGAGCTTTTTCTTTAAATTCTGTCTCAAATGTGGTGTAGCGCTTTGCCACATCCTCACTCATGCGATCTTCGACACCTTTTATGATCATTTCGCGAGCTTGTTCCTTTGAAAGAGCTGCAATGTGCTCAAGTTTGGTGAGTAAATTTTCTTTGCGCTCTTCGAGCTCTTTTTTTGTATCGAGTAGGGCAGCCTTTTCAGCAGCGAGGAGCTTTTTTTCAGTTTCGGTGAGTTGGCGCTCTTTGGTGATTTCTGCCTTTTCCTGACCAAACTGTGAGCGTGCTTTGTTTAGTTCTTTTTCAGCGTTTAGTGCGTCGGCGGTGATGCGTCTACTGTCTTGTTCTGCAGTCTGACGGACCTTTACTGCGTCCTCTTGAGCCTTGAGCACGATCTCTCGTGCCTTTTGTCGGGCTTCGTCGGTGATTTTGGTAAGTGTCTCTTGAGGGAGAAAGAGCTTCTGTAAGAATTGAAACATAAGAGTGATGGTGATTCACGAAGTATACGAGCGTAGCAGACCACATCAGACACCAAAGCCCACTAAATCAAAGTAGTTGACTGAGAAGCGAGGCTGTTTTTTGGTGTTTATTGTACATATCTAACATGATGTGCCAACTATAGTGCTCTAAATCTGTCACCCTCAGAGCGGAAACGCCCGATATACTATGTGAAAATAGTAATCGTTGGTTTATTGTACCAAGCAAGGCCCCATTTGCAATGACACATCCTATGCGCACTCAACAAATGAAGGTGATCTCCCACACCCAAATTGCACCTCAAGTTCATAAGATGGGGTTGGAGTGTGAGAAAAGGTTTGAGTTTCAGGCTGGTCAGTATGTCCTAGTGGAAATCGGGGGCAGCCATGATCCGTTAGTCAAGAAACCATACCCTCGCGCCTACTCCCTATCTTCATTTGAAGGTGAGGTTCTATCCAATGGATCTGTGCTGGCAAGCCAGCTGTCACTTGTCTACAAAGAAACAGGTGGAGTTGCTACGAGTTATTTATCCAGGTGCGCCCGAGGTGATATAGTGACCATCCAAGGGCCCGCTGGACACTACGCTCTTTCAAAACATGTAGATCGAGCGCCCACATCACTCGTGTTCTGCGCGGCTGGCACGGGGATTGCGCCGATTCATTGCATACTCAAGTCGCTCTCGGTTTTAGACTCTCCGTTTCCTATTGTTCATTCTCAACTATCAACTGTCAGTTGTCAATTTTCGCTTCCTCCCAGTATTCACCTCTATTGGGGCCTGCAGACAGTGTCAGATTTATATCTGCGCGAATCATTTGATGAGATTTTTGCTTCTCTCACCAAAAAAGGAGTGCATGTGGTGTACTCGCTTTGCGTATCACAGGAACAGGTTCAGATAGGTACAAAATATGATCAGTGGACTGTATTTGGGTCGCGGGTACAACCAGTCCTTGCTGAGAAAATGGAACTAAATGAAAATGCGCTGTATAGTTTGTGTGGTTCGGGAGAAATGGTCACTCAAACTAGACAAATACTCCTCACAAATGGGGTGAAGCCAAAACAGATCTTGTTTGAGCGATATTCATAGCCATCTAGTAGATATATCAAAATCCCTTTTTGTCAGTCATCCCTGCAATAGTCAATTAATTCGATGACGATTTTTGCTTGGTCATTCTGAACGGAGTGAAGAATCTTGTAATTTTGACTCACTAGATCCTTCTCCCGCCAGAGGCGGGATCAGGATGACTGACTTGACGAACACCGATTCTGTCACCGATATTATTGACTATTACAATCCCGGGCTACGACCCGGGATCCATGGCATGGGTTGCCTCTACACCCCCATCCTGTCCCGTCTTGGTGGGACAGGATAACCCTCTCGTTGCTGAACGAGGCTCCTTCGCCCGCAGGGTTACGCCCGGGGGGGAGTAATAACGGAGCCGAATTGAGGGAATTCCTTATTACTGGTTCAAATGAAAGTGCTTACTCGTGCTGGCGGTGTGGAGTGAAGAGAATGCCAAACTCAGAACCTTGTCACAAAGAACTCCGCAGGAATTTGTGGGTAAGGTTGATAGACCTGGATAGTTTTTTGTGATCCGCTTGTGGTGCGTGCGGTGGCAGTCACCAGAATGCTTTGAGAAGGTATTGACTGGTCCACACCGATCTTGGTCGCCCCAAAGAGCGAACGGACAATCAGGAGAAGGGTTTTGGGGGGGACAGAATACTCTACTGACTTTAGGAATGAGATTTTGTCGATTGATTTGGTGACGGTTGAAACAGCGAGACCTGATGTTTCTGTATTTGCGACTTCGTGGCTGCCACACTTTCGCGTAACATCTCTTTTAAGCGTTCTCTTTGCCCCATCTATCACTGCGGTCAACTCCAGAACTGGGCAGGTGTTTTCAGAGTCAAAGTATAGGGTGAGTTTGTTACTTGGGAAAGGAAAGTAATCTGTACCAAATGTGTTGGTTTTCGAATTGTAGGTTGAGGTCATATAGATCGAATATTGTCCGTCTTTGGGAATTACATCAGTTACCGAGCTTGAGGTGGTGCTGTCTATCACCGAGAATCCATTTCCACTCGTTTGGGCAACGTTTTTACTCAGGTTTATTATGTCGGCTGGGGCAGATACGTCACTTAGTGCCTGGGCAAGAATGCCCTCAGCTGCCTGAAATGCGGTCTTGCTGTCTTGGGACTGTGCGGTTGTGCGCGTTTGGGTTTGACCGCGGAAGGCAACAGATGCTCCGATGGTCGCAAGTGTCGCCATCAACATAACTACCAGGAGGAGTGTTTGCCCTGATTGAGCTGATGATTTTTGTGATATCACGAGTTTAGTGTACTGGTATTTTGCTGGTTTGTGAAGGGGTGATTGTCACTTGTCTGCATACATATGTGAGCGCGCGAGGAGCATGAAGGGGTCCATGTCTACTTTGGTACACACATCATCTATGCCATATCTGCGCATTTCATAATCCTTGAGCTGTTCGGTGGCTCCGTCAACGAGCATAATCAGTTTTTTGGTCTTTCCGCGAAGAGCAAGATTTTTCATGGAGTTAAGGGTGCTCCAAAAATCATTTTTGGTTATGAGTAGGTCTAGATACATGATCTGGAAAGGCTTTTCAATATCCATGGCGCGTAGGGTGTCCTCACCGGTTTTGGTGGCTACCACCTCAAATCCATCATTCTCAAGTATGGTTTGAAATGTCTCCCGCAGATTTTGGTCGTGTATCGCCACGAGGATGCTCATGCCATTTTGGTAGTTCATAGCACTGCAGTATAGTATAGAAAGTGTGGGTATTTGAAATGACTGTACACCACCTTTTGAAAGAATGGCCATCAAATGTGCAGATCCCCCGCTTTGTGGGGCAAGCTCGCGGTCGCTCGTCACTTTTTCATTTTCTCCCGCACCTCTTTGACGATTTGCTGTCTGAGCTTGTCATCAGTGACCAGTATCTCGCGAAGGGTGTCTTTGCCTTGTGCCAGGGTTTTGTCGGCGAGCTTTATAAACGCTCCTGCTTTTGTCAGCACCCCAAGTGCGACGGCTGTGTCTATAAGGGCTTCAAGACGATCTATACCACCACTATTGATGGTAAACTCGGCCTCTTTAAAAGGAGGGGAGACCTTGTTCTTTACAACCTTTACTCTCACACGCGAACCTATGACTGCATTGTCCTTCTTTATGGTTTCGATCTTCCGCACATCCATACGCACGGATGCATAAAACTTCATAGCGAGACCGCCGGGAGTGGTTTCTGGGTTGCCAAACATGATGCCAATCTTGAGACGCAACTGATTAGTGAAAAGTATGGTGCATTTTGACTTACTGACAATCGCGGTAAGCTTGCGGAGTGCTTGCGACATCAGGCGCGCCTGCATGCCCATAACTGAGTCTCCCATTTCTCCTTCAATCTCTGCTTTTGGTGTCAGAGCCGCCACAGAATCAACCACAATCAGATCGATTCCTCCCGATCGAACCAAAGTCTCTACGATCTCGAGAGCCTGTTCTCCGGTGTCGGGTTGCGACACAAGCAGATCTTCAAGTTTGACTCCGAGGGTGGCAGCCCAAGCGGGATCAAGCGCATGTTCAGCATCGATAAAGGCCGCTACGCCGCCACTTTTTTGGAGTTCAGCAATGATCGAAAGACAGACGGTTGTCTTACCTGATGCTTCTGGGCCATAGATTTCGACAATGCGTCCTTTTGGTATCCCCCCTACTCCCAGGGCTGAATCAAGCGGCATGATGCCAGTTGATATGACCTCCATCACCTCAGCAGGGGCGTCTCCGAGGCGCATAATGGATCCTTTCCCAAACTGTTTTTGAATTGCCTCAAGTGCGGAGGTAACTGCTTGTTGACGAGGATCTTTTGGGGGAGTGGTCATGAAAAGAAAATAAATGATGAATAATTAAGAATTAAAGATTAAGAGTGGATATTTGAATAATTGACAACTAACAATTGCTCATTGTTCATTCTTAATTATTAATTACGTTTGTGTGAAGGTCAGTATGCAAAATGAGAGTGGGTAAAAGCAAGAGGTCAAAGTGATACACAAAGAAAGACCGTATCATCAAAGGAGGTAGATGATGGAAATAGTCATAAGTGCCCAAGTGATGAGTGTTCCTGCTAGGGGTAGATCGGTGACAATAAGCTTTTCGGGACGCTCGCCTTGAACCCGCGTGTAGTAAAGCTGTCCATATCTCGCTATTGCATACACCACGATGGGGATCGTTGAAGTCATGAGTTTTCTGTTTTCAATACCAGGGAATATGGAGGATATAAAGGAGCTCATTGCAGTGCTTACCTGGGGCGTCTGTTCGATGTAACTATACAGGCAGTAGGCGATGATGGTTGCAGTAGCAAAGGTGTAGGTGAGAAAGTCAAGAAAGTGCTTGTTGTACTTGGCCAACGTATCGCGCGCCTCCGCGCCCATCACTGCAAGCTCAGCATTGCGTTTGATCGAGGCAATAAACAGAGACAAGAAAAATATAGTGAGTCGGAGCCATACGGGAATATGAAATCCGGTAACCACCTCACCCGCATATGCGCGGACCATAAATGAAAAGGAGATAGAAAAGATATCAATCACTGCATACGATTTGAGTGTGGTGGAGTAGGCTACATTGAGACAAATAAAAAGCAGACAAAGAATAAAAAACGCAGGTGAAAAATATACCGCAGTAGTGAGGGCGCCAGCAAATAGAGTTACTGCAATCACCACAGCAGTACGCACTGATACTTCTCCAGATGCGATGGGGCGCAACTTTTTGACAGGGTGCCTCCGGTCGGAGGGAGCGTCTAAAATGTCGTTAATTATATACAAGCCTGAGGAAAGAAAACAAAACACAATACAAGCGATGAGTGAGGAAAAAAACGGCTGTACTTCAAAAAGTTTTCCTGAGAAGATGACAGACACAAAGATAACTGCATTTTTCATCCACTGATTTGTCCGCATGAGCCTTGCGATGACATTAAATATGTGCATGTCTGTTGGTTGCATTATACAGGTCGTTTCGCTACTATGAATGACTATGGCTTCCCTTGAATTTTCTCCCTCAAACAACCCCCCAAAACCATCCTTGCTTCTTTCTCAATATCAGGCGCAATTATATACCCTCTCCCGTCAAAATTCCTATGCTGATCCGGCTTGTTCTATCAGCCTTCCTCATGACAATATGCATCTTGATAAAGCAAGGGCTCTGTTTAAAACTGTTTGTGGTGGCGTGGCACCAAAGTATGTGGTGGTGGTGGGCATAGGTGGTTCAAATCTAGGAACTCAGGCCGTGTACGACGCACTGCGCAGGTTGTCGGATTCTTATCCCGCATCAATACCCTCCCCCCGACTTATCTGTTTAGATACGGTTCATAGTGCTACGCTGACACAAGTGATAAAGCACCTCCTCGCACATACGACTACTCCTCAAGACATCGTGATATGTGTGATTAGTAAATCTGGCAACACCACCGAGACCATCGCAAATGCAAACGTGCTCATTTCGGGGCTCCAGCAAAGATACGGTGAGATTCACAAACAAGTGGTGGTGGTTACCGATCCGGGAAGTCCTCTCGAGAGAATTGCGAGGATAAAAGAGTACTCAGTTCTCAACATGCCACCCTTGGTTGGGGGGAGATATAGTGTGTTTTCTGCAGTGGGATTATTTCCTCTTCTCTGTCTCAGGATAGATGTGGACGCGCTCCTCGCCGGCGCTCGCTATGCTATTGATGATATGGAGAAGGGTGAGGAGGCTGTCTCCACAGGCTGTTTTAGCGATCTTCAAACGGCAACTGAAAATGGTTTAGTGGTGCATGATCTCTTTCTGTTTGACCCTCGCATTGAGACGTTGGGCAAATGGTACCGACAACTCTGCGCAGAAAGCTTGGGCAAGGAGGGTAAGGGCATCCTCCCCACCGTGTCTATTGGATCAACAGATCTACACTCTGTCGCCCAGCTCTATTTAGGTGGTCCCAACAACAGATTTACTACATTTATTTGGGTAGATCAGGAGCAAGATGAGGGCTTGGCACCTCAGTTGGATATTGACCTGGTCACCAATATTGGTGGTAAAAAAATAGGTGATATTTATAGTGCAATATACAAAGGAACTGTCGAAGCATATAAAAAAACAGGGAGGATGTACAATGTGTTTCGATTTAGCAAACTCGATGAGTGGCACCTTGGGGCATGGATGCAAACACATATGATTTGTACTATGCTACTGGGACACCAGATGGGCATCAATGCATTTGATCAACCTCAGGTGGAGATATATAAAAAAGCTACCAGAGATGTTCTTCAACAATCATGAGTCCCTCCCCCCTCTCCATAGTCACCTACAACGTGCAGTTTAATAAGGCGCTTGAAGACGTGGTGGGGATCGTAACAAAATATTCTCCCGATGTGGTTTGTTTGCAGGAGATAAATCTAGGAAAGCGAGATTTATATGAGCCATTGCTCCCTGGATATGCACTTGCAGCTACGTCAAACTCATTTTATCGGATGGGGAAAACGTTTGGACTCGCCACATTCTACAAAACTGATGTGCTGTATCAACGAGGATCAAAAAGTGTTTTTTTGCCCCGTACATTTTACGAGATGCTCATCTCTATATTGACATGGAGAGGTCCTCGCACCGCTCTGCGAACTGATTTTGTGATAAAGGGAAGTGGGAAAAATTTGTCTGTATACAACTTGCATCTAACCGCTCTGGTTGCTACCAACAAAGCAAGAAATAAACAACTACAAGAAACTCTTGAGGACCTTGAGTTGTACACCAAAGAAGCCGCCATTGTGCTTGGAGATTTTAACTATCCGTTTCGGAAGCGAGGACTTGAAAAGATCATCCACTATCATGGGTTAGTGGAGGCTACCGCAAATGTATTTTTTACCTGGAAGATGAATATACTGCGATGGAAGTTACGATGGAAGTTTGACTATGTCCTCTATAAAGATCTGGAGTTGGTTGATTCGGTCAGGTTAGATGAGTTTAGACGCTCTGATCACTTCCCTGTTCTCACTACGTTTATGTCTTAGTCTGGGAAATCTTTGCTGCTTTGTTGCCAAGTGAAACTGCGTAGTTTGTCCCTCGATCGTATGGGTACGTCATGTCCAGATTTGCAACAAAAAAATTATTTTTTGAGGTGGTAAGGGTGGGTATTGAACGTATAAACTCTTTGTTAAAAATGGGCTGCGCAAAGTGAGCCTTAAACGAAAATGTGTTGGATATTTCAAACGGAGAGTGGGCAATGCGTTGCAGGTGGGGAGTATAAAATGCAACCAACTCTAAAGTGCTCATTTGTAACAGCTTGTCAGATTGCTCTAAGTAGTTTCCTATATATAACAGGTGCTTGCCTCCATAGTGGGATGGGCTGATGTAGTTTGTGTGTTGAATCACCACTAGCCCAGGGATCTCGGGCACACACAAAGATAACCAGTAGGTGTCTTTGAGAATGGGTTTGTCTGTCTCGAGGATGAGGGTCATAGCTGAGAGGTATTTGAGCCCTTGAAACTTTTCTTTCTCTAAATCGGAGAAAAGGGTGGGACACACCTTGACCATGGTGGGGGTCGGGAGGGTGGAAATGAGTTTTGCGGCTATGATGGGGGTGGTTGACTTGTCATGTGTTATCTCAAATCCTTCATTGGTTTTGGTGGCGCTTGTGATGGTTACTCCCGACACAAGCTCCACGCCCTGTTCTTTTAACGAGCGGACCAGCGTGTCGATGAGTGACTGAAATCCTCCTTGAGGATATCCAAGGGACTTGCTCCTTTTATTGATTCGAGTCCAGATAAATGAGGCAAGAATATTTTCCGCATATTTACCGTACTTTTTCCTCATGAGCTCTCCAAACATCACTTCGTACGCCTTCTCCCCCACTGTTTTGCGCATAAATTCAGCAAGAGTGAACCTTTCGTAAATAGCAGGGATAAAGGGAGATAGCTTGAGAAGTGCAAGCACCACGCCCATCCTAACCCTTTCAAAAAAAGACAAGAGGGGGAATCTGAGTAAGTCGAGTGGGGTATCAAGGGCAAGGGTGATCAGTTTGTCATTGGTGTGGTACAAACTAGAGGTGATGGGTGGGTGAAACTCAATGGGATGATTGAGTTCGCGAGCGAGGTCGAGTATGTCTTTGTCGCTGGCAAAGAGGTGGTGATAGGCATAATCAAGTGGCCAGTCCCACCCTGATGATTTGAATCCTCGAGCAAGCCCTCCGAGGGTGGTTTCTTTTTCAAACAAAATGATTGATTTGCCTTGTTGAGCGAGTCGATAAGCGGCGACCAGACCAGTAACCCCACCGCCCAAAATGGCCACATTGTATCGATTGGATTGTTGAGTGCTCATAAATGCTTGTTAGCTTGTGGTGGTATTTTTGTGCTCGAGACGATATGCAAGAAGCGCATATATACAGACATAGGTGGGCACAGCCAGTAACACTCCCAATGGACCCGCAAGTCGCAGTCCCACAAATATACTAAGCACAGTGACAATGGGGCTGATACCCACTGCTCGCTTCATGATGTAGGGGACCAGGAGGTTGTTTTCAAGCTGCTGTACGACAAATCCCCACGCAAGCGCTGCAAATCCAACAACGGGTGAGATACTAAATCCGATAAGCACTGCAGGGATAGCGGCGATAGTAGGTCCAAATGTGGGTATGGCTTCCAGAAGCCCCGCAAGCACCGCGAGAGGAAGCGCATAGCGAAGTCCAATAACAAGAAATCCTATATATGACAACGTGCCAACCGCAAGCATAAGCACCAACTCTCCCCAAAACCATGCACTCAAACCCTCTTCGAGGCGTACGAGGAATTTGCGAAGGTGTTGCTGGGTGGGCGCTGAAACATACCCATCAATCAGTGGGCTTGAAATACGATCTTGGGCAAGCAAATAAAACCCAAACACAAGGGTGGTGATGACCAGCATGGTGTTGCTAAAAATGTTTCCAACTATGGATACGAGTTGGTTGGTAAAGTTGGGTATATATTGAGTTATCTCATCAAGACGGATAAGTTTCAATATATTTGGTGGCAGGCTTGAAAGCGTTTCGGGAAGTCGCTGAATAAATATCATGGTTTCGCTGATGATAGGAGGGACAATGGTTCCCAGTACTACGCTCAAAAAGGAAATAAATGCCACATACACCACCGCGGCAGAAATATGTCGCTTGATACGCTTTTTATGATGGAGGTAATTTACCGCAGGTCTGAGTGCAGACATAAGGATAAAGCCTATGAGTAGGGCAAACACCACATCTCTATTCTCCCATACTACGTACCCAATGAGAGGTATGAGGAAAAACTTTACAATGGTTCGCGTGGATATGTTGTGTGAAATCATAGGTCTAAAACGAACTGCTGATGGGTGAGTTTAGTATACCATCGCGTGTCTGGGTAAGAGGGGTGTTTGGGCCATTTTTATGTGCAATTGAGTTGACAGTAGGGCAAAAACGGTCTAGGATAGATGTGAATATATATGGACGAAACTCAAGATCAAATACTACTCTCGTGGAAAGCGCCTTTGAGGCCATTTAAAAAACAATCGGCTGGGTTACTAAGGTTTTTTTTGACGGTGGCGCTCCTCCTCTCGCTCATTCTGTTTTTTGTGGGAGACATGGTCACCTTGCTCCCCATGTGGGCGCTCCTGTTCCTTTTTTATGTATTTGCCATCACCCCTCCTCCCCTCACTGAGACTCATATTACGAGATTTGGGATCGAAAGTGCGGGGGTGCTCATGCGTTGGGACATCCTTTCTCACTACTATTTTATTCAGCGGTTCGGGTATACCGTACTAGTGACAGTGACCCACGGCCCCTACTTTGCTCACAGCTATTTTGTGGTACCTGATGAAACAACGAAAAGGCAGCTTATGGAGATTTTGAACAAACACCTCATGTATATGAATCAGCCTCCGCACACGTTTACTGACAAGTTGATTGATCTGTTTTCAAAGCTAGTCCCCGAAGATGGGGCGACTGTCACCCAAGCTGCGTGATAGATTTGCCAAATACAGCTCCTGTCATCTCTGTCGCGCCGAGTAGTCTACCCCACGTGCGCACCCCTTCATCCTCAGTCACGAGCGTAGCGCCCTGCTCGACCGCAAGTAAAATAAGTTGCAGGTCCGCCAGACTATCGAGATACCCCGTGCGTGTTGCGTTGCGGTACCGAGCACGCATGGTTTCTTTGGGTTGTTGAAGTGATTTTTGCCACTCTATCCTCGACTGAGGAGGTTGTCCCATGCTTGATTGGGTAGTTTTTTCAAGTATCTCTTCGGCTACATGGAGTCCATCGAGGGAGCGTCTCCTCCCTTCAGAAATATACTGGGCAAACACCGAGGCGGGGATGGTCATGCGGGATAGTTGCGGGGATTGTACGGTAATATGAGCGAGGAAGGATTGGGCTCGCCCTATGTCTCTTTTTTCAAACATAGAAAGGAGCTCCTCTGCTATCTCAGGAGGCATGCAAATTTCTGCTTGCTTAGCTCGAATCACACCCTCCAACACATCCATCACCTCAAATGGTCCTGCGCCAAGGTTGATATCCTTTTGAAAGGAGAAAAATATATTGGTGTCTATCGCGTATTTCATAGGGAGTAGTATACCAATTATTGGGGAAGAAGGAGGAGGGTGCTGGAATAGTGCGGTAAATATGCGGGTATATCCACCTTGAATTATCGATGTTTGTGCGGTACTATACGCCTAATCGCAGAGCTTCGACTCTGCAAAAGGAGATTTTACTCTATGTCAAAAAAAACCACCACCACATCCAACTCAATCATGTCCCAGCTTATGGGGAAGAAGGTAGAAAAAGCCCCCATCCTCCAGAAGAACGCGGAAATGCTTGCAGAGATCGTAGGAATAACTCGGAACAACGTGCAGTTTAATGTCGGCGGCAAGGCGCTCGCCGTCCTTGGTGACCGCGAAACACGTGAGATCAGCACCTATCTGCCCTATCTCAAGGTAGGTGAGTCTATTAGCGTCCGCGTAGTATCTCCTGAGTGTAAAGATGGGTATCCCGTCGTCTCTCTCGCACGCTTCTTTAGTACGGGCAAGTGGAAGATCCTTGCGGATAAAAAGGCTGCTGAGGAGTCTATTGATGTGGTTTGTGGAGAGTATGGCAAGGGTGGAGTATTTATCGACTTTATGGGTGTCCGTGGTGTCATCCCCAAGATCCAGCTCATCCCCGAGCACATGAATTCACCTGAAAAGCTCACTGGTCAAAAGATCAAAGTCCGTGTCCTTGAGGTAGACGAGGTCAAAAATCGTCTCGTGGTCTCTGAAAAGGCAGTCCTAAGTACCATGACCAACAAAGAGCTTACCGCACAGTTTGGCGATGTCACTGTCGGTGGTACCTACGATGCACTCGTCTTGGGAACTTCTGACTTTGGTATCTTCTGTGAAGTACACGGAGTAGAGGGACTCATCCACATATCTGAGATCTCGTGGGAGAAGGTCACTGATGCATCTGCATTTGTCCGCATCGGCGAAACCATCAAGGTGTATGTAGTCGAAAAGAACGAGGTAGATATGAAGCTCAACCTCTCGCTCAAGAGACTCACTAATGATCCATGGTCAAATATCGAAGAAACATATCCAAAAGACAAGTTGTTTGAGGGCGAAGTGGTGCGCAAAGAGCGCTATGGATACTTCATCAAGCTTGCTCCTGGAGTCGAGGGACTCATCCACGTATCAAAACTCCGTGGCAATGAGAATCTCAACGTAGGACAAAAAGTCTCTGTCTATATCGAGCGCATCAATACCGCCGAAAGACGCATGAGTCTGGTCCTCCCCGAGGCCCAAAAGCCAGTGATGTATAGATAACATCAATCTCGTTGTAATAAATATACTCCCGCACGAATGTGCGGGAGTATATTTCACGTTATTAGAATTAGAATGCCTATTAAGGCTTGTTTACACGATCTTGTGGTTGTTCTTTAGTCATTTCAGCTATTCTTACAAGCCAGTCTGCAACTGGGTAGAGGTTATCTACCAGTGCCTCCGAAAGTTTATTTCTTCTATGAATTTCCTCATTGGCTATTAGGTATCCTCGCGCTCTAAGACCCAAGAGAAACTTAGTGTTCGCATCTTTATTGTCGTCAGTACTGCTGGGTAGGCACACTGGGGGATACTCCTCTTGTGGAGCGGTTTCAAAAATCGTCCCGTGTGTTGGTGAGACGCCTTGGGGGGTTGAGATGGTTCGAATGTCTGCTTTTCCATTCCTATAGTATACATGGTGGGGTGGTATTTTACGTGATACAAATCACACATGTTGCTTTTTGATATGGTCTTTGGTGTAGCAGGGAACAGCGGGGCGACTAGCCTCAGATGATTTATTTTGCTACACTGTGACCGCATCCTATGGAACAACACGCCATCCCCCGCGATATCACCGGCTTTCAGTTTAAGCTCATTGGCCCCATGACCTTGAGGCAGTTTATGTATTTGGTGGTTGCGGCGCTTTTTGGGTACCTCATCACCATGATTGTAGGGAGTATTGTCACGGCCTTTTACCTGGATATCGCCTCGGGACTCTTGGTGTTTTGTGTGGGGCTCGCCTTTGCATTTATCCCCGTCAATGACAGGCCGCTTGATTATTTTCTAAAAAATCTGTACAAAAAGCTCACTAGTCCTACTCAGTTTGTGTATCACAAGGAAAATCTGCCCCTCAGGGTGTTGGAGGGGATGTATTACGAGCAAGATCCTCACGTGTTGTTAGCACATGTGGATAGTCGCGAGAAGCTGGCGGCATATATAGCGGCGAAAAATCCACCCCCACCTGTTGAGGTGAAAAAACCCCTCCCTCTTCCTTTGCCTATGAAAGGCACAAAGCCTGTTGCAAAGGCGGGGACAGTGGCCCAAGCGGCACCACAGACCACAGCCACAGCGACGCCCACACCTACGGGCGAGCACCCCTGGATCAGCGGGGTGGTGCAGAACCGCAAACTCATTCCGCTTCCTGGAGTCCTCATTTACATCAAGGATGTGGCGACTAAAAAGAGTCTTCGCATACTCAAAACCAATCCACATGGAGTATTTGCGTCGTTTCACCCGCTGCCACCTGGTGAATATCTCATTGAGGTGACAGACACAGGCAAGAGCTACCAGTTTGATTCTCAGACGGTGACCATCGATCCAACCAATCACCAATTTACCTTTACCTCGCGAGAGATGATGTGATTTTTTTAAAAATGTCGATTTGGGTTGATAGTTTGATCAGTTTTGTATAGGATATAGCACTTATGCCCGCACCCAAACCAACCAACCCAAATAAAGGTTGGACACAAAAATTTATCGAGCTTGAGGATGTGGTGGATGATATAGTCCTTTTGCATGGCAATGGGGCTGCGTGCGTGGTCGAGGTGGGGGCAGTAAACTTTTACCTGCTCTCCTCTGAAGAGCAAAGCTCTATCATCTATGCGTACAGCAACCTCCTCAACTCTCTCTCTTTTCCTATCCAGATTGTGATACTTTCAAAAAAGATGGATGTCTCAAACTACCTCGAATACCTAGAAAACAAAGTGACCACCCAACCCCAACAACTACTAAAAACATATTTACAACACTATCAAGACTACATAAAAACCATTATCAAAAAAAATACGGTCCTTGAAAAAAGATTCTTTTTTGTCATACCCTTCAACCCACTCGAGATGGGAGCATCGGGTATGGGCAAATTGCAAAAAGAGTATGTGGTGGCGCGCGCAAAAACATCGCTGTATCCAAAGCGCGACCATCTCCTGCGCCTTCTTGCAAAGATGGGTCTTCGCGCCACCGTGCTCCACCAACAAGAGGTGGTAGAGTTGTACTACAATATTTACAATCCCTCATCCACCGGGAGACAGCTCGCGCCAGTACCCACCTATACCAATGTTGTCATGACTCAATAACTATGTTTTCTCTTTTCCCACAAAAAAAGCTGTCAGCACCCATTCCCGAAAGTCAGTCTGCTGGTGCGGTGGTAGCTCAAGGGCAGGTGTCTGTTAAAGATCTCATTGCCCCTTCATTTATCGAGACAGACTACTCTCATATCAAGATTGATTCGCGCTTCTACCGCACTCTCTATGTGGTGGGATATCCACGCTATGTGTCCTCAAACTGGCTCTATAACCTCATCACGTTTGATCACCCTCTCTTTGTCTCTATGTTTATCTACCCCACAGAAAGCAAAGAGATTCTTGATGATTTAAAGAAAAAGATCTCTCAAATGCAAGCGACTATTGAGATAGACCTCCATGCAGGTAAGGCCGTGGATCCTATGGTGCAGGTGCAGCTTGATGATGCGCTTGTGTTGCAATCAGAGCTTGCAAAGGGGTCAGAGCGATTCTTTCAGTTTGGGTTGTATGTCACTATACCCGCAGATACCAAAGAGGAGTTGGACAATGTAACTAAAGAGGTCGATTCATCGCTGGCCTCACTGCTCATCGTGGCGAAGTCGGCGATACTCGAGCAAGATGAGGGATTCCGCTCGACGCTCCCTATGTTTTCAGACAAACTAAAGGTGTGGCGAAATATGGACACCACCTCGCTCGCTATGACATTTCCATTTTCAACAGCCTCTCTCACGCGCAACGAGGGTATTCTTTATGGCATCAATCAACATGATGGAAGTCTCATCATCTTTGATAGGTTTACTCTAGAAAATGCAAACTCGGTCATCTTAGGAAAGTCCGGAGGAGGAAAGAGTTTCTTGGTTAAGCTTGAGGCACTGCGTTTACTAATGATAGGGGTAGACGTGATCATACTTGATCCTGAAAACGAGTATGCTGCCGCGTGTAAGAGTTTGGGTGGGGAGTTTGTGGAGTTTTCTGCCACATCGAGTTACAAAATAAACCCGTTTGAGTTGCCCCAAGACTCTATAGAGCCTGATGATTTACAAAACAAAATCCTCGACCTTCACAGCCTGCTTAAGATCATGATGGGTGAGTTGACTCCCGCACAAGATGCGATGCTTGATCGTGCGCTGGTGAGTGTGTATCAAAATAGAGGCATCACCCCTGATCCTGCCACCTTCAAAAATCCCGCACCCTATATCGAGGATTTATACAAGGTATTTTTGGGTATGGAAACCTCAGAGGCTGCCCAAATGGCAGATCGGCTTGAGAAATATGTGAAGGGCTCTGCCTCGGGAATATTTAATCAGCAGTCGAGTTTTGATATCAAAAATCCATTCACGGTGTTTGGTATTCGCGACCTCGAAGAAAATCTGCGTCCCATCGCGATGTATATCGTTCTTGATTTTATTTGGAACAGGATAAAGAAAGAGAAAAAGCGCAGGGTCCTCATCGTTGACGAGGCGTGGTATCTGATCAAACACAAAGACTCCGCCTCATATTTGCGTAACTTTGCAAAACGATCCCGCAAATATGGTATGGGCATGACCACTATCACCCAAGACGTGGAGGACTTCTTGTCTACCGAAGATGGAAAAGCCATCATCACTAATTCTTCGCTACAGATTATTTTAAAACAATCAACGGCGGCGGTTGATAAGATCGCAGAGACGTTTTACCTCACGGGTGGAGAAAAGCACTTCTTGCTCTCGGCTGGTATAGGTGAGGGCCTCTTCTTTGCATCACAAAACCATGTGGGTTTTAGGGTCATTGCCAGCGACGAGGAAAAACAGCTAATAGGAGGCTGAGCCATCACATGGCTGCCTCCAGCGCCTTTTTGTAGGCTTCTTTGCTTTGCGCGCCCACAAGCTGCTGTTGTTGCACCCCATCTTTGTATATAAACACGCAGGGGATAGATGATACATTTTGCTCACTGGCAACTTCTCCATTTTGATCAACGTCAATCTTACCAAAGGATGCCGTGGTCATTTGTTTTGAGAGGTCCTCTAGGAGGGGGGCGATTGCCTTGCAGGGACCACACCATTCTGCATAAAAATCTACCAGGGAAACTCCCTTTTTGTTTATAAATTCTTCAAAGGTTTGAGAGGTGAGTGAGTGTACCATTTTGACATTATATACAAAAAAATTAGGGGGAAGGGAGCAAAAACAACCCGTTCCAAATGTGTCTTTTAAATTAATATTGCGCTTGCGTAGTAGGGCTCTCTCTGATAGACTATGGGCTATTAGTCGAAAATCTTAGTTTATGGCCGCTACGTACATACAGATTGTAGAGTTGTTTATAAAGGAACTCCAGTCAAAAGGAAAGTCCCCCTATACCACCATAGCTTATAAAAAAGATCTCGAGCAGTTTTTTGAGTATGTTTCTCTGCGAGGAATCACCTCTTTTTCAAAAATCTCTGCGGAGGTTATAGAGTCTTTTATAACCGAGCTGGTGACTGTGAAGGAGTACACCAAAAAATCAGCCTCTCGTAAGCTAAACTCAATCCGTACACTTTTCCGCTTTTTAAAAGCACAAGGAGTGATACCTTCAAACCCTGCTTCCGAGATCTCGCATCCCAAGTTCCAGCCCACAGTCCCTCGCATACTCACCAAGCTTGAGTATCGCGGACTGAGAGATGTGGCAAAGAAAGACCCACGTGTTTTTGCGTTGGTTGAGCTTCTTTTGCAAACCGGCATGAAGATTGGTGAGCTTGCTCAGTTAAAAATAGGGGATATCAAAGAAAGGCACTTATATATCCCAAAAACAGGAAACATACCAGAAAGAGAAATACCTCTCAATAAGCCTTCGGAACAGGCACTTAAGTCATACATGCTTGTTCGCCCAAGGCTTCCCGATACACACGTATTTATCACGCGAACAGGAAAACCTATGTTGATTAGAAATATACGCCAGGTGATTGATCGCTGCTTTGCAGAGGTAGGCATCGAGGGTGCAACGGTTAATGACCTGAGAAACACCTTTATCGCACACCAACTAACTACCGGAGTAAGTCTCGAATATATTGCGCGTATTGTGGGACATCGCAGACTCTCATCAACAGAGCGCTTCCTTCATCTAGTGAAGCAGGATGTGGACAAACGCGAGGCGCTTGGAGAACTCTAAAATCTTCGTTGAACTCTTCTTTTTTCTTGCTCATTTCTTACTCTTGTATTCTGATAGGCATGATTACATGCTGGTAGAAAAACTGATCTGTCTTTTCGTCGTCCTCCACAACTCCTGAGAGAAATAGGGTGGGGGTCTCGGGTCTGTTGATTCTAATAGTAAACTGTTCATCCTCAACGCTTCCTAAAAAGTCGAGAACGTAGCGGATGTTAAAGGCGAGGGTAAGTTTTTCATCACACTTGGTATTTATATGCTGTATCGAAACACCGCTCTCTTGACCCGCCTCTTTCTTGGGCCGAATAAGCAGCGTCTTTCCTTCTATGCAAAACACCGCAATATTTGAGTGGTCCCGCGCAAATACGCCAATTGTTTTGAGCGCTGACTCAATTTCCTTTTTTTGTAGCACAAAACTATATTGATGAGATTGGACCAAAACCTTTTCATAGGCTGGATAGTCGCCAGAAAGAAGTTGAGAGGATAAGGATGTGTTGTTTTGTGAAAGGTTGATTTTCTTTCCTTCTTGATCAACGCCAAAAAGTATATGGTCGGTATATTTTAATATACCAATTGCTTCAGAAAGGAACCCTGCGGGGACCAAGGTGGGTCCCGCAAGCCCAAGGTTTTGTGTTATCTGAACAAGCGACAATCTAAAGCCATCTGTTGCGACAATGCGAGTAGTGTCCTGGGTGAGAGGTATAAAATTAATAGAGGAAAGTGCGGGTCGAGCCGTATCCTGAGAACAAGAAAATAAAACGGGTGAAAGTGCCGAGGCAAATGTCTTTGTAGGTATTTTTATCGTCCCTTTTTGAAGCGTTTGTTTTTCACCAACCTCTTTGGTGAGTGGAAACACCCCAGTTACATATTTGTTTTTTATTTTTAGTTTTTGTTCGTCAATTTCGATTGTGGCAAGGTCTTCCTGGAGTGTTTGGAGAAAGTCATATAGCTTTTTGGTGTCAGTTGCAAAGGTCACTTCCTCCCCGCTGTATTCAATGGACAAGGACGATTCAAACTCTCTCGTTTCTCCTTGGGCAAATATAGTGAGTTTGTGGTGATGAATGTGGAAAAATTCCTTGTGTGTTTTTTGTCCTATCAGGAATCGTCTCACATCGGAAATAACAGATGAAAGTTTCTTGGGCTCAATACTAGATATATTAATAGTAGTCATAGTAGGGTGTGTGGGTAAGTGTATAAGACGTGGTTTGGGTTTACAAGGCGTTCTTTATGACACATAGCTGCATGTGGGCAGTTTTAGGTGCTTGTGGATAGACCAAGGTTTTGGCATATTGTATCAATCTCTTTCTTTGTGTTGGTATCATGGATAAGTAATTCTTGGATCTTTTGAACGCCATGAAGGACGGTTGTGTGATCTTTTCTTTTGAGAAATCGGGCGATTTCAATGAGGCCCATGTGGTTTTTCTCTCGTAACACATACATAAGTACATGTCTCGCGTGGGCAACTTTCTCAGTTCTATTTAATTGTTTGAGGTGGATGGGTTTTAGTTGAAAAAATAAACACACAGTTTGCATAGCTTTCTCAGCAGGTGGAGCTCCGCTCTCACCTGAGCCAGACGAAGAGTGAACGTCCTGGAGCCTGAGGGTAACATCTTGCTGGCTAGTGGCGGGGCGCACAAGCGCGCGGGCATAGGAAGAGAGTAGGATGCCCTCAAGCATGCGGTTGTCTTGTGCCTGACCTGCAATCTCCTTGGCCACCTCGATGTCTACCTCGATTCCGCGCTCTTTGGCCTTTATCATGGTGATGGCTGTTTTGAGCTCAAAATCAGGGGGAGAGATATCTATAATGAGTCCACCCGCAAACCTCGACCTCAGTCGATCCTCTATGTCGTTGATCTGCATGGGGGGACGATCAGAGATGAGTATCACCTGACCACCCCTCCCCACAATATCATTAAATGTATTGAAAAATTCTTGCTGGACCGTTTGTTTGCCAGCAATAAACTGAATATCATCCACAATGAGCACATCAAGCCGCCTATATTTTTGGCGAAACTTGTCGGTGGTTCTCCCCCGAATAGCTTCAATGATCTCATTGGTAAACTTATCTCCCCCACAAAAAAAGACACGCGCCTGCCTGTTGAGCTGAAGCACCCGAAACGCAGTGGCCTGTGCAAGGTGGGTCTTGCCCACCCCCACCCCTCCCCACAAAAACAGAGGGTTATATGCAGACCCAAGCTGACTCACCACCACCTGACTCGCTGCAAACGCAACATTGTTACAGTGTGAAACAGCGTAGTTTTCAAATGTATTTTTAGGATTGAGACCAGACGCACGAGCCATGTCCTGCAAAGACGGCTCAAACTCCAAAAGTGGTGCCCCAACCAGTGTCTCTTTTTTTATCTTTGGCTTTACCTTTTCATCTACCACGTCTATAACGACGCTGCGCACCTTAAATCCAAGTGCGCGGGTTGACAAAGACAACAAATCGCGCTGTCTGTTTTGAGCGATGGTCTTTACCCCGTTGTTAGGGCACGCAAACGAAACAACCCCATCCACACAGTCGCGCATTGTCATCTGGCGCAATGCAGAAGCCCAAACTTCACTTCCAACCATCTCACCCGTAAGGGTGTTGGTGAACGTAGACCAAGTGGATGAAGGATTCATGTTTATTATTTGTGGATAACTTATCCACAAATAATAAACATTTTAATTTGCATTGCAACTGGAGTAAAGTATGTCTCTTGGGATCATTCACTCAATTTATTTCAAGCCACATATTTCCTTCCCGCTGTGCAGGGTGTGGTTTGTTGGGTGAGGTTCTTTGTGGAAGATGTGTATTTAAGATCCAACTGCCCCACAAAACTCACTGTCCTCGATGTGGTCAAGGAGGTATATTTCCACACCCGTGTCCTTGTGACAAAAGAAACATCCCACTCACCTCACTTTTTTCACTCGGTCCCACGCTCCGAACTGTTTTGCACAGGACAAAATATCAAAACAACCCCGGAGTGCTCAAAGAAATACTGGCAAACCCTGGGAGCCAACAAATTCAAACACTTGCATTTCTAGCACAGCACAAAAATGCACTGGTCGTTCCCGTGCCGCTTCACCAGAAAAAATTCCTTGAGCGAGGGTACAACGTACCCACCTTACTAGTCCAAACACTAGCGGGAATACTGTCGCTTAAGGCGGGAAATATCCTCGAGAGAGTGGCGGAAACCAAAGCGCAGGCAAAAATACAAGACGCACATCAACGAGAGGGGAACCTGGTGGGAGCCTTTCAGCTCATGGTTGGTCACGAGAAGAAAAGGCACGTGATACTGGTTGACGATGTGATCACGTCTGGCGCTACTATAGAGGCCGCCGCCAAACCACTCAAAGAAGCAGGATACGGACCTGTTTGGGGCTTTTCTCTCGCACAAGAAGAGTGGTAGAAGGGAAAAAAAGTTCAAAATTCCAACCCGCTACCGCCATGGCGAGGCAGACCATGTTTATAAATAAACTCCATGTCCTAAGGAGAATTCACAAACCAAACCCCCACATTTTCACCTCCAATTCTCCATTATCAACCCTTCATTATTCATTTGCTAGTTGTGGCCACCCATTGCCTTCCCCCAAACACATGATATACTATAAGCTATGGAACAGTTTAATCGCGCGCTCACCTTCATTTTTATACTCATATTTGCCTTTGGAGTAGCTTTCTTTATCTTCTACAGACTAGGGCTCTTTCAAAAAATATTCCCCCAAGTAAAAATGTCTCTTCCCGCCTTTTTTTCTGGCACCGCACCAACACCAACCATAACACCCGCCCCCACACCCGCCAATGAAGTGGTAGAACGAGAAAACACTCCTACCCCCGAGCCTACCACCGCAGCACAAACACAGACACCCTCGAGATATCCAACCATCACAACCCCTCGTGCGCCGCAAATCCCTGGAACCGGCTCCCCAACCATCCTACTTCCCATTCTCGGATCTCTTTTTGGCACCGGACTGCTCTTTCGTAGAAAATCCTAAAAGGGCCCAAGACCGATCTGAATCATTCCACTTCTTTCTACTCCAGACCTGTACAAGCCGCCTCTTTTTTGGTACAGTGTTCGCATGATAAAGATTGATGAAGCAAAGTTCGGAGAGCTCTTGGTAGCGGGCGGTCTTTTGACCCCAGAAACACTCGGTGAAATCAGCACTGTTGCGCAGTCTTCGGGTATGCGAATCTATGATATTTTGACGGAGAGAAAAGTGTTTGATGACGCAGTGATGGGGCAGCTTGTGGCCGCACACTACAAGGTGCCTTTTGTCGACCTGAGACAGCTCACCATCCAAGACAACCTATTACATGTGGTGCCAGAGCGTGTAGCAAAGAAAAAGAGATGTTTGGTGTTTGAGAGAACCGGCAATAAAATCAAGTTTGCCACAGAAGATCCTGAAGACACACAAACCCAAGACCTCATACGTGTAAAAACGGGGGGGGAACTAGAGGTGTATTACACGACCCCCCTGAGTATAAACCGCGCCCTCAACACGTTTAAGACAGACATTAAAAAAGCATTTCAAGATCTCTCAGATGAGGCAGAAAAAAAAGGAGATACCGGAGAAAGCGGAGAGTCCGCACCCATCTCAGAACTCGTAGATGTGCTTTTTGAAAATGCATACAAAGAAAATGCGTCTGACATACACCTAGAGCCTCAAGACAACCAAGCCATCATTCGACATCGCATTGACGGCATTCTTCATGATGTCATAACAATCCAAAAGTCTATACACGAGCGCATCATGTCGAGACTAAAGGTGCTCGCGCTTCTGCGAACCGACGAACACCTTGCGGCACAAGACGGAAAAATTCGCGCTCAAATTAGCGGCCAACCAGTCGACATCCGTCTCTCCATACTCCCGGTGGTGGATGGTGAAAAGGCGGTCATGCGCGTGCTCTCTACACACGGAAAGCCACTCACCCTCGAAGATCTAGGCATGTCAACCAAGGACTTTGAGCGCGTGAAAAGCGCCTTTAGTAGGCCATTTGGAATGGTGCTCACCACAGGGCCTACAGGATCAGGAAAATCCACCTCGATTTATGCAGTGCTTCGCATCCTAAACACCAGAGATGTGAACATCACCACGATCGAAGACCCTGTAGAGTACCGCATCAAAGGAGTAAACCAAATTAACGTCAACGCAAAAACAGGTCTTACCTTCGCATCGGGACTACGCTCCATCCTTCGTCAAGACCCAAACATTGTGTCGGTGGGAGAAATCCGCGATGGAGAAACTGCAAATATCGCCGTAAACGCCGCGCTTACGGGGCACCTGGTGCTTTCCACACTTCATACAAACAATGCAGCCACCTCCATGTTGCGTCTCGTAGATATGAAGGTAGAGCCATTTCTCGTAGCATCCACTGTAAATATCATCATCGCACAACGCCTCGTGAGACGGATTTGTAAAGACTGCAAGGTGGCCACTACAACACCGCGAGAACACCTCAGTAGTTTGTTTGGCGAGGAGTGGGTGAAGAAATATGCCCAGGACGCACCCGAAATCCAAACCTACAAAGGGCAGGGGTGCAAGATGTGTGGACAAACGGGATATGTGGGAAGATTGGGTCTTTTTGAAACCCTTGTCATGTCCCCAAAGATTCGCGAGCTTACGATCCAAAAAGAAAGCGCTGATTTGGTTGATAAGGTTGCCATGGAGGAGGGCATGACCCCCATGAGTATAGACGGTCTGGAAAAAATACTCCAAGGACTCACCACGATCGAAGAGGTTGGTAGAGTAACTAAAACAGAATAACCCCCAATATTTAACTTATGGCAACGAAGCCGGTTTCCTTTAACCCACAAAAAATCAGCTTGGCCAACGACGACAAACTCTCCCTCTTGAGCAATATAGTCACCATGCTCAAGGCCGGCATACCTATCACCGAGGCTGTGGAGTCGCTCCAAGAGGACGCCACTGGCAACCTCCTCCTCATTCTCACCCAGCTCAAAACAGACCTCGAGCAAGGCAAGCAAATAAACGAGAGCTTTGCACAACTCACCCGCGTGTTTGACAAGGTGAGCGTCAACATTGTAAAAGCCGCAGAGGAATCTGGCACCCTCGAAAAAGTACTTGATGATATGAAACAAACAATGATCAAAGACTCGGAGTTTAAGGATAAGATAAAAGGAGCTCTCATCTATCCACTTTTTGTGTTTATTGTTTTTTCATTTGTACTTGTAGGAATGCTCTTTTTCATTGTGCCCAAAATTGGAACTGTGTTCAAATCACTCACCATACCTCTTCCACTTCCCACAAAAATACTCATCGCCACATCTGAACTGCTAGTCAACTACACCAGCGCGATAGCGATTGGCTTTTCGATATTGGTCGCAATATTCATCTGGCTTGCAAAAACACAAAAAGCACTCCTCCTCAATACGTTTTTTAATATTCCCGGCATATCACCCATCGTGCGGGACATAGACCTAACAAGGTTTACCAGAACCATGGCGCTTCTCATGTCGTCCGGTATTCCGATCACCACAGCACTAGAACTCACCATGGATGTGGTGGTAAAGTCACAAATCAAAGAGTCAATTAGCGACGCATACCAGTCTGTTATGCAGGGCGGCAGGTTGTCTCAGGGGCTAAATAAGAGGGGTAAGTTTTTCCCTGGCATCTTAAAAAAAATGATTGAAGTGGGAGAAAAGTCTGGCACACTCGACAAATCCCTTCAAGATGCATCAGAATTTCTCGACTACCAAACGAGCAAAAAAATAAAAACAGTAACCACACTCCTTGAGCCCGTCATGCTCGTGGGTGTTGCAGGCTTGGTGGGAGGTATGATGATGGCCATCGTCGCACCAATTTATGGACTCATTGGATCGATTGGAACAAAGTAAGGCGCCTTGTATTCGAATCAAATATATGTCACTATGAATACCATGAAACAATTCAAACTACTTCTTTTTGTAGTCAGTGCACTGGCCTTTTCAACAGCTGCACATGCCCAGTCTAACCCCTACTATAAAGTAGTGCAAACTGATGGGAACAAATCAGTCCGCATTGTCCCTGCGCAGGCCGAGCACTCGGCATGCATACACGCTACGCTTTCTGGGACAACCACCGCTGTTTTGAGTGAGGCGTTTGATCGTCCAATATCTACACTCCCCACATACATGGTCATGTGTTATGGTACAGGGATGGGGCGAAGCTGTACCACTGGTACCAAAGACGGCGACCTAAAGCTCTACGGGAGAGACAACTCAGGGAGCGTTCGGTCGCCTGACTTTACAAATCCACTCCCCCCTGGCACAAACATAACTGGTCTCACATGGGTCGCGCCACCACATGTAACCGCACGATTCTCATTTATCAACTTCTTAGATCAAGCCATTGTGCAAGGAAATACCAACAACAACTCACTCAAGATAGGCTCGCAGGTTTTTGCACCGAGCTCTAACTGCAGATCTATAGCAACCGATCCCTATGGGGTGGTGTTTGATAACACCTCGCTTGAGCCCGTTGCGGGCGCTGAGGTGAGACTGCTTCGTCAGAGAGAGAAGGGTGAGTTTACCCTCTATGACAAATCAGAGAAAGTGAGTGGAAACCTGATAAACCCCCAAGTAGTTGATGCAGACGGACTTTTTAACTTTGTAGTGGATCCTGGCACGTACAAACTTGAGATATCCAATCTACCCGTAGTTTCAGACACCACAAAGCACAACCCCAAAGCCTCCCGTGTGTATACAGATCTTTACCACGGAGAATCGTTTGTAGAAGACGGAGTGATAAAACATTTTAACGTGCCTGTTGTCGCAAACCCCGCCACAATTGCAGCTCAAAAATCCACCCTCATGGCTTACTCCTATACCATAGACAGACCCACCAACACCATCCTCTTTGAAGGACGTGCTTCCCATCCCTTGACTACAGTGGAGAGCTATACCTATCTCACCAGCAACACCACTCCCAACCCTCTCCCGGTACGTGAGGTATCCATAGATACACAACAAGCAGACACCGGAGGAGTATTCACGATCAAGCTCCCCCTCGCCAGTATCCCCACCGGTGAATCTTTTGGACTCCTGAAGCTTATCAAAAAGAACATTGCGGATCTTGCATCCTCCGGACGAAAGACCGGACTCACCACCGTCAGTGCAGAGGACACTTCCTACATCACCCTCAATCCTATCCCTGAGAAGATAGAAGGATATCTCACTGACAAATCAGGTACCCCCCTCAAAAACACCCGAGTAGATGTCCTCCTCCCGTATGCAGATACTCCCTATCTTTCCACCACCACAGACTCCACAGGATTCCTACAGATCCCTGGATCCTATCTCCCCTCAGAACCATTCACCCTCAAATCCCCCGATACCCACACCACCTGGACCACGAGTGAGTTCCTGGCAGGGAATACAGGGTTTTATGAGGGGGAAGGGAAAGAGTTGGTGAAACCATTATCCATCATTACCGAAGCAGCAAATAGCACTACTAATAGGGGGATGGAAAAACAAACTAAAAAAACTCAAATCACCCCCCCAACCACCACTCAGAATATGTTAAACACCACAACCCAAGCTGTGGAGCAGGGAAAAAGAATGGTTCTCATGAGATATCTCATATTTATACTGACCCTCATGGTCCTATTAGTGTTGTTTGTATTTGTGTATCTTCGACAGAAGACAATAGGGGAGCATTCGTGAAAAAAATGGGCAACCACTTTGGGTCTCGCTACCTACTGTGATACACTGTGCCCTACATGGTATCAGCTCAAAAACCTCTTACAAAATGGGGGGAATCACTCATAGAAATTATTCTGGCCATTGCGCTGTTTGGACTCATACTCCCCACCCTCATCTATGCGATAGGAAGTCTCGGATCCGCAGAGCCCCGCAGAGCCCTAAAGTTTAATGCTGCCAATCTATCCGAGGAAGCAAAAACTGTGCTCCAGCAAATGGCAAATGACAACTGGAACAATATCCAAACAAACGGGACTTATACACTCTCCAGCTCAAATGGCGTGTGGAGCCTGGCTGCAGTGGGCGCTCAGCCATACCCAACCACCGTTGATGGATGGACGCGCACCGTGACCATTGCAAATGCCACAAGAGACGCACAAGGCAACCTAATCCCAGCGGGGAATGGAGTTGTAACAGAAGGAGCAATGAAACTAGTAACCATCACCGTTGCTGGAACAGGACCATTTCCCTCAGAGACGGCCACCGTACTGCTTTCTCGCCATCAAAATCTCCAGCTTCTCACCTACTCGACCGCGGACGAATTTGCGGCTGGTGGCCCAACCCAGCGGGGAGCAGTGATCAATCCCCCAGACACAAGCACCGGAGAAGACGGCTCAATAACAGTCTCGAGTGAACCTCCCCCCAAACCAACCTCATTGGTTTCGTGGTGGACCATGGATAGATACACCACCAGCACCGCAGGAGACGCAAACTGGATAGAGGATAGTGGCTCGGGAGGCAACACCGCGAGTGTATATCCGTTCTATGGTACCGCACCGACCCTTACTGGCTCACGCTATGGCAAAGCAATCTCACTCAATGGCACCACGCAATATCTCAGTATTTTACAATCAAGTGGACTCACGCTCACTAGCAGCATGTCTTGGGAATATGTGGTAAAGCCAACAGCTGCATCAATCGTGCCCGTGATCCAGTGGGTAAATATCGGGCTAACTCCTACCCCCACCGTAGGTGCAGAAGGATGGCTTTTTCAATCAGGAAACAACATTTACTCAAAACTCAAACTAGGCGGCACCGGACTGAGCACCTCGCTAACTGCGCCCTCAATCACCAAATACAATCATGTGGTTATGACTTATGATAAAACCACAGGAAACATCCGTCACTACTTAGACGGCGTACTACAAGCTACACCCACACCACCTCCCACCTTTGTGCCTGACACGGCCCTCCCACTTCGGATCGGCTTTGGAACGAGTAGTTACTTTGCTGGCCTCATAGACGACGTGGCAGTTTACAACGCTGCGCTTTCTGACGAAGAGGTTACCACCAGTCTGTATGGCACCTATACCTCACCCGTGAAAGATTTTGGATCATCGCTTCAATCCCTCAAAATATCCGCCGATGTCACCGTCCCCACAAACACAAACATCAAGATTCGTGTTGCGATGAGAAATGCCGACCCCACAGGATCGTGTCCAGCTGCCGAGAGCGCATACACCTTTGTGGGTCCCGCAGGAGACGGGAGCACCACTGATTTTTTTACAGCCTCGGGTGGATCTATATCCGGCACATTTTATTCTCCCGCCAGCACCCCAACACCGGTACCCACCACTGGCGCAGTCGTGGCCTACTTCACCAACCCTGCACGGTGTCTCAGATATAGGGTATATCTTATGAGCATGAATGACTATACAACAGTAGCAACACGACCAAAGCTAAACTCCATCCAATTTATATATGCCCTATGAGAGTAAACAGGAAAAAAGGAGCCACCCTCATCGAAGCAATCGTCGCCACTGTATTACTCGTAGTGATTGTGGGAGTACTCATGACCACCCTCCTTGGCACCTTACAAACATACTCTCGTGTTCAGTCGGGGACGCAGACAGAGCAAGAGGGGCAATTTATCATCTCACGACTCGGGTACTCTATGGGTCAAGGAGATCAAAAAGCAGTCGCCTATCACACCACCACCACGGACTTTTCGGTCACCCCCACAACTCAATTTACAAACACTGCAGTAACCTCAACCTATGGTGGAGAAGTGGGGCTATCTGGCTCGGCGCTCACAGGAACATTTGAATCAAACCCCATCACCCTCAGCAGCGCACAAACCGTGAGATATATGAAAACAACAGCAACCAAACCTTCGAGCACCACCATCCAATATCAAGTAGGAATGATAAATAAAGTATCAGGAAGCTGTCCTAACACTGAAGCAAGTTATACCTACGCATTAGACACCACTGGAAATCCACCCATTGCATGGTTTAAGATGGACGATGCGACATGGTCCGGCACCGCGGCAGATGTGACAGACTCGGTAGGCGCCTACTCTGGTACCGCTCAGGGCGGTGCACAACTTACAAATAATGGCAAGTATCTAAAGGGAGGATCATTTAACGGCACCACTGATTATGCGAGCTTGGGAGGTAGTACAGGACTTGGAAATGGCTCGGTGGCTATGACCGTGGAGGCATGGGTCAAATTTAATGTTATTCCCTCGGGCTCCACTGTGATGACTGTCATCTCGAAAAACGAAACAGCAGCAGGATGGGGATTGATTGCAAATACAGCTACAAGCGGAAAGATCGAAACGTATTTTTATGTTGGAGGTGCATACAAATTGGCTGGCGAGGCATTTGACACACCAGCGAACAACCTAGTTGCAGGCAATTGGTATCACATTGCGGCCACCTTTGATGGTTCAAATGTTCGTTTTTATCGAGATGGATCACTCATTCAGACGGTTGCAGCTAACGGATCCATCCTCAACTCCTCTGAGCCAGTATTTATCGGTGCAAATCCTTCCTCGGGAGGTACTGTTGCAGGCCAATTTTTCAACGGGTGGATTGACGACGTGAAGATATATGATTATGTGCGTACCCAAGGACAAATCATCAGCGACATGAACGGCTACGGCACCAGCTCGACCATAGACTACTTTGACATGCCACAAGGTACCTATACAAACTTTACCAATCCAGGCGAGTGCATTAAATATAAAATAACCTACACGCGCCCCTCTACCTCGTATTCATCACCCATCACCAAAGACATCACCTTTACCCAGTGAGCAATCCCTGTTATGCTAAAAACACAATACAAAGATGCGACCATCTAATAATCGGCCACACCACCTATTTCTCGTCCCTCTTGCGCTCGCATCCCTCTGTCTCTTTGTACTTGCCCCAAGGCAGACCGTGCTGGGTCAAAGCGGCACCTATTGCCCTACCCCGATGGGTCGCACATGTAGTGGGTACTCTGTCTGCACCAAATCGGGCGACTGCAATCAACAACTTTTTGGCACCTGTTGCTCTGTGCTTACACCAGCCGCCACCTATCCCACCAACACCCCTGTAGCTACCCCCACCCCATTGAGTTGGCCATATACTCTCCGCACCTTCTACCAATTTAACGACAACACCTCATCAGCCACCATCACCAAATCATCAGTCTCACCCACCTATGATGGGACAAACTCAGGAGTGACCTATACCACCACTGGTGCTATTGATAGAGGAACAGGAGTGTTTGGAGGGTCACAATTTTTTACTATTCCTCACAACTCGATATTAAATCACAGCACTGAGTTTACCCTCTCTGCATGGATAAAGCCATCTGCAGTCGCCGCAGAGATGCCCATAGTGAGTAAAAAGGGATCTGCAGGAAACTATTCCTATGAGTTTGTGAGGACAAGTGCCGGTAAATTGAGTTTAGTGGTTAGTGCCGACGGACTCACCATCACCACATACACCAGCACCACCTCAGTCACCAATAGTATTTGGCAAAAAGCAACAGTCACGTACAACTCAGGAACCGTGGTGTTTTATGTAAATAGTACAGCAGAGGCATCACAAGCAAACTCATTATCAGCACCATATGCCTCCACCGCAGATGTGCTCGTGGGAAAAAATATAGCAGGATCTTTTTTCACTGGTGAGATGGATGAGGTGTGTATATATGGCCAGCAACTTTCAAGCACGGACATTGCTGCCCTCGCTGGCGCCACGTGCTCTGGTACGCCGGGATTAGCATCATCGGGCGTAACAGCAACCGGAGGAACGATTACTGACGTCAATGGATACCGCATACACACGTTCACCTCGAGCGGCACACTTACTGTCACGCAGGGAGGTTTTATTGACTATCTGGTTGTTGCGGGTGGTGGTGGGGGTGGAATGGATATGGGCGGTGGAGGAGGAGGTGGTGGTGTGCAACAAGGAACGCTAACCACATCACCACAAGCATATTCGATCACGGTTGGTTCGGGAGGAAATGGTGCTCCGGCGGCGGGGACAAGTGGTCAGCCAAGCGCACACCAATTCACTATTCCAGCTACTAGGGGTGGTGACTCATCGATCGCTCCGGGTTCGGTGATCGCATATGGAGGTGGATTTGGTGGAAGCTCAGTCAATAGCTATACTCCAGGATCTGCTGGAGGGTCTGGAGGGTCTGGAGGTGGAGCATCAGGATACAATAATGATGGTAGTGCGCTTGGTGCGCGAGCTGGTGGCACTGGAGTTGCTGGTCAAGGGTATCGTGGAGGAAATCAAGGAAATGCATACTATTCTGGTGGTGGTGGTGGTGCTGGTGGGGCAGGAGCAGATGGCAACAGCCAAGCAAATGGTGGGCCAGGCATCATGAGTGCTATAAACGGGACAAGTCTGTATTGGGGTGGTGGCGGCGGCGGCGGCGGATATAGCATTGGTGGTGGAAACGGTGGAATTGGTGGAGGTGGTGGAGGAGCGGTGGGCACCACAACGGGAGGCGCTGGACTTAATGCAGGACAAGCGGGCGGTGGTGGTTGTACAGGGTGTTGGGCAAATATGCCAGGGGGAAATGCAGGAGCAAACACAGGTGGAGGTGGAGGTGGTGGTTCTCATTACAACTCAAACAACAAAGGAGGAAATGGCGGTTCAGGGATCGTCATAATTCGCTATCCCCTCTACTCAAGCGGATCAACGCCAACAGCTACTCCTATACCAACCCCCACAACATCATTTACCCTCGCACTTTCACACACAACACCGAGCACGGTGGTGGCTGGTCAGCCGGTGCAATGGGCTGTGACCATCTCAAATCCAAACACCGCCTCACAAGCAGCATGGGCATTTAATCTGTTGGTTACAGTGCCATCGAGCGTGACTGGAGTAGTGTGGAAGTGTGAGGTGACCAATGTAGGCACTCCGCGGGGTGAGATGATTGCGTACCCCACTTCTTGTGCAGGGTCTGGCACCGCAGCATATGTAGATGCAAACACATATCAAATCACCCTTGCTCACACAGGCGCTGCCGATCCATTGATCCACCCCGGAGGAAGTTTGAAAATAACCGTGGGGGGATTTATCAAAAGGACAGCATCCGGCAACCTTAGCATGTCCGCAAGCATCACTAATTATTCTGGTTGGACCACCAACGCGCTCTATTCGATCAATCGTCTCGCAAATAGCGGACCGCAGGCTCCCACCCCTGCACTGACCGCTATAGTGGTGCCTACGGTGGTGCCAATCTCAATAAACCCCATCATTGGCGCAGCGCTCACCTCTACTCCCACCCCCACCCTCTATCCAGTTCAGCCAACGAGCACCTCTACTCCCACCCCCACGCCTACTCTCACGCCCACTCCACCACCAGTGGTGCGTAGTACCTGTCAGGATACTAATAAAGTGCTACGCACACTAATAAACAACCAATCACAGTATTATTGTATGACTTCGGCAAATGATCTGGTGGTGGTAAAAGGCACCACCGTCGAAAAGCTCAATGGCATAAACACAAAAATCCTCAACGTAGATTTTCAAAATGGAGGAGTGGTAAATGGTGTTCAACTTGTCAGGGTTGTTATGAGAGTCCAAAGCTCCACTATTGTTCAGGGTGCAAGTCAGGGTGTCGCACGTGATTATTCACTAGTTCTTCGCATGAGATGAATACAAAAATATCAGGATCAAGTCTCATATCGGTGATTATCTTGTCGTCTATTGCCCTCATTATCCTCGTGTCGAGTCTCGGGCTCACCGGCGTCGTCTCAAATACCACTTCTGCTGCCCAACAATCTACAGACGCACTCCTCGCTGCAGAGTCGACTGCAGATGACCTCCTCATCAAGCTGGCCCGAAACCCATACCCCACCACCGTTCTCACCCCTGGCGCAACTATCGCCTTTACGAACGCCACGGGATACGTATATCTCACCCCCCCAGCGCCACCACTACCCGGCATGGTGATCGCAAAGGGAGTGTCAGGTAAATATACTCGCACCATAAACGTGATCTATCAAGCGCGCAACGATGGCCGCCTTCTCGTGTTGACTAGGGGAGAACCATCAAACACACTTGATGTCCTCGCAACTCCCGCTCCCACTGCGACCCCCGCCGCAATTGGCGCCTATATCGCCGATGCTGCAAATGTGTACTTGTTTGGGAGTGTAAATTTCTTTAGTCCAGTCGGCACCTCACGAACTAATGCAGACTCATTTTTATCCTATGGGGATGGAGTTTCCTCACCTGTGTTGACCCTCACCCCTGGAGTATCAAATACGAACTATGTGAGTGGGTATGTGCGCAAATATGGGTCTGGTGCATTTACCTTTCCTGTAGGAGATGGAGGTGCGTACAAACCAGTGGCTATCACCACCCCTCTGCCTGCTGGCAACTCATACTATATGGATGTGGCATATTTTCGTGCAAACCCGAGTGTTGCAGTTGTTTCAGATCTTGCCGGAGGATTTATGAGTCCGCGCCCCACAGGAGCACCCTTTTCCATCACATCTCTTGATACTTCTGTAGCGGCAGTGAGTCCTGTCGAATACTGGGATATCAATGGAACCAATGCAGTAAACTTTACCCTGGCATGGACGGCGACCAGCGATGTTGCCACTCTCACCGGCTCCACACTCTCAAAGCTCACCATAGTAGGATGGGATAATGCAAAATGGGTTGCGGTGCCCTCTACTATTGTAAATGGAAGCACACTGACGAGTGGCACTATCGTAACAAGTAATGCCCCAGTGCCAAACAACTACATGGTGTACACCCTGGGCAAACTTCCATAACATTGCCAACAGCCAACTTCAGTTGATCTGATCTACTGCGATCTGGTATGCTGTAAGGCAGAGTATGTTTGGCTTAACACTAACCAAAAAGCAGGCAAAAAAGATTGAAATCATCCACCAACACGTGGTGATCATTGATCGTGACAAATGCATCATCATCTCCTATCCCGAGGAGCATATAACCATGTGTCAATATCCCCCCAGTCATGTACTCGACGGGGATGTGATAGACCGCGAACTCTTTCGAGGTTGGATGGTCAAGTGGGTCCAAACATCTGGACTCAAACCCACGGAGGTGATTTATGTGGTGTCTCCCTCAATTTGTTTTAAAAAAGACTTTACCCCTGAGACACGGACATTGACTGGCCTGAGTAATTTCATTGATTCGGTTCCCTTTCAAAAGGTAGTAGCGGTACAACTCACCACACCCCACAAAACCAAACTCTTGGTGACCAACCGTGAGCTTCTCAATGGAGTGACCTACTCATTTGATATGGGAGGATTTGCAAAAGAAGCAGTATTTCCCTACGAAGCCATCGCCGACATGCAGCTGCCACAGCTTGGCGACCCCACTAAAAATATCATTGCCATAGGGCGCATATTTATAGAGCTTGCTACCCAAAAAGGGCATGAGCTCTTTGAGTTTGACGTAGATAAGGTGACCGAGGCCCCAAAGCGTACCGCAGAGGCAGTGGCAGAACTCTCGCGCACCGAAGTAAACCCTATGGTAGCGGTCGTAGCGGTGCTGGTTATGATGATGATGGGAGGAGGAGTGATGTATTGGCAGTATGCGAGCATCAGGCGTGCACAACCATCTGAAGTGGTACGAGTGAATCCTCAAAAAGTACCAACTTCACTAGATTCAAGCGCCTTACCATCACCTGGAACCGAGCTGGTTACTGCAAAAACAACTGGAAAGATAGAGATTCAGCACGCAACTCTCGCGGTAGCATTTGCACAAACTCTCAAGGCGAGCCTTGAATCGGCAGGGTATGAGGTGAGCCTGACAGAGCTCACTGATACGACCAACAGAAAAAACGCCATCACCTATTCGGACAAAAGTGATGCACCTACCCAAAAAGCTATAGCGGACGTGCTAACTAAATCCAGCTTTGCACCTGATATCACCGCAGGCCCCATGAATATATTTACCGCCATCATCCAGCTGATTGCCCCCCCTGGAGGGTTGCCCACAGCTACCCCCATACCAGTCACCAGCAGTGCACCCACCGCGCCACCAAGCAGCCCAAGCGCGACCCTTGAACCCATATCTCAAATAGCTAGCCCGCCAGCATCATTGTAGGTTTTTATCAACTCGCTTGACAAGTAGGTGCAGAGTATAGTAGTCTTACCATATCAAATCTATTTATTCACATACACTTATGTTGCAGAATCGCAAAGGCTTTACCCTCATCGAACTTTTGGTTGTTATCGGCATTGTGGGCATTTTGCTCTCGATCACCATCGTAGCCATAAACCCCGCAAGACAGTTTAAACTTGCAAATGACACATCAAGATCATCGGGCATAAGCGCTATTGGAAGCGCCATATCCCAGATGTTGGTAGACAACAGAGGATCGCTGCCCTTCACCGTGTCGACCCTAGATGACACACCAGCCCTTACCTCAATAAAAAGTGCAACCTCACCAATGCAATCTCTTTGTTACATACTAACAGGCTTGTCTGCGACCTCGACAGTTTCAGCTATCAACTATATCGTAAAACTGCCAACCGATCCAACCACAGGCGCTTGGACCAGCTGCGCGAATTTTAATACAGGATTTGAACTATCAATCAACTCAACGGGAAGATTTGACATTAATGCTCCTTCAGCTGAGCTAACCTCCATTTCTGTATCGAGATAAGTAATTTGACTCTCAAAAGAGGCCCGCAAGCGGGCCTCTTTTTTAGTATGCTATACATGCTATGTTGTACAGATTCTACTTGGGCATATTCCAATTCAATGCACTCTTTATCAGCGCAGTAGTGGTTGCAAATACCACATCATTTGTCGCCTTGCAGAAACTTTCTTTCTGGCCAATCACCGCGTTTGTTGCCATTTTTTTAGCAATCTATTACTGGCGTCAGTCTGGTAAGGAAAGAGATTTGGCACAGGTCCCTCCTCCCTATGGAATGGTGTCTGCAACGATAGTGATGATGGTGGTTTTTGGAGTCGTAATTTTTAATGCCGTACGCATGCTCTCTTATGAAGGTTCACTGGTGACCGTAGGTACAAACGACGACAACATGAACCATATTGCCCTTAGTGTGATTAGTATAAAAGAAGGAAACATGCTTTTTAATAGTCCTCAAATTAAAAAGATGATGGAGGGAGGCATGTATTCTCCAGGCATGAAATGGTATCCATATGGGCTCTACTCATTTGTGAACTATATATACAACATGACGCTACCCACCCACCCACCAATCATAGACTTGCGACACTTGTTTAATGTGCATAACAGCATCATGTTGTTTCAGCTGCTGATGCTATTGTGTGGAATACATCTCATTTCAGATCGTTTGGGCGCGACAAAATCAATCTACTCTCTCCCACTCACGATCATTTTTGGCGTATTTGTGATTGCAGGTCAGTTTTATTTACGACTTTTTACGTATGGATTTTATAGTCAACTCATCGCCTATAACCTACTTATTGCCTCACTACTCATGAGTGACGATGTGATGAGAAAAAAGAGCGCGGACCACATGCAATCAATTTATTTCTCAACCCTTATTTTCTCCCTCGGTGTCACTTACTACTTGTTTATTCCCCTTGGATTTGCTTTGACACTTTGGACACACATCCGTACGGGAAGCAAGCCAATGAGGTTGGCATATCCACTCATTGTCTTCGGAACAATCCCCCTTTTGATGTTTCACATTAATCTAAGAATCGGCGAACAGATTGAAGCATATGGAGTATCGTTTGTATTGATAGATGGGTTTGTATTGGCTCTTATGGGACCGGTACTTTTGATTTTCAAAAAAAGAAATTTAAACAGGAATCTATCATCGGCACTCACCATGCTGATAGGTCTCACTCTCGTGCAGATGGTGGCAACTGCCGTGAGCACTTTTGCCAAAACTAACAACTTAACCTACTATTTCTTCAAGTCATATTGGACACTAGGCGTGCTTGGTTTGCCTATGATTCTGGTATTTATCACCTCTACTGTTGACGCTGTTATAGAAAAGTCAGCTACTATAGCCATAGTCGTATTTATAGTCCTCACCATCACCGCATCAATAGTAACCTACATGGTGTTTAGCGGAGATGGATACACCACTCGAGGATATGATACTTCCCTCATGATTTTTAATGGGAAAATAAATTATTTTAATGCTGGAGAGCAAAAGAAATGGATTCTGGTTTACGAGAGATGGGGCGAAACCAGAGGGAGATCTATTTTTCCAGTTGGTTTATGGGGATGGACGACCTTAAGCTATGCACTTTTTGGAGATGTTCCCGAGCTTTACAGGTCGAATTTTCGCATCCAACAGTACCATATATCTCACAACAATATGTCAAAATTTTTTGATGCAGTTGAAAAGTCAGAATTAGCAAATGAAAAACCAATTCTTCTTGATGGGATGGGTACTGCGGGGCAGTACCTGCAGCATATACCAAATCTTCGTAGGAGATTTGGTGGTGATATTTTGGAACGAAAATAAACCAGAGTAATCAAGCGAAGTATTTTACTTCTTACAGTCTTATACTTTTTGCTTGAGAGTGTCGCCCTCAAACCAAATTCTTAGCATATATCATACCGGTATGTGTTGCTAGATGATATGGCTTTGATTTCACCCCAAACCCACAGTCTGTGAGGTGGTGACAGAGCGCTGTGCTATGGAACTTTGGATTAGTGTGTATGTTGTGATACTCGATCAAACATATGCGACATGTTTGTAAGAGCGATGTGTCCATACCATAGAGTAATGCAAATTCTTCACCTTCACAGTCTATCTTCAAAACGTCAATCTGCTGGATACCAAGTTCGCGAGTCACCTCGTCGAATCTACGAAGTACTACTGACTCTTTTTTATACCCACTCGTGTCATAACCCATTTTATCTAACGCATATTCGCTGGCACCTGGCTGAGCTACATGTGTACCTGTATGAAAAACCACAGTGCGATTTTTATCTGACAACCCATGTTGAAAACAAGAAAGATTTGAGAGTGCATTCAGATCCTTATTTTTCTTTAGTAATTGAAATGTCTCCAACACTGGCTCAAATGAGTACACATGTCCTTTTTGAGCACGACGCGCTGCGTAGACCGCATAGTCTCCTATATATCCTCCCACGTCAAACACCACATCAGTGTCCCGCAATTCAAACCCAGGCGGGTCATATACGTGCTCAATATATATCTGATCAAGCGTGGCAATGTCAAAGTATCCAGATCTCACGTCATATCGAGCGCCATCTCGCATCTGCGCAACTGCACCAACTCTACTCATAAATAGTTTTATATGTAGAGAAATATAGTCTTTATATACAAATACTCCCTTCACCAAATGGGAACACAGGAATTCAAAAATAAAGAGGATTCTCTGCACGCGTGCTCTGGTCGTGGGAGTAACCAGAGAAACAACCCACCCGTTCGCCATCATCATCATCTTCCCAAAGCTTATCTTGAATGTGTAATCGTGCAGGACCCGTGACTTGGTCGATAAAAGATGGACATAGCCTAGCGACCGTCCTCTGATCGAGTACTCCTGATCCTCCATATACATAAAATACCGCTCATCAAGCCCTCCCACCCTTTCAAAGTATTCTCTCGAAATAAACATGCAACACCCACTTACCGAGGTTATTACAGCATCCCTTTTGGGAATGATCGAAACGGATTTTTTGTAGTCAGGGCAATATCCAAAACCCGTCCAGTGTATGGCATTGCCAATAGTGTTGATTTTTAACGGATCGGACATAAGGAGTATGGCTGGTTGGAGAAGGCCCACCTTGATACCAGTTTTTTTCGCCTGCCTGTAGCTTGCTACCAGTTCCTTAACCATGTGTAGATCGGCTACTGTATCCATGTTTATCACAATACAGGCGTCATATCCCTGACCAAAACATTCGGCAAGCATGATGTTGTATGTCTTTGCATATCCATAGTTTTTCTCCATCACTCTGGTGATGATTGAGGGGTACGTGGATTTGATTCGCTCAATCTCCCCGTCACCTGATGCATTGTCAGCTGCAAATACCATGGACTTATGTGATTGAGAGAGGAGAGAGTTGAGACATGCCTCCACATATTGGGGCTGCTTGTAGTAGAGTGCGATGAGTGCTATGCGCATACGCTATTTTTTTTCCAAAAGCGCGACGACTTGTGTCAACTTGGTAATACGCGACTCAAGCGCTTCTATAACGCGCGAGAGCTTGTAGATAAATAAAAATACTGCTATGAATGCCACAAATATCAGCGTATTCAAGTTGTCCCCAAAGCCCAAGTATCTTGTAACTGCACGTGCTGATTGGGGAAACCAGGCGACGACCATGATCGTGATAGCAATGACCACTTGCACAGAAAGTTGGAGGAGTGTGTATCCCCTGTCGCGACTGATATAGTGCCTGATCGAGGAGATGACGCTTGAGAGCGCCACGAGCCCGACGAAAAAAAGTATGGGATTGAGACTGTTCATAGCTATTTGAGCAATGATACCAATGTTTTGAGTCCTTGCAACATTCCTTGTTTGTGTGCCTTTTTCATAGAATAGGGAGTGTATACATTACTCACGGGGGCAGTGACAAAATTCAACCCCTTTTTTAATACAAAATCAAGCAGCTGTGTTTCAATGGCGTAGCCAGTACCCTCCTGCTCAAATCCCTCAAAGCGCTTCAACCTGAGGGCCCGAAACCCACACTGAGAATCGGGAAAAAAGCGCCCTGTGTGGAGCCAGGTGATGATATCTCCTCCCAAACGACCAAGCCGATTTATCAAAGGGGTGCCCCTTGCAATCTTGCGAACTCCACAAACCAAATCGACATAGGGCGAATTCTTTATTGGGCCAATGAGAGCACTGATATCTTTGGCGAGGTGCTGACCGTCAGCATCCATAAGCACTACTATGCTCGGAGGGGTGACACGACGAGCAAGATATTGGAATCCTGTTGATATTGCTGCAGATTTGCCACAATTGAGAGGGAGTGAGATAACCGTCGCGCCACTGTTGGTCGCCGCTTTGGCAGTATCGTCGGTGGAGCCATCATCAACCACTAGTATATGATCAAAGCCATGAGAGCGACAATCATCGAGAACCTGGCCAATAACGGGGGCTTCATTGTATGCAGCGATTAAGATGGTGACGGCACACAACGGATCTTTCATGGTGACTCTATTGTAATCCAGAGCCAGATTATTGTATCCCGGGTATGGCGAGGACGGTGCTTGCGATAAACTGGACGATAAACACCGAAAGAATGGTGAAGATGGTACCAAGCAGAGCATTTTTGATGGCATCTTTGCCAGCTTTTACCCTGTCTACGTTGCCTTGACTGGTGAGGACCATAAATGCTCCATATACAAAGTAGGCAAAACCTATGGCTCCAGTCACCCCCTGGATCATGGTAAGGAGTCTCCCTATGACATTTGCAGATACATTTGGATTGTCATACTCAGAGCCCTCACCACCCAGATCGAAACAACCAAATTGAGTGTAGTAAGTGCCTGTTTTTGGCGCTGGAGGGAGGCCGGTGTCGGTGATCACTGGCGCGGCTGGTTCCCCTGGCTTTGGCGTGGGTTCCTGTATCGCGAGGGTGTAGTCTATATTTGAAATCACGAGCGCTTCGAGCGCTTCTTCACCGCTCACCGAAGCAGGAAATGTTTTTGGCACATCATATAGACACTTTACACACGCTGCCCATGCCTGGGGTATCACCGGCTTTCCAAGTGAAGCCGAGTCTTTTGCTACCTTGTGACGTTTAAAATCCCAATCACGCCCCGTAACTGGACCTTGAGGATCATGTGGTTCGATGGTGAGTCCACAGAGGTCCGTAGAGGCATAGCGTTTTGCGTGAGCGGTAGGTATCCCCATTTGCATCGCTAAGATCAGCATGACGATGATAGTGAGGGGTTTACACACAAAACTCCCCATTCTACTTCTATTGGATCCCCGCGTCCGCGGGGATGACAGAAATGGCAGTGCAACAGAGGGGGCGATGTCTATAGACATGAGTTCATCATACTGTATAAGCGCAGTCAGAATCAAGTCAACAGACAAAAATACTGCTAAAATGAATGTATGCGAACGATCGTTTTCCTCGCCATTTCCTTTCTATTGTTTTTTATGGTTCCGTATGCGGTGCGTGCAGATGATTTTGATACGATCACCAAACAACTTGAGGACACTAAGCGTGATCTGGACTCCTCAGTCAGCGCCACGCGCACAAACGAAACCCAGCTCAAACAACTCACTCAACGAATCAATCAGATACGCACCGCTGTTGATCAGCTGGAGGTGGCGGTGCAAGATAAGCGACTCGCCATACAAAGTGGCGACCAAAAACTGTCCCTCAATCACAAACAACTCGAAGATGCAATCACTTCGCACTATAAACAAGTAGTATCTCAACGGGGGTTTACCATCATTGATCTTTTCAGCCCCTCCTTTGCCGAAGTGTCGTTGTTGAATAAAAAAAACAAAGAGCTTGTGGAAGGCAGGCAAAAAAATATGATCCTTCTCGCCATCAGGATCAAAAATACCGAAGAGGAGCAACGCAAGCTCGAGGAGCACCAGATCAAGCTCGACACGTTTAAAGCCGAGCTGGCGAGACAAAGCTCATTTCTCGCGGGAGAGATCATAGGCGCAAAGAACTATCAAGACACGCTCTCAAAGAAAATTGCCGTACTATCCGCCAGACAAAAATCCATCATCGACGCGCGCTCTGCTCAGTTTACGGCGAGTGCGAACAACGATGATCTGTCAGATGATGCAAATGCCTCATCGGCATACAATCCTGGATTTAGTCCCGCCTTTGCATTCTTTTCTATAGGTGCTTATACCCATCGCCTGGGTATGAGTCAGTATGGAGCCAAAGCACGTGCCGATGCAGGACAAAACTTTAGAGACATCCTCAAGGCATATTTCCCAAGTGGCACCCTCGAAGAAAAAGGGGAGATTAGCGGAAACATCACGGTGACAGGCATGGGATCCATGAATTTTGAGACCCAATATCTCTATGGTCTGGCCGAGATGCCGTCAAGCTGGAATAAAGAGGCACTCAAGGCTCAAGCGATCCTTGCGCGCACGTATGCGCTTCGTTATACAGACAGCCTAAGCAGAGAGATTTGCGCCACTGAAAGCTGCCAAGTCCACTCGCCCTCAAAGGCAGCAAATGTGCCAGACGCGTGGCGACAAGCAGTGGATGAAACAAAAGGGGTAGTACTGAAAGATGGGGGCGAGTATGCAAAAGCATTTTACTCATCTACCACTGGAGGCTATCTAACTTCTTCAGGATGGGATACGACTGATGGACAAGGAACTGATTTCCTCAATACCGCATGGGAAAAGAAAGCGCGGTCGCCGTGGTTTTACAAAGCGTGGTATCGGGTGGCGTATAGCAACAGTTCGGATAGTTGTGGTCGCTCGCACCCCTGGATCTCTGAAAATGAGATGGCCGACATACTCAATGCATGGAACGTGCGTAAAAATGGATCAAGGGAGGAGGTTGATCGCATCGTCCCCGTCACCATCAACCGCTGCTCGATCGGAGGGTCAGGTGGCAATCCCTACAGCATGGATGAGCTCGCAAGCATCTCTGACAAATATGGGGGGAGGTACTCACAGGTTTCTGGCGCAAGCCAAAGCTTTTCCAAAGAAGGCTTTACGAGTGAGATGAGATTCTCCACAAACAGAGGCGACATCACCATCTCCGGCTCAGAGTTTAAACAGATCTTCAACCTTCGTGCGCCAGGCCACATCTCCATACGCAACACGCTGTATGCAGTGGAGAAAAGATGATAACGGATCCACTCATGACTCATTCTAGTGTTTCTAAGAAGTTGGAAGTGTAGCCATTTTGTACCCACCAAATAAACCCGACCGCAATCAAGGAGAGCACAATCAAGATACCCATCTCGACATATTGACGACGTGTGGCACGCTCGGGATTGATAAAGTGGATAGAGTGGATGGACATGGAAGAGACAAATGTACAAAATTCAATTTCCAATATCAAACAATATCAGTTTCAAATTTTAATTCAAAATTATTTGTACATGGTAGATTGCAGAGCATCATCCTACTTTGCACTTACTGGTTTGGCTCGCACCACAAATCGTTTTGCCGATGTCCAGAGAGGGGTGCAGGTATACAGCGTGAGTGTAGGCTCGAGAGTGTCTTTTTCGATCTCCACTGCGTCTGGATCCACCACTTTCGTTTCAAAGACTTTATACTCATACTTCTTCCCATTCCAATACAGGGTGATGTGTTTTCCTATATCAACTTTTGGCAAATGATAAAACGTGTCAGGACCGGAGGTATACAAGTAGCGATGTGCAACGAGCACCGTATTGCCACCGCGGGCAGGGTCTGAGCTGTGAGGGCGCCTCCAAATGCCCTTATTCATAGTTTCAACCTTGTCTCCTTCATAAATGATGCCGTGTACTCCTATATCAGCGATGACAAGAGTATTCTTTTCTGGAGCAGGAACCGGCAGGAGAGGTCTTCCTCCACTCATGACCTTTAAACCATCAGGGGATATAGAGTTTGATACCACCAGTTGTATCTCAGGCAGAAATGGCGAAAAGATGATAAAGAAAGCTAGCACAAATACCACCGAAGCCAGAACATTGTTGATAAATCCCGCTACTGTTTTTGACATAGTTGATAGCTTGATGCACCCGTGCGAATCAAGCCACACCGATTATAATAGACCTCATGTATTTTTGGCAGACTCTCCCACGTCCGATCGTCGGGCTGGCTCCGATGGATGGAGTGACCGACGCGGCATACCGCAAAGTTTTTGATATCTGTAGCCATCCAGATGTCCTTTTTAGCGAGTTTGTTCCGGTGGAGGCTATACAGGCTGGCGCGGTCAAGGTCCTCGAGTCATTTGTAGCACATGAGACAGATATTCCCACCATCGGGCAGATCTATGGATCAAGTTTGGAAGGGTACCACCTTTCCGCGCACGTTGTTTGTGCACTCGGCTTTGATGGGATAGATATAAATATGGGGTGCCCTGCAAAGTCAGTTGCAGCGCGAGGCGCCGGCGCAGGGCTGATCCGCATCCCCGATCATGCGTGCGATATCATCAAAACGGTGAAGCAGGCAGTTGCCGAGTGGTACGCAGGTATGACTATCGACGATATCAAAGTCACACCTGCTATGAAGGTGGAGATACGTCGGATCAAGCGAACCACAAAGCCGGGTGTCACCTCGATCCCCGTGTCTGTTAAAACACGAGTTGGGTACGACATGCCCCTGACACGTGAGTGGATCGGACGCATCGTACAAGAGCGGCCACACGCACTCACCGTCCATGGACGCACCCTCAAACAGCTCTATAGTGGGAAGGCATCGTGGGACGAGATCGCGCTCGCTGCCTCAGTCGCAAAGGAAATCTCCCCAACCATCTGTGTGCTTGGGAGCGGAGACATCACCTCACACGCGCAAGGTGTCGAATATGCCAAAACATATGGGCTCGATGGAGTACTCATCGGACGCGCGACTTGGGGAAATCCATGGATATTTTCAAGTCATCTACCTACCAAAGTGGAGCGACTTGATATAGCACTCTCACATGCAAAACTGTATGCGCAGATGCTCCCCAAGGGACACTTTATATCACTCCGCAAACACATGGCATGGTATATGAGCGGGTTTCATAATGCTGCCGCCGTGCGCTCCCAGATGCTCCGCATAACCTCGGTGGCAGATGTCGAAAGAATAGTGGAGGAAGAGAAGAAGCAGGGATAACAAATCTATAAAGTTTATAAGGTCCATAATGTATGGAAAGCTAGATCATAGTAGACCACTAATTCGGTGACAATTTCTATCTGGTCGTTCTGAGTGAAACGAAGGATCTCTGGATCGGCAATTAGTGGAATCTTTCGGCTGAGTTTATCCTGAGCAGGTCGATGGACTCAAGATGACAGAATTGATGAACACTCATTCAATCACCGATACTATTGACTAGTGCAGGGATGACACTGTAGCTAATTGAGGGAATTCCGTATAAGTTGTGAAGTCCTGCAAAGCGGGAGAATTTTGATCTTCCGCCCTTGCTCTCATCCTATGGCGTAGGTGTGGGAGTAGGCGTAAGTATCACTCCGGTCAAGCTAAACGATTTGAGATTGGATGTATTCCAATACAATATTATTGTATTCGCCACATTACTCCCAGTCACTGGCTTAAACTTTACTCGCAAACACTTTGTGGAACCTGAGGGTAGCGAGTATGGCAACAGAGAGTTTGTCAAACAATCTGCTCCGTCCATGATGGAGTAGGGGTTGGTAGAGCCAGACACCGAAAAGAACAAATCTGTCAAATTGATTGCACTTGCAGTGCCATTACGAATAATCACTTCCCCCCACGACTCACCACTGTTTATCAATACTGAACCTAGGTTCATCGTTCCACTTGAAAGCTCGGTACTTAAGGTGACCGATCCTGTCGGTGTGGGTGTGAGTGTTGGTGTAGCGGTTACTGTGGAGGTAGGTGAAGGGGTAAGAGTGGGTGAGGAGGTGGGAGTATTGGTCGGAGCGGGAGTCACTGTTACTACGGGAGTAATCGCACCGGTGGGGGTTGGTGCGATGGTACTTTTTACTACTGCAGGCACTGTGGGAGTTGGCTTTTTTACGGGAGTGGGAGTGGGTTTGCGTGGAGTAGGGATGATCGCCTTTACCGGATCTTCTTTTACGGTGTATTTAGTCGGAGTCGCGGCAGTGCTAGCCTCCGATGAGTTGCTGAGGAGGAGAAAAAAAAGCACCACGGTGATGATGCTGCAAATACCAAACGTGATAAGGATAGTTTGAATAAACTGTTTTTTTTCGCTCTCATCTCCACCACCAGGTGCAATAGCGACGAAATCAGGACGCACGGGAGTTGACGCAACGCCAGGAACGCGAGACACAGGCGAAACAGGCGTCTGGAAAATGTTATTGGATTGCATGAGCTATATGAGTATATCTAGAAATAGAAAATCTGCATCAGACCGTATCAACTGATATGGTGAGTATAGTATATTTTTTGATGCCCCGGGGCGTCTTTACTGATATCTCTGTACCAGCTTTACCATGCAACACTCCTGCGCCCAGCGGACTCCTGATCGAGAGATCTCCTTGAGCGAGGTTTGATTGAATGCTATCGACGAGGCGATAGGTGACCTCGCCACTTTCACCGTGGAGCCTCACCTGAGATCCGATACCCGCTATTCCGGTATCTTTGGGAGTGATGATCCGTGAGTTGCGGAGCATCTTGTCCAAAAATCTGACTCTGCTATCCAAACGACCGAGTTGTGACTTTGCGACACGATAGGCTGCATTTTCACTCCGATCCCCAAGCTCACTTGCTCGTGAGAGCTCCACCACGACCTCGGGGCGTTTTTTCCTCAGATCAGCAAGCTCTTTTTCATACTGAGCATGTCCGTCTGCGGTGAGGTGATACATGGAGGGGATTATAGTTGATAACGTATAGTTGATAACGTAGAACGAAAATCAAAAATTAAAAGGTAAAAATATAAAAAGGCCGAACAATGTATTTACTCTATGCGACATTTTTTCAATTTCGTTATAAGTTATACGCTATTCACTATACGTTTGTTCTATACTCTCTCCATATGTATTTTCTCTACACTGACGGTGCGTGCTCGGGCAATCCTGGTCCGGGGGGATATGGGTTTCTCCTTAAGCTCGATGACAAAGTCGTCTCCACAGGGTCCCAAGGATACGCCAAAACCACTAACAACCGCATGGAGCTGCGTGGAGTCATCGCAGGTCTCGGTGTGGCACCTGCTGATTCGCGCGTGACTGTCGTGACCGACTCTGAGTACATCGTGAATGCATTTGTCAAAAAGTGGATCGACTCATGGCAAGCGCGGGGCTGGAGAACCGCAGCCAAAAAGCCAGTGGCAAATCGTGATCTCTGGGAGCTCCTCATCCCCCTCGTGGCCACGCACCACGTAACCTTTTCATGGATTCGCGGGCATATGGGTCATGCTGAAAATGAGCAGTGTGATGTGATGGCAGTGGCAGCAAGCAAATCTACGCGCTTGATTGAGGATAGCCAAACTGAGCATGCTGCAGAGAGCCTCTTTTGAGAAGACCTGAGCTTGCCCATCTCCCCCTCGTTCACGAATTTATCCCGCTCTGCGGGACGAGGGGGTGTCAGTCCAATCCTTACACCCCCACTTCACTTCGTTCAGTTCCCCCCTCGTCATTTGACGAGGGGGAGTTTGCCCAGACCACAACACTCCCCCTCATTTCCCAATGAGGGGGTAATACGAGCTAAAGCGAGTATGGGGGTGTATGAGCTATACACTACACCCCCTGCTCACCTCTGGTTCGCATACCCCCTCGCTTCGCAGGGGGAGCCAACCCATCTCCCCCTCGTTTCCCAATGAGGGGGTGTCCCGACCAGTCGGGACGGGGGTGTAGGAGATTGATTACACCCTCCGTCGAATCGGCGGAGGGGATGACAGCGGTAATAGATGACAGGGAATGAATACATACTATTGTGCAACAGGTCTCAGAAAGGTTTTGAAAAGATTACAAGCCCTTGCTCCTGGAATCCAATCCTGCTAGGATTCCTATGATTGATTTCTATTGATCTATGCCGAAAAAAATCCAGGTGGCACTCCAGCACAAACATGAAGTGGCTGATGGTGTGTATGAGTATGTCTTTGTCCCAAAAAAAGCTCATTGCACGACATTTGTTCCTGGTCAATATGTATGGCTAGTGATTCCCCTCACCTACCCAGATCCGCGTGGAGATCGACGCGCGTTTTCACTCACCAGTTCGCCAGATTCAGGTACATATAGCATCTTGTTTCGTGTTTCAGAAAGCGGCTTCAAAAAGTCTTTGCGAGACATGACTATCGGGCAAGAGGCAGAGCTATTTGGACCACACGGTTCACTTTTTGACATTCCTGGCGATGACCCGCTCATATTCATAGGTGCGGGTGTAGGCATTGCACCGATGTTGAGCTATCTGCGCACGAAAGAGTTTCATCGTACATTGCACATAGTCGCCGTACATACGGGAAAGATGATAGGTGAAAAAGAGGTGCACACACTTTGTGACACATCACAGACTCACCTACATCCTGTCAGTCATCATGCACTGTACCCGCTGATTGGAACGTTATCTCGCACCGTGCCACTCGGACGCTGGATCATCATTGGTCCGCAATCATTTTGTGATGCGGTATCCCATGATCTGAAATCGTACCATATACCTCCATCACGACAGTATTATGAAGAGTTCTATCCGTACGGAAGCATCCCCCCGCACCATGCAGAGAGTGAGCAGGAGACATACAAAAAAGCAGTGATAAGTAGCGGACAGCACGTCATCATCACTGATCAGGAGGGTAGGGTGATATTTGCAAATCCTGCTGCCGAGCGGATCACGGGATATACCTTTGAAGAAATGCGTGGAAGTACTCCACGTTTGTGGGGTGGGCTGATGAGCCCTTCGTTTTACAAGAAATTGTGGCACCAAATCAAAATAGAAAAAAAAGCATTTGTAGGTGAAATACGTAATAGACGCAAAGATGGTGTTATATATGATGCTATCGCACATATAGCACCGATCCTCAATGAGGGGAGGATCGACGGGTTTGTGGGCACAGAGGAAGATATAAGCAAAATAAAGAGTATCGAGCAGCAACTCACCCTGCAAACCGAACTTCTAAACAAGCAAAATGTACGTGACGAGGCAATACTTGCGAGTATTGGTGATGCGGTCATTGTCACCGATGAACACCTACACATCTCACACGTAAATCAAAGCGCCGAGCGGCTCCTCGGATACTCAGAAGAGGAGCTTTTGGGGAAGCTGTATTTTAAAGCAATACATGCCTTTGATAGCACAGGCGAGCAAATCAAAGACGCACAGAGGACGATCGTAAAGGTGTTTGACTCAAAGACACAGGTCACCGAAGAGGCTATATACCAACGAAAAGACGGCACGAAGCTCACCGTCAAGCTCACAAGCTCTCCCCTTGTTGAGCGAAATGTGATCGCTGGAGTAGTACAGGTGATACGCGACGTGACTCGTGAAAAGGAAGTTGATCGCATGAAGACTGAGTTTATCTCTCTTGCCTCCCACCAGCTCCGTACACCACTCTCTGCGATGCGCTGGTATAGTGAGATGTTACTGGCAGGTGATGCTGGCGCTCTGACTCCTCCACAGCAGACATTTGTACAAAACATATCAGATTCGAGCGATCGGATGATCGCGCTCGTAAATGCACTCCTCAACATCTCTCGTATTGAGTCAGGTCGAATCGTGATCGACGCAAAAGAAGTGGATATAATAAAACTCACAACCAATATCATAGGTGAGCTTCAGCCACGTGCTGATATTAAAAAGCAACAGATTATCTTGAGCGCACACACTCATCTGCCACTGATTCTCCTCGACCCAAAACTGATCCATGAAGTCTTTGTAAATCTACTTACGAATGCGATCAAGTACACCCCCGAAGGAGGAGAGATCGTTGTCTTCATTTCAAAAAAAGGCACCAATATCCTTATCCAAGTCTCAGACACAGGTTATGGGATTCCAGCTTCAGAAAAAGCCAATGTCTTTCGAAAGTTTTATCGCGGCAGTAACATAACCAAAATCGAAACTGATGGCACAGGACTAGGGCTCTACCTCGTCAAAGCAATAGTCGAATCTTCAGGTGGGGAGATATCATTTCGAAGTGAGGCTCACAAAGGTACCACCTTCTGGTTTACACTTCCGATACAAGGGGTGTCAAATACGAAAGCAACAGTGGCTGCTGAGAATCCAATCAAACCTGTATAATATTCCGATGAAAAAGACTCACGCAGTCAAACCATCCATACTCGTCGTTGAAGATGAGGAGCTTCTTTTGAAGGCAATCACGCACAAACTCACCCTGAGTGGATTTGAGCCTGTGTCTTGTGTCGCTGGCAGCCAGGCGATCCACTATCTAGAGGAGTTTCCTGAGCTTCCGCATGCTATTTGGCTCGACTACTACCTCAAAGACATGAATGGACTCGAGTTCATGCAGAAGGTTCGTGAAAATCCAAAGTGGAAGCACATACCCATCATGGTGGTCAGCAACTCTGCAGACCCCACCAACCTTCACCATATGATGGCGTTGGGAGTGTCAAGGTATTTGCTGAAAGCCGAGCACCGACTTGAGGATATCATCAGTGCAATTCGCGAGTTTGTGTCGCAAGAAAATGCGCTGCCTTCAATATCCACCACAGAGTAGTTTTTTTAGATAGATATATCTTCGCTTGCTTTTCCTACACCCCATACACTACTATGTATTTGTAGTTCAAACAAGATCACTGTTGGTTTGGGTATCGATACTCTTAGATACGGGTATGCTATTCACAAATTTGTTGATCGCCTATGGACTCATCAGCAAGCGAACTATTGGTATACAACAAAGTGATACAAAACAAGCTGAAAGGACTATTGCATTTTGTCACTCGATTGAAAGGGCAGCGAGTACCTCGTCAGCTGAGAAAAACACTGTTGCATGCGGTCTCCACGCACAAGCTCTTAGAGTCTCACATCACTCAGTTGTTTAAATAACCTATGGTCACCAAAGACATACATAGCTTTGTGGAAGAAATTAAGACAGTATTGATACTTGAACACCGACTCATAGATCACGTCCGTGCACTACAACTGCTTGATAAAAGCAAGAAACTCAAAGCAATTAAGCTACACGAACAACACCTTATCACTAATCTGCACAAGCTTGTGGCAGAGTGCGGACTCACCCATGATATACGATAAAACACATCTACTACAGTCATCGCTCATCCTGCCCGAACAGCAAACCAAAGCAGCAGCACTGATCCAGTCATGCGCGGATCCTATACCTACATTGATAGCTCAAGGCTGTGTACATGTCGCCCAGTTCTACCCAGAGCTCGCACGAGCATACGATTTGCCTTACTACCCTTCCCTTCAGGTGAACCTCAGCTCTCACTTGTCCATAGTGCAGTCGATACCGATCAAAGTCATCTCTCAGCACCTTTTGTTCCCTTTTGAGTTAGATCACCAGCTTTACATCGCCGCCTCTTCGCCCTTCATTTCAGAGGAGTCATGTAGAGAGCTGCTTACGTATACAGAATATCAGACATATCACTTGGTCATCTCGCCTCCCCCGGAGATCTTTGAAGCTATAAACAACTCATTTTATACGGAGCTCTCTGTAGCCACAGAGGATCGTATACATGTCTGGCACCCAGAGCTATCGACCAAAACATACAGTACAAAGCTCGTGCCAAAAGTGTTTCCAATTGCCACGATGGCTCTTTGGACGGCGCTTCTTTTTATCATTCCTTACTACACGAGCGCTGCTACCTTTATCGTGCTAAATCTCATTTATCTACTGATTAACCCGCTTAAGATATTCATCTTTCTCAAGTCACTGCATCCCCATCGTGAGCTGGCAGTGAGCGAAGAGCAGATCTCTCGGGTGACGGCGACAGAGCTGCCGTACTACACAATCCTAGTCCCCTTGATGCATGAAGAGAAAGTCATTCCGCACCTCGTTCGCAGCCTTCTCGCACTTGACTATCCTGCAGAAAAACTTGATATCAAGTTCATCGTCGAGCTTGGTGACGATCAGACCATACGCGCCTTGCAGCATGAAGGGGTGGGTGCATCCGGCCCCGACGCATCAGTGCTCAAAATAGCGGCGCAGTTAGTGCGGGTGCCAAAAGGATCAGTACTCACCAAGCCACGATCGTGCAACTATGCACTTGCGTATGCACGTGGCACATTTACCGTCATTTACGATGCAGAAGATAACCCTGAGCCAGACCAACTCAAGAAAGCATACACAGGATTTTTACACTCGACGCTTGATACCGTGTGCATCCAAGCCCGATTGAACTTCTATAACTCGCGACAAAACATACTCACCCGGTTGTTTGCTTTGGAATATGGATTCTGGTTTGATTACTACCTTCCAGGTCTTCATGAGACCGTATCTCCGATCCCGCTTGGTGGTACAAGTAATCACTTTGTCACCACCTATCTGAAGCATGTAGGTACCTGGGATCCCTACAACGTGACCGAAGACGCTGATCTGGGGCTCCGCTTATTCCGCTACAAGTTTAAAACTTTAGTGATGAATTCATACACATATGAAGAAGCGAATGCAAATATATTGAGTTGGATCAAGCAGCGGACTCGCTGGCAAAAAGGATACCTGCTCACCTTTCTCGTGCACACCAGCCACCCACGCAGATTTATGAAAGAACTCGGAGTGAAAAATGCACTTTTTTCAGTTGTCACCTTTGGATCAAGCTTCTTTTTGCCACTTCTTAACCCACTGTTGTGGGTTATGTTCTTTTTGACTATGGGGGATCAGCACATCTATGGAGGTATTATCCCAGTTTGGTTTGGATATGTGACATTCTTTAATCTGCTCGTTGGCAATCTAACATACATCATCGTGCATCTGGTGGCAGCGAGTGAGCAAAAGCGATGGGATCTACTTCCATTTGTATTTTTGCTCCCGTTGTACTGGTTTGGCATAAGCATCGCGACTATACGTGCAATCTGGCAGTTTGGATCGAATCCATTCTATTGGGAGAAGACAAAGCACGGCCTGCACCTACCGCCCGCTACGCTACGTGGAGATGCTTATTACAAATTCCAATGAGCTCCTCAAGTGAAATGTCGCTTTTGACAAAACACTCTGCTGCACCGTCATTGAGTCCTTTGCTCATCAGGATACTTTTATCAAGGTTTGAGGCTATAATGACGGGGATTGTTCTTGTGCCTTTCCCTTTTTTTAGCTGCTTGAGTACATCAACCCCGTTCTTTTTTGGAAGAAGGACATCGAGGATGATGAGGTCGGGGTGTATTTGATTTGCGAGTACTAGTGCCTCTTGGCCGTCTGAGGCAGTGGTCACCTCATAGTTTTGGAGAGAGAGCTTTGACTTGTAGATATCACTCAAAAATGAATCGTCTTCGACGACAAGCACCTTTTTTTGAATACTCATATGAGCTGCCAATCAAATGCTAATGATGGCTTCATTATAAGCAGAACAATGAAGTGTTGTCAAAACATTCGGCATGTTTGTGCGAATGCGCCGAACTTGCCAGTTGATAGACGCGCTATTTGCAGCGTATACAAAATGAGTGCGCAGCTTCGCAATTGCGGCTTCAGCGAATGTTGGCTGCCTCGCAGGGATTTGAACCCCGATAAACAGATTCAGAGTCTGTTGTCCCCTCCTCGTCGGAGGGTCGCCGAAGAGGCGACTACCGTCTCTCCTATCATGTGCTGCGGGGAATGTACACTATCAGAACTGAGCTGTATAATCACACAATATGCTCGTATTTATAGATGAAAGTGGCAATCACAATCTCAACTATCTGCATGCAAAGGATCCATACAATATCTTTGTATTAGGTGCTCTGTGCATCTCAGAGAGTGAATATAAGCAGTTGGATCATCGACTGAAATTACTAAAAAAAGAATTATTTAATGAAGAAGATATCATTCTTCATACCGTAGAGATAACCCGCCCTAATAAAAGCAAAAATATATTAAATGATAAATTTAATAATCCTGATTTTAGAAAACGGTTCTATACTGAGATTAATCTATTAATTGAAGCAACAGACTTTGAAATTGTCACATGTCTTATCAGAAAGAGCGAGCTTTGGGTACAAGTGGGCGCAAACGCAGTTGATCCGTATATTTACTCTCTCAACTTACTACTTGATCGTATCCTAATGCGTTGCCAGGACCAAAATTGTAAAATTTATCCAGAAAAACGAGATAATACCGAGAATATCAAAATCGAACTTGAATTCTTACGCGCTAAGAATGCAGGAACTGAGCAGTTCAGCGGTGCTGATGTATCTAATAAAGTCGAAGAGTTTGTACTCAAAGATAAAAAGGCAAATATTAGTGGCTTACAACTTATTGACCTCATTGTTACTCCAATTGGCAGAAATTTCCTAGGTAAAAAGAAGAAAGAGGCAGGTCATGAGGTGTCGTATGAAGTGATTCAAAAGAAGATTGCCACAGGTGACTTGATTATTTACCCATAAAAATAGGCCATCGCTCCGCAATGACCTGAGAGTATTGTAGCAAATCCAGGTGTAAAAATCAATGTTGTGACTCGCATCGCATGCCTAGAAAGTGTTTGACTTTTACGTTATCTTTTTTAACATACATTATGAAAAAACTTGATGATATTACCTATGAACTGAGATTGCTTTTAGGAGCAGATAGATTGTTAAGCCTCTTTGAAGAACATCAGCCTGATAACACAGTTAATTACTTTAAAGATTCTATTTATCTTCACGCACGAAGTTTGTATAGCTTTCTTTACAATAATGGGAAACAGCTTCTAAATAACAATAGTGGATTTAATATGACGGAATACAATAATGATTGGCGTGAACCGTTAAATAATTATGTGATGCATGTGGATGATGATGGCTCAAGGAATGGCGGAGCAAATGTAGTGGGTGGCGTGCATCTGAATGAGAAGCCACACTGGTTCGTTAGTGATATTGTTCGGATTTGGGTTGAGTGGATAGACAATACTCAAGATGCAGCGATGAAAGTTGATTTACAGAAAGCATTAGATCAGGCAAAACATGAGGCTAAAGAAGATTATATTAATTTAATCGCCCGATTTACTGAATAGCGTACTTCTCTAATTCTTTCATATCATTCAGAAACTGCATTGCTTTGGATGGATTTTCTTTAGCAAAGACCAAAACTCCTATTTCTTGTACCCACCCAAATTCATTATTGCTAGAAATTACATAAACAGTAGATAAATTGAGGATTATTCCAGCTAAATATCCATTTGTTGCAGCTTCTCTGACTTTATAGATTCTGGAATGTATTGTATTTGCAACTTTTTCTAATGAATCTAAAGCAATAGTGTTCGCTTCCTCTCGGGATTTGGCTATCAACCAATTCTTTCCTAGTTCATATTGCGGAGAGAGATCCAAAGCGACCACTCCCGAGAAGTATGAGTCTTTATTTCTCTCAAGCTGTTTTAACCCAGTCTCTATATTTGATTGAATTTTAGTCTCAGGATTGCCAAATATTCGTTTACACTCATAAGCATACGGTTTACTCTCAACCGTAACTAAAAGATCTGGATGCTCAGCAAAAGCAATATTTTTGTATTTTGCTTGAGCAAACTTGCTCGCTAAACGGAGTTCAAATTGATAATTCCGAGCTGCGCTATTCGCTGAATTCTCATCGACAGTAAAATTAGTTCCAGAAAGAATGATTGGCATTTTCTCTTTTATAAACTTTTTACTTGTGTCTGATAGAGAGTCAAAAGAGGCCATTATTTGTTCAAGAATATCTGATAACTCATGTAATTCTTTGAGAGCAAATCCCAGCTCATCGCCCTTGGAAGACTTCCAAAATTGATCCATTGTCTTTGCTTCCCAGCTATCTCTGAGCGAGGAAACCATACCTTGATAACGTTTAAAACGTCCTTTAATTGGAGAATCGATTATTTTATTTTCTAGTAAAAGCTTTTCAACTTTTATTGATTTATCAACGAGGTTTCTATATGTAATCATGCAAGTTTTTCGAGCAATGGCAAAACATTTTGCCATTTTAATATTTCACATGGATAGTCTTTAGCAAGATTTGTCTTCTTCCCCTCGATTCTATTTTTTATTTTTTTATCGGGAACGATATACGTTGCATATGGTAAAACAGTTGCAATATGATGAATATCCATAACATCACTTGGCTGGATAACTTCATTTCCTGTGATTAACTCCGAGAGTAAACGAGTACTAACATCAACATATGGGATGAGTGAGTATTCAGGAGATCGATAGAACTTCAACACATCATTTAGCACATCCTGTTTCCCAGAGTAATGCTCCCACCATGAAAGCGGTGTTCCTGCTACAGCAGTTAGCTGTGAGTATTCATCATCTGAAAGTGGCATTTTGTGAATAGTTTTCGCTGCTGCATTTGCCATTACATGCACAATTGCATCTGCTATCCCCTTGAACTCTATTTGAAGTCTTTCTGAGTAACTTTGTTTAGATTTTAATGCATCCTGTCTCAGTTTTTCCCAATCCGTTGAAACTGATTTATTTATATCTTGACGTTTTTTTAGCTCTTCAGGTCTTGGGTCGATATGAACACTCACGATATATGGATCTTTGCGTTCGATATCTTCAATCAAATCTCGGGTAAAGATACCTTCCCATGGGAATTCAACCGATTTATCTTTTTCTATTACGGCTTTCATCATTCTCTGGATCTGTTGGTGTTCAACACCTGCCCAAAAATGTAATGATATGCCTTGTGAGAGTTGTGTCTGGAATTTACGAGCTTCCTCAATGAGCCTACCACCATCTTCAATCTCAATCCCCTGGTCTCCCTCAGGACATATTAGCTTCTTCTGTTTTGTTAAATTAACAACCAAGTCGAATATTTTCTCTGCGTTTTCTTTTCCGATCTGAGACCTTTCTCCATTTAGTGCTTTTGTGAGGTCAATAATAAACCATGTATCCAACCATAAAATTGGAATAGGTGGTTTCGTTAGTTTCATTTTCATAAATACATGCCGTAAACGAGCGGCTCATACTGCTCATTGAAAGTAGTCCAACAAGCATAATCTGTTCGAACCCGAAGAGTTCGCGGCTATTTCTCCTTAAGTCTCACGAAGTCATTCCGATTTTGCTGCCTCGCAGGGATTTGAACCCCGATAAACAGATTCAGAGTCTGTTGTCCTACCGTTAGACGACAAGGCACATCTTCAAACTATCCTTAATTTTCTCGCGAAGAACTTCCTTTCGATAGCCCGACTTATAGAACATCTCTTACCTTTGGGCATCATTTTTTGATAGAAATGCCTCATAAAATATAATAATAAATGGCCTATTTTTCCTCGTATACTCGCCACCTATACCCTTATTGTGTTCTTCAAGTCGACGCTTGACATCATTTGTACTTCCAACATATAACGCATCATTTTTTTACTCATGAGTACGTAAGTATAAAACATAGATAGGACCACATGATTACCGTTAGACCAACCTCTCCGGCTGGCAAGCGACAAGGCACATAAAATAAGGCTAAAGGCTAAATTAAAACTTAAGTTTTAAGTCTTAGGTTTTCCCTTCCTTACGCTCATCCATTTTACCATCATTTTGACTGTCATGGAGGGATAAATGCCATATTATTACCAATATAAACAAATATATATTCTGCAATTGTGTCAGCCAATAGTGGTCTCCAAGTCCTGTCAGAACCACCGCGGCAAGCGGTGCCAACGCTCCCCACGAGCGATCAAACCTAGTCGCATATAACCCGATCAGGTATATCACCACGACCACTCCCACCAGTCCCGTTTCTGCAAACCAGAGCACTCCGATCTGATGCACAGGCTGATAGAGGGGGATCGCATGAAAATATACCCCAGCCATTGTCGCGACAGATGCACCTAGACCCGTGCCCGTCACGAGATGTGGGAGGATGACTTGCATAGCGTGGGACAGGAGCGCCCATCGCTTCTCGACAGAGTAGAGATCTCCTTGTCCCTGCATAAATATGAGACACACCGCGATGAGCATGAGTGGGCGCGCTATAAGACAGAGCTTGCACCACCTATATGCAGGATCACGAAATACCAACAAGATATGTATGAGTGTAAATGTACCGATAGCTGCCTTTGAAAACGATATACAGACTAACAGTGAGCTTGTAAATGTACCCAGGATGCACACGAGTGACCACGGCTTTCCCGCAGGGGATGATTTGTGCTGTGTATACCACAAGAAAAAATGCACACAGAGGAAAAACCCCCCCATCGCATTTGGATGCGAAAACGTGCCGTAGGGACGCATAAATTGTGTGCCATTTATCGAGAGCTGTGCGATGTCGGGCATCCATGGATAGATGGCACGCTCACCCAACCAATACCATCCTCCCTGGATGGCTCCCTGAGTAAAAAATTGTTGCAACACGAGCGCGAGCTGTACACAGCTCGCGCTCACCAATCCCAGCACTACAGCTTTCTGATACCGCTTTTCATTGAGTATTGAAGCAAACACCCATCCTGCCATGATGATTTTTATCCATCTGCTCAGTGTCAGAAAGGGAAGCGATGAAAAAAACACATTGACAACCATCCCCATCCCGATGAGGAGGATTGCTCTGATGGAGCGGTGACTCGTTGGTCTGGCGAGAGCGCCAGTTGTCCAGAGAGCGAGCAGTGTCAGCCCAAGTACGATATCAAGTAAGGTGAGGGTGGGTGCGAGGTAGTCCACGCGCAGTCCCTCTACATAGGACCATGATGGCCAGAGATGGAGACCCAACTGAGTAGGAAGGAGAGCGGCGAAGAGCCAAATCAATACAGATGTATATTTCCGCACAAACCCAATCAGAGATTCGATCATGGAAGGATTATAGACGCTAGAATATTAGGCTAAACCTGATCACACTCCAACAATATGACACACACAAGCTGTGGCTGGCACCGTGTGCGCGGGCGAATGAGCAAATGCGAGGAAGAAGTGAGCTGGAGAGATAACATCAGATGAGAAGCCCTCCCCGTTGTTGTACCATATACCCATGACTCCCGAAGAAGGCCAACATAACGCAGACCCATTTTATACTCGAACCGCTGAGATGGGTAAGTTAACATCTGAGCTAAACCAGTTCATTAGTGAAATACTAAAAACCCTCAAATCCATTGATCAAACGCAAAATGAAAACCAAATGCTTGAGATATGGAACTCTCTCGTAAAAGCGCATAACCTCTTGGTCCACCATTATGAACGCCCTGCAAAAGGACAAAATTTTGATGGGTGGGGATTGGTGGCTCCAGGAGCAGCAGAAAGCGTTTATGGTGGAACTTCGTATTCACCACAGATGGAACTGAGTAACATAATGGGTCTCAGAACAGCAATAGATCTGAAGTTAAGATATTTCGGAAAGGAGGCAGGAGGATCAGAAAAATTTGTACTTTTTCAAGGTGCTGAAGTGTATACATTTACACACACGTGGCCACCAAATGGGAAGCAGATAGTGACTGTAGAAATAAGCATGAACCCTTTATTGGCGGCCGGTCAACCAACAGAAACTGACCAAGGTACTCCTCCGCAGGGGCCAGCAGGTTCAACAAAACCACTTTCTAAAGCATGAAATCCCCAACTTATAACGTGGTATTGTTCTACGTGTAGATTAGCTTGTTTTGGCAATCTAAATATACTTTTCAGCCCAAATAAGAGGGACTGTGATTAGTGCCATCGCTTGCAAAACAAATCAATCTCCAAAGATAAACAAGCCCCTTACTTCAGATGATGGATTTTGTGGTAGCTCATGTACGATGCGGCAAGGATCGCAAATACCACACCCACAAACACCACCATGCCGATCTGCAGTCCGTCCACCGCGATGTTGCTCACCAGCGCAGCGATGAGGGTGAAGCCTATCCCAGCGTATGCCCACTCTTTGACTCGCGGAGGGACTTGGGGGATGATCAGTGCGAGCGCGCCCAACACTTTCATGACAGTGAGAAATGGTCCAAAGTATGCAGGATAGCCGAGGTGCATCATGGCTTGTTTTGACATATCAGAGTTGCCGGTCAGTGCAGGCATCACTCCCTCAAATAAAAATAAGATCCCTGTCGACACCCAGAAGATGATTTTTTGATTTTTCATAAAGGATTAAAAGTTTTAGTAGGGTTAGTATACAGAAATGAATCATGTCTTTATAGAGTTGTACATGCTCTGTATGATCTTTCTCTTCCAAAAGTCTCGAAATGGGGGAGTGATGCGATCGTTTCTATCCATCATATCTTGGATAGCACCGTGCGAAAAAAATCTCATTTCACATACCTCGACAGGATCGATATGAAATGGTCCTGAGTGGAGACAGCTGAATAAGTGAAACACACCGCGCATGTTGTAGTACTCGACGCCATGGGATAAAAGCTGTGCCTCAATCCCCAGCTCCTCACGAAGCTCTCGTGCAGCAGCCATGTACTGATCTTCGTCTGGCTCCATATGTCCGCCGACTGAAAAGTCCCAGTGCAGTGGGTTGCGTGTATCTGCCGCGGCACGCTGCTGGAGCGCGATTTCACCTGCACCATTAAAAATCATTATGACAATAAAGTGTGTCATGTCCATACGGCGATTATACAGGGACAAGCAAATGTACATGCAAACAGGTTGTGCTTTCAAGCAATCGCCACTGATCTGCCATGTCCCCAAAGGTCATAACGCACTACCTCAAAAGCATAATCGCGAGACCTATGTCGCGTCATATTCGTATAGAAGCTTCATATGGTTCTCCTTTGTTGCCCCTGCGAGGAATCTAGTCGCCCCACTCGTTAAAAATGAGTGTGATAGTACTATTTCTTTGTTTCATATCAGTAGTAATACTAAAAGACACGAGTTTATAATGTTCGTATGCAAAAAACTATCTTTGTTGTCGTAGGTCTGGTGATATCTGATGTGGGTAAGATACTGATGACCAAGCGCAATGAACCCGAGCTCTCTGGTGCACACCACAAGTGGGAGTTGCCCGGTGGAAAGGTAGCATTTGGAGAGTCAGCAGAAGAAGCGCTCAAACGTGAGATATATGAAGAGACTGGATATCGAGTAGCGGTGAACACGCTACTGCCCCGATCGCATATGAGCATCTGGCGCTATGACGATGTCGAGCAACACACGGTCGTATTTTGCTATCGATGTACGCCAATTGAGAATAGTCATAAGAATACACACGATCATCATATTAGTGATGTGCAATGGGTGAATAAAAATGATGTGCTCAATCTCGATGCACTTCCAGGAGTGAAAGAGTTTATCAATATGAGTATATAACTGCTTTGCTTCAATGATCCGTGTCTGAAATGACACTCATCAACTCTTTTATCAAGAGAGCGGGGAGAGAATCTGCTCGATTGAATGCATCTTGTCCATCTGGCGATTATACACGCATATGAGTAGGCGTCAGGTAAAATATATCACCATGAAGCTCTCACTCCTCGCCGATGGCATCGAAACCACAGTGAACAAAACCGATGTATCGGTGACCTGTCCAAACTGCGAACATTCATTCACCGTGACTCCGGTGGACCTCCTGCGTGATGCAGAGCTGGTGACTGATGAGAGTAGTGAGTCAACTCAAGCCAAAGAAGCATTCGTCTCCTACTACCAAACGAGCATCACCTGTGGGGAGTGCGAGCTCCCTTTTCCCGTTGATTTTGCATATGGCGAGATGCAACCAGCGCGTTATCTTTTTGGACTCTATCTATGAGATGCATCGCACTCCTGAGGGGGATCAATGTCGGGGGGAATAAAAAGGTAGAGATGAAAAAGCTGAAAGCTACCTTTGAACAACTCGGCTACACCGATGTGGTGACGTATATCAATAGTGGAAATGTGGTGTTTACTGCTACAGAGCATAGAGCAAAGCTGATAGCTGAGAGTATCGAGCGAAAGGTAGTCACTGACTTTGGATTTGAGGTGCCTACCATCGTAGTCAGCGCTGAGGTGCTGCAATCGATCGTCAATGAGATCCCTTCAGACTGGACGAATGATGATGAATGGAAGACTGACGTGTGCTTTTTGTGGGAGGAGATAGACGATAGCACCATCATGGAGAAACTGGGATATGACGAAACGATCGAAACCATGGTGTATATCCCCGGTGCGGTGATATGGCATGTGAGCCGTGCCAATCAACTGAAAAGTAAAATGCAAAAAATAGTAGGCACAAAGCTCTATAGTCTTATGACGGTGAGAAATATAAACACGGTTCGTAAGCTAGCCGCTCTGTTAGACTAAGATCATGTACGAACACTTTGCGTGTGCATGATCACTGTACACAGTAAAGATGACAAGCTGGACAGCGCTAATTCATATTGCACATTAGAGATTGCACATTGCAGATTGTAAATTGCATATTCAATTCCTATGCCCTACAACCCCCTCACCACCGAAGAAAAAATGATCATCGAGTACAAAGGTACCGAGGCTCCCTTTACCGGCGAGTATGATGACTTCAAATCGTCCGGCACCTACATCTGTCGCAAGTGCAATAACCCGCTCTTTGACTCACATGCAAAGTTTGACGCCGGATGTGGCTGGCCAGCCTTTGAGGCACATTTCCCAGATGCAGTGAAGTGGCTCCCAGACCCAGATGGCTCGCGCACGGAGATCCAGTGCGCGCGCTGTGGGGGACACCTTGGCCATGTGTTCGAGGGTGAGCATCTCACTACCGCAAATACACGCCACTGTGTGAACTCACTCTCCATCAAGTTTGTGCCTGCCCGTCAGGTTATCCCGCCACCCCTATGATCACTCAAACAATCACGATCCCTCATACGAGTGTGCATGATATCTATACACTCCTTTTGGATGGCAAAACACACACGCAGCTTACAGGAGACAAAGCTACCATCGATCCCCGTGTGGGTGGAGCGGTGAGTACATTTGGCGGCTATGCCACGGGCACCATCTCAAAGCTTATCCCAGATACGCTGATCGCGCTGACCTAGCATGCGAGTGACTGGGAGGAGGGGCATGAATCACAAGTATCATTTGCACTTGCCGATGTCGATGGAGGAGCTGAGATCACCTTTGCACATACCCATATCCCGACTGGGCGCTACGAAGAGTACCGTCAGGGGTGGCAGGACTACTTCTGGGAGCCACTGCGCAAGTATTTCGCAAGAAAGTTGAGCAAATGATCAATTGTTGCCACAGTGAAAGCTTAGCGTAGATTTGTCTGAGGCACTAACTTGACCCCGTGTAAGCATACACACCACATCTCCAACGATGTAGCCCATAGAGCTGGTGACTGTGCCACTCCCCTCATTGCAACTGGAGTAGTCTGCATCTCTGTGGCCGAAGCGAAAAAGTTCCACGTCAATTCTGTTCACATCAGTACGATAACTTGCTCCACCTTCCTGGCCAGGTGCATCAACCATCCCTGTTGAGAACCCAAATCCGCTAATTGTAGTCGTCTCACCTGCACAGTGTAAGTCATCCTTACTTATGCCTGGTGTCTCATGTCGCCACTCAAAGCTTACTGGAACGATCTCTGTTTTTGGATTCACTTTAAGTATTTCCCTCACCAGTTCAACTATTTTTACTGGATCAACATGTTTCGACTTGAGTGGAGCAAGAGTAGTTGTGGGGCTTGGTAGTGACACAGAGGGAGAAGGCACACTGTTTTGAGAAAGATTGCTGTTCTCAGAACTAGGCGCTATGATTTTGCCTACTTGTACACCTACAAAGAATGAGATCAGGATAAGTGCGAGTATCAATAGCATACGTACCGCTCTAGATGATGCGTAGACATTTGATGGTATAGAGGTTACGTTTGTGAGTGGAAGTTGGCTTGACGAACTCTCTACTTTTGTTGTATTTTCCATATATACCCATCATACCAAATTCCTTTCTACTCATCGATCAATTTTTCAGAAAAAAACTGATATGCGATCTGTTTGATTGGAGTCAATTGGAAGCTGAGAAATGAGATACAGCATCATGTGCATTCCTTCTGTATCCTTAATCACAGTACCCTGACTGAATTGGGGTACAATGTCCTTGCTAGACTATCTATCAATTTTTCTCCCTATGAAAAAGATTCTCATCACCGGAGCGTTTGGGCTCGTGGGCACCGATCTCGTCGAAGCACTTGCAAAAAAGCATCCCAAAGGATCGATAGTGGCGATCACTCACCGCGCAATAGGTGAATCACCAGCAATCATCGAGCAGGGAGATGTGCGCGATGCCGCGGGACTTGCCAAAATCATTGAGAAGCACAGCATCAGTGAGGTGTATCATCTGGCTGGGCTCCTCTCCGTCGGCAGCGAAAAAGATCCCCAGCTTGCCTGGGAGGTGAACCTAGGGGGCTTGAAAAATATCCTCGATCTCGCCGTCAAGTACAAACTCAAAGTATTTTGGCCGTCATCTATCGCTGCATTTGGACCAACTACGCCGAAAACCAATACTCCACAGCATACGATCCTCGAGCCAACTACCATGTATGGAGTCAACAAAGTCGCCGGTGAGCTCCTCTGTCAGTACTACTTTCTGAAGTGGGGAGTGGATGTCCGATCTCTGCGTTATCCTGGTCTGACTGGCTACAAAGTACCACCAGGGGATGGGACGACCGAGTACTCTGTACATATATTTTATGGTGCCATCAAAGATAAAAAGTACAGCATCTTTCTCAAAGAAGACGCGCGTCTTCCGATGATGTATATCGATGACGCGATAGACGGCACCATCCAGCTCATGGAGGCGCCCGCAGCGCAGATCACGATACGTACGAGTTACAACTTTGGCGCGATCGACTTTACGCCAAAAGAACTGGCTGAAGAACTTGCGAAACTTGTTCCCGGCTTCACCTATGACTATCAGCCAGACCATCGCCAGAAGATCGCGGAGACCTGGCCCCAGTCTCTCGATGATAGTCAAGCGCGCACTGATTGGGGATGGAATCCAAAGTATGATCTACCTAAGATGACCAAAACCATGTACGAAGGACTCAAGCACAAATTACAAAAATAACTATGCCAACACAATCTTTTTACTCAGAACTTGATGCAGAAGTCGCCCGCATCGACGAAGTCAAAACTTCCAAGCGACACGAGCGCATCATCCAATCATTCAAGAGCCCGACCGTGGCACAGATTGATGGCAAGGATGTGGTCATCTTTAACTCAAATGATTACCTCGGACTCCGCCATCATCCGCTCGTCAAAAAAGCTGAGCATGACGCTGCAGAGCACTATGGGGCCGGGCCTGGCGCCGTGCGCTTTATATCTGGATCGATGCAGATCCATCGAGATCTGGAAACTTCCATAGCAAAGTTTCACGGACGTGAGGATGCGATGATTTTCTCATCCGCATTTGCCGCAAACCTTGCCGTGCTTTTTTGTCTCATCAGTGGTCAAAGCAAAGATTCCAAAGTCACCAGTGATGTGCTGGTGGTCTCAGATGCGCTGAATCATCGGAGCATCATCGACGGGATCAGACTCGCCAATCTCCCCAAGGAAAATCGAGCGGTGTTTGAACACATGAACATGGAGAGCCTCGAGCAGATACTCACCACAAACAAAGGAAAATTCTCACGCGTGCTCGTGGTGACTGATGGTGTGTTTAGCATGCTGGGTGAATACCAAAAGCTTGATGAGATGCGCGCGATCGTCGATAGATACGATACAGCCTATCCCCAAGGAGTGCTCCTCGTCATGGATGACTGTCACGGTGTCGCATCCTGCTCATCCGATGGACGCGGAGTCGAGGGACTCAAAAAAGCCAAGGCAGACGTTTTGGTGGGAACGTTTGGCAAAGGCTTTGGATCGGATGGAGGATATGTGGTGGCAGACCAACAGGTGATCGATTACCTCCGAGAGTCATCAGCGACCTATATTTATTCGAATTCTATCTCGCCCGGTACTGCTGGTGCCGCACTGCAGGCGATCCAGATCGTAGATAGTCCTGAGGGCAAGAAACTTTTAAAGACATCACAGACAAATACCGCCTATTTCAAAAAGCTGATGTCTGAAGCGGGCTTTGTATTTGCGGCGGAGTCGACTCATCCCATCCAACCCGTACTTATCGGTGACCCGGTGAAAACGAGGAGTCTCGTCGACTTCCTGTTCACTCGGAATATCCTCGTCACCAACATTAGTTATCCTGTCGTGCCAAAGGGGAGAGATGAGATCAGAGTCCAGCTCAGCGCAACCCATACCACAGGAGAGATCGAGTATCTGGTGAAGTGCATGAAGGAGTTTGCATGAGCAGAGGCGACATGACTCGTGGTGAATGGAGTCGTCACCTACATTCTACCCGAAGTGCATCAGTGCGATTCTATTTGGTGTGGAAATCCGTGTTTGTGACAGGTCTCAGTCGCGTCACGGGTCGTGTAAACAATCCATTTTACCCCCCTCCAGGTAAAATACTAATTTGCAAATAGGGTGTATACTCACCGCACCAATGAGCGAAACCTTGACACTGCATGATGTTCTCCTTCCCGATAAGAGTCGTGGAATTACGGCAGTTTTCAATCCGCCGATTGTAGTCGGTCCAGATGGCACAAAAAATCTATTTGCTCGTGAGATGAGAGTTAATCAACAACCTGGAAAAGTAGACGCTACAAGTGGCATAGGAGTTTATAGGTTGAACGGAGAGAATAAAGTAACGTATCTCCACTCCATTCCCACCTCTGTGATTCAGGGCACTGATCGCACACTTAACCCAGAGGACTTGAGACCTTTTCCATTATCACGAAAAAAGGTATTAATTGGACTTACCGCTGCAACAGCAGAGGGAGTACCATATCCTGCCTGCTTTACAGCTGAGTATCCTTATACAGCGGAGAATATTTCTCCCATGCGAGTTCTCAATCACTTACCCCCAGGCAAGAATGTCCTTCCGCTTTCCGAAGAGACGGGTGTATATCGTGAGGAAGGCAAAGAAAATGATCAGAAGTTGACTTTTTTTCGTTGGGATACAGGTGAGGTTATCCGCAAAATCACATTGCCTCCGAGTCCATGGGTGGGGGAGAATGGGCGATATGGTTTAACTGGTGGGACAAAAATAGCAATGCCAGACAATACGGTGCGAATGTTGATACATGGATTCAGTCGCAGAGCAGATGGAACTGTAGCATATGCACTAGGTTTAGCTGAATGCAAACTTTCACCAGATGGGACGTTTGATGTGACTGGAGTAGATCCAGAGCCCCTTGTGACCTATGATCAGGTAAAAAAATATGTGCAACACTTGCAGCTAATAAAACCTGATCCTAAAAAGGATGCGGTGTATGCTGTTGACTGCCATCTAAATGAAAAAGGTAACTTGCTCATACCAATTTCTGTCGATGATCAGGTTGTCGCAATCTTTGAAGTTGATTCAGGACGAATCATGAGACCATTTAGTGCATGAGTTTCGTATGAATGGCAATGCCACTCCATAGCTTTGGAGAAGGAAGTTTTAGAGCCTATCTTCTTTGCAGCAACTTGCACCTTCGCACCTGATATATTCAAGCAGCATCCCACACCTCCTGAATAAACTTCCGAGCATCGCCGTAGTCCATCACCCACAGATATCTGATAGTCGAGAATTGTCTAGCTACGTCTCCGAGATCCCATGACAAGTGGTGCTTTTTAAGATGGTGGAATTGAGCTTTGTACGCCAGTGTTTCCTCTTGGAGTCTGAAGGTAGAGGAGCACACGAAACGCACTGCTTTCCAGAGCGAGGCACCATGAGCATGGACCTCTTGATGCTTGATCAGTGCCACCGTGACTGGATCTGGAATTTCCCTTTGTGAATCCATATACAAATCTTGGCTCAGGTAGATAGTGTCAGTGAATAGGGTGTTAAATCCCGTGCTGCTGATGACAGGAACATATGTAAACCACCAAAGGTAGGGTCGGATCGGATAGGGACTGATGGGCATGTGGTTTCATTATACTCGCTTCATTGATTCAGCTCCCCATCTCGCTGCAGAGAAAGAAATGATGAAGCTCATGTCAGACCCCGCTGCGATGCAGAAGTGGATGGACGAGAAACGAAAAGAGTTCGACATGCTGCCAGAAGTTAAGTGAACCATATCTCATCTGGATCGGCAGCGAATAGCTAGTAACATAGTCAACCTCCCGAATAGGAATCGCGAATGATTTTTACAGATTTCCTGATGGATTCAAAATCCAGTGAAAACGGTTGAATCAAACGTGGATATGAGATTTCTAGGGTGATGTTCCCTGAATAGCCTCTCATACAAAGATCGTCGACGAACGAATGAGAATCGAAATCACCGAGATGAAGTGGAAGGTGCTTTTTACCTTCAGCAAAACTACTAAGGTGGATGTTCCTGATTCGAGGAAAAATTTTTGAGTACCATTGCTCCAAGTGTGGGCGTCTGATGCGGAGATGATCAGTATCAAGTGCCATTGAGAGATTGTAAGCTTTAGTGATATCAAATATTTTCTCAATATCTGCAGTCTCATTTGAAAGAGGAAAGAAGTGCTTGAGTGCTGGAATATTATAGGAGAAGGGCATATTTTCAAGCATGAAACACATACCCCTCTCTGCTTGGAGCATCGAAATTTTCTCAAGATATGATCTCATTTTGAAGCTCGAAAATGAGATCCGTGGCAATGGGTGAAATACGATATTTTTGACACCGATACTAGCTGCAAAGTCTACAAACCCAATATCTTCAAATATCCCTAAAACGCTCCAAAATGGTTGATGGATACTAGCAACCGGGAGGTCATACTTATGAGATAGGTTGATGATCTTTTTTGGACTCCATCGTGATTTGACACCGACGAGCATCTCTACACCATCAATACCAACTTCCTTCAATCTGCTGAAGATATACTCCAGGTCATAGAATAGAGGAGCAAAGTCATTGATTGAGCAATAGACTTGGAGTCGTTTTTGTTCACTGTTTCTCGTTTTTGATTTTGACATTATATATATTTGACTTGTATCAAGGCTATTTATACCACATGATGAGGTTTGTATTTCGATAAGTACAATATATAATATACTGCATTATGCAGGAGAATGCTATAAGTTCGACTGGGATGGGTCACATGACGCCCGGAAGTAGTGATACGTCAAGCCTCCATGATTTGCGTATGGGAGTTGTCAGTGCGGCAAAGGCTGTATATACATTGGTCGTGGCCCCACCGCATGATGCCTATCATAGAGATGTCGCCCAGAGAATCAACGGAGCCTCTGAAGTTCCTCTACAGCCTCGGGTACCCGACATGATCGAAGCAATGCGAGGTGGCTCACTGCTCAAAGCAAGTTCGCAAATCAATGGAGTATATCCTGGATCAAGTTTGTTGAATATGGCTGGCACATTAGTCCAGTTTACTGATTATGTCCCAACCCTTCATGATTTTGCACGTACACCCTATGCAGATGTAGATAGTCTCTTCAACGGTGTACTAGCTGAACATAAGAAAAGGAACAAGCGATTAGACTTCAATGCGCAGCTTGACATAGCTCTCAGACAAACAGATGGGGATCTACATGCCGCACTCTGGAGACTTTGCATCACCTCAAGACTTCACGCAAGGTGGCTTGATACTCGTATAGTATCGAACATACCAAAGTTTGAGCCCAACGAAGCGATTGATAGGATGTGTCAGTGGAGTGATGCATTGCTTGCGTGTAAGGATGCCAGCGCAGGCTATCAGGACGTGAGTGGTGACACATATTATGCATGGACACACGCCTTTGCTAAGGTTGTATTTACCAGTGCTGTTGGGAGGCAGACACCTCTAACCAAAGCAGCGGTCAAAATATTTGATAGAGGAACAAACCTTATGCAGGGTATAGTGCATTCGTTGAATCCCCAGTCAGTACCAAACAGTCACCGGCTCGCCGCAGAATATGGCAACGCTATGGGAAAGCTTTGCACAGAGGTGTTGAATCCACAGATGAGAGATTCGCAGCTGAAATCACGTACTCGGATTGTTACGAACTAAATCATAGGAGAAGTTGGTTATGGGCTTGCCACTTGTTGTGATCCCGATCTCTCCTGTTGTGAAAGATATACATGTCACTTGGATTGCGTCAATCCACAGGATATACTAACTTGAAGTGGGTACTAGGGAGGTTGGATGGCGTAGCCCTAGATACTGCCAGATGCAACCGAATCTAAGGATTGCTCATGTTGATTATGTGGAGAGATGGAGACCTATCAATTCAATAGTGCATAGTATTTTATTGCAGTCCGCAAGAATTCTACATAAATATGACTATTAAAGATGATTTTGAATCAGGAATCGCAAGTTATTGGACGCAGGTGCTCTCAGGTGGGGCTGCTGTGCATGTAGAACGGTCAGTCCTACGACTTGGTTTTGAGAGTGCTCAATCAGATAGGTATACAGATGCACAAATAGATGATTACACCCTCCTAGGGAAGTCGGAATACAGATGGAGACCGCCGCTGAAGATGACGATCAAAGCACGCTTTTCCCACAACGCATCGAATATCCCACAATCAGACGTATATTTAAATGGTACTGCTGGATTTGGTTTTTGGAATAAGCCTTTCAGCATGCAGGGTGGTTGGTTTGCAGCTCCTGAATCAGTATGGTTCTTTTCGTCCTCGCCACCTTCACGCATGCTTCTCGTCCCAGGCCTACCAGGTTGTGGATGGAAAGCACAGGTGGTGCACACAAGACGTCTTAGCGCGCTCCTCTATGCTATCCCTCTCGCTCTTGCCATAGGATATGCGAGGATCACTGGTCGCTCAGGACTCGCAGCGAAGCTAATGCAGCGATTTACAGGAACAAGTGAATGCATGATAGATACAGATATGACGGCTTGGCACGAGTATGTGCTGGAGTGGCATGCAGATAGCGTGGAGTTTTTCATCGATGGCAAGCTGATGCATACTACAGATTGGTCTCCGAATCAAAATCTCGGTTTCGTGGCATGGTTGGACAACGAATATGCAGTCGCTACACCGAAAGGTGAGATTAAGTTTGGCAAGTGTATCTCTGGAAAACAGTGGCTTGAGATCGACAGAGTGGTGATTGAGAAGATGTGAACTGTCGAGCTACGTCTCCAAGATCCCATGACAAGTGGTGCTTTTTAAGATAGTTGAATTGAGCTTTGTACGCCAGAGTTTCCTCTTGGAGTCTGAAGGTAGAGGAGCACACGAAATGCACTGCTTTCCAGAGCGAGGCACCATGAGCATGGACCTCCTGATGCTTGATCAGTGCCACCGTGACTGGATCTGGAATTTCCCTTTGTGAATCCATATACAAATCTTGGCTCAGGTAGATAGTGTCAGTGAATAGGGTGTTAAATCCCGTGCTGCTAATGACAGGAACATATGTAAACCACCAAAGGTAGGGTCGGATCGGATATTGACTGATGGGCATAGATACTTGATAATCGAACGATCGCCTTATTTTTCTAAAATAGCCTGAAGCAATTCGGGAAATTCTGTGGTTTTCATATCTTCAATACAAAAATGTCCATATTGATGGAATTCTTTATAGTTATGTCCTCGTATCGCATCCCTCAGCATTTTTACAGATTTGTGGATAGCTTCCGAGTCGTTGTCAGAGTGGAATATGGTGACGCCCTTCGTTCTCTCTCTAAGATCTGGGTCGACTGTAAAGTCAAAAAAATCTGCGGTGTCAGATCTTGGATCATTGTCAGGATTCAGCCACGGGGCGACCAAGATCACTTTGCCAACCTGCCAGTCTTTATTTTCGCTTAGCCACCGTACAATAAATCCTCCACCACAACTATGGCCTATGAGTATCGTTTCTGGCGTGATATCAAAGCGTTCGAATTCTTTTCTCCAGATATCATACCGGGGCTGCCAAGGTTGAGGGATTTCAGGAGCGACCGTACATATATCATGTACCATCAATTGCTTCGTAAGCCAGGGAAACCAGTGACTATTACTTGGTGAGGGATATGTCGGATCAAAGTACTCTTCTTTGCTAGGCATTCCGTGCATGAGTATGGCAGTGTTCATGAGGCAATCATATCAGAGTAGAAAAACTGCAGCCTCACCCTTTTGACTCTGCCACAGTGGGTGCAAAATCAACCTGTTAGGCTAGAATGCCTAACGGAATGCCATATTTCGTCGAAATCAGTTATGACTAGCTTTTTCAAAGACTACTACTGATCTGATCTTCTATTAGTACAAATTTGCCCTCTGGAATCGTTACGATTTCTAATTTTTCTCCTGTCTGGTCTAGGTCGTCATACTCATCTTGCAACCTGTCCTCGTAATGTGTGAACGCTTTGATGTTCAGTATTCCTAGTCCTTCTATCACTCTGTGTCCTCTTCGACTGTAGTAGTACTTCGATAGGGCGTTCACACCTGCTGAGATGCCCCCAATATTCTTACCCATAAATGTTTCTCGAAGATCGTGATAATGAGAAAGATGATCGGTGAGTATCGGACCATCTCCGCCCTTGAAAAATACAACGTCAGCCCAAACAAGTTCATTTGGGAAGTCATCAAACGTAGCCTCTCGCATGACCACTGAGTCGATAGCGCACTGATCGATAGTCCTTTTGTCTTCTTCAAAAAGATACGGCCACTTGGCGATTGGCCGTGCGAAATAAACAAGCAGTAAGTGTACGGTCCTCTTGTCATCAAAGTGAAGAAGCTGAGAGAAGTAGTCTGAATCTAGTCCGCCACCATCTTCAAACTCACCACCGTGTAGAAAGAATCGTATCATTTCTCAAAAAAATCTATGCTAATGGTATTTGAAATGTTCACGAGAATAATAGATTATCTCTAATCTGATTGCATCTGCTAGTTTCTCTCCAAACTCGACTCCTCCCCCAGGGACTTCCCAACAGCCCCCTTCGTTTTTACTATTCTGACTTCTTTTCGACAGGAAGAGTTCGTTGTCATCGTTGAAAATCATTGCACCCACTGCAACTCCGATACAATCTATGCCATTTTTCACGGGCCCATTGTATCACTGAGTACGAATAGGGTACTCGGGTTGAAGAAAAACAGCTGTTAATCAAGCTCGTACTATCGTCCCTGAGAGTAGAGGAGAATGAAGTGCGATACGAAGCCGCAAAACCCTTTGATACGAACCTCAATTTCAGTACTTGTCAACTTGGGCTCGAGCAGTGGAACGATTTTCGGAAAGCAAACTGGAATAGCGAAATTCTTGCGCCAGATTTAATGACACAACAGATTACTGTGTTGCTGAATTTCCCAAATCTATAATATTTTCGTCGAACTCTGCTTTCAGCATTGCCCATCCGGCTAGCATAGAATAATTTCTCACCCCATTATTCTTAATCATGCTCTCGAGTTTTTTTACAGATACCCATGATGACTCTATCGATTCTTCTTCGTCGCCTTGTATTTGGCTTGTTGAGGATAGATCTTTTGCCAGCACTACGAAGATGCGGGAGTTAGATCGGCGATAGTCACGATAATACCATCCTAAAACCTCAAGAGTTTCTACTGTGTAGCTAGACTCTTCATGTAATTCGCGTCTTGCAGCGCGCTCCGGTGATTCACCCTTTTCTATTTTCCCACCAGGGAATTGGAGCAGAATCTCATCTATTGGGTAGCAATATTCACGTTGTACTAATACACTCTCATTTTTAAGACAAATCAACGTTACTGCGTCACCCACATCGGTAAATTTTAGATAGGGAACATGCGATCCACTTGGCAATTCAATTACATCCTCAACCACATTAAGTCGCGAGTGCTTAAGTAGAGTCTTAGAAGAAATGTGCTTCCACGCGACAGTCTGATTAGATTTTGATTTGTTTGCTTGAGAGTTGCTCATAAAGCGAATTATATTTGGGAAACACTGTAATTTGCTTGATGACCAGACACGATTGCTTTATGTAGTTGAACAGTTCCTTTAATAGTTGGTTGTTCAAGAACAACACTCTGATCAATAATCGCGCCAGGCTCAATCCGAGCTTCTCTTGAAAAAACGTTCTGAAAACTCACTAGTTCTTCATCCTGTCCGTCAGAGCTTCAACAAGATCAGTGCAACTATTATAGCCCAGTTTTTGCTCTACTAACATTTGCTTCTTTGTGTGAGTCCAACCTTTTAGTTGTTTTTCTCGTCTTGCTGCTTCAAATCTATCTGTGTGCTTTTCACAATAGACTAGCTTGATTTCAGAAAACTTTTTAGTAAAAAATGATTGCTTTGAGATGTGACCTCGTAGACGTTCTCTTACATCATTTGATATCCCCACATAAAAAGTTTTCTGATCACAAAGAAGTAAATATACATACCATGGCTCGGTATTCATATTTAGAATTAGCTTGTCCTGAATATATTGAAGGACTTGCACTGAGCTTGCCGAAGTGCTCCCCCTGGTAGACGCGTTTAAGAACCGAGAAATTGAGTTTGGATTTAGATTAGAAAATATTAAAACGGTACTTGAAACCTTTAATATGGCGGTACTTTAATAAAGTAAAAGGCTAGAAGTATTCTGCCATGTACCAGCTGTACTAGCCTCTTTTGACTGAAGCCTTGGCACAAATGGCAAAACCTCTTGCAGAAGTTTCTCATAGCTAACCTTAGCTTCGCAAAATCTCTTTCCCTGCTCCTTACTCATTTTTGATTTTGCACTGTGGATTGTTTTTTTCATATACGTACAGTTTACAACTATTGTATATTAACTGCATATGAATGTTGGCTGTTTTCTACACACTTTGCAACTTGAGCTGAAACAAAAGTATTCAACCTGACATACAATTCATAAGACGTTCTCCACACCTTGCTATTTAGCGTAAGTTTCTCAACTATAAGACCACAACTTTCCGCTTTTTCTCTATCAATAAGCCTGCCATGTGATTTTGTTTCTTCTGGCGTTAGAAATACCTTAATTTTCGTTTTAATGTTAGCCACTGTCTCTACTGACATCATCCCAGTTTTTAATGCTCTAATAGCTATGTCTTCTGACAAAGAAATTGCATCCTCAAAATCTTTGATTTCTCTTGCATCATATCTTTGCAACTGTTGTAAGTATGGCTGTAAATTGCCCTTTTCTTTCGTAGCTAATTCAAATAATTCCTTATAACTTTCGACCACATTACAAAGTGAGAATCTTTTGTCCCTACCATCTTCTTTAATGGACAATTGTGGGTCAATTGGACCTAACTCAGAAGCGGGCCCCATGAAAACTTTGCTTGCACCAAAGCTGACCATAGTTGCGGCAGATTTGGCTTTTCCTGGAACTATTACCCAGTATTCACCTGTACCACTGTATTTTCTGCAAATGTTAATTATTCGTTCAGCAGCTAAACCGCTACCGCCTGGTGAGCTTAAAAGTAAGGCTAGACCTCGCTGTAAGTTCATTGTCTGTAGAATTGCCTCCAGCATATCTGCATCATCATCACTTAAAATAACGGGATATTTGAAGCTAGTAAACAGAGAGACCACTGGACGCCCAACTGCTTTCTCTAATTTGTTAATTATTACCTTCCTTGTATCGTGGGATTGGCCTCTTTCGTCAATTACTTGTCCTATCACTGGTTTCTGAGCATTTGCCATAGGCTTATTGTAGCAAAAACTGATAAAATATGATAAACAAACATAAGTATTGAAAATGTATTGAAATATGATGTACGGTAAACAAAAACTTTATTTTCTTTTAGATGCGATAGAAGATGCACGGGTGCTGGCTCCTACTGGTCAACCTCTCATCATCCACGCCACCCACGACCTAAACAATCGCTATAGAGGAATTGAGTTAGACCAACTATTTACCAAGCTAGAAAAAGACAAAAAAGTAATAAAGATTATTAAAACAGGAAACAGGATAAAAGAGATTGGAAACAGATACGGGCTAAATGAAGCCGATGACGGTTCCTACCACATAGAGCTTCTTCCAGCATTTGAAGATTATTTTCTAAGTATCCAAAATGAACCAGAATACCAAGATTTTACTGGTAAAGTTCCCAACAAACGTAAATCACAAACCCTACCTGATTTATCAGTATTACACCCAGAAATCTATAACAAATGCTACAGCTTGTTCGAAAAAGAAGAATACCCAGAAGCGGTAGAGAAAGGCTTTAAGGTTGTCAGAGATAGGTTAAGAGTTCTGACTGGACACGAAACAGGCTCAAAGGCTTTTGGAAATACCAAGCTACACATAAAAGGAGCCGTCGCTCAAAACGTAGACCACGACTTCAATGAAGGTGTGAAGTTCTTAACAATGGCTATCGATATGTTTCGAAACGAAAAAAGTCATACCTCTGATGCCAAGATAGATGACCCACAAAGAGCGTATGAATACCTAACGCTTAGTAGTCTAGCGATGAATTTACTAGACCAAGCCGAAATCTTAACCTAGTATGGCAATACCAAAAACAAAAGACAGCGAGCTATTTCCTAAAGAGGAAACTAAAAAACTCTACCACGAAACTATTGCCCTGCTTATCAAAAGGGCAAAGGAAAAAGACGAGAAAGAGCTAATGTCTTCCATCCTCTATTTCAGAGGAATAATGACCCTAAGTTCCTATGACGTAAGTAAAGAGCTGGGTGAAACGATTGGGTTATTTTTCCAGCTCACAATGTTGAGAAATACAAATCCTCAGATTATGTCTGTATCTTCCTTTTTCAAAATGGGGTTACTTGTTTATTGCCACATCATTGAAACCTACCCAACTTTCGAGTTTTTATACAACCTCTCTCTATTAGCTCAAGGTAAAGATTACCAACTTCATCCATTTGGAAGCTCAGAAGATAAAGCCCTAACCCAAGAAGAAACAAAAGCGTTACTTGCTGAAATTGATAAGGAAACTGACTTTGCTAAACAAAAGGCTCTTATTTCTAAGCTGTCTTATAAACTGAGAATTTCTGAAATGCCAATTATTGCCCGAATACAAAAGGTTATAAAGGAAAGCAAAAAAGCCAATGTGTCCTTAGAGGATATTCTTAACGACATATATGACAAGGATATTCGTAATGCGTTTTCGCACGGTCATTATTGCCTTGACCACAACGGCTTGATGATAATTAGCAAAAATCGTCACATCCCTTACAAAGAACTCTTGGATAAAATAACCAAATGTTTGCATTTCTATGTCACGCTAGCTGACCAAGCTAACGATATATTGGCTAATCTGCCACCAAACGAGCCGAGTACCTTCAAGGGTCGTTTAGGTGAAATGACAATAACGCCCAATGTAACCGATGGGTTTGTAAGTTACAGCATACAAAGCACGTCGATGAGCAGACATATTTAAGCAGCATTGAAAATGTAATGAATTATGCCGAAATTATCAGATAAGAAAATAACCCTATACGATTTAGACAAGATGTCCCTTGAAAAACGGACAGAAGCATTAAAACCGATTGTAGAGGCAAATAAGGAACAATTTGCCAAGCTCGGAACTTCACTTGCCGAAATAGCAAGCTCAAACCTATTTGAAGCTTTCAAGTCAATTACTGCTCCCAAGTTTCCTATTTTGGACATTTTGGAAACAATCAAAATGCCAGAACTTCCAGTATATGAACCGCCAAACATAGATTTAGTTAATTTCGAGAGATACGACCCGCCAGTAACTATCAAAAAATCAAAATGGGAAAGAGAAAAAGAAGAGCGTGAAGCTTATATGACAGAGCTTCAAATACGACTTTTGGAAGCACAATTAGCAATCGCTAAAGGGTCGCTAGTACCTCAGTATGACATAGCTACAGGTGTCATAACCTTTAAGGGTAAGACAATAATCATTCCATTAAATACAAAACTAGAAATGGTTTGCCGTGTAGTTTTAAAAAACCTTGCCAACATAAAGCGTAAGTGGTCTTGGGACGAAATCATAGAAGAAAATAGAGAAGAACCTGAAAACTTTAAGGCAAGACAGATATACAACGCCGTACGCAAAATTAATGACAAAGTGGCAATAGAAACACAGACGAAAGACTTCTTATTGGCAAAACCCTTCACTACAGTTCAGTTGAACCCCAGGTTTCTGGCTAAATAGTTAGCTAACTTTAGCTACAACCCTGTTTTATATCCTATCGGTAATGAGTACCGAAAACGTAACGACGAGTAAACAGGGATACATCCTTTCCTCAACAGAGCTCAGCAAATTGACTGAGTTTTTTTCATTGCTCATAAAAATTGATAGAAAAAATAAAACAAGAAAGGAGGTGGTTGAAAATGGTAGAAAAAATACACACAGAAGATGAACTCGTATTACTCATTCAGAAGTTTATGAAGGACTATTACCAGTTGATGCACGGGCGCGCAACTCAAAGAGGCATAGCCCGAGCAAAGGAGAGAAAACAACATGACCCACGTAATAAATGAAATACAAATAGTGCCCATCAAGCCTAGCAATGGGCTGGTGGGGTTTGCGAGCTTCGTTTTTGATGGGTGTCTGTACTGTAGCTCAATCGGAATATATACCAGGCCTACTGGTGGCTATCGTCTGACTTATCCTACCCGTAAAGGGCCCAAAGGAGACTTCAACATCTTCCATCCGATCAATCGGGAAGTCACAAAACAAATCGAACAGGCGGTTATTGAAAAACTTGAAAATGTAACAAAATCGTATGATCGACACCGTTGTATTAACACTGACTAAAGGTATGTTCTATATCCACGAACCAGACCTATTTGAACCATCCGCACGGTTTGTTATGGGTGACGGATCACCTATGCGTGGTCGTGGGTTTGCGATCGCAAAACAGAACCCCAAAAAGAGCGATCTTGAGAGCGGTATCTATAAGCCACGTCTCACGCTGACAAATCGTTTCAATGGTACGGGAGGGCGTGAGCCTACCCTAAAAGTCGAGCTATCACTACCGAAGCTCTTGTTTGGTAACAATTTTGATGAGCTGGTTGCTGGTGACTTTGGCCCTGTAGCCGGACTTTTGAAGTCACGATTGAGAGATATGGGCGTGAAGGTCATGGACGACACACTAAAAAATGCTAATGTGTCAGCCGTCCATTATGCTAAAAATATACCCCTGACAGACGGTACAACACCTCATTACATCATCAGCAAAATCAAAGAGGCAAATATAAAGCTGTCTCTTGATGTGAATCAGACGGACTTTCGCAATGATGGGCATAGCTACAAATGGCACGCCAACTCATATGAAGTAGCCTTTTACGACAAGATAAAGGATCTTGAAGCCTCAAAAGTCAGTGAAAAGCGAGCACTTGAAAAAGATAATGCGATACAGCTAGGTCTCTTTGATACGATCAAAGAAAAGAAACGATTTGAAGTATTGCGTATGGAAGTGCGACTCAATAAACGTCAGAAGATCGGGCAACTTTTCGGCACGCTTGGTATCTCGTCGGAGCTAACCTTCAAAAGTTTGTTTGACCCGACCATATCGCAAAAAGTCCTTTTGCACTATCTGGATGAAATTGAAAGTAAACGCCCTGCATTACTCGACTACAAGTCCACTACACCAAAGGCCTTGTTGGCAGACTTGATTGTCAAAAATCCTCAAATGGGCCCACAACGGATCATGCAGATGTTTGGCCTCAAGCAAGTCTTTGACACGGTAAACCCACGTGAGCTAAGGGCCATGTTTGGACGCAAGAGTCAGAGGAGCTGGTATAGACTGATCGCAGAAACAAAAAAGATACAGTTACCGCCGACCATAAGTCCACTTGCTGTAATCCGTGGGTATCTGACCAAGTTTGAACCACTAAAGCTAGTTGACTTTCAGTGATAAATGTTAAATAATGATAAATATAATTTCTATGATTCAAGATCAGTATTACTCAATCGAAGAAGTCGCTACAATGCTGAAGGTTGCCTACCTGACAGTGTATCGATGGGTCAGAGCGCACAAGCTATCTGCGATAAAAGTCGGTAAACAATATAGGATAAGCAAAGAAGCGTTGGATACATTTGCCAATCAGCATAAATAACTATGAAAAGCAAATCTCTCAACACCAACTTGCACAAGGCAAATCAAGCCAAAAAAGATGAGTTTTATACTCAGCTGGTCGACATCGAAAAGGAGCTGCGCTACTACAAAGAACAGTTTCGAGACAAGGTCGTTTACTGCAATTGCGACGACCCCTACGAGAGCAACTTCTTCAAATACTTTGCGAGTAACTTCAAAAAACTCGGACTCAAAAGACTCATCACGACCAGCTATAAACCTTCGCCTATTGCCAACACCCAACTAGGGCTCTTCGGTGATGCCGAAGATTTGCCAATGCCAAAAGGTCGCCCAAAAGTGACAGCTAATCGATTCATCATTAATGATGTAGGTGATATAGACGGCGATGGAGCATTTGATATACGCGACATCGCTGAGCAGCTGAAGGCCAATAAACACAACGAGTGGGCACCGCTAAACGGTGAAGGAGACTTCCGCAGCGACGAGAGTATAGAGCTTCTGAAGGAAGCGGATATAGTCGTCACAAACCCTCCCTTTTCGCTCTTTAGGGAGTATGTGGCACAGCTTGTAGAAAATAAGAAAAAGTTTTTAGTTCTCGGTAGTCAAAACGCGCTTACATACAAGGAGATCTTTAAACATATCAAAGAAAATAGACTTTGGCTTGGCTATGACAATGGAGGTACAAAATGGTTTCAGGTGCCCATGGATTATGACATACCTACTGAGTCACGAAAAAAGATAGTGAGTGGAGTGCAGTATTTCAGTATGGGTAGCATTATGTGGTTTACCAATATGGACACCACAAAACGTCACGAAATGCTAACTCTTTATAAAAAATACACACCCGAAGAGTACCCAAAATATGATAATTACGATGCTATCGAGGTGGCAAAAGTGGCAGATATACCGATGGATTATGATAAACCAATAGGTGTTCCGATTACATTTCTTGATAAGTATAACCCTAATCAGTTTAAGATTATGGGTATTACAGCTGGAAGGGATGAATTTGAGGCTAGGCCAACGAAACGTTATGTTAATCCAAAACAGATAAATACCGATGGCTCTATCTCAAACGGAAGCAAAGCAAATACTCGCGCTACTCTCTTGCATAAACAGAAGCCAAACGATATTTACTATACTGCAGATAATTGCAATGGATATTTATCGATACTATACGCGAGAATCATCATACAGAAATTGTAATATAACTATATGAAAATTGAACTTCACAAAATCAAAATACGTGACGTGGTGGAGGGGTATAAAGATAGTGCAGAGGAAGGGGTCGTGGCGTATGGAGGCAAACTCGATGTACGACCGAAGTATCAACGTGAATTCGTGTATAGCGGTAAACAGCGGGATGAAGTCATACGCACTATCATCCAAGGCTTCCCTCTGAATGTCATGTATTGGGTGCAGACTGACCTGGGGGGCTATGAAGTCCTTGATGGTCAGCAACGCACGATCAGTATAGGTCAGTATGTAGAAGGTGATTTTTCGCTCAATGACCGTTACTTTCATAATCTCACTCGTGAGGAGCAAGAAAAAATACTTGAGTACGAATTGATGATCTACTTTTGCACGGGGACTGATAAAGAGCGGTTAGACTGGTTCCGTATCATCAATATCGCAGGGGAAAAGCTGACAGATCAAGAGCTACGAAACGCAGTATACACGGGCCCATGGCTCACTGATGCAAAGCGAAAATTCAGTAAATCGAACTGTGTTGCATATCTCTTGGCAAATGATGGCGGGTCACTTCTCGTCGGCTCACCTATCAGACAGGAATATCTTGAGACTACACTCGCGTGGATAAGTGAGGATCACATTGAGGACTATATGGCGAGACACCAACACGATCAGAATGCTGATGAATTGTGGACGTATTTCCAAAGTGTTATTGCATGGGTACGTCAGACATTTACGACATATCGGAGTGAAATGAAAGGTGTAGAGTGGGGCCCGCTGTACAATGAATATAAAGCTATAAAACTCGATTCTGTAAAGCTCGAGTCAGAGATCAAAAAACTGATGCAAGATGAGGATGTGACTAAAAAGTCTGGGATCTATCCATACGTTCTCACACACCAAGAAAGGCACCTCTCAATCCGTGCGTTCACGGATAAGATGAAGCGAGAGGCATACGAGCGACAAGATGGTAAATGCCCATTTTGCAAGAAAAAGTATGACATCGCCGAGATGGAAGCTGACCATATCAAGCCGTGGCACGAGGGAGGTAGGTCTATAGCAGATAACTGTCAAATGCTTTGTAAACAAGATAACCGCACCAAGGCAGGAAGATAACACTTATGAAATCTATAATCATCGCACGAGTATCGACAGAAGAACAGAAAGAAGCGGGTAACTCTCTACCCGCTCAGATAGCGCGACTCAGGAAATATTGTCAAAACAAAGGCTATGAAATCATCAAAGAGGAAAGTTTTGATGAAAGCGCGTATAAAGACCAGCGCAGTGACTTTGACGGTATTCTGGACTTTGTGATCGCTCAGAAGGAAAAGGTAGCGGTATGCTTTGATAAGGTTGATCGGCTATCCCGAAATGTCTTTGATAAGCGTGTATCTATGCTCTACGAAAAGGCCCTAAAGGATGAGGTAGAGCTCCACTTCGTATCTGATGGGCAAACGATCAATAGCCACATATCTGCTACAGAAAAGTTTGCGTTCAGTATGAGTCTAGGCCTTGCCAAATACTACTCTGACGCAATCAGCGACAACGTCAAGCGGGCCCAGGAACAAATGCTCAGAAGTGGGATATACCCGAGTCAGCATCCCTATGGATATACCCGCAAGACCGTCAGCAAAGATAAGACCGAGATAATTATAGATGAGTTCGCATCCCGCATCGTACAAAAAGCGTATGAGCTCTACGCTACAGGTGCATACTCTATGGATCTATTACGGCATAAAATCAAAGAAGACTATGGAGTCGATTGGTCACATGGCTACACCGATAAAATCCTCAAAAATAGCTTTTATGCCGGTCAGATGACATGGAAGGGAAAAGTGTATAACCACAAATATCCGCTCGTCGTAAGTAGAGAGCTTTTTGACCAAGTGCAGCAGTTCAAAGCAGGGTATAGCGGAAAACGGTATAAGCTCGCGGGCAAGCTACCCTATATCTACCGTGGACTCCTCAGATGTGGTCATTGCGGTCTCTCTATCACCCCTGAGAAACAGAAAGGACACGTGTACTACCACTGCACTCAATACAACGGCAAGCATGACGCACAGTGGCTCAGAGAAGAAGAAATCACTAAGCAGATAGGCAACGTCTTCAAACAGCTCCAACTACCAGAAGCAGTACTCCATCAAATAATAGAAGCGCTAAAGACAACGCATGATAGCAAGGTAGATTTCAGACAAGCACAGCATGCAGAACTAACGAAAGATCACGAGACGTATAGCAAAAGAATAGAGAACTTATACGTCGATCGATTAGACGGACGTATTACTGACGATATGTATGACAGATACTATCAGACCTTCAGAGACAAGATCGCCGAAATTGATACCCGTCTTGCCATACTTCAGGAAGCAGAAGATAACTACTACATTACAGCAAACTACCTGCTAGAACTCGCTACACGCGCGTATGATCTTTTTGTCGGTTCGGAAGTAGAAGAAAAACGACAACTTATCAAGCTCGTACTTCAGAACCTGAGAGTAGAGGGTAAAGTAGTGCGATACGAAGCGACAAAGCCCTTTGATACGATCCTCAATTTTAGTACTTGTCAACGTCTGCTCCCCGGCGAGGATTCGAACCTCGAACCTTGATGTTAACAGCATCCTGCTCTACCGTTGAGCTACCAGGGAAATTACTACATATTCTCCTGCTCTACCTCCGCCAGCTGGCGGAGAGCTACCAGGGAATATCGATATTTAGAAAGATACAGACGTATTTTACCAAATAATACCTGGAGTTGGCGATCACCTATGTACAAAAAGATATCAAAGTGACTGCGAGAGCGGTCAAAACGGCAATGTACTGGGGACAGACTCACTCTGGCCCTTGCCATCGCGGTACTTTTCCCAGCGGGTGGGGATCTTCGCACGCTGTTCGCCAGCTCCTACGTAGACAAAGCCATACATTGCTCCGTATTCAAACACTTGGCGGGTGATTTTTACATCATCACGACAGTACTCGATGATCTTGTCTATCTGTCCGGTCTTGTACCACTCGAGAGCTTGGAGCCCATTTGCTGATTTTTTCACTCCGAGTGTAGCTTGGGAGATGTCATTGAGTCCAAATCGTCGACCAGCCGTCTGGCGAATATCCTCGAGCATATCAAAGCGGGAGAACGCCATCACATCGCCGTGGTAGTACGCCTGGAGGACGGGGAGATCAAAACCATCACTGTTGTATCCGATGACATAGGAGGCGGCCTCGAGCTTTGGAAAGAGCGCAGGGAGCTGATCCTCTGTATAGCTGTGATAGATCCCATCGGCATAGTCGTAAGCGATGACGACGGAGATGCCGAGCTTTGCAGGATCTGCAAACTGGCGAAAGGAGTGCTTGGTCTCAACGTCAATGATGATAGGTTTTGCCATAAGAAATAGTCGTCAGTCATCAGTCATTAGTCATCAGTCTTTAGTCGCGAGCGGGCGGTATAAAAAGCGGACATTTACACCTAGTGCACGCGCCTGCTCGACCTGGTGGCAGATCTGAAGATCTCGATGGCGATTGGTTGCATCGTCCCTTTTTCCTTTACATGGGGGAGGCGCATGTCGACTCGATTGAGCGTGTCCTGGTATCCCTGACGCACGTGATTTGAGAGTTTATAGAAAAGCTCTACATCTTTGCGGGGGAGCTTGCTGATGGTATCACCCACAAACTCATCTATCTTGAGTATCGACCAGAGTGCGTCGATAAACTGATCATTGCCCATGTTAAGTGAAAATACATCGCCGATCTGCGGTCTGATGAGGAGGCTGCTCATCTGTATATCCCGGCGCATGTACTGGGGAGTGGGTTTGTGTTCAAGTATTTGGAGTTTGAGCTCAGCGACTGCGTCAAAAGCATCGATTTTTTTGAGCGATGATTTGCTACTGATTTTTTTAGTGAGAGCCTTTGATTTCATAGAAAATATATCCAACTGACTAGCCTATATGCTACAATCCACCTCATACCTATGTCAACACTATTTGCCCAACTCCAAACCGATAGTATGCAAGCGCTCAAAAATCATGATTCTGAGCGAGTTCAAACACTCCGGATGATTGTATCACAGCTGAAGTACAAGGAAATCGAAGCGAAGGGAGCCTTGACCGATGACGATGTGGTATCCATGATCCGCAAACAGCTCAAAGAGCTGACAGAAGCCAATGAACAGTTTGCTACTGCAAAGCGACAGGATCTCGTGGATGCAAATATGGCGCAGATCAAGATCTTAAAGTCATACCTGCCCACAGAGATCCCCGATCACGAGCTCGAGAGTCTGGTACGTCAGTTTGTAGCTGCAAATGATGCAGCATTTAAAGCAAATCCAAAGACATTGACAGGGAAAATCGTCGGTGCGCTGAAGTCCAAAGCTGCTCCTGATCGTATCGTGAAGGCATACAATGTCCTGTGTGCGAGAGCGTGAGAGGGAGCTACGAGCCACAAGCTGCAAGCTGCGCCCGGAGGGGAATTGTAATAGTCAACTAATTCGATGACGATTTTTGCTTGGTCATTCTGATCCGCCAGTTGGCGGAGAAGAATCTCATATATCAGAGATCTTCCTGCCCGCCTTGCGCTCGCAAGAGCGAGGCACCGCGCCTGCAACGCTTATGCGTAGCATTACGGGCAGGGGCGCGGTCGAATCCGCGTACGCTTCGCTCAAGATGACTCACTTCATGAGCACTCAATCTGTCACCGATATTATTGATTAGTACATGGATGACGGAGGATTTAGATTTGCATTTCTATTGGCATTATTTGCACATTGCAGATTGAGAATTGAATATTTGTGCGTGTCTTTCGTACGAGCAGTAGATTCGTTGCTTTATCCAGCGCCTCGTTATCAACTCTCAACTATCAGTACTTAGCTATTTACCGCTTCTTTGCTCTCTCCCTCCTCATCTACCACGAGATGCTTTTGATTCTGTTCGGTGGTGGCACGTGCGACGTCTACAAACTCTTCTTGTGCCACAGGTGCGACTACCTGTGCATCTTTCTTGAGCTGTGCTTTCTGAACTTGCTTTGCTGCTGAAAGCTTCGCTTTAAGATACGTCAAGAGCTGTGATCCACTGAGGTTGTTGATGAGGAAAATTGGCAGAATAAAGCCTACCTCGTCTAGTGCCTGTTGTCTCATCTGCTGATCTGCGGACAGGAGCTTATTCAGTATATTCGTCATGAGCGTGATATCCTGACTGACCCAATCTGCACGAGAGGTGATCTGCTCAGAGAGTGGCACTTCTTCCTTCTCATACTGCTCGACCCACAGCTCGCGTATCTCCTCATACTCGTCGAGCGACTGGTCTGCAGGCACGGGGATGATCTGGTCGATCTGACTCTCTGGATTCACGGCGGTATTGAGCTGATCCTGGAGGACGGTGGCTTGCTCGACTGACTCACCCTCAACAGTAGATTGAGGCACTGCACTTCCCGCATCAGCTGTCTGCGCGAGCGCATCCTTCACGATGGCCAACGTTTTTACCTTATCCACTCCATATGCAGTTTGGATCTGCGTGAGCATGGTCTCATCGGTGATCGATGGGCCTGAGGAGATGGCGAGGAGCGTGGACTCGATCTGTTTGTGACTTAGGCCGGTGACTGACTGTATATGTGTCATGACCACCTCATCAGTAGATGCGCGCTTGGCAACCTCTTTGATAAAGCTTGACACCTTTTCATTTGCAAATGCTTGGATGAGGATCGGTGAGGTAGTACCTGTCGTAGCGGTTGCCACATCGATCTGGGAAAGGAGCTCGGCAGACTTGGACTCATCGATGCCTGTGGTGCGTGCGAGCTCTCTAAATGAGTAACCACGACTCATGATGCTATTTGTTTCTTGCAAGACATTTTTGACCGATTGCTTTGAAGTATTTGCGACTGAGGCGATCTTTTCCACGATTTGATTGAGCGGCTGGGTGATATTCGCTGCATAGGACTTTAGAATGGACTTCACCTGCTCGATAGGTACTGTGGTCCTGGTCGAGATAGTAGAGAGCGTTCGCATGTCTTGGGTGAGATGCTCCATGACAGTATTGGTGATTTGGCCGATGCGTTCTGCTGAGATGTTTGATGTCTGTGAGGAAATCTGTGAAAGAGAGGCGGGGATCGTGTTGTTCATCTGCGAGACGATCGCATCTACAGACTTGATGAGCTCTTGTTTGTGCTGTGCATGCTCAGTGGATGAGGTGGATGCAGTTGCGAGCATCGACTTTGCAAAGGCATCGTTTTTGGATGATGCGCGGGTAAAGAGCTCAGTGCGCACATTCAGATACTTTTCCCGCTCCGAGGTTGTCGTCGCGGCGAGTGGATTCTGGAGCATGGCAAAGCTCTGCTTTGCTGCCGACATCATATTTTTGTTTGCTTCAAGTTTTGCCACATCCTTGAGTGTCGTCGCCTTTAGACTCATGGCTGTCGCGATTTGAGCAGTTTGCGCCTGGCGGACCTGGGTCGCATTGGCGAGATTGATTGAACGTGATATCTCATTGGCGAGTTGGATCGGTGCCACCGTTGGCTGGGGTGCTGCCTTGATGGGTTGTACAGGAGGAGGAGGTTTTGGCGGAGGTACTGGGTGGAGCGTATCAGCGAGATTCTTGACACTGGCACCCATAGCCATGATGGCCTCACAACAATAGTCACGGAATATCCGGAGGAGCCACCAGGGGAAAAATATGACAGCCCACAGCATGATCAAGCTGATGACGTATTCGACAAACGTGTCCACATAGTTGCCGCTGTTAAACGCATTGATGGCACCTGTTTTTATTTGCGCTGGCCCTCCGTACACGATCATAATCGCATTGGGAAAGATATAGCCCAAATGACTATTTATACGAGAGAAATCAAAGGGGAAGGGGATACCGTACTTCCAAATCGCACCAGTAGCACCGAGGAAGAGCGCAAAGAGCGGTCCATACATGAGCCACTGGAAAAATACGCCAATCCAGATTTTGCCAGTATTGCGGATAAGAGGGAAATTGAGGAGGATAGGGAGGAATGGTGAGACAAAGAGGAGGAACCAGAGGAGTATCTTGCGGAGGATGAGCATAACACCCATGATGTAATAGGTGATGTTCGTGAGTCGGAGAAGAAAAATCTGAGTCTCTATTGATTCGTTCACGCGTATATTGAGGTCACGGCAACCGATGAAGCCCACATAGTTTGCCTCAGTGCTTCCCGAGCCAAAGTACACGTTAAACAAATCTCTGCCTGCGAGTGACTCAATGAAAAACTTCATCAGGATCTCGGATAGTTGGATCAGGATAAGGACTATGGACGCAGAGAGTGATATAAAGAGGAGTGACATGACTATCTTGCTGACAGACTCCCACACGCCAAACTCGCCGATGATCCGATATCTGAGACGATGGGCTATCGTGATCCAAATACCCATAAGCGCAGCAGTCAGCACCACAAATGATATGGCGACGTTTCGAGAGATGGCCCAGATTTCTTTTAGTTTTGGATTGTCATCATTTGCAGGCCGTCCCATAACCCAGAAAACAAACTGTCGCGCGCGGTCATTTGCTTTGCCGAGCGCGGTGATTTCTGGATCTTCTGCCCAGTAGTGCGCATGTGTCGGATCATCCACAAATGCTGGCTGAGGGGGCGGGAGGGTGACGCCTGGGCTGGGGAGCGGGTTTGAAAATAAACCTATACAGTAGTCAGCCTGAGTGTCATGATTATTATCGATTTGTCCCAGCAATGTAGATTTGTATTGATTGTAAGACACTGGCGGAATATTTGCAGGGTTTACATATTCAGGCTGATTCGAGCTTCCGGTAGAATAAAATTCAGGATGTCCTTTTGGACAAACGGGAGCCCCTGTACCTGCACCACGATGTTTGAAGCAGGGATAAGGGGTGATTTTTAACTCTATATAGTCATACATATCCAGTCCACGTGCTTGGACGGTGTCAGGAGCGAGACTGATGAGCACTACAAAAAGAGCTACAATAGCGAAGATTCGAGATCTCATGATACACACATAGTAGTGCACAGAGTCACACTTGACAAGGGATCTAGAATTAGCTAGTCTGATAGGGTATAGTTCACGTATTTTATTATGAGTTGTATACACCACCTATTTTAAATGCACATATCAAAAAAGGCACTTCAATTATTTCTTGTTCTGGTGGTCTGTCTGATGCCATTCTCCACCGCCTTTGCACAGTCAGGAGGGGGCGGTACTGAGATATTAAGACCTCAATTGTTAGTAAATCTCGCCGCGCGGTTACTGCCAAACTCACACCAAGTTACCCTCGTACCCCAAGGAACCATAAGTTCGAAGGATTTTGATAAGGGCATTTTTATCGTTGAGTGTCTCATCCGTAATCCAGAATGGGTCTCCAGTGATAATCAAAAGGGAACCATTTGTTCTACTGGCAAGAAAGAGTGGGACAAAATCATGTGTCAGTCCCAGTATACAAATCCCGAATCAAAAGCTGCACACTGTGATTCGCTCGTAGCCAAAAATTGGGAAAAACTAGACTCGATACGCTACAAACTAGACCTCGAGCTTCATGACGGTTCTGGCGGGTTCTTTGTCAAAAAAGCGAAACAGTCAGAGATTGCGCTGATCCTCGCTAGTAAATCAGGAGTAGAGCCAGAATTTGAAGGAAAGACTGACCCTGGCTATATTCTCCAGAACAACTTCCAAAACAATGGTCAGTTGCAAATCACATCAGGAGATGTTTTCCGAATGTTTACAGACACCGATCCAAATATCAGCCTTCCTCACTGGTACTATGCGGTTGGCTTTTCCAGCAAGACATCAAATCAGCTGCCTGCAATAACCACACAAAGCACCTCACTAAAGATCTCCGACCAGATATACTTGGGCCCAAGTTCGCTCCAGCCCGATATAGTTGAGTTTGATCCGTATGGATTTGTTTTTGACGCATCCACACTCGAGCCACTGTCGGACGTCGCAGTGCACTTATTTGAAAGAAATGATCGTTGGACGCCAAAGGAGTGTATGCGGTCAAACGGAAATGTGTTTACAAATGATTTTTCTCGTGAGTGTCAGCCCATCCTAAACCCAATCACACGCACTGATGCACAAGGTTCCTTTGCGTTCGTAGTAAAACCAGGTTCATATGCCCTTGATGTGTTTGGAACACCACCACAATCTGAAACGCTTCGTTCCTATGTACAACGCGATCCTTCGAGCGTACTAATGTCAGTTGCTGAACAGATCAGCAGGATCAAGTACGGCAAGAAGGTTGGTGCGATATATAAGGTTATGGTACCAGTGGAAGGTGGTCCAAAGGATCTCTACACAGAGCTCTATCCTCAGACGCTTGTAGGCATAGAACAGATAGATGAACCACCAGGGCTCATCCAACGAAGGGACATACCTATTGATGCCACGAAGCTTGGGGTAAACACGAATCGTCCAGTTGCCCAACGCACACAATACACCGTCATCGATAACCCAGAAGGGATGTATGTATTTGGACTTGTCACACACCCATACACCCAAATCAGCGCGCGCATCGAGTCGACCGTAGTTGCCATAGGACGAGTGGATGAAAAAGGAGGATGGAGCATCACAATACCTGCAACAAGCATCGTCTCTGCCAGTCCCATCGAGATTGATTTTATCAAGCCTGATTTTTATGGAGATCCCGCAGCTCAGGCGCGCAAGATAAAAGGTTTACGGACGGTGAGTGCAACGTCTATCTCAACGATCGTGATCGATCCCCACCCACGTTATATCGATGCAGTCACAAAATCAGTCACCGGACAAGTATTGCCCGGCACACTAGTATCTGTATATGACGAGTTTGTGAAAGACGTGGTATATGAGACAAAGTCCGATATACAAGGGCAGTATCGTATCCCACCTTCAGCTCTCCCACGTATGGGATACCATTTGATTTATACACCGCCTGGTGGCAGCGAACCGCGGGAAGTGTCAGTTGCACAACTTCTCTCTGAAAATGCTATTTACACCTCAAGCAAGAAGGTAGATATGTTCTCCACAAACCAGGCAGTTCTGGTGCAAGAGTCATTCAAAGCAACCAATTCAGCAATGACAAAGCCTGAGTTGACGATCACTAATCCTGTAAAGCCACAACCTGGTGCAGGAGGAGCAGTTACGCCCGTAGCAAGTGCTCAAACAAGCGCAACATCAGCACAACTGTTTACGTACCTCGCCTTATTAGTGATGTTGGTAGTAGTCACTATACTGATGGTGGTATTTTATATAAAGCGCCACCAGGAGCCACATCTCTATGATGCCACAGACACCGCAGGGATGCAGTAGCTTGTATTATTAATTATTCACCTTACGCACATGTCGCATCATGCCTTGATGTATGTCATTGCGAGGAGGAGCCCTTAGGCGACGACGTGGCAATCCCATGCATTGGGAGATTGCGACGTCGCTCCCTAGTGAACGCTCAAGTCTAGCTCCTCGCAATGACATATGCAGTATGCGTAAGGTGAATTAATTATTACACACACGATGCTAGCCACTGCCTATTCGGGTGCGACCCTCGGACTTGAGGGTATTCTCATCACGGTCGAGGTAGATGTGGCGGAGCGAGGATTCCCGACATTTACCATAGTTGGATTGCCTGGCAAAGAGATCAACGAGAGCAAGGATCGCATTCGCACTGCACTCACGAACACCGGATTTGAAGTACCTGACTCCCGACTCACCGTAAACCTTGCTCCTGCCGATGTGCCAAAAACTGGCAGTCGATTTGACCTGTCCATCGCGATTGGTATCCTCGCCGCACAAAAACTTCTCCCACTTGAGCACCTCGCACATGCATTTTACATCGGCGAGCTTTCTCTCGAAGGGAGTGTAAGAGGGGTAACCGGTGTCATGTCTCTCGCACTCATGGCATCCAAATCAGGCAAGACTCATCTCTATGTCCCGACAGACAATGCCTCAGAGGCGGCAGTTGTGGACGGAGTGACAGTGTATCCGGTGGCAAACCTCCGCCAGCTTATCGATCACCTGGTGGGCAAGACACCCATCACCCCTCAGACTCAGACGATCATCGATCAGTACGAGCCTCACTACACGACTGATTTTGCAGATGTGCGTGGTCAGGGTCAGGCAAAACGTGCACTCGAGATCGCCGCAGCAGGAGGACATAATATCCACTTGCGAGGTGTACCTGGTGCGGGCAAAACGCTCCTTGCGCGTGCATTTCCCTCGATCCTCCCCCCACTTTCAAAAGCAGAAATGCTTGAAGTGACACAAATTTACTCCGTGACAGGTCTCTTGAGTGGTGCGCCTATTGTCGCGGAGCGCCCATTTCGCGCGCCGCATCATACCACCAGTCGTATCGGTCTCATCGGGGGAGGGTCAAACCCCGCGCCGGGTGAGATCAGTCTTGCCCATCGTGGGGTACTGTTTCTTGACGAGTTTCCCGAATACGAGCGAGGGACGATTGAGGCACTCAGACAACCTATGGAGGATGGAATCGTGACGATATCTCGCGCGGCAGGCACCGTAGTCTTTCCCGCACGCTTTCTCCTGCTGGCCGCGAGCAATCCCTGCCCCTGTGGCTATCTCGGCCATCCAGCTAAAAAATGCTCCTGTCCACAGACGGGGATTTTGAAATATCGCAAAAAGCTCTCAGGTCCCATACTCGATCGTATCGATCTGCACATCGATATCCCTCCCGTCGCCTATGAGAAACTTCATGGTACCGATGAAGCAGAGTCGTCACGGGACATCAGGGAGCGCGTGGTGCGCGCCAGGGGACGACAGATGCAGCGCCTCGCCGCAGTCCATCGCTATGCAAATGCGGAGATGAGCAGTATCGATGTGCGCAAGCTTTGTGTGATCGAAAAGGAGGCATCTGCTCTCCTGAAGCAAGCCGCAGAGCACCTCTCTCTATCTGCGCGATCACACTTCAAAATCATCAAAGTTGCACAAACTATTGCAGATCTTGTGGGATCTGATACTATTAGTCACATACACATCGCCGAGGCCTTGCAATATAGACCAAAGGATGAGTAGAATGTAATAAATTTTTTTTTATATATCTTATGGACATACCTAAAAATATTGTAGTCAGCGGAATGACAATTGCACTAACTTTGGCTGTTGGACTAGGATACACAGCAAAACCAGTAGTTGCTGCTGAGCCAGTGCTAGGTAAACCAGTATGCAGATGTGCTCCAGATAAGTCAACAGCGGATAAATTGCCAACTGAGGGAGTTTGGAAAATCCAATGTTACAATGGTTCTAAAACTGTTCAAGCATATGTTGATTGTGCAACCGGACCAAAGGATTTGTGTGATAAGAGCGGAGCAAAAGTAGATGCTGCCTGCAACCCTATCACCGACGCAGTAATCTCTGGTCCTTTTCAGATACCTACTCTTGGTGCACTCATGACTAGTCTCGTACGTCTCTTCTTCTTTGTTTCTGGCATATTAGCATTGTTCTATCTCTTATCAGGAGCGTTTGACTGGATCAGATCTGGCGGAAAGGAAGAAGACATTACCACTGCTCAAAAAAAGATTATGGCAGCCATATTGGGCCTCGTGGTCATGGTATCTGTGCTCACGCTCGTTATCATCATCGAGCAAGTTATATTCTCTGGTACGGTATGCCTCGGAGTATCCTGTCCCATCAAGCTAGATGACATACGTCTCGTAACTCCGAACTGAATTTGAAATAAATTCTCTGAGCTCCGCCAACTGGTGGGGCTCTTTGTTTTTTCTCCTTTCGTTGCATTTCCATCGTTCTTTTTGCTATGATGGCAAATATGCTTGTACACAGTTTACTTCGCCTATTTTTCTTTGTTTCTATCTCCGCAAGTGTGATTTATATCGTGCTAGGTATCATAGAGTGGCTCAAATCGATGGGAAAGCCCGAGCTGATCGCTGACGCACGATCCAAAATCAAATATGGGGCTATAGCAGGGGTACTCTTGGTGATGTGTATGTTGGTTTGGAGCGTGATCGGTTAGTCATCCTTGGATGTCTCTCTTCAGAATCTTGCATTTAGATCCTCTCGTTTGTTATAGTGAGAGCTACATGGGATCCACACTCGTACTCAGCTTTACTATCAGAAGCATATTTGCCATCGTCGGTCTTTCCTGCCTCCTGTTTCAAGTGCTACGCGCACTTGAGTGGGTGACGTTTATCAGAGATCCCGATCGCATCATCTTGGTCCAGAAAAAACTCCAAAAGGCCACGGTAGTATTGGCAGTATATATTGGAGTGGTGAGCGCAATCGTGTTGATCGAGCAAGCAATCCCCTCAAAGCCAATTTGTCTCGGTCTCACCTGTACCTGGGGGGCTGATGCACTGGCACAGTTTGGGATCAATTAGTTCTCTATGTAACTATGAAAAAACTATTCATCATCCTGTTCTCCCTTTCACTTCTACTTACATTTGCACAAGGATGCGTGCCTGTTTCTTATGCAGCGAAACCAGAGATACGGGATTGGGAGGTTTTAGATAAAGATGGTAAGGTCGACACAACAAAGTCCTGCACTGTCGATGGCGTCCCGACGCTCCAGTGTCTGGAGGTGGTCTATAACAACCTCCTCATTATGTCGTCTGGATTCGTACTCCTTGCGCTTTTTGTCATGTTGGGCTATGGTGCATTTCAATTTATTAGCGCGATGGGCGACACAGAAAAAATCACTGGTGGCATAAACACCATCAAGTATGCATTGATTGGCATTGGTCTCTTTGCGGTCAGCTATCTCGTACTCTTTATCATCGATGAAGCCTTCCTCGGTGGACAAGGAAAGATATTTGATCTAAAGATCCCAGGACCCAATACTGGTTTGACACCGTAAAAAAGGAATTGAGAATGGACAGTTGACAACTAACTCACCTTACGCACATATCGCATCATGGCTCATTGTATGTCATTGCGAGGAGTCCCACTATGTCGGGACGACGTGGCAATCTCCTGATGCATGGGATTGCCACGTCGTCGCTAAAAGGCTCCTCCTCGCAATGACACATGTAGCATGCGCAAGGTGAGCAAATACATATGGATCAGAACTGCTCCCTGAAAGATCCTGAAACCCTCCTCTTCGGCGGGCAGGCAAGTTCAGGATGACATATCATATTGGCAGTCTATGTGTAGTGAGAGATTTGGAGCTTTCTGATCTATCTCGTCCCCGTAGGATAGATGATTTGTAGTGGATTTTCTTGCGGGATGGGACTCAGAAAGGGCTTAGGTTGCATCCACGAGGCGAGGACGATCCACACAAAAGCAGCGGTACCGATGGCGATCAACGCGATGCCAAACCAACTAAAGAATCGCTTCATGTGCGTGGAGGATTTGCAATATTTTTAGTTTTTTTGATGAGAAAGAGCGGGCGACCCTGGACCTGTCCAAAGATCCTCCCGATATACTCACCAATCATCCCCAGGATGAGTATCTGTATGCCTGAGAAGAACATGATTGACACAAAGAGGGCAGTCCATCCCGTAACCCAATACTCATGAGGGAGGATAAATCTCCGCACGAGAGCATAGGCCATCCCTGCAAAACCCAAAAACGCAGTGACGAATCCGAGGTAGGTGACCAAGCGCAAAGGTTTTACCGAAAACGCCGTGATACCAGTCGTGGCAAAGCTGATCATCTTTCGCAGTGGATAGTGGGTGACTCCCGCATGACGTTCTTGACGATCAAATTCAACTACCGCAGTTTCATACCCGCTCCAGGCGACGAGTCCCCGGAGGAAGCGGGATGATTCGGGGAGCGCCTTCAGATAGTCCACCACCACTCGATCGAGCAAGCGATAGTCTCCCACATCGGTGGGTATCTCTACCTCAGACAATCGGTTGATTGTCCAATAGAAGAGTTGTGCGGTGTATTTTTTAAAGAAGCTATCCTTGGTGCGTGTACGCCTTTTTGCATAGACGATCTTGTATCCCTCGTGCCATTTTTTGACCAGTTTTGCGATGATCTCAGGGGGGTCTTGGAGATCTGCATCAATTGAGACTACCGCATCACCTGTCGCATAGTGATAGCCTGCAGAGAGGGCGAGCTGATGACCAAAGTTGCGCGTGAGCGCTACGAGTTTGATGCGTGAGTTGTGCGTAGCGTGCACTCCGATTGCATGGACAGTCTGATCTGTGGAACCATCATCTACAAAAATCACTTCGTAGTTGTAGTTGGCGATGATGGGCAACAGGCGTGCGAGGAGAACATTGACGTTGTCTTGCTCATTGAATACGGGAATCACGACCGAAAGAGTAAAAGGAGACATGGAGTGTAGTGTACAGTAAAGGGGAAACACGTACAAGGATCCCAGCTATATATTCTGTTGCGGAGCTTGGAATTGAACCAAGTCTAGGAGATTATGAGCCTCCTGTGCGACCGTACACTACCCCGCAAAGTCAGTCATCAGTCCAAATCAGTCATCAGTCGTCAGTTACTATCCTAAGTCTTTTGATTGCGCTTGATAGTATATCATGGAGTGGGCGGTCAGCGGGGCTGAATGGGAGATGGACTGACACTTGGAGTGGGGATGATGATCAGCTCTTCGCCTGGTCGCACCAGACCTAGCTTATTTCTGACGATTTTTTCGATCTCAAAGGGGTTTGAGCTTTTAGCATACTTGAGCTGCAGCTTTTCATTTTTCAGTTTTTCTGATTCATACTCGTTCTTGAGCTGATCCAAAAACTTTGTATTGCGGTGGAGTGCCGTTGCATTTCGAAGCACCGAGGTAAACAGGGTGAATACTATAAAAGCAAACAGGAGGTGGTGCAGCTTGAGCTTCATACCCCCCATGATACATCATTTGCCACTCACCTAGTCACATTGAGGGAAAATTTGGTATCATGCCCATACGATTATATATTCATTACATCCATGAACAAACTCATTCTTGTCGCAACTCTCCTGGTGATCGGCGCTATCATCTATGTTTTGTCTCAGCCACGCAGTAGCAAACCCAGCATGACGATACCAGATGTCATCACGCAGCCCACAGAGGCACCTGTTGCAAAAGCAGATTACTCAAAAGTTAAAACCCAAGATACGGTAGTCGGTACCGGAGTCGAGGTGACAGATGGGAAAAAGGTCTCGGTCCAATATCGAGGAAAATTGACCAATGGAACTGAGTTTGACTCCTCGTATAGTCGCAATAGTCAGCCACTTGAGTTTACCGTAGGCGCAGGCGAGATGATCCCTGGGTTTGACTACGGAGTCAAAGGCATGAAAGTAGGGGGTACACGCATGATTACGATCCCTCCAGAACTTGGATATGGGAGTCGAGCGCAGGGTGACAAGATCCCCGCAAACTCTACGTTGGTATTTGAAGTGACGATGGAGAAGGCAGAGTGAGATGAAATGCAAAATGCAAAATCTAAAGTGTAAATTGGGATCTTACATAATTCAAAATTGGAACCTATTGCGAAGGAGATGCAAAATACTTTTGCAAAAGCCTCATATCCTACAAAAATTTTGAACTTTACCTTTTGTATTTTGCATTAGCCCTATACTTGTATGAAAAATCCCCTCCCTCCCCATGCAAAGAAGGTATTTCAAGGGGAACGCTATGCGATATGGCAATGGGAGCAACAGATGTTTGATGGATCTACTGCCATATTCGAAAAAATTGGCAGGCCAGACAGTACCGATGTGATTGCGGTGACTCCAGACAAAAAAATACTCGTTGATTACGAAGATCAACCAAATAATCACGGATTTATCACCTTGCCTGGAGGTGGAATTGATAGTGGTGAGACACCGGCCGAGAATGCACGCAGAGAGCTTGCAGAGGAGACGGGATACACTTCAGATCAGTGGGAATTCTTTATGCAGGTATCTCCACACTCAAGCGTAGATTCGAGCGCTCACTATTTTATAGCCAGAAACTGTGTGAAGACTCATGAGGTCAATTTAGATCCTGGTGAGCGAATACGGACAGAGGCTGTGTCATTCGATGAATTTGTGGAGATCGCATGCAGTGAGCCATTTCGAGATCAGATTTTTGCTACCTTTATACTTCGCTGTCGGCTGGATCCCCTGAAGATGGCAGAATTCAAGCAGCGCTTGGGGTTGTGAGATTTGCAGGTGCGGCATGGGGCCGGTATACGACTATAAAGTAGACCCCGGCACAGAGTATCAGTATTGACGCGGTCACGATGCTGGCGGTGGGATCAAAATTTGCGGCGAGTGCTCCTGCGATAAGCGGCGGTATCCCTTGCGCGATCGCTTGTACTGACGAGCTGATCCCCAATATCTCTCCCTGACGCTCCGGTCCGACCGATCTGCTGATGAGGCCCATAAGTTTTGGTGTCGTCAGACTAAAGGGTACTGCATAAAAAGGAACGAGGACGTAGAGCATCCACCGAGTATGGGCGAGGGGATAAATCGCCAGCGCAACGCCGACGATGAGGATCGTCACTCTCACGATCCGATGATCGGGGATCGAGGTAGGGAGCTTACGCAGTATAAATCCTTGGGTGATGATGATCCACATACCTACATAGGCAAAAAAGAACCCTATCGTTTTCTCCGTAAATCCAAAGTACTGAGTGAGATATACGCCTGCAAACGAGGTGTAAAAAGTAAAACCACCCTGGAAAAGGAGTGCGGTGACAAAAAGAGGAGTCACCGATTTCATAGTAAATGCTTTTACGATGTTGCGTGCAGCCACACCTGGGGTAAGGCGAAACGTAGAGTTTATGTGAGTATGAGTTTCAGGGAGTTGGAACTTGACCGAGATCACATTGATCAGGCTTAGTAGGGCTGCAAAATAGAAGGGAGTAGTGACATCAGAAAAGCGACTAAAGTCACTTGAGGAAAGGAGTCCCCCGATCATGGGACCGAGTATGAAGCCCAGCGCAAATGCTGATCCCACGATGCCAAAGTTTTTTGACCTATTCTCACGAGTCGACACATCGGCGATGACCGCCTGTGCTACGGCGATATTTCCTCCCGTGAGTCCATCAAATATGCGTGAGACAAAAAGGAGTGCGAGACTATGGATATGGAGCCCGAACGCAAATAATATGTAGGATACACAGGTGCCCGCGAGTGAGATGAGGAGGATAGGACGGCGCCCATATTTGTCAGAGAGCTGTCCGAGGATCGGTGTTGCAAAAAACTGTGCGATAGGATAGGACGCAGTGAGAAGTCCCACCAGGTATGAGCCCTGGCGTAGGGTGAGACCGTAGTCATTGAGCAAAAAGTATTTGCTGTCTGGATTTGAAAAGAGCTGGGGGATGACGGGGATCAGGATCCCAAACCCAAGCATATCGAGGAAAATGGTCAAAAAAACAACGAGGAGCGGGTTCTTGCGCATAGAGCAGGTAGTATACACGAGTTCATGGGGCCATATTTGAGGTAGAATATAGCTGGCTATGAAAATCATAAACAAAGATTTCTACCGCGACTACGAAGAGATAGAGTCTTTTGAAGCAGGCATCTCCCTGCTTGGTGGGGAGGTAAAGCAGATCAAGGCCCACCAGCTAAAGCTCGAGACAGCATATGTAAAAATCCTCAATGACGGTGTGTACCTCATAAACGCAAACATCCCTAACTACCAGTTTTCATTCCCTCTTGGCTACGACCCGACCCGCAGTCGCAAACTCCTCCTCCATAAGCATCAGATACTCAAGCTCGAGATGAAGATGCACAAAGGCAACCTGACCATAGCTCCCAAGTCATGCTATACGAAGGGTCAGCTGTTAAAATTGGAGATCGCGTTGGTTCGCGGACGCAAAGACATCGAAAAGAAAAAGCTGGTCAAAGCGCGCGACATCAGACTCGAGCAACGCAAAATGCTCAAGGACTATATGAAAGGAGAGTGAGACAGGGGTAAATCTACAATCTGCAATTTACAGTATCAAATAATACAAATTCAAATCTAAAATAGGACCAATTTCAGTTTTCAGTTATTAGTTATCAGTTATTCACTATTTTATGGACGATCTCGATAATGCTATCAAACAGTCGGATTCAAAAGTTCCCAAAGTCCCAGCCCGTGCTGAAAAATCCATGATGGGATCTCTTGGCAAAAGTGTCACCACCTCTATCGTACGAAATGTAGTGGGCATCATCACGCGCGCCGTGATGAAGTCACTCATGACTGGGAGCAAAAAAACCAAAAACCGTAGCTCCTATTAACACCATTACTTATGGACGACATTGATCAAGCCATCCGCAAAACCCAACCAGTATCAAGTCAGGAATCGACTCTGGCTCCCACTGTACTTCCTGCCGTATCACTCAAACTCGTTGGTCTGGTGATCATCGGAGTGCTGATCCTGTGTGTGTGGCTGATACGTAGCTGGTACCTAAACCGCGAAGTGCACGTGTACTATTCGAACATTCCTCCTGCAGAAGCGACGTATACACAGATGCCAAAGCCCTTGGTTCACGGCGAAGTCGCTGGTCACGTAAAAGGCGCGCGGACTGTAGGGATGCAAGTAACCTTTTGTCTAGTCAAAGCATGTGAAATATATAAAAAAGAGAATGTGCATTTTTTGAGAGGATTAAAAAAAGATATTAAACAAGTTGCTGTAGGAAGCGACGGCACTTTTACCCAGCGTCTCCTCCCTGGTAGCTATTTCATGAATGCAAGAGGGGAAAATGGCGAAGTGCTTGAAGGTGTCCCCGTCCGTATTGATGTCAAAGCTGGTCAAATAGCTGAGTGGGACATACAGGCGAGGACGAGATAATTTCACATAGAACATATAGCAATAGTCAAGGCTCTAGACCAGCATTCTCATGCTAGAATCTAGATATGGATTGTAATAACG
>CAZUKL010000002.1:66566-130337 GCA_964620925.1 uncultured Gammaproteobacteria bacterium | reverse complement strand
GATACAAATCATATAAATGAGATATTTTAGTTCTTTGCTTTTCGGGCAAGTTCATCGCTTCCGCTCTCCTTTTAAGATCTTCAAAGTCTCTTTGTTTTAGTGCAGGGTGAACATAAGCTGAGGTTTGACGATATTTCCAGGGAATAAAAGGTGCCTTGATCTGATTCAGAGATGTGTCGTGAAAAAATATGCCGCGTGGGTAGGATGAGTTTGAAAAAGAGGTCCCTCCGCAAGTAAAGGAGATGACTGGTTCATCAGAGAGAGAAGTAGCTCGCAAGAGATTAAAATTGAGGAAAAATGGATGACACAGTACTCCATGATGATCTGAGGTGCTCACGAACCGTTTTGACTTTAGGGACGTGATGATTTTGTGAGTCAACGCAACTCCAAAAAGCGGGATGGAGATTTTCTTACATACCTGTGCAAGCTCATCAAAGCGCACATCATACTCCATCCGCCATTTTTTCGGGAGTACTTGCGCTACCTCATGTAGGTACTCAGGCCAGAATCGCTTTTTGTACGCGTGGTACAACTTGCCCAGGAGTGGCTTTTTGGCAAACACAAAATCTCGTTCTTCAGCGAGGGTCATGGTGCGTAGTGTACCTGATAGCGCGATTATTCAGAGTATATTCAAATGTGGTTGCATTTGTAACAGGTGACCGTGTATAGTTGTGGCACATGCTGATTGCTAGCCACCAGGTTACAACATACTTGATACTTTTTACTTCTCATCTCACTTGTCCTCATTCTTCCATAGATTGTTTGCTGAGTGCAAATAATTCACTGGCGATATATCAGTTGTCCACTACAACTTAGCCATGCGGTCCATATTTTTTTTCAAAAAAATAAATATGGACAACGCACGCATTTTTCTCCTCGGCTTTTGTGTTCAAACGGATTTGCATTTTCAGTTTCATACTTTTCATGCCTGAGAAGTTTAGACCCCGCGTAAGGTCTGACAATGAACCTACGATCTTTGCATCGTCACCTTTTGTTAATCCCAAACTCCATGAACCATTCCATCAGCGATACAAAAGTGGGAAGCCTCGATACTTTGCTCAGGAGCAAAAAGTACTCGCACTCGAGCGTCAAGGTTATGTATGCCCCATCTGTGGGCAAGGGATCAGCTTGCGTGGATCCATGGGACATCATTGCGTGCAATATCAGCTGGGAGGGTCTACATCTCTTGATAATCTCGTAGTGGTGCATGGCGGTAAGTGTCATGCAGAGGCTGATCGGAGAGCATTTGATGGTGACCTTATTGTAGGGGGGACGATCTATGATGCGGTATCAACTCAACTATCCGATGAGTACCGGTGGTGGATGGCGACTCGCTAGCATCGCGCAGTTTGTTACATTGACTGTTTCCCATTTGTAACCAGACTAGAAATTCTATGACTTACATATTGCTTTTAAAAGCACCTCCACTTTCAATACTGTTTTATGAAAAACACTATTTTGAATTTTGTACTTGCTGGATGGTGCAAAATTTGTAGCGAAGCGGAAACTGATGAGTAGTCTTGACGATATGCGATCTGCGGAGAGGGGGGGGATTCCCCCGCCATCTTGTGGCGGGACTGGTCCCGACAAGCTTTTGGACTTGTCGGGGGAACCCCCCGATAGCCTTGCGACTACGTCAGTTTTCGTCCCTGGATGAACCCAGGACTGCCCCGAGTTTGTCTTGGGGCGAAACTATATAGCTCAACCCATACCCAAAGTCATATTTCTACAGAATCAGAATAGTATGCAATTGGCGGAGAGGGGGGGATTCGAACCCCCGATAGCCTTGCGACTATGTCAGTTTTCGAAACTGATACATTCGACCACTCTGTCACCTCTCCATAAAACAGTCATTAGACTTTAGTCGTCAGTCATTAGTCCTCAGTCATTTTCATTCGACCACCCCACCATATGTTTCGCAGCAAACTCTATCAACCTGCCCTCCTTATTTCGTGCGTTTGCCTTAGTATGTGTCCGCTATGGCTCACGCACTCAATCATAGGCGGGCATGGATATATCTAAACTCACTATGCATCGATAAGATCTATCAATGCGGAAACGAAGGGATTTCCTCCTCCGTTTCACTTCGGCGGATAAACTTCTCATCCCATCTTATTCCTGCGGAAACGAAGGGATTCGAACCCTTGGTCAGATTGCTCTGACGCACGCTTTCCAAGCGTGTCCATTCGACCACTCTGGCACGTTTCCAACTTTTCTACTGATCTCGTATTATTCTACTCCGACCATCCTTCATTCATCGTGGCATAACAAAGAGTAAGACTCGCTACGCTCGCCAACTCTTTGCTAAACCACTACTGGCACGTTTCCAACTTTTCTACTGATCTCGTATTATTCTACTCCGACCATCCTTCGTTCATCGTGGCACATCTCTCTCTAAGCCTCACTACGAATCGGCAAGAGAGATCAAGACCACCCCGCCTCATCTTCCCGCTCGACTCCGTCTCACGGAGCGATTGATGGCGGGTAAATCTGGCACGTTTCCAAAAAATCAATCTTTAATCATCAGTCATCAATCGTAAGCAAAATACTTCCTAACTTACCTGAGGTGAATTATACGATATAAGACGTCGACCAGCGCAGCGCACAATCTTGATATTTTACTATGGGATAGTATAATATCGTAATGAGTAAAGAAAACAAACTGGGAGCAGCAGTTGCAAAGTATCTAACGCAAAGGGAGCGCAAAGTGATTCAAAGTCCAGCTTTGGTGTGGCATCGTTGTGAACATGAGGTAGCGAAATTTGAAAATTTGCACGGTCACTTGCCTGTTATTCCTATCCCAGATGCATTCGCAATGGAGGTAGCTACCATTTTTAGTATTGCATATGGTAAGGATAAGCACGTTATGCCAAGGCAGAAAAGACTCAGCGAACTAACAGCGAAATACGAGACGTGGCAGTCTCACAATCCTTTAGAGAGAGATTGCGCTAGATATTTTTTGAGTGGTCTTGAGTTGGCAGATCAAGAGCTACCAGGGCTACTGGGTTATGCATATGCTGCATGGATGCCAACATCCGGAGAGAGGGTTGATAAGTTAGTTAGAGATGCGACGATATTCAGATATCCAGAAGCAAAGAACCATCAAGTCACAGGGTTTAGACCAACACAAGAACTGAAAGTCTTGTTTGATACAGCGGTACACTACGTCGAGCCCAAGACATATAGCGCTCTCATCGGAATGCAAATGCCCACCGATAGCAAATATGGTCACTTATTGAGGTTTGCAGCACGAGAACACATCAAAGATCCAACCAAGTACACATGGACACCGAATCATTCGGATAAGGTTATTCTTGCTGAAAGGACTTCTCATGTCTTGTCTCTTCCGCATATTGAGCCAGATCTCTGTGAGAATGCTAGACCGTTAGCTGGGCTATATAGAGATACATATAACATAGCTAGAAAAGTTGCATGCCAATCTGTTCAGATGATCGAACAAAGAAATAATGCTCAGCAAAAGAAACCTCACGCACCTGAGTTGAGACAGCATGGGATAAGTAGCAGCATGGTGGGAGGGGACCCATATAATGCAATTAAAGTAATAACTCGTGAGATGGATGAATTGATGCCAGACTTAGGATTTGCTATTGATTCTTACTCAGCAATGTTGCGCCAGCGATATCTAGTAGTAGAATCAGGATCGGAGGGATTAGAATTGCATGCAACACGTCTGCAGTTTCAAGCTATGCTTGATGCAATAACATTGACATATAGGGAAAATCCCAATACTGCTATGCTTAGCTAGGGAATTTGGTTTGCATTTCTCCCTCAACTCCGCTATATTCTCACCCTATGGCAGACGCACAACGCATCCTCAACCTCGAAAACCTCATCAAAGGCTACCTCGCTGATATCGCGAAGCTCCGTGAAAAACTGAGCGCACAGAAGGAGATGCTCAAATCAGCCATAGACGGTGACAAAGACTATAGTGAGGCCGCTGCAAAAACCGCCGAAGTGAAAAAGAAAGAAGCCGAGATCAAACAAAAACTAGCAAAAGTAGATGCAGTCGTCGGTACCAAGATGCAAATCGAGAAGATCTCCACTGAGCTCAAAAATGTACTGCTGTCCCTCTCTGACTATCTGAATGAGTACGCAGACATCACCAAATCTACTGAGTTTGTAGGTCCTGATGGTGAGCTTCTCCAGATCGTCCGCAATGCAAAACTAGTGAACAAGAAGGTATAACACCTCTCAAGCGGCCAAATCACGCTTCATACGGTATACTTTTTGAGTCACATGTCAAAGGTATCCATCATTATCCCTCTCTACAATGAGCAATCGTATATAGAGCGCTGCCTCCATGAAGTCTGCGGCCAAGATCTGGGGTTGTGGCAAAAAGAAGTGATCGTCATCGACGATGGATCCACAGATGACTCGCGAAGCATCGCGGAGTCTTATGCCCGACATCCTGGAGTACAGGTATACTCGTTAGATGTAAATAAAGGCAAGGGAGCTGCCATCAGAGAAGGTCTCTCCCACGCATCAGGAGAGGTACTCCTCATCCAAGATGCAGATCTGGAGTATGATCCACGAGATATCGTCGAGATACTCAAAAAATATGAGGATGATACGGTAGGTGCCGTATATGGATCGAGAATCCTGGGTGAAAAGACCTATCACACCTATGCGAGTAATATGTTTTTTTACTACGGGGGACGGGTACTCACTCTTTTGATAAATATATTATTTGGCACCTCGCTCACCGATCAAGCGACCTGTTACAAATCTTGGCGTGCACGATATAGCGGCGAGATTATCAAGTATTGCACAAAACCTGGTTTTGAGTTTGAGATTGAGCTCACGGCACGTCTCGCCTCACTTACCCCTCTAGTGGAGGTGCCGATACACTACTATCCTCGCTCAATATCGCATGGCAAGAAGATCAGACTAGAGGATTTTCTAAAGTCAGTATGGATAGCTATCGTACTACGCGCCTCTTCAGCTTGGACACTGCGCGCCTGATCTTTGCAACATCTATCATGGTGAGGGCTACAAAAGTAATGATGAATACGGATATAAACTGGGTGCGATAGGTAAACCAGACATGCATAGTTGAGTGGTTTGCAGCAAATACATACCAAAGATATGGGAGTGCAAGGAGCAAGATATGCGCACGGGTGATCAGTGACGGGGAATCCTTGGATCTATAGCAGAGGAAGATGAGTATGAGTGAAGACAAACACAATACCGAGAGTAGCTTGCTGATCCAGTGGTATCCGATGAGTTGCTTGAGATTCAAAATCACTGCTTGAAGCTGGAGGTGATCAAATCCATTTGTTGCCGTAGTTCGGAGGCGGATCTGGTCATATGCTGCTGTGAGTGGGCCAGGGCCGAGATATAGCTCTGCGAGGATCCATTTGGTAGCCCAGAGCAGCGCATATCCTCCTCCCCAGGCTACGATCATACGCATCACTTTTTTCCAGTCATCTACTTCACACACTGACAGCATGAGCGAGAGTGTGATCAAAGGTGTGGTCAGAAGATCAAAGTAGGCAGTGAAGCCTCCAAGTATGAAAAATATATAAGGCAGATTCGCAGTGTGGGTTTTGTGGATGAGCACATATATTCCACCCAATAGTCCCAAGAAAAACACAGGTGCAAACTGGAGTGAAAGTCCTACATATGCAAAGTCGATAGTAGAAAGCGCGATAGCGATGGCTAAAGTGCGCCGTATCCCCCACCGCTTGTAGGTAAGCCACAGATATATAGAGGTCAGGAGTGTCAGCAGAGCAGTCATACAGACTCGCCATGTCTGATATGTCACGCTGGTGAGAGATACGCGCAGAGGGAGCAGATACCCATGCCAATAGCGCTCATATTGAACTGTTTGCTTTGACCCATCTATCACTGATTGGAGATTCGAGATCTGATTGAGCTCGCTTGTTTGCTTTATCGTGCGCACGCCTTTGAGTGGGGAGCTCACATCGCGGGTGTCGAGCGTAAAGATAGTATTTAATATGAGCGCATCGGTATAGTTGTCCAGCACGATCGGACGCCAAGTGAGGCCGATCGTAGGGTATTGACCTTCGCGAATCAGGAGTGGGAGTGACTGGCTGATATGTGAGCGGATGGGGTTGGAGGGGATCAAAGTAGAGAGGAAGAGCGAGCCCGTGAATAGTACTACGAGCACCAGATAGGTCGCTATGAGTTTCATGCTATAGATTATACGGCTCGATTGATAGGTAGCGAGTATAATATGTATAGCCAAAGTGGCGAAACCTGTCCGCCGGAGGCGGATGGCAGACCTTCCTACGGCAGGCAGATCTACCTGTCGGCAGACAGGCGCGCACGCTTTCAAACTATATGTTTTGGGTATATGTATTACAATCAGAAGATCGAATGAAGCTGTATAAGGGGTTGACGAGCAATCTCGAGAAAAGACTGCATCAGCATCGTCTTGGTCAGTCAAATTCAACAAAGTTTTTTGGAAAGTTTAAACTAGTGCTTAGTGAAATATTCCTTACGAGGGCGGAAGCAAGAGCAAGAGAAAAGTATTTTAAGTCTGGTAGCGGTCGTGAGTGGTTGCAGAAGCAAATCGAATAGATAAGGGCCGAAGTGGCGAAATTGGCAGACGCGCACGCTTTAGGGGCGTGTTCAGCAATGAGTGTGGGTTCAAGTCCCACCTTCGGCACAATCGACCTAGTGATTTTTCAGTTAAGAGTTAAATATCACGTGTGGGTTCCCCGCCACAGCGGGCTAGCCCGCCCTGGCGGGATCAACTCGCTGTAAGACTCGGCGAAGCTCGTCAACAGCGAGTTCAGACAAGTCCCACCTTCGGCACAAGAATAGCTCAGAGCTAAGAGCTGATAGCTAATAGTTGATAACGTATAACGAATAATGAATAATGAATAGCTAAGAACGTTGAAGAAAATTTACTATTTTGAACTTTATTGTATACCTATGAACTTTGCCGAATATCAAAAAAACGCGCTTCGCACAAATCTCACCAAAGCTGACCCACTGAAGGAGCTCATGCAGCAGGTCTTGGGCCTCGGGGACGAGTCTGGAGAGGTGCTCGCTCTTTTCAAAAAATGGATCCGCGACCATGATGCGGATCCTACAAAACTGGACAAAGACAAACTCAAAAAGGAGCTCGGAGATATCCTCTGGTACATCGCGGTGGTTGCACATGATACGGGCATCGCGCTCGATGACATCGCCTCAGCAAACATCGCAAAGCTCGCGAGTCGACAGCAGCGCTCAGCACTCACCGGCTCGGGAGACGATCGCTAACGCTCCCGTTTGTCTCTGCCTTTCCTGTATCATAATATCTATATGGGTCTTTTTCGCTTACTCTCGATAGGTACGCTCTTGGCATATCTGTCTGTCATGACCTTTCTCAATCTACGCTTTGATCAAACCCCCAAACCTACACCGGTGTGGTGTGTCTGTCGTCCCGCAAACGGTGATGATCCTACGAAAGGTACCTGGATTAAAAGCACCTTGAAGCAGTCGACAGGTGAGTGGTGTGACGTGGACGAATATGTCGGGAGGTGCAATCCGCAAACCGATTTTATGCCGATGACTACCGAGATGATGCGCCCCACAAACCTGAGCCTATTTGTGCTCGATATGATTCGATCTGCGTACTTGATTTTGGTTGGCTCGATTGTAGGGATTTATATAGCGCTGAATACGTTGTATTTCTGGCAAGCGAAAAACAAGGATGAAAAAAAAATAGTGCGCGCAAAAATCATAGGCATTCTACCCGAGGTTATCACCATCTGTTTGCTCATGGCTCTCGTGATCTATATCGAGAAAGTCGTGTATCAAGGATACTTTTGTATGGGCATATCCTGCTATCCTCACTTCCCGGGGAATTGAATGGTAGTAGATAGAAAAATAATGAAATAGAGAAACAGGAAACATTACATAGGAAATAGGTAACAAGAAATAGGTAACAAGAAATAGGTAACAAGAAATAGGAAGTTGGAGCTGTGTGTGAAAAAGGAAGTGTTTCGTGCATGAGATCTTTCGACTGAGTTTATCCTGAGCTGGTCGAAGGACTCAAGATGACTGTGCATTGTCATCCTGAATTTATTTTAGGATCTTTCGACTGAGTTTATCCTGAGCTGGTCGAAGGACTTAAGATGACTGGCAAACGCGTAGGATTGATACGAGTCATCCTGAACGAAGTGAAGGATCTATGGAATGACCGTGCGCACTTTCAATTTTATGAACTCTTCATCTTCAATTTCTTCAATTTCTTCATCTCTTTATCTCTATCACTTAGCCGTCACTTGAGCATGCTCCAGTTGGTGCCGATGCTACTCTCGACCACGACGGGGACTGACAGCTTCACCGCATGCTGCATGCTTTCGACCACTGCTTTTTGGAAGGCATAGACTTCGGGAGGAACGAGATCCCGCCCTGGCGGGATGATAGATGACGGAGTGTATTCAAAGATAAGTTCGTCATGGATCTGCATGATGAGCTTTGCCTGGGGATAGTGCGGGAGCACGTCCAGAGCGACTTTTACCATCGCCGCTTTGGTCATATCTGCAGCAGAGCCTTGGATAGGGAAGTTTTTGAGGATGCGCTCCTGCTCCCCTTTGAGAAACTTTGCAGGGGTACCCAGCGGAAGTCCCGGTATTCCTCGCATACGTCCGTACATGGTCTCGACTTTACCGTGGATTTTAGCACCTGTCAGGAGGTTGTCGAAATATCTTTTGACCCCTGAGTATGTTTCAAAATACCTTTTCAGTATCTCGCTGCATTCTGCGGGAGATTTGTTCAGCTGTTTTGTCAGTCCAAATGCAGTCTCGCCATAGACGATGCCAAAGTTGAGCGTTTTACCGATCGTACGCGCCGCTTTATCGACCTGATCGAGAGGTATATCAAGGATCTCACTCGCGGTGACTACATGCACATCAATCCCCTTTTCAAATGCATCGCGCAGCTTCGCATCACCCGACACATGCGCGAGGATGCGCAGCTCCTGCTGAGAGTAATCACAGCCGATGAGCAGTGAGCCGGGGGGTGCCGTATAGTAACTCCTGACCATCGCGCCGTACTCGCCCGTGATTGGGGTGCTTTGGATGTTTGGATCTTTGCAGCCGAGCCGTCCAGTACTCGCAACCGTTTGGATATAGGTGGGGTGGATGCGTCCATCCTCCGCGATAAAAGTGTGGATGGGTTCGACATAGGTGCCGAGGATCTTATCTACCGCGCGAAACTCGAGGATATCTCGGACGAGCTCGTGCTGGGGGGCGAGCGGGGTGAGCACATCCACTCCTGTCGACCATTGGCAGGTCTTCGTCTTTGGGAGGGTGACTTTGAGGGTCGTGACGAGTGCATCGCCGAGCTGTTTGGGTGAGTTGAGATTTACCTCTCCGAGTGTTTTTTTGATCTTTGCCGAGAGATCGGCTCGGGTATGGGTCAGTTGGACTTGCACCTCGTCCAACCGTGCCCGATCGATATGTATCCCCACCTCATGCATCTGTGTGATGATCTGAGATACGGGGAGCTCGATCAAGGTATAGAGCTTGGAGAGCTTTGGTAGGGTCAAAAACTGCTTCTCCTGCGCGGTGCGCACTGCATCCAGATCGGATGCACCATACTTCACCAGGAGTTCTGATTCGTCGAGCGACTCTCCTCCTGAGAGGAGAAAGTGTGCGAGGGTGTGATGCCACATAGTGAGTAGTATAGAGCAAAGCGGAGAGTTGAGAGTAGCGAATAGCGCAAAACGAATAGCGTAAAATGCAAAGCGTATAACATATTGCGAATAACGCAGAGCGTAACGAAGAACTTAGAGAGAAGAAGATCCCACAACCTACTCCTTGAGGAGTTTTCGAAAAAGAGCGGCTGTATCCTCAGCAGTCATTTTAACTTTTTGAAACCACTGCATCGATTCAAGTCCCGTTCGTCTGATATATATACGAGGGACGATATTCCAGTGGAGGTGTGGAACCGTCCTCCCACTATGCTCGCCATTGTTTACATACATCGTCATTTCTTCATCAACCTCAAATGTTTTAGAGGGCCAGCGATCGCTGATGACATTCCAACTAGGCTTATCCTTATCGAGGTGTTTTTCATCAGCACTTCTTGAATGGTCACCAAGGTAGTACTTCTCCCATGCGCCTAACACTTCATCAAACACAGTCTTCAGCTCCACCCACTCCTTTGTATCCAGGTCGGTGAGATACTCTATGTGGCGCTTGGGGATAGCAAGTAGCGCATAGTCGATGAAGGGAAATTTATTTGATATGAGCTGCCAATGAGCATACTCTTTTACGTGGTGCTGAGTCTGCATCTCCTCGCCACAAAAATAGCACCCATTATCAGTGCGTATTCCCTTTGAATATTTTTTCCGTTCTGGGTTGTGCATCAGGAGTTTTGACATAGAGCGAGTTGTTCTGCATCCAATTTTTCTAATAACCAATAAGGCATGCGATCACGACGAGAAGGTAGATTCGAAAATCTACCGCCGGTTGATTGCATATGATTTGCAAGACCTTTCTTAAATTTTAGCACGTATGATTCAAAATAGGATGTATCGCCATCTGCAATGGGAAACGTAAAATACTTATCCATAACTAACCCCATGACCAATTGCCCCTGAGCTCCGACTGCCATAAGCGGTGTCCTAGTAATTTGTCCATCCCCAATATTTTCAGGTGAGCAATATATTTTATGTATTTCTCCCATACCATCACGTTGATAGTAGGTGGGTGGCTTACTTTTTGGCTGTGTTCGAAACTCACGTAGTGATATATCGACTGGATTTGTAAAATAATCCTTCCCACAGTTTGCCTCAAATATTTTGGTGGGCATAAAATGCGCACTGATAGGTCTTCCGTTGTGTTTCCATCCAAATGCCAAATAATCTGCTTTATCTTGGGTATACAATTCACCAAATTTTAATACGGCCTCCTGGAGACCACAAATACCACTCAATTGGTTTGTATCGAAACAATCTGGGTCGTATAAAACCTCTATATCCAGGTCCGATGGATCAAGCACATTTCTTCTGACATCATAGTTCATGGCCCATGAGGTTGATCCAACGCGTACAAGGGCTTTAGATCCAGTGAACAACATAGGTTTAATGTGCTCGTAATCAGCCAATAACTCTTTTGTACCCAACACTGCTTGTGCAAGACTTGGTTCAGCTCTCTGAGATGGAATCTGGACCCGATTATCTGGGATATTCGAAGCCATCTCGCCATAGGTCAAATCTGGACCAAGAAACACTGTTTGACTTAACCTTTGAAGATACCATTTAGCATCTCCCAACGATACGAGCCGTGCTATATCGGCTTTGAGCTCCAATCGTCTTTCCTGCAAACTTGGATCAGTGGCATGCCTAAGTCGCAGATACTCTTTATATGAATCGAGGCCTTCATGCATAAATAAGAATTTTATCAACTTCATGCAGAATATATGTGACATGCATCACAAATTCGAAAACCACCAATTTTGTGGAGCATAGAGACGATCTAATATGGCTCTGAGCTATCTCATTTTAAAATACCACTTGCATTTGCATATATACCTGCTATAATCCTAGGTTAATGAATCAAAGTTATTCACGCATTCACCGCATTTTTGTCACCCTTCTTTGGGGACAGGCGGGTATGTGAGATAACTTTAAACCAAATTTAAAAAAACTCACCCCCGCCCCACAAAGGCGGGGGTTTTTGATTGGGTCCAGAATCGAACCTTGCACATCCTGCAGATCGGACTGAACTGGAGGGAGTGAAGGGTCAGTTGATTGCGCCCCTACTAGAGCGTATAGCATGCTTTAGGGCTTAAAAAACTCTGCTCAAGGTATCCATTTATGATTGTGTAATGGAGCATGAGAAGTGATCAAAAACAGAAGGAGACAAATGAGATTATTAAAAATAATACTCAAAAAAGTCTTGTTTTGCAAGAACTGCATGTCCATCCGAGGCCTCCCCGGAGACTGCACCCATTGCAATATTTGCGGCAGCAAGCTAGTAACAATGAACGTCTAGTTGTTGCCGCCCCCCCTGTCGACTGCATGTGTCGGCGGGGGGACATTTCTTTTTTTTAAAATATCGTTTAACACATTCAATCTATATGGAATCTCGAGAGCGCGGAATCCCATTAGACATCATGAGCGGTGCCCAGATACCGGCATATCTGCGGTTATTCGCTGGCAGTGGTGATGTGGGTCGTGCACTTGAGGCACACTATCAGGATGACCCTGCTGCAGGAGCGCCAGTGGAGATACGTGGCAGATTTGATAGTGCCGCTAAAGAGCGAGTAGGTAGAATTTTTGAGGGTATGAACTTTGACCGAGAGTTTCCTAAGTTATGGAGGAGGGCTGGAGGTGCAATCACATCTCTCGCGCAGACATTCTTTGGCCCAGATGCTTCGTACTTCGATCTGGTGAACAGAGTATCGAGCCCTCCCATTGAGCCACACGATGTGGCAAAACTTCTTCTGCGCTCTGACGCAACATCTCGAGTCGCGCATCAAGCTCGGCTTATGACTATGGCTACTGGTGCGATTGCATATCATGATCAAATGACTCAAAATCCCATACTCAGGCAAGCATTTGAGCGGCTTGATGGCACTTTTGACCAAACACAATGTACAGGGCAGTACGCAGAGCAAGGGCATGCGCACCTGGTCTCCTTGCATGATCCACTTACACTCAAGACTATATCTACTGTGTTTGATGGGTCGCTGACATATGATGACCGGTATTCTGTCAGAAGTCAGCGCTTACCCATCAGGCACCTCAAGGATGGTAATGTTCCCTTTTTTACCAATTTCCATCTCAAGCCTGATTCATCCAGTTTCGGCAAAGCTTTAGAAAAATCATTAAAGGATGGTTTGCAGGTGGTGCATCCAGCTGAACGTGTCAATGATACACATGGTTTGTTATTCGTACCTATGCATGCAGAGCAATATGATTTACTTAAGCATCAGGTGATTAAGCATGCGATGACCACATTTCCACTCTATAAGCTTGAAGAAGACAACTCACCTAGCCGAGGGCTCAGTGGTGAAAGGATTGTATTTGACAGGGTCAACCTAATTCCTGATAGCAGTAAGCCTAATGCGTATATCGAGCTCATGTTTCAGAGGCCTTATGAGTATACGGACAGTATATACTATGTAGGCAAAAATGGAGAAGGGTGTGCACATTCGCTCTATCAAATCCAACGGGGTATGCGAGAAATAAGAAGATCCGATGGTACAAACACCAGCCTTGTAGATTTCATGTTTCCTGAGAATGTTTATGGAGTCAATCCCAGAAAAGTAGCCCAAGCGCAAATCAATCGGACTGTCGCAAGACTACGAGCTGGACACTAGAGCATCTCCTTCACTATTACCATATGTAAACCTTGTGTAAGCTGTTTGTCAGCTACCAGCCTGTTTAAGACGTCAGCATCTCCCGCCCCCACTCGTTGCGCTGCTGATGGATCAGTGCCCAACGGCTGGACGGTGGGATGATCCACTCCCTCATTTTTAGCGATTTGATAGAGGGTCTTCACCTCAGTCTTGTTCGTAGCAAGGAAGACTTTGCCATTGATGATCAGTACAAAAGGAGTGTCTGCGGTGCTTGTCGAGTCTGTCGCATATTCGCGTGGCGAGTGCAGGAACTCGAGCAGATCAATCAGCGATGTGTCAATATGTCGAAGTGCACTTGGTTTTGCCTCATGTGATGATCTGTTTACGGCATACTTGCAGATATCAGGATGGAAAAGATTGCATTCAGGCACGTCAGTCTGATTTGCTCTTCCGTGTGCCGATGACTTGAGCGTCGAAATGAAACGTGGCAAAGCACTTTCACATCGAATCTTTGCAATCTGCTCCCAATTATTTGACTCGTACTCAGATATAGCATGATCTACAGTCGGCCGACCAATAGCAGTTTGAAATGCCGCTCGGATCGCTCCATCCCAGATCAAAAGCGCAGGCCCAATGGTAAATTTTTTTCCTTCAAACTCAAAATCTCCTGTCTGTACTGATGCTGAAAGCCCTCTCGTAGGCACCATGTATGTGGGGATTAATTTGGTACCAATATAATTGGTATTTTCAGCCCATGGTACTTGGAATACAGTTGATATGGGTTTGCGAGTGTATTTAGAGTTTGATACCTTTCTTTTAATCGTATCGCCGAATTTCGGATCTGGTTTAGTTTGCTCTTCCGACGGTTTTTTATGTATTTGGGCATCACCGATATCATTGAGATTCATCAGCGTATGCAGATTCTCAGTCATGCTGGATGCCACTCCGCGCATGCCAAACATCTCAGCGACGTTGGTCAGGATGCGGGCACGGATGAGCTTTGTCACCGTACCTGCGTCCTTCTTTACGCTGGAGAGCTGCTTGCCCCAGAAGCCAGGAGTCTGGAGATTTTGCCAGGTGTCGAGGATCTTCACCGTGAGGAGTGAGGGGTCAAAGGATTTATTTCCCGAGGCATCAGTGATGAAGGATGAGGACATGAGCTTGTTCAGGTCGTAGAGTACGGTCGCTACTTCCTTTTTATTATCACTCGTGATCTCTGCGCCGCCATTCCGCATCGTTTTGAGATAGTCGAGCGAGCGCTTGCCTAGGGGTGAGTCGGCATAGTAGTTGATGACTGCTTCTGCGTCCTCGAGTTTTTCGATTTTCTCTGTCTTTTGCTCAGCGCGGAGGATGCGCATGAGGCGGTCTTTATCCTCATAGTCGGCGTACGTCTCCTCGATCAGCTTGAGCCATTGCTCTGAATTATCTAGTCCACCATAGTTCACATCTTCTGGCACATCGTGGAGCATGGAGGCGATGATGAGTGTCGGATCGAGCCGCATGCGCGCAGCCTCGGCCGCCATCGCGTAGGGATGGCGTATGTAGGGCGTCCCATCGATCTTGCGTACTTGACCGGTAAGCTCGTGGGAGAACATGAGCGGATAGGCGCGTTGGATGTAGGCGATCTGTTCTTGCGTATATTTTTGGTTATTGAGATCGGTAAAAAATGCCTCCTTTTCTTCGTAAAGCTCTGGCCTATAAAAAAGATCAAGTTGGTATGGCTTTTTTGCTTGAAGTTCGGAGCTTTTAAAAAGATTAAGCTGTTCAGGATTTGACGCAGTCGGCGAGACAACATACAATTTCGTCAATGACTGAAGATGTTTGTATGGTGAGTCTGAGTATCCACGGGTTAATTCCAACATTCGGTATTTTACTACAGGGAGGGGGGGAAAGTGGCTATAAAGTGGCACAACAGTGTCATCCCTCCGGGCGTAGCCTACGGGCGGAGCCCGGACATGCGCAACAGCGAGATCCGGGATCCAAGTACCTAAAGTCTATAAAGTCATAAAGCTTGTAGCGCGTCATCCATCTACTAGTCAATATTATCAGTGGCAGAAAAAGTATTTGCCAAGCCGGTCATCCCTCCTCTGGACGTAGTCCGACGGACGGAGCCTCGACTCGATCGAGGATCTTCTGGCACATTGCTACACCCCCTCCCTCGCAATATGAAGGCGAGTTTAACACTACATTGCTCGGGATCCCCCCCTCGTCCCGCAGAGCGGGATAAATCCGCAAAGCGGGATGAATTCGTGAACGAGGGGGAGTTTATACACTCCCCAAAAGAAATTGAGGGTGGATGGTTTTTTAGAATTTAGATACGATATTCGACAACGAGTGTTTGAGATCTCTCCACCCCTGCGCTCGCGCTTAGGGAGTCGAGATGACAGGTCAGTGATAGTCAATGAGAAATATCTCCTCACTTCGCCCCGATGCGTTTGAGTGCGACTACAAAAGTGGCCTCGCGCATGGATATCTTGGTCTTTTGTGCGTACTTCCAAATCTCCTCAAATGATCTGACCATCATGGCTTTGAGTTTTTCATTTACTTGATCCAGCGTCCACGTTTCATCATTCATATTTTGATACCACTCCAGGTAGGAGACGGTCACCCCTCCTGCATTGGCGAGGACGTCCGGGATGACGATAGCGCCCCGTTTCGACAGTATCGCCTCGGCTTCAGATGATACGGGCCCGTTTGCCATCTCGATGATCGCCTTCGCGCGGACTTTGGGTGCGTTGAGCACGGTGATCGCATTTTCGAGCGCAGACGGGACAAGAATATCGACATCCAGCTCGAGGAGGTGCTCGTTGCCGATATTTTTGGTGCCCTTCATATCTTTGAGTGAGCCATGTGCATGCTTGTGCTTCATGAGGTGGGCGACCGAAGGGAGCCCCTCAGCCACATACACTCCCCCATGACTGTCAGAGACTGCAACTACTTTGCAGCCAAGCTGTTGTGCGAGGAGGGCAAAGTAGTAGCCTACATTTCCAAATCCTTGGACAGCGACGGTAGTATCCGCGGGCTTTTTCTTCATTTTTTTGAGTAGTGCTTCGAGTACATAGACGCCTCCCTGACCGGTAGCTTCGGTGCGCCCGAGTGAGCCACTTACCTCTATAGGCTTGCCAGTAAAGGTCGCGCGCTTTTGTGCGGGAGTATGGATGAGATCTTTTGCTACTTTGATATATTCGTCTACCATCCACGCCATCGTCTGTCCTCCAGTATTCACATCTGGTGCAGGTACATCTATTTCAGGTCCGATAAAAGGGGCAAACGCACGTGCCCATGCACGAGAAAGTTTTTCAAGCTCAGTCACTGAAAGCTTCTTTGGATCGACGACGATACCTCCCTTGCCACCGCCGAGCGGGAGATCGGTCACTGCACACTTGATGGTCATGAGAGTGGCGAGAGCCTGTACCTCATGTTCGTCGACTTGATGATGGTACCTGATGCCGCCTTTGTATGGGCCTTTTTTATTGTTATGCTGGATGCGATATGCTTGAAAGATCTGCTCGTGGCCATCATCCATCTTGATGGTGAGGTCGAAGTGATGCATATGGTCGGGCTTCAGAAACGCCTTGATCTGTTCGGGGGTCCATCCTGCACGTTGGGCTGCCACGGTGATTGACCGTTGGGCGGTAGCGAGCATAGTGTTCATAGGGCATGAATAAACTGCTAGTATGATGACTATAGCACAAACGTACAAAAGGTGAAGAGAAAAGGGTATGGCGAGTCATGAAGATATATAGGGTAATGCAGTAATAAAAAAATAAGGTAATAAAGTCGGGAAGTCCATAATGTCAAAAGAAATAGAGAAACGGGGAAATAGAAGTGGTACTCGCACGGATTCTGATTTGTAATTGACTGCGGGGAATGCTTGCAAATGTCGAAAATTATTGGCATTATTACTCAAATGGCGAAAAATGTGTTTGTATTCGTAGATGAGTCAGGCACGAAAAAAACTGACAGATTCTTTTCTATTGGCTTTTTACGTATCGCAGACCCAGACAAGTTGTATAAATTGTTTGCATCATACCGAGACTATCAATATGGACAAAATAAAAAGATGAGGGAGGAACGAGTAGATAGATATATGCAAGAAGGTAGGATAGAAACGGTAGCACTTTTAGCAAAGTCACCCTTTCGATTTGAACTAAAGTACAGACATATAAACAATCTAAATTGCGAGATGTACATCAAATTCATACGCACACTCTGTGAAGTAAATTTTCACTTTGTCTCGATATCAATTGATAGAACAGATTCAAACTTTGTTGACACTACGGGTCTCGTAGATTCATATAAACGCATCATCAATCTCTATCTCGAAAAGTATCCGATATATGAGAGTGTTATGATGGTTGATGATTTTGGGGTGCAAATACAAAAGCTCTGTCATCCAGATCGACTCCCTATCCATTATATTCGTGCACAGTCAGATTCATCGATATACCTGCAACTCGTAGATGTGCTTACAGGACTTGTACAGCATGCTCTCAAGATCAAGGATATATCTGAGCCAATGAGTAACCGCCAAACATACAGATCACATGTCTTGGAAGTACTTGAAAGGAGAATGGGAGGAAAGATAAGCGAAAATGTAACCTACGAAAGCAAAGGATGCTATTTTAGCAATTGGACTCTAAAGTTTGGCAAGGGCCATGGGCAATAGCTCCAATCCCTCACCAAGAATAGTATATAGTGTATGCAAATCTATTTCAACAAGCATCTGTAGGACTATTTATAAATTTAACATGTAATCTTGCCCTTTTTTATAGCCATCACATCCAGAACTGCTCCAGAGAGAGATCCTGAAACTAGTTCAGGATAATAGGATTATTGGCGCAACTGAGAGCGTGATGTATATGACTAATAGATGGTCGTTAAGAACTGAGAACTTGAATCTTGTAGTAACTATTTACAACTCCTCATTCAAATGATTTATTTCTCATACTCAATTACCAAACTATTGACTAATACTTCTACGATATACGTTATACGTTTTCAACTATCAACTAACTCATGACCATCCACGAAGCTATCCTCCGCTACCTTGAGTATTGCGAGCTTGATCGCAACTTATCAGTCAAAACAGTCCGTATGTACGGGCAGTACCTCCAACTCCTGGAGGCGTGGCTTTTGAAAGCATACGGAAAGGAAGGACCTGATATGGATATGGAAAAGTTTGATGAGGCCCTCATCCGTAAATTTCGTCTTTTTCTCTCACACGAGTATCGGAACTTGGTGACGGGGTCACTGAAGCGAGTGACACAGGTCAAGTATCTGATGGCGCTACGGGGTCTGCTCAAATATTGTCTGAAGCAAAAACTCAAAGTCGTCGCGCCCGATGTGATCGAGCTGGGCAAGCTCGGTGATCGTGCGATCAAGTTCCTCCACGACGATGAGCTTGCGCGACTGCTCGAAGCAGTGGACACGGGTAAGACGAACGGATTGCGAGACAAGGCGATCCTCGAGACACTTTTTTCGACGGGCTGTCGTGTCAGCGAGCTCACGGGGATCGATCGCCATCAGGTAAATCTGGAGACAGGAGAGTTTAGCGTACGTGGCAAAGGAGACAAGACTCGGGTGGTATTTCTCTCTGAAAATGCAAAGCACTGGCTCAACTCGTATATGAGTAGCAGAAGTGATCCATACAAGCCACTCTTCGTGCGGACACGGGGACCCAAGGGTAACAGTGAGCTGACTGATGAAAAGTTCCGCCTCTCTCCCCGCTCGGTCGAGCGGATCGTTGAATATTATCGGGTAAAGGCAGGGATCGTTCAGCGCATCTCACCCCACGTATTGCGACACTCATTTGCGACTGATCTACTCTCTCACGGCGCAGATCTTCGTGCGGTACAGGAGATGCTCGGTCATGCAAATGTCTCCACGACCCAGATCTACACCCATGTCACCAACGCGAGACTCAAAGAAGTCCATGAGAAGTATCACAGTGGGAATCGAGAGGGGAAGTAGAAAAAGAGAAATAGGAAATATGAAATAGGAGACGGGAAGCAGGAAATATGAAACAAGAAATTGGAAATAGAGAAATAGGGAATTGGAAATAAGTTATAAGAAACAGGAGGCATGAAATGGGGAAATAGCTGATGGTATAAGCGGGTATTTGTATGATGACTGCATGGGTGCCATATCAAACTCTGATATATTTGGCTGAGGATCGTTTATCCTCCAATCACTTGGTGTGGCAGTTGGTGCCGGTGGAGCGTATTTTTCAGATGCGATCCTCTTTACCTCGCTACGCAATCACGTCATCAGTAAAAGCGAGATCAATTTATCAGATTAGGAGGTGTCATCACGATGACCGGTCTCTTGTTGCTCATTGTATCGGGCGAATATTTTTGACTGTGTCGGAAAGGTACCTAGACACTCCCAAATTCCTCGCCAAGATGATGATCGTCGGTGTGCTCACGGTAAATGGATGCCTGCTGCATTGGAAAGTAGTGCCTATTGTAGAGCGCCATATACCAAGTTACCTCCCCCATAAATCAGAGTGTATGTGCGCATCACGTCTCATGTTTGCATGTGGAGCAATATCGATAGTATCGTGGACCTTTGCACTCGCTTTGGGGTCGATGCGAGATTATCGAGGTGACCTGGTAGTGATTTTGACTTTGTATTTTTGCACCTTATGTGGAGGTATTTTGATCTCACAGTGGAGGAGAAGGTATTTACTGCTCACAGTCAAAAATACACATAGTCACGAGGTGCTCCCTCCCGGGGACTATACCCCACTCGCTAAAAAACAACTCTCACGCGACCACCACACTTTTGGTGGTGACCCACTCGCGGATACCCTCTTTGCCCAGTTCACGTCCATAGCCAGATGATTTTGTTCCTCCGAGGGGGTAGCGGGGATCTGACTTTACGATATCGTTGATGGCGACTGAGCCAGCGATGAGTCGTGAGGCTAAGCTTTCGGCTTTTTTGATATCTTTTGTCCAGATATTTGCACCCAGTCCAAACCGAGTAGCATTTGCCACTTGAATGGCTTCTTCATCAGAAGATATCAAGATGATGCTATAGACGGGGCCAAAGATCTCCTCATCATATGCGGGCATACCTGGAGACACGTGGGTGAGTATGGTGGGAGGGTACCATGCACCCCGAGGGTAGACCTTCTGAAGATGTGTAATATCTTTTTGAAAATGAATCCTTGCACCTTTTCGAAGAGATGAGGTAACCTGTGCATCTACATCCACCACGAAAGCATCCCGTGCAAGTGGACCAGTATGGGTGGTATCTACTGTGGGATCCCCCATGATGATCTGTGTGACTGCATGAGAGAGAGCGGTCAAAAATCTATCTGCAATAGCTTCATGTACGAGGTAACGCTTGGGAGATATGCAAATCTGTCCTGCATTGGCACAGCGTGCAGCTGCCGCAGCTGCCGCAGCTTGTGGTATATCCGCATCTGGAAGTACGATGAAAGGATCAGAGCCACCCAGCTCCAACACGCACTTTTTGAGGTATGTGCCGGCGAGGGAGGCAATCTGTGATCCTGCGGTCTCACTCCCTGTGAGCGCGATCGCAACAATGCGGGGGTCTTTGATGATTGACTCAGAGTCGGTAGGCTTGGTATATATGGCAGCGAGCAAGGTGAGGTTTGGGGAGGCGGTAGCACAGATGCGCTCAATGAGTGCGGTACATCCGGGGACAAGCGAAGCGCCTTTGAGGAGTACGGTGTTGCCTGCCATGAGTGATGCTGCCGCAGTGCGAAATACCATCCAAAAAGGAAAATTCCAAGGGGTGATGGTAAAGATAACCCCGAGTGGATCAAAGCGTACGTAGGTAGAGGTGTATTCCGTTTGCACATACTCAGGTGCGAGCAAAACTTGTGCGTTTGATGCATAAAACTCACAGGTCAGCGCGCACTTTTCTATCTCAGCTCGTGCTTGGGTGAGTGGTTTTCCCATCTCAGCACAGATCATCTGTGCACACATCTCTTTGTGGGTGAGAAGATTGGATTGTATAGCACGAAGGACTACTGCTCTTTGCTCAAATGAGTAGGTAGACCAGACGCCATATGAGTCATGTAGTTTGCTGATTGTGCTTTGAAGTGCCTCAGGTGAAGTATGAGTGTAAGTAGTGACTTCTGCTTGGGTGAGTGGGTTTGTGGAGTGAAGCATAGTATTTACCAGGGAACTTCTGCCAACTCGTCTTTGGTATATGTACGCTTAAAAACATCAAAAGGACTGATAGTTGCACGACACTGTCTATAAGTCAGCGGCAGTATAGGATAGTGCATCCCATTTTGCGCTGTGTAATGATCCAAAGGTTGCTCTCGCTCATTTCGAGTGAGCTTTGCATAGCAGAGCGACTGTGCGATTACAGCAGTTTGCAATTGTAATAGCGTGGCACAGGAAAGAACGAGAAAAATGGTGTAAATTATCGAAAACGAACGCTTTTTGATAGCCTTTATAACGATAGCAAATGCAATCACATGAGCGCACAGAAAACACAACACTATTGGAGTGAAGCCATATAGATGCCATATATATGGCAATAAAAGAACATGAGTGGAAAAAGGCATGATTATAGACCACCCGAGAAGCAATAGTAGATAGGCGACAATAAAGAGTATACCAAGAACAAAGACATGCAAAACAGAGGTCGGAGCTTGCTTGTGAAAGATAGAAAGGATTCTATTCATTTGTGCATGCAACAGAAAATAATCCTAAAACAATGCTTTTTTCAAATGTGTGGTGAGCGCACCGTTCACTGATGGATCGATATCAACCACAACTACCTCTATTTCAGACGATTGGACACACATGGCAAGTGTCTTTTGTAGCTCCTGAGTGGTTTTTGGATGGTGTGCACGGATACCAAAGCTCTCTGCATAGGCTACAAAGTCGGGATTGGCAAGTGTCGTGCCATGTGAGGCGCCTGTGTGTGTCTCTTGCTTCCAGGTGATGAGACCATAGTTGTTATCGTTGAGGATGATGAGGGTAAATGCCACCCCGGTACGCTTTGCAGTCTCTAGTTCTTGCGAATTCATGAGGAATCCACCATCACCAGATATTGCGATAACCTGCTGGGTAGGACATGCAAGCTTTGCAGCAAGCGCACCTGGCACTGCAATACCCATCGATGCAAATCCATTTGAGATGATACAGGTGCCAGAGGTATAAATCGGGAGGTTGCGCCCAATCCATGCCTTGTGCGAGCCGACATCGGATATGATCACTGCATCGTCGGCCATCACTTCACGGAGTATGTGTAAAGTACCGGGAGTAGTGAGGGCATCTGTTGGACCGAGCTTGTAGCTATCGTGATGAGCTTTTTGTGCGTCTTGATAAGGGCGCCACCAAGGAGAGGTATTGCATTTGAGATGAGCCTCTTGGATACGACGGTTGAGCTCCCACAGGGTGGCAGATATATCAGCCACGATTTCAACTGCGGGATCATAGTAGGTGTCAATTTCGGCAGGTTCAAAATCAATATGGATGATTTTTTTCCTTTTATCTGCATTGATCATTTGGAGCGTCACGGGGTAGAGCTCAGCGATATCAAACCCAACCGTGATGATCAGATCGCTCTCCGCGAGTGCATAAATCGGATAATCACGTGACTGTATACCTACGGTACGGAGCGAGTAGGGGCTTCGATCACTCACGGCGCCTTTGCCCATAAAGGTACAGACAAAAGGTATACAAGTCGACTCCACAAACTGTTGTAAGTGAGTGGATGCGCGTTTGCGTATGGCACCGTTACCGGCGAGTATCATCGGTTTTTTAGCATGTCTGATGAGGTCGAGTGCTGCATCTATAGCTTGGTGGTCTGGTGCGCCGCGTCTCACGCGGCGCACAGGAAGGGGTTCGTATACCACCTCCTGTGCGGCGATGTCTTCGGGTATCTCGATATGTGTGACGCCTGGTTTTTCGATTTGGGCGAGTTTGAAAGCTTTACGTACCACTTCAGGCAGAATGGTCGCGTCATGCAGGGAGAGATTCCATTTGGTGATGGGACGCAGCATACCCACTACATCCACATACTGATGTGACTCTTTGTGCATGCGCTTCATGTCTGCTTGGCCAGTGAGCGCGACAATGGGAGCTTTGTCCATATGTGCGTCAGCGAGGCCGGTGATGAGATTGGTCGCGCCTGGTCCCAAAGTGGCCAGACACACGCCTGCTTTGCCCGTGAGTCTCCCCCACACATCAGCCATAAATGCAGCACCCTGCTCGTGTCTACAGGTGATGAGCTTGATAGATGAATCACGGAGTGAAAAAAGGATATCCTCTATCTCTTCGCCGGGGAGGGCAAATACATGGGTGACCCCTTCATGCTCAAGAGTTTTGATGAGTGCATCAGAGAGTTTCATGTGGGTATGATAGCATATATGAGATCAGTGCCCATCAAAAAACCTTGCCCATTTTCTCGTATAGGGCGTACTGCCTAACCAATAAAATCGGTGTCACATCTGAGATGTCACTTGCTACCTCATGGTGCCTGGATCAATGTATGGATTTATCGGATCTGTGGGGATGATTTTGAGCATGGCTCACTTTTGACCAGAGACATCATCACGTCCCTACTGACGTGACACATGTTGCCGGTCTCGAAAAAGAATATGTCTAGTCATATCCTACTACTTGTGGGCATTGTATGAAACTGAAAGGGTAGTTATTGGTCTATGCAGAGCGAGGTGTGTATCTGTCCTGAACTCAAGTTTTTATCAGTTGTAAGGTCAATCTTTGTGGTTGAAGCAAGAACATCTGTAAACTTTTTGTTTGTCTCATTTTCATCCATTCCCATACCCCATGCAAATTTGTGCGTGAGCCAGTGTTTAACTGCCTCGCTTCCATTCAAGGTGGTTTGAAGGGTAAACTCATGATGTGGTCCTGCGCACGTACGCTCGCCTATGCGAGGATTATCCACTTGGGAGTTTTGTTTGCAAGTGGCAACTGCTGCTCCAGTAGATTGGCCTGATGCGTACTCAAACTCATTGGTGTCAAGATTCTTGGTACAGTACTGTTTTTGTACTCCAGCGTCATCAATCATTCCAATCGTGAATTTCTTGTAGTCGCGGTATGGTGCCGTATCGTCACCTTCTGTAGGCTTTTTGACAAAGAGATGGTGCGTGATGGTGAGCTCGTTAGGTATAGTAACAGGAGAGGGCGAGAGTGAAGGAGAAATAGATGGGGATGGCGAAGTAGGTGGAAGCGTCCCATCAATGACCTCAAGGCGTATGAGTGATGTGCCGAGACAGTGATTGTACGTTATGCTGCCATTCGTATCGGTAGTTCCTGGTGCCACTGCCCCTGAGCAGCCTTTACTTTCTGATCTCAAAACTACATTGCAAGCCACTTCATACGTACCAATGTCTAAATTTTGTACTCTTACCTCATGGACATTAGTATTGGCAGCGAATGAGGTGGTTGCAAATATGCTGTCAGGGTTTAGTCTATCCCACCAATCACCCGGGTTGGTTGTGCGAATATGTAAGCTCATGTCATAGCTTCCCACCGGCTCAGCGGCGATACGCATATCTTTCGACTCTGATAATTTGTTTTGCTCTACCTGAGCTTTTCTTATCTGAAAAACAGGAGGAGAGCCGTCTGATCGCGGCTTGCTGATCAACTTGCCTGAGTTTATGGTCTCAATGTTGCAAGTTCTACTTGGAAGAGAGGTAGAAACAGGGTTCTGTGGAGGGGCTGGGGCGCCCTTCTTCAGCATGAGACGAGTGATGGACACGGGTGCCACTTTTACATCTCGCAGGCTGGTGAGTTGTTCAGTTTTGGTCAGGATGGTACTCCCTTTTTCATTACCATATCCATCGTTTGTATAGATGGTCACTGCTTCAGCTGCATTGTATCCATCAATCCCGGAAAAATTTAGAACTGCAGCCTTGTCATCGCTGTGATTCGCGATAAATACATAGAGCTCGCCCTCACTACTGCGACCTGTATAGGTGGTGACTAAGGGGAAGGAGTTTTTGTTGTTGCAGTGAGGATAGCAAGTAGTCACAATGGGAGCACCTGATGTCTTCGAAGAGAGAAGAGAGCCTCCTTGAAGCATAGAAGTAAGAAAGAACGGATACTTCACGGAATTGTTATACTGCATGAGGTTTGTGTTGTGTAGTACCGCTATGCGAGCGCCACGCTCGACATACTCGAAGAGTGTTTCCAAAGTAAAGAACGCCGTATCCATGTTGGTAGCTGAGTTTAACGACTCAGATGAAGTGCCATAAATGATATTCCATTCGGTGACTGCTATAGGAAGAGGCGAACCGTTGCTGCTGTAACTTGACCACTTCGCTGGGAGGTCAAAGAGGGGAGAAAATCCAAGTCTACCTACTGAATCAATACTGTACCCAGGATATTCAAGTGCGCGAGGAATATGGGTGTGCGTATCAAAGAGTCTATTGTAGGAGTACCAATGTGTTTGAGCGTAGTCAAAGCAGGGAACTGTGGTATTGGTAGAGCTCGATTGACATTGAATATTCATAGCGTCTCTTCCAACGAATACGTCTCTCATCGCTCCGTTCCATGGGTCCATAGGAACAGTAAAGGGTCCAGTTTGAACAATGAGCTTGATCGATGGATCAATTGACTTCATTGCCTTTGCAAAATCAATGGCTAGATCCAAATATTCTCCATTGTAGTTAGATATCGGGAGCCAGTATTCGTTACCCAGTTCGAAATACACGATGTCCTTTCCGTACTTTTCAACAATTGATTGTGCATCAGATATAAGTCTCAGTTTTAACTTCCTGCGAAAGTCTTCAGAAACTGGATCGGTAGATTTGTGGAGTGGAAAGGGAAAAGTCTGGTGCTCTACAAGAGTAGCGCACGGATTCCACGTGCCATATATATCCATGTTGATAGTATAGATCAGCTGAAATTTGTCTCTCGTTGACAATATCAAGTCCTTGAGAGGTAAGCTAGCAACCTCATAAAATTCTTTTGTTTTTCGATCTCTGAGTGTGATTTTGCCTGTTTCGTAGTCATAACTTTCGCTCCCACATCCTCCGGGAAATCGCAACAATGAAATATTTTTCTCTGGAAACTTCCTGTCACTGAGTCCATTTATTTGACCACCAAACTCAGCTGAAGATTTTATTTGCATGCGAGGTCTATCATCAGCTTGGCTTTTCGTCTTGGAATTTTGGATGAGGATCTTACTGAATTTGCCAAGCGTGTCTATGTCGGAAAACTGATCATAGTTCACCCCCCACAGATGCTTGTTGATAGGGATTCCTGGTGAGTTTTGGTCAATGGATACTTGCACCTGTATCGGCACGTTGCTGCTTGCTGCAACGTTTGTGAGTGGGGAGGGATTTTTTTTAGAAGTTTGTGGTGCAGGTCTGTATACAAAGACTGACGCGATGCCCAAGATGATGCCGATACTAATTGCTACATAGAGGTTGCGATGCTTGATCATAGTGACGCAGTAATAGTAGCAAAACTATACCTCAGAAGCCATGGTATATGTGTCACTTGTGCTACACTTTACACCACATGCTCGTATCACGCTCGCACCGGTCTCAGTCTATCGTACTCGGAGCGATGGTAGTGTTTGTAGTGTACTTCACACTCCTCTCTCTGGGGCGTATGCGTCAGCTGTGGACTTCGTACTTTGACCTGGGGATCATGCATCAGACGGTATACAACTCGTATATGAGTCTGCGCGAGGCGTCAGCCTCGCGCATGCTCGAGCTCACTGATCCGCATGGATCAGGTCGTCAGATCAAGCGGATGGCGATACACAACGATGTAATTTTGGGACTCCTCGCACCACTCTACTTTATCTACGAAGGGCCAGAGACGCTGCTGATTCTGCAAATCCTGGTGTCGGCGAGTGGAGCATATGCACTCTACAAAATCGTTCGGAAAAAACAGCTTGATACGACGAGCAAAGGCACCTGGGTCTGGCTCATCCCACTCCTCTATCTTTTCTATCCGCCGCTAGAGCGGGTCACACTGTATGAGTTTCATGCTGTATCGCTGTGCTTAGGACTGGTGCCGTGGATGTACTACGCGTGGATTTGTAAACGCTATCGCTGGTTTGGATTGTTTCTCATCTTAACGATGTTGACAAAAGAGCACGTGGGGCTGACGATCGGCGTGTGGATGCTCGTCGAGCTGTATCGGAGTGTGGGCAGATCGCATGTCCCCCTTTCTCGCTGGACTCGGCATCGTTGGAATATCGGCAAATGGCTCATCATCCTGATGGGTCTTAGTGCGGTGGCATACTCACTGTGGTCTGTATTTATACTCATGCCATCGTATCGGTCTGATTCGCATTTTGCGCTCAGCTACTTTGGTAAAGACCCTGTGTATGGGCATATACTTTTCCAATACCTGACAAAGCTCACCTCATTTGAGACGCTGAAGTACAGCACATTGGTATTTGGTCCGCTGGCATTCGCTTCGCTCCTCTCCCCCATTGCCCTTGTTACTTTGCCCGACTTACTCATAAATCTCCTTTCCAGCAGTCCCCAGATGCAGAGCTTTTACTTTCACTACACTGCGCTTATCACACCGTGGGTCTTTATCGCGCTTATCGATACTCTCGATCGCCTGAAACATGCACGCTGGATATGCTACCTCCCCCTGATGTGCGTTGTGGGTACACTTTTCTTTGGATACCTAGATAGTCCGCTCCCTTACTCTCTCAAAAACGAAACGGCCCTCCTCGGGGCATCTGCCTCCGAGCTCTCAGACATTGCACTCTTTCGGCAGATTGTCAGTCGCGATGACATCGCCGTTTCCGCGACTGGACAGTTCGCTCCCTATCTCACGAGCCGTCGCTATTATTACGACTTTGGTCCACACTATGAAAAGGCTACCTATGTATTACTTCGTCTCCGTGAGATATATGAGTATGCTGAAAAGGACAAGTTAGTCCCCGTCTATGAGAAGCTACAACACGATCCGCACTATAGTCGTATCTACAAAAATGGCGATGTGGAGGTGTACCAGCGGGTGAAAAAGTAGCAATGTGCAACTTCATGCCTGATAGCATAGTCAATGCCATTGGTGGCAGGCTTTCTGCCAGTTATCCTCGTGAACACGCGTGCCCGCCTCTGGAGGGAGGATCCAAAGGCACTAGACACGTTCCTTTCACTTTGGATCCCCTCGTTCCCGCCTCTTCGGCGGACAGGCGAGGGGATTGTATTAGTCAACTATTACGATGTCAGGATTCTGCATCTTGATTCCTCTGTCATCCCGATGAAAATCGGGATCCCGTGCATAACAACAGTATAAGGGGATAGATCCCGTGTCGGAGCACGGGATGACATACAAAAGAGTCCGCCATCAATTTAGTTGGCTGGCGCAGAGTAGGTATTCCTAAACAAGACACTTCATTCAAACTTCTCTCTTTGTGACAAATGGCTTATCGATCTGTATACTGTCCCTCATGATTTCCCAAAAGTACTTTACCTACTTTTACTTTACCGCCCTAGGCGGAGGGAAGTCTCTTGGCTAAAATCCAAGTACAAAAGACAAAACCCCCCGCCCACGAGGCGGGGTTTTTTAATTACCAATTAAAATTTGCAGTCTACAATTTACAAATAATTAAAATATAAATATGAATCCCAAAACATCCCCTGACGACTTACGACTGTCGACTGATGACTCGTCATGCTTGATCATTGCAGGTCCATGCTCAGTCGACGAAAAGAACAAGTCTGAGATTATGGAGATGTCCACGATGACCGTGACCAATACCGCAGGTAAAAAGCAGAAGGCTATTGCAGGAACCAGGGTGGTAGGTATAAAGTCCCGCACAGAGCTCTCATCCGATGGCAAAGGCATGGGTATGGACTACGATGTATACGCTGCAAATCTCAAGAAGCTCCTAGCGGGCAAGCCCATCACCTCATTTGAGATGGCTCCCAGCGCAAAAGTTTCCATTGATATATTTGAAAAAACAGGATTTATCATCGCGACTGAGGTGTGCTCACCGCTGATCCAGCTCACTCCCCTGTCGGGCAAGATACCTGCGGGCAAGCTCCTCCCCTGGAACCCTGCGGTGAACCAGCTCGGATGGCCACTCCACGAGATGGCTGCTATCGCAAACGCAAACCACTGGTGTATCGGTATCAAAAATGGCAAGTCCCTCGGAGAATCAGTCACCAGTGCTGAGAGCTCACACCATACTGCCAAGACTCCCCTAGAAAAGGTGTGGGGAGGGCTCGTGGCATATACACAGATGCCAAAAGATCAGGTATATATGATCCAGCGTGGCATCGAGGCGCACCAGCGTGGTGATTATCGCAGTATACCAATCCATCAGACTGCGCGACGCATGAAGGTGAGCGCTGGCACTCCACTACTTTTTGATCCGAGTCACTCACTCGGACCAAAGATGCGTATGCATATCGCTGCAGCCACGATCGATGCTATGCAAATGAAGATGCCAGATGAAAGCTACTTGTATGATGGGGCACTGATAGAGGCTGGCACCTCCACGACAGATACAGATCAGCATGTGACACTTGAAGAGCTACGTGATATCGTGGAAGCAGTTGCAAGATTTAGAAATTTACAATCGCCTGTTTGATGTATCATGGTTCGTCAAGCTCACCATGACAATGATATAACCACAAGCTTAAACTCATTTTTAAATTATTTATTTTAAATTATTCACATGTCTCTTATCGCTCACATCGGTAAACCTGGCAGTTTCAGTCACCTCGCTGCGCGCGCGTATTATGGCATTGACCATACCTATATGGGATGTGTCTCATTTGCCGAAGTATTCAAACTTGTATCTATGGGTGATGCAGAGATCGGTGTCGTGCCTGTAGAAAATAGTCTTGCCGGTTCGATATATGAAAACTATGACCTATTTAACACCTATCCCCTATCTATCTGTGGCGAGCAATATCTCAAAGTGGAGCACTTCCTACTCAGTAAAAAGGGAACCTCATCAGGTGATGCGAGACTCAAAGAGATAAAAACAGTGTACTCACATCCCAAGGCACTCGAGCAATGCAAAGCATTTTTTGCTGCTCATCCCTGGATGAAGCCTACGGTAGCCGCTGATACTGCGACTGCAGCAGCACTTATCGCCGCATCAGATGATCTTTCAATGGCAGCGATAGGTAGCGCAGACTCTGCTCACCTATATCGACTCGCCATCCAAGCTCGCAACATCGAAGACGACAAAAAAAACTACACACGCTTTATATATGTACGAAAAGACACGCACAAGATACTAGAAGCAAACAAGTGCTCACTCCAATTTGAGGTGGCACACCGACCCGGCAGTCTCATAAAAACGCTCCATGTTATCAGCGATCATCAGCTCAATCTCACCAAGATTGAGTCACGCCCCATTCACGGGAAGCCGTTTGAGTACCAGTTTTATGTCGATTTTGAGTATACTCACGATCAAGCGCCGCATATAGAGTCTGCTATAGAACAGATTCGTGCAAACTGTGACCGCCTTCTGGTGCTTGGTATTTACAAAGCTGGTATCATAGACATATGAATACGCTTGACCATACACGCTGCGAACTTGATGCAGTAGATACTCAGATTATTTCATTACTCGAGAAGCGGCTTGCATTGACAGAGAAAGTGGCTGATTGGAAAAATAGCCAGCAAGGGGTGCCATACACCGACACCGTGCGCGAAGGACAAATACTGGAAAAGCTCCGCGCACATACCATAAATCCTATCCTCCAGGATGGGATCACCGATGTATACGGAAAGCTATTTCACATGTCAAAGAATATTCGCCATCTCCGTGCCCATCCGCAGTCACCCTATAGCCAGGTAGGTATCATTGGTGATGGCCTGATTGGGAGGTCGATAGCAAATATTATCCAAGCAAAAAACAGCTGGTATCCCCACGATGAAGTGGTATATACCATCAAAAACCACGACTGGAACCCTCACGATTTTTCAGCTTGCGATCTCATAATCATCGCCACGCCTATCGAATCAGTCTGTCACATAGCTACGCAGCTCGCCGAGAGCGGATGTCTGATGGCTGGATGCACGATCATCGATGTAGCCAGTGTCAAAGGCGATATAGCGCAGCGATTTGCACAGCTTGCCGCTGCACACCCTTCATACCATTTGATACCAACACACCCAATGGGAGGTTCACAAGCGTGTGGCAAAGAAGCTGCACAGACATCACTTTTCGCAGGCAGACCATGGGTAGTGGTGCCCATTGTTGAGGGTGAAGGTGCGTTGCAGAAGCTCGAGGGCTTTATACAATATGCGGGATCAGTAGCAGTGCGTTTGGATGCCAGTGAGCACGATCGCCTCGTCGCCTCTATTTCTCACATGCCAGGGTTGGTATCACGCGCGCTGCTAGACTTTGTACAGACTCACGATCCAAAAGCGATCACCATCGCGGGCTCTGGATTTGAGCTCATGACTAAAATCGGAAAAACTACCAATACCCGTATGCGCACTCAGATATCACGTGCTAATCACGAACATATTAAAAACGCAGTGCGTGCATTTGCGGATTATCTTCATTCACATCTTTCATGGACGTCATAACTCTAGCTATACCTGCAGTTAGTCAGCAGTCGTATCCCATTTTTATGGGTAAAGACATCACTAGAGAGGCTCTGTCACAGGTTGATTTGTCAACCTTTTCGGCGTGTATATTTCTGTCTGATGCCAATACTGCTGCAATTGCTAAAAGTATTCAAGAAGCATGCGAGATACAGGCTCCTCACATCATCGTCCCTGCAGGTGAAGCCTACAAGTGTATGCATACACTTGAGTCCATCTGGACACAGATGCTATCGCACCACCTTGACCGACGCTCGGTAGTGATAAATGTAGGAGGAGGGGTGATTGGTGATATGGGTGGATTTGCCGCATCTACCTACATGCGTGGTATACCATTCATCCAGATTCCCACCACCCTACTATCTATGGTAGATGCATCAGTAGGTGGCAAAACTGCCATCGATGTGGGAGGTATAAAAAATAGTGTGGGCGCATTTCAACAACCTCATGCAGTCATTATCAGTATGGCACACCTCCACACCCTTCCGGCACGTGAGAAAAATGCTGGATTCGCCGAGATCATCAAGCATGGATTGATCACCGACCCATCGTATCTGGAGCGAGTCTATGCACACATACAGAGCTCAAGCGAAGAGAGTGGTGAGCTTCTTGAGATCGTCCGAGACTCAGTGCTGATCAAAAAGTCCATCGTCGAGTCTGATCCTACCGAAAAAGGTACACGAAAAATATTAAACTTCGGTCACACCATCGGACATGCGGTAGAAGCTCTTTCCCACGAGATACCCACTCAGTCCCCGCTTTTGCATGGTGAGGCTATCGCTATCGGCATGGTCGCAGAGTTTGCTTTCTCATGTACGCGTTTTCCTGCACTTGACCCCACAGGCGCGCACTTGAAGGCACTTATCAATATGCTTGCACTCTGTGGTCTTCCGACGCGCATCCCGACATCGATGACGCCCTCCCAACTTCTTGCTCGTATGAAACAAGATAAAAAAAATACGAGTGGCAGTTTGTCTTTGGTGCTTCTGAAGATGATTGGAGAGGCATGTTTTGACCAAGCTTCCTCTGATGACGAAATGATACAGTTTCTCGCTACACTATGACTCCTCATGTATCTATACCAGGCTCCAAATCATACACAAACCGTGCACTTATCATGGCCGCGCTGACGCGCGGCCCCGTCACCATCAAAAACTTTTTGGTCAGCGATGATATATCAGCTATGATCAGATGTTTGCGTACCCTTGGATTGCAAATAGCGCAGACTGACACCGAGATCATTGTCCATAACTCTCTATTTGATTTGGCAGGAGGCGACCCCTACAGACATACAACATTGGACTGTCGCCAATCCGGTACGACCTATCGATTTATCATCCCCTTTGTCTGTCTGATACCTGGCACTCATGTCATAACAGGTGAAAAGCGTTTGACTCAACGACCCATCAAGGAGCTCATTGTCGCACTGCAGCAAATTGGATTTAATATAGATTATTCGCTGGATACTGAGGGATGCCAGAAGATAGTGGTGCATGGCAACAATATATTTCATCGTCATATTGAACATGCGCCGAGTCATACGAAGCCCGTGGTCAGTCATTCTGAACGAAGTGAAGAATCTCCACCCTTCAAGCATTCAGTCTCTATCCCAGGCACCATATCGAGTCAATATATCTCTGCCCTTCTTATGATCGCGCCAGTCCTCCCCCAAGGGTTACGTATCAATATCGGAGGCGATCTCATTTCCAAACCATATGTAGATATGACCACTTCGATGATGGGTGAGTGGGGAGTGCGGGTACCTGATGGACTGCATACATACTATGAGATCGAACCTGCTGAGTATCACTTGGATGCAAACACCTATATCGTCGAGGGAGACTATTCGGCAGCGGGATACTTTTTCGCTCTCGCAGCGCTCAAAATGAAGACCCTTACTCTTGCAAATCTAAACCCTGCTAGTAGGCAAGGTGATAAAAAATTTATGGAGTTTTTGATTGATACGGGACACATCACCTGTCATCTCGACACATCGCTGCTCCAAGTCACCGGTCGAGGTGTCCATCCAGTCACGGTGAATATGGAAGACTTTCCCGATCAAGCGCAGACGCTTGCTGTCCTTGTCGCCTTTGCCCCGGGGACAAGTACATTGACGGGTGTCAGGTCACTCAGACTCAAAGAAACTGAGCGAGTCGTCGCGATACAGACCGAGCTGGCAAAGATGGGCATACGCACAGAGTCCCCGGATGTAGACACGCTGATCATCCATGGCGGCGATCCCCATCCCGCGGCGATCGATACGTACCAGGACCATCGCATGGCGATGAGCTTTGCAGTAGCCCAGGCGCAGCTCCCCACCCTCGTCATACATCATCCTGAGGTAGTCAAAAAGACCTTTCCCCGATTTTGGGATGAATGGACGAAGTGTAACCTAGAGTAATTGCTCTTGACTTTCCTCTCTCTCTCTCTCTCGTATACTCGGAGTTCACAATCTCACCGAAAGCATGGTGAGCAGATGTGGCTCACTCTATTGCTCCGGTGAGGATAAAAATAAGGAGCAAAAATGCTAGTAAATGAATTAATACCAACAAATTGTGTGAGTCAGAAAGACGCACACCCCAAGGACTGCCAGCACGACTGGAAGTACACTGGGGTCGATAAGAATGCTAATGGAAGATACGAGTTATATACTTGCCGCAAATGTGGCAGTAAAAAGAAAACTAAAGTTGGTTAGTTTTCTCAGACCCAGATGCGCGAAAGTGCATCTGGGTTTATTCTTTTTTATAGACTACAAACTCCCCCTAATCTCCAGATGAGAGGGCATCCCCCAAAGGGGGAGGGGGTGTAGAGTACTAATTACACCCCCACTCCACTTCGTTCCGTCACCCCCTCGCTTACGCAAGGGGGAGCTGGACAACGCTATTCATTTCGTTTCAATACATCCCCTTCCCCCTCATCCGCCAAATCGGCGGACAAGTGGGAGTCTCACAAGTCAGCAATCAAAACGATCTTGGATTCTTTTTCATTCCTCTTCTTCATCTCTACCATTCCCTCAGGTGTGCGTTTGGAGATGACGAGACGGATCGGGCAACCGATGAGATCCGCATCGGCGAACTTCTCTCCTGCGCGTGCATCGCGATCGTCAAAGAGCACCTCATCCCCAAATTTTTCCTTGAGATCTGTATAGACTTTATGGACCTTCGACTTTATGGACTCATCCTGCATATCCAGTCCGATGAGGTGTACTTTGTATGGGGCGACTGACTCCGGCCAGACGATGCCACGGTCGTCACTCGAGGTCTCGATGATGGTCGCGAGAGTGCGGCCTATACCGATGCCGTAGCATCCCATATAGTGCGGTACCTTTTCTCCTTTTTCATTTACAAACTCTGCACCTTTCATGAGGGTCGTGTAGTGATGACCGAGCTGGAAAATATTTCCGACCTCGATACCCTTTTTTATATGAAGCACCTTCCCTTCAGGTGTCATATCTCCGTCCTTGGCAAGTGCGATATCTGCTATCACCTCACACGTGAAGTCACGCCCATAGTTCACATTCACACTATCGGTCGTCTCCTCCTTTTGACCTCCGATGAGGTTCCGCGCATCCTTTAGCACCACATCCCCTACATACATTACTGACTTTTGACTTTCGACTGACGACTGTCGACTGGCATTATGTCCCCACGAATGTACATAGCCTGTCTTGGTCCCCATCGATGCCAGATCTTCGGCAGTGGCATCTTCGAGCTGTCCTACGGCCTTGATCGCCTGTTCGAGTTTCGTTTTGTTTACCTCGAGATCTCCAGTCAACACTGCGATCACGATCTGACCAGTGACACGATGTTTGTACACGACATTTTTTAGATAATGAGAGCGTGGTTTGCCATAGTGCTTCACATTATGCTCCATAGTCTGTACCCACGCAGGCTGTGCGATGATCTCAAAGGGCTTCATCTCCTCGCCGGCATTTGCGGGCACGCGGGCAAACTGTGCAACATCCTCATGCGCGACATAGCTCTCATCGTCTGTAGTGAAAAAAGTACTCTCCCCCGCCGCGCACTCGACCACATACTCATGACAGTACTCACCGCCAATGTATCCATTGTCAGCAGCGACCACATAGGTCTTGAGTCCTAGCCGATTGAAGATCCTCGTATAAGCCTCGCCGTAGCGCTGATACGTGATTTTAAATTTTTCGGCATCGGTATCAAAGCTATATGCATCTTTCATGATAAATTCACGTACCCGCAAGAGCCCACCACGAGCCCGCATCTCATCGCGAAACTTGTTCGAGAACTGGTACAGGTCGATCGGAAGGTCCCGGTAGCTCAGATTAAACTTGCGGATGAGATCTACAAACATCTCCTCGGCTGTTCCCCCCAGTGCAAACTCAGCGCCGCGGCGGTCAGTCACCTTCATCAGCTCAAAACCTGCAGTATTCGTCCTGTTCGTCTCTGCCCAGAGCTCAAGCGGATGAAGTGTCGGCGTGATCATCTCTTGAGATCCGATAGCGTCCATCTCCTCCTTGACGATTTTCATGATCTTTGACATGACGCGCCAGCCCAAAGGCAGGATAAAGAAACGCCCCGCGACAGACTCGCGGATGTATCCTCCCTGCACCAAGTATTTGGTAGAGATATTTGTATCTTCGCTGACTGTCTTGGATGTTTTGCCGAAAAGATGGGAGTAGAGCATGGGATAAAATAAGTTATAAAGTCTATAAAGTCTAAAGTCATCAAGTCTTGACAGGCACAGGATCACGCTCGATCCATACCGCACTCAGCATTGTATCAGTATAGGACTGATCACGGTGATATGACGGATATAGATCTGGCGAACACGATGTGCAGATCGGTGATTGGTGTATAGATTCTGATTTGACCCCGAGCTTTTTGAGTTGGATATGCGCACATGCAGCAAGATCGAGATATGAGGTGGAACCAACATGCCTAAATATCACAGGATATTCGGAAAACTGTTGTTTGAATGCTTCAGCTCGAGCGCCATACACGTTGTAGCAGCATGATCGGACAGAGGGACCGATATGTATTTTGAGTTTGTTACTATCTGCGCCATGCTCGAGCATGAGACGGATCGCATGTGCGATGATATCGTCACGAACACCTTTCCAGCCGGCGTGGATAGACGCAACTACACAGTTTGTGGAATCGCCTATAAGGATAGGCAAGCAGTCTGCTGTCTTGACACAAAGGGCAAGATTTGGTTGTGTTGTCACCATCGCATCTGCATGTACTTCGTGATCAGCATTGGACACAAAACTTACATCTTTACTATGTGTCTGATGCATAAAACATGGAGACACCGCATCTGGAAGCTTCAAATGTTTTTGGTGTTGAAAAAAGTGATACCGAATCATAGGACAGACAAAATGTCACTATCGTAAAGTCTCCGCCAGGGGCAGAGAGGTACCACTTTACTTTACTTCTTGTGTCATGCTGAATTTAGTTCAGCATCTTTTGCGTATAAGATCCTGAAATTAGTTCAATATGACGAAAGTCTTGGTTTGTTGTGTCGCAGGTCTTGCGGAGGCGGTTCGTGAAGCTTTACGCTTCCTTGCCCGCGGACGATATCCTGATGGGAGTCAGGAACAGGTGAAAGTATAACACATGACTATTTGAGCAAAATGAGCCCCAAGACACACAGTACTGCCGAGAAGAGTTTGGTGCGAAGATGGGTGCGTTCATGGAGAAAAAGAGCAGCCAAAATCACGGTAATGACGACCCGAGATTGACTGACAATGGAAGGCTGAGTAGCTGTGGGGGCATATTGGATCGCTCTCATAAGCAAGACCGATCCTACAGCCAATGTTGAAGCAACGATAAGACCTGTACCTATGGTGTGTTTCTTGCGTAGGAGTGGTCTCTGCTGCTTCCTGTACTGGATCAAAAATAAGGCACCTGATGGTATACAGTAGGCAAGACAAAGATAGAGATAGATGTTCATGTGATGTGAGATATAGCGCTCTGCTACCTGACCGAGGCCCACACAGAGTACAAAGACCGACACCAATGCAAGTGTACGAGCGGTGAGATGAGTACGATGACGGCGCTGAGTGACGACGATGCCTAAAAAAACCAAACACATACCGATGAGTTGATGCAGGTTGAGCACCTCCCCAAACAGCGCATAAGCGCCGATCAGCGTGCAGACACTTCGCAGTGAGCCAAATATCGTAAGGAGAGATACGTCGGTATAGCGCAATACTTCGAAATATGCAGCAGTGCTGAGCATATATCCCACACTGACGATGAGCGTGAGCACGAATGAAAAAGTAGTATAGGTCCACGCAAACTCACCCAAAGCAACACCGATACCCAGGCACATGACTCCTGCTAAAAAGTTAAAGAGACAGCCAGTGAGAATACTGTCATTGAAGTTTTTTGAAATGTGATTTTTTTGTACCAGTCCACTGATAGATTGTGCAAATGCTGATGCAAATGAAAGCCAAAGCCATGACATATCGGTGCATCATACCAGATATTGCTGAGCATTTTGACTATCACGATTGATTGAGAATGTGCTGGATCCTCTTCCAAAAACTCAGAGATGGCACATGCGATGGAAGGGTCATCGCTTTTGTATACTCATAGCCGATCGCATAGATCTCCTCGAGCTGGTGAAAGTCAAAGATCCCATACTCGCTGAGCTGAGGCGGCTCCACAAAGAGAAAGCACTCATCCATTGAGCGATGGACGATCTCCCGAGCAGTCAGATTGAGCACTCGATCTAGTGTCGCTATGGGATCTTTGGTAGGAGTGTATGTATTTACGGGATTTACATGAATACAGACCATACCACTTTTGTGATAGGCAAATGGCTCCACCGGCAAATTGTTTGAGAGACCGCCATCGACATAGGGCACCTCATCGATGATGGTAGGTGGAAAAAGAAGTGGAATCGACGTGGCAGCAAGGACTGCATCAATGATGCTGCCCGAATGAAATACTTTTTGACGTCCATTATGATAGTTCGTAGCAGTGATATAGAGAGGTATAGGCAGGTCTTCAAACCTGGTGATTTTGAGATTCTCGTGGAGGAAGTCGTCGAGATTTTTTAGTGTGTAGATCCCTTTGGCGATCTCGAGTAAGGGAAGGCGTGAAGGTTTAAAGGTCGCGGAGATACGCTGACGTATCTCCGCGACCGAATATCCGTTTGCTAAAAAGGCACCGATAATAGCTCCCGCACTCGTGCCTGATATGGCCGAAGGTGCGATCCCCCGCTCAGAAAGCGCCTGCATGACACCAAGATGTGCATATCCACGCGCACCGCCGCCTGAAAGTACGAATGGCTTCTTGATCATAGTGAAGATTATAGTACAAAATCTACTGCACCACTTCCCACTCCTCAATGCTGCCGGGTATCAGTGTAAAGATTGGATGTATAAGCTGATCGGTACGCTTTGTATTCTCCTCATGCTTTTTACGATCTCGAGCTAGTAGTTTTTTCATGAGGTGAGCATATTCATATGCAACCTGGCCTTGAGTCACCGTGATGTGCACGTTTTCATCTCGTACCTCAAACTTTGAACCATCAAATGCATACCCTCTTCTAACTGCCTCTTCGTAGACGATCCTTAGGTATAGATGTATAGCTGCGAGCGGGTCAGCAACTGATTTGAATCGGGTGAGTTGTGGGTGTTGTGTATATCCCTTGGTATCACCTTGTAGTACATGCTTGGCGAGGAGCGTCTCGCGCCAGAGCGCTACGAGACCCTTTGCATCCAGGAGTGAGGGATGGAGTGACCAGATGCGCATAAACGGATCAGATCCTAAAGTACAGTCCGACTATATATGCAAGCGTTGCGCAGGTGCCGCCGATCATCAGTGTCTCGCCGATGCTGCGCTGTATTCCTTCCTTGGTGACTGCATAGCGCAAGACACCGAGCAAGGTGAGGGCGATGGCTGTGGAGCCTATAGAAAGCACAAACAGCCCTTCAGACTTTAGAAATATATACGGTATCAAAGGGATAAATCCAAAGGTGACAAATGAGATGAAGGTCATCAAGCCCATAAGTCCAGGTTTGTCTTCGGTGGGATCATTCATCTCGAGCTCATGCTTCATCATATAGTCTACCCATGCAGGTTTATTAGTAGCATAAATCCCCGTGAGCTGGACTGCTTGATCATGAGTGAAGCCTTGCCCTACAAAAAGCTGTGTCGTCTCGGCTTTTTCCATTTCAACGCGCGTATTTACTTCACTGAGCTCTTTTGCGAACTCTGACTTGTACAAATCCTGTTCCGATCGGACCGACAAAAAGCTCCCCAGACCCATCGCCGTGCCATCAGCGAGGAGATTTGCGATGCCAAAGAGTATGACGGTGAGCGGTCCCAGTCCCACACTCATCGCTGGTGATCCGGCACCTGCAAAACCTGCAACCACTGCAAACGTCGTGACGATGCCATCGTTACCTCCGTACACGATCTCGCGAAGGTAGGTGGAGAAAGGTGACTTTTTATGTTCCGACTTGAGGTGGGCCGCGAGGTCAAAGGGAGGGTGTGACATGGGGGAAGTATAGCGTATGACAAATAGCGTAGAGCGTAGAACGAAAGGGTTATGCAGTCGAAAGTCTATAAAGTCTAATCCAACAACGAAAGCAGATCATTTGTTACTACTGTCACTCCGGCCCCGATAGACATCGGGATAAACTCCTGCCGGAATCTAGGCTTCCTCATACGGAATTCCCTCAACTCATCTCCCCCTCGGGTGGAGTCAGTCTCCAAACACCCCATCGTTTCCCAACGAGGGGGTGCCCCGCTCTGCCAGCTGGCGGAGGCGGGGCGGGGGTGTCAGTCGAATCTTTACACCCCCACTTCACTTCGTTCAGTTACCCCCTCGTCCTTTGACAAGGGGGAGTCAGGCACCAAACTCCCCCTCGTTAGACTACGAGAGGGCAATACAAGCTAAAGCGAGTATGGAGGCGTAGTTCGTAAAGGAATTGAAGGAATTTCGTATCACTTCGCCCGGTAGTGGATGGCGTCGAGGACTTTGCCGAGCGTCTCCATAGGCCCACTCGAGTAGGTGTCTATGATGAGATCAAACTTCTGAGGATCAAAAAAGCCCTGATCACCGTAGAGACGTGACCACTTGGTGAGGTTTGCATATTCTCGCGCTTTGAGGTGTTCTTTTGCTTTTTCTACCGTGCAATTGTCACGGTTCATGATACGCTCCACCACGACATCAGGATGGCTACACATGAGGAGCACTTTTAGCACCCCTGGGATCTCGCGCGCGTTGTACCCCGCGATCCATGATTCAATCACATGGTAGGTATGATTGGTAAAATAATCTCGCATTTTTTGATCTATCTGTCTGTCAGTATCGTCGGAGTAGTCTTGAGCAGTGTGATGGTGTTTGTTTTGTAGGATGGCAGGATCGTAAAACTGTGGTGCAAATGAGTGAGCAAAATCACTTCCGGAAAAAAATGTCCATCCGAGCGGCTCGAGATACGGCTTTAGGTTACGCGCCAGTGTACCCTTGCCTGAGCAGACTGATCCTGAGATGGCTATGTGTGTCGCAGTGAGATTCATGGGACATTGTACTACAGCAACTCGAAAATAAATTCCAAAAAATCACAATCCGCCGAATCGGCGGACCAAATAAGCTCCAAGTTCCAACTACCAATTTTCAATTATTCATTGTCAATTATCCGTTACCTAAACAGGTTCCATACATCCTTGAAGGTCACCAGCAGACTCAGGCCGATGAGAAAGACAAAACCAGCAATGTTTATGTAGTTCTCTACGCGAGCGTTGATTTTTTTACCGGTAATCATCTCAGGGATGAGCAGTGCGATACGACCGCCATCAAGCGCGGGGATAGGCAGGATATTCATAAAGGCAAGAGAAAGGCTGATTAGTGCCGTGAGGCCAAGTAGGTTCTTGATCGTATCGGAACCCGATCGCTTGATCGTATCACTGACCACACTCGCGATAGCGACAGGGCCACCCATCGCTTCACCTGCTATGCGTGGATCTCGTGCACGGAATGACTCGACAAAGATATTGCGTTGGACTTGATAGTTATAACTCAGAAGGTTCCAGGCATGGAGGGGACCCGACAAAACCCTTTCAATCAGTGACTGCGAGTAGTCAAAGGACACAAACTTGATGAGTTGTATACCGATCATGGCTCGTTTTTCTTTTGCATCATAGAGCGGCACCACCGTCACCACCTCGCTATCAGGATTTAAAAAGTTTTTCTGCACTTCAATCTGTATAGCTTGACCATCATGCTTCTTGACCATGTCAATGAGGTCGGTGGTTTTTTCAACCTGTTGCCAAGGGATATTGTATATATCGCAGGGTATACCTACCTCGCAGGTCTGGGGCTTTATACGTTTGATGATTGATTGAGGTTTGATGTCTGCTTTTTCAGCTGGAGAGTCAGGTCGTATCGCAATCGCACCCACAGACTCGATGATGTGTCCAAAGCGGAAGGTCGCATCTCCGATCAAAGGGAGACGATCTGACCTGAAACCATTCGTACCGAGGAGTCCATAGTATATGACTGTCGCCAGTAGCACGTTCATGACCACGCCTGCTATCATGATCACCAAGCGACCCCATACAGAGGCCGACCCTAGAGCAAGTTTCTTATACTTCGGATTTACCGCTCCACCCTCGCCACCTGCGCCATCACCATAGAGCCTCACAAAGCCGCCTATGGGCAGCCAATTAAAAGAAAAAAGTGTCTGTGTAGGATCAAGTGGAGCCGCGTTGCCCTTCGTGACCTGCCATTTGCCATCGACTTTTTGGACGCCAAACATACGAGGTGGCATGCCAAGCCCAAACTCCTCGACAAGTACTCCATTTTTACGTGCGGCGATAAAGTGTCCGAGTTCGTGGATGAAGACCACGACCATGAGGATGATTAAGAAGATCAGTATAGAGATGAGAGGCATAGAGGTAAAAATATCCTACACAAGCTAATATTGATTCGCGCACACTGATACACACAAATTTGTTAAAAGTTGACAGTGATACCTTTATACAGTCAAGACCTCTTTTTCCTTGTTGGCACGGTGCGTCTCGGCAACCTCATTGATCTTTTTTGTCTCCTCGTCAACCTGTTTTTCAAACCTGAACTTGTCGTCTTCGGTGATCTCTTTTTTATCAAATGCAGCGCGAATTTTTTTGCGAATATCGTCACGATATCCACGGACCACTCCCTTTGACTCTTCTACGATCTGAGCAGCGAGCTTTACATATTTTTCACGTTGTTCTTGTGAGAGAGGGGGCATGCGGACGACGAGTCTACCGTTTTGATTTGAAGGCGAGATGCCCAGTGGTGACTTCATGATACCACGTTCAATATCTTGGATAGTAGAGGGATCAAAAGGCGCTATCACGAGCGCCGAAGGGCCATCAGTGGTGATGGTAGCGAGCTCGAGGAGTCTCATCGTTGTACCATATGCTTCGACTGCTATATTCTCGAGCAGTGCTGGTGATGCTTGGCTTGTCCTGATAGTCTTTAGTTCTTCTTTCAGGTGCTCCATGGCACTTTCAAAGTGTTTTTTGAGTTCAGCAAGTGGGTTCATAGATACTAAATTGTAGCACACCAGAAAAAGTGTGCTATACAAAATGGCGTCAGTATTCTCCGGTACCCATTCATCATTTTTCCATTACACTTCATGGTATGTGGTATTTTACCGTTGGGCCGAGTCAAGTCTATCCCACTATCCCCACGTATTTGCAAGCAGCTGTCGCTGAGGGAGTCATGTCTCTGTCGCACCGGAGTAGTGAGTTTAGCGCACTATATCGTGAGACGCAGAATCGACTGAGACAGCTACTTGGCATACCCACTGATCATCGAATTTTTTTCCTGGCGAGTGCAAATGAGGCGTGGGAGCGTATCATCCAAAATACCGTCGCACGCGTATCTGCTCACTATGTCCACGATGCGTTTGGAAAGAGATTTGCTCAGATTGCTACAGAACTCGACAAACATCCTCTCTCATTTACCTACTCTCCTGAAACATGCATTGATCTCGACCATATCACCGTCCCCACCGAAGCTGAGCTTTTATGCTTCACCCATAATGAGTCCTCAACAGGGGCGATGCTTGATATCCAGAAGATTCACGAGGTGAAAAAAGCCCATCCCGACAAGCTGATCGCCCTCGATGCGGTTTCTTCGCTCCCCTACCCCGATATCGACTATACACTTATCGATATGGTGTATGCCTCAGTCCAAAAGGGATTTGGACTCCCTGCAGGTATGGCGATCCTCATCGCGAGCCCTGCCGCAGTCGCAAAGTCGCAGCAGCTACTCACTTCGGGAGCCAGTATAGGTTCGTATCACAACTTCATGACTCTTGCTGCATTTGATGATAAAGGTCAGACTCCCGAGACACCAAATGTCCTCGGAATATATCTGTTGCATCAAGTCCTCGGTGATATGTGTATACAAGGTATCAAATCTATTCGTACTCAGATCGATGAAAAAGCACTGCTCCTCTCTCAGGCTATCGATGCACACCCGCTCCTCACACATACGATACCCACACCAGCTGATCGTTCGCGCACGACCCCGGTAGTCGCCGTGCAGGGAGGTTCGGCAAAGCTGATAGAGCACTTGGCTCGACACGGGTATCTGGTGGGAGAAGGCTACGGAGACCAAAAGGACACTCATATCCGTATCGCAAACTTCCCCGCACATACCAAAGATCAGGTGCTGCAGCTCATCAGAGAAATGGAGAAGTATAGCTTATAGCAATTGCTCTTGACAAATCTCTCTCTCTCTCTCGTATACTCAGAGTCCATAGTTCACCGGAAGCATGGTGAGCAGACGTGGCTCACTGTAACCTCCGGTGAGGAGAGTAATGAAAAGTAAGGCTAAAAAAAAGAAAATGGGTACAAGGAATATGGGTGTTTGGGTAATATGCCCAAAGTGTAATACGGGTAACACCGTAACAAAGGCAGAGCATACTTGCACAAATTGCGGCGAAGTACTATCAGGAGGTGCTCTATGATTTTGGCCGGATGCGCGAAAGCGCATCCGGCCCTATTCTTTTTAGATGTTATATGTTCCCCCAATTCGCAACAGTGTCATCCCCCTGAACAGGGGGATCCAATGGAAAACAAAGGGTGTGGTGCCTTTGAATTCCCGCGTACGCGGGAATGACTAACAGTATGAATTGAGGGAATCCCGTATAAGGCGCAAAAAAGGAAGCAGAGTGCACTACAGGCAGTTTCAAATACAGCAGCTTCTGCTTATCGTCCGATTTCCCAACGGAGCATGCGGGATATCTTGGTATTCTCACCAAACTTCAGTACTGCATCTTTGAGGAGCCCATCGATCGTCTTGCTGGTATCACGGATATAGTCCTGTTTTAGGAGTTCCTCCACTGTCTCAGGATTCATCGTAGCTACTTGCATGGCGATCTCGCTTGCGAGTTTGCGGAACTCATCGTTGCCTGACACGAAGTCAGTCTCAGAGTTTAGCTCGACCATAGAGGCAACTTTTTTATTGTGATGGACATAGGTCGCGATGACGCCCTGTCCAGTGGCTCTGTCTGCTTTGTCTGCTGCCTTTTTTTCACCCCACTTACCCAGGAGTTTTTTGGCCTTTTCGATATTATTCTCGCCTTCCTCGAGGGCCTTTTTACATACTGAAAAGGAGACGCCAGTTTCTTCACGGAGTTTTTTGAGGAGTGCCAGATCGAGTGCCATAGAGTGCAAAAAATAGATAAGTTTGCTTATTTTACAGGAAAAGGGAGAAAATATTCGGGGAAATCTATGATCTAGGTCTGGACTGGTGGGGGCCTATAAATCTGAAAGTCCACCCGCTGTCATCTTGACCCATCGATTCGGCGGGGAAAGATCCTTGATATAATACCATCGCCAACAATCCAAACCCAATAGTCACTGCGAGGAGGCGCATCTCAATGCGACGACATGGCAATCAATTTGGGTGTAGTTTATGAGGGATGGTATAAGATTCTTCGTTCCGCTCAGAACGACCAATCACAGATAGCATTGACCACTTCAATCTGCAGGGAGCACGTGTAGAGATCGTGATTACTTTGCTTTTTTCTTTGTGGTAGAAGCTTTTTTCGCAGCCGCCTTTTTGACGAGGGCTTTTTTAGCGGGAGCTTCGACAACTTCTTTTTTTGCAGGAACCTTTGCAACCTCGGCTTTTGGAGCTGGTTTTGCCGATTTTACTTCGACTGGCTTTTCAGTCACTGCTACTACACGATCTGAGATCGTCTCAGGGCGAGTCAATACTACCTTTGGAATCCGCTTGTATACGGCGGCAACCTCAGTCAAAACTGCTTCGAGTGCGCCTGGAGTATCATCGTTGAGTACGATAGGATAGGTGATCTCATCAGGGTTGCAGTTGGTATCAACTATGGCGATGGAAGGGATCTTGATTTTTGCAGACTCAGTGACCGCATTCTTCTCACGCTTGGTATCTACGATGAGCACGACGTCAGGAGTTTTAGTCATGGTGACGATGCCTGAGTAAAGGCGCTCGAGCTTTTTCATCTCTTTTTCGAGTGCAACCTGTTCATGCTTTACAAACTTGCCCCACTCACCGGCGAGTTTTTGGTCGCGGAGTGTGCGAAGTTTCTTGACATTTTTGGCGATCGTATCAAAGTTGGTGAACAGTCCTGGGAGCCACTTGGTGGTGATAAAGTGGGATCCTGTTTCGCCAGCAAGCTTCATAGCGTGTGCAGCGATGTTCTTCTTTGTGGCACAAATGAGGAGGGATTTGTCTTCTGCTCCTGCTTGTTTCAAAAAGGCTTTTGCGGTATCAATCTGACCGATTGTCTTCTCAAGATCGATGATGGATACGCCATCAACTACCTGATATACAAATTTGCGAGCGCGTGGGTGAAGTCGATTCTTGCGGTGGCCCAAATGAGCACCGAGGTCAAAGAGTTTTTTTGCACGAGATAGAGTGTCTGACATAGAGTTGAATGCTAGATTGTATCAAGAAAATAGGCAAAAACAAGCCAAAATGCGTGATGCTGCCTCGTCGATTCAGAAAGATGGAAACCATTTCTCTTATGAGAGATCGAGTGACTTCAAATATTCTTTATAGTCAGGACCAAGCTCCTCGTGTTCGAGCGCGAGTGTCGTGACGGTCTTTAGGTATTCAAACTTGTTCCCCGTATCAAAGTATCTGGCGTTTTCTATCTCGACCGCATAGACGGGTACCCCTTCGTCCCTCAGTACATTGATCGCATCGGTGAGCCATAGTTCGCCACCTTGACCAGGCTTGAGCTCTTTGAGTGCACGAAATATCGAAGGAGGGAGGATATAGGCACCGTGCGTGGCGAGGTTACTAGGAGCTTTGTCTGGATCAGGTTTTTCAACTATGTGGTTTATCTTGTATACGTTGCCCTCGACCTGGGTGATATCTGCGATACCATACCTTTTGAGATCTGCTTTCTTGGTGATTCGTACACCACTGATGATGATACCTCCATATTTTTGATATGCATCTATCATCTGCTTCAGTCGTCGGGGGCGCGCATCTATAAACTCATCGCCCCACAGTACCGCAAATGGTTCATCCCCCACTATACTTTCGGCAGCAAGTACGGGTGTACCGTTGCCATAGGGGCCTTTTTGACGGACGTAGATAAAGTTTGCCATATCACCTACACGGCGCGTTGCTTCGAGGAGTGCCTGCTTGTTACCCATTTCTAGATTTTGTACGAGATCTTGACTTGGGTTGTCAAAATGATCTTCGATGGCACGCTTTTGTGATCCGGTGACGATGATGACATCTTGGATGCCACTTTCTACTGCTTCTTCCACTACGTATTGGATGACTGGTTTGTCAACGATGGGAAGCATTTCCTTTGGCATGGCTTTAGTCTGTGGCAAGAATCGAGTCCCAAATCCTGCGGCGGGGATAACTACTTTGGTGATTTTTTTATTCATAGGTGTAAAGATGATAAATTATCAACTTGACTACGTATGAGTATACCATGGGAGTGGACGAGGAAAAAAGGCAACAAGAAAAATCCCAAATACACAAATTCCAAAATAAATCGCAAATATCAATTGTCAATCAAGAAGTCGCGTCAGAAGAGTCAGTCGGTGATGGTGAGTTGGACGGTGGAGGGATAGGTCTCGCCCTCGAGAGCAATTATATTGATGGGCCTATGAATGCAACTAACGGATTGGTATTCGGTCGGCTGAGATATAGCGAGAGCTGTGTTCATACGCTCATGATATCTCTAGAGCCATATGTTTTTATATGTCATTGCATAAATCAACATTTCAAGCTAATATTGATCGTCGTCATCCCCCTTTAATAGTTACCCCACACCCTTGGTGGTTTTTTTCAGGGGGATACATATGCTGTTAGACTTACATAAAAAGTACATAGATGGCACTGGATTAGAGGCACCAATATTTGTCACAACCGTCAGAATTTGCACAATTACCGCTGAGACTGCAAGAGGACTCCGTAAATATATAGCTGATGTCGAAAAGCCATGCGACATCTACATGAGCACTAAATCTCTCAAACACATGTATGACAAGAGACCGGCTGAGGAATATTTCTCAATAATCAAAGTGTTGCCTGAGATTATGCGACGCCCTGAGCATGTATACGAGAATAAGGTAGAAAAATCAGCGTCGTTGCTTTTTGTAACCAAAGTGGAAAATGGCACAATCATATGTGCATTACAAAAGCGAAGCGGTGATAGATGTTCATTCCATGTAGTTTCTGCATTCAGAGCTCGTGAAAAAAAGGTAGCGAAGTATCTTAGTCACTGTAAACTGACTTGGTCTTGGGGGAGCGACATTTCCCCATCGTGACACTTTCGATCATCCCGCCTAAGCGGGACTCTACTCGTGCCCAGCAGTAGAGCCTTTCTGCATTTCAAGACCAGATCAGTTTGCATCCAATGTGTTGATTATACCTCTACTATAGGTATAAATCAACTCTATTCAATCAACTACTGTTAGTCATCATAGTGTGTTTTTTAGTATGTGTCAAGTGGGTGAGCAAAACGATTTATCACACTCCCCCACTCCCACTCGACGCCGTAGAGAGCTGGGAGAAGAGATGGCCTACATTCATGCGATTATTGTTAGATTGCCACGGATCTCTAAAGCGAGAGAGCCTCGCAATGACATGCGTGGGTAAGGAAAGTTACTCCGTGATGGTGAGTTGGACAGAAGAGGGATAGGTTTCCCCTTCGATACGAAAGCTCACCACATCAGAGCCTGGGCTTGTACCGGTGAGTGAAAAAGTAGCTTGACCATTTGCATCAGTCGTGACATTTTGAGGCTCGACTTGAGTGAGCTCGCTTGCGAGGGAGACAGGCTTGCCTTTGATGGGCGCGCCATCGATCGTGGTCACGAAGACGTCGACCTTGCTTTTTTCACCGATTCGAAATACAAGTGGATATGCTATCAAAAGCGATTTTTCTTTTGAAGGGACCTGATCAGATGCGCGCGTAAAGGTGGAAAGAGGGCCACGGAGGACAAAGAGAGATGTCACGATGACCGTGAATATCAGGAAAAGGACGCTTAGAATCTGGAACTTTTGATCCATACGAGCTCAGGTCGCTTCTCAAATTGATATGCACATTCGTTAAAAGAGAGAAGCGACACAACGGGCCGTAAACAAAAAAAGTAAAAAAACTTTTTTCGTACGAGCCCTTAGTGTATCACGAAAACTGACTGTCAATCAATGCCAAGAGCTCGGCGTGTATATCAGTGATGGGGCGAAGTTGTGATGACGGCGAGTCTGGGGAAGGAGAAGATTCGGTGGATGTTCGAGATCCCGGCATGCGCCGGGATGACACACTGTTGGCGGGCAGGGATGATGCGCTGTGAGTGCAATCGATTCGCCTCCAATGAGCATGGAGCTTGAGGAGATCATGATAGTTCGCATGTGACTTGATCTGATGTGAGAGGTTTTTTTCAGCTTCATCTTTTGCTTTTTTTCCGATATAGGCACGTGTGCTTTTTTTGGCTATGAGCGTTTGGCTGATGGCAGGAGGCACATCGAGATAGATGACCAAGTCCTCTCGTGGGAGTTGGTACTGTCCATACTCGAGCTCATCGAGCCACTTCCAGTAGTGGGCGCGATCAGCTGATGATGCGAACTTTGCGCCTTGGTGTGCAAAGTTCGCACTCGTGTATCGGTTTGAGATGACCCAGGTGCCAGTAGAGAGCCATGTCTTGATTTGTGCGGCGAGGCCGCCCCGATCTGCGGCGTATGCGAGCGAGATCAGGTAGGGCGAGATCGACTCGATCGGGCCAAACTCTCCTTTCAAATATCTCCCCACCAATGCGCCAAAGAAGGTGTCATAGCGAGGAAAGTCTATGTACTGCACGTGGACCTTTCGTTTTTCCAGTGCCTTGATCAGTAGCTCAGCCTGGGTGGCTTTGCCTGATCCATCTCCTCCATCGATGACTATGAGTTTGCCGGACATGATAAGTAGTTGATAACTGATAGTTGATAGTTGATAACGAGAGACTGGGATGACTGAGAGCTAAGAGATGGATTAGCGAATAGTGTACAACAAAGTAGTATTTTCACCTTAGTAAGAATAATCGTCTTCCTTTACATGTGCTATACCTGCCGTTTTGAGTTCTCAACTATCAATTATCCATTAACTATATTTCCACCGTGTCTCCCGCATGGAGCTTGCCCGCGAGGAGCTGACGCGCCACTTGGGTCTCTATGGTTTCTTTGAGTGCGCGCGCGAGATCGCGCGCGCCATATGCAGGGCTGTATTTTTCCGAGATGATTTTTCTGAGTGTTTCCTCACCTACTTGGATGGTCACGCCATGGAGTGCATGCATATCGGCACAGATCCCCGTCAGCATAAGACGACCGATTTGTATCGCGGTATCGAGGTTGATAGAGGTGTATGCCACTACGCCATCAAAGCGATTTAGAAACTCAGGTGAGAAATAGTGGCGATCGATGAGAAACTGCATGAGTGACTCATTGGACTCTGCAGGACCCGCATGTCTCACGTGCTCGTATTCTATGGCACCTGCATTGGAGGTGCCTATGATCATGAGTGACTTGCAGTCTACTTTTACCCCCGTGCTATCCGTGATATATCCTTCGTCAAGCAGTGAAAGAAATACATTGAGTAGCTCGGGTGCAGCTTTCTCTATCTCGTCGAGGAGCAGCACTCCATAGGGATGTTGTCTGAGGGCCGTGATCAAAAGACCAGGATCACCGGTCGCCGCATCGCCGATGAGCTTGGGGATATCGCTCACCTGCTGAAATTCCGACATGTCAAATCGTATCAATGAGTCAGCAGAAGTAAAAAAGTACGAAGCCAGCGCTTTGGCTGTTTCTGTCTTGCCCACGCCTGTGGGGCCCAAGAGCAAAAAGGTAGCGAGCGGCTTTTTGCGTTTGCCCAGCATCACAAAGGATCGCTGAATAGCGGAACCTATCTGAGCGATTGCCTCATCTTGCCCGATCACCCGTGCTTTGAGTGCGGGCTCTACATCGAGGAGGTGTTGCTTCATCGCATCGTTTACGACAGTAGGCACATGGAGCTTCGTACTGAGAACGTGATCGACCACGTCGGGACGCACGACGCGATCCTCTTTTTGATTATTTTTTACATAGACACATGCATCGTCGAGGAGCTGAAGTGCTTTTTCGGGAAAAGGAATCGTCGTGATAAAGTATGACGACTGTCTGATCGTCGCTTGAAGCGTCTCATAGGGCACGGTGACCTGGTATCGACCCTCAAATTTACGGTGATGATTCATCAGGATCTCGAGCGCTGTCTCGGGGTCAATCTCATCGATCTGTATGGGAGTGAAGTGATGAGATAAATTGGCGCGCATGCGGATATAGCGTTCATAGGCAGTAGGAGTAGTGACGCCGATAACCTGGACATCTGGTTGGGCGAGATATTTTTCCAGAGGGATGGTAAGGTCTATCCTCCCCACATCGTTGCTGACATACCTGTCGATGTTGTTTATCACGATGATGATATTGCCTGCACGATGGGCTTCATCTAGGAGCGTACTGAGGATCTCCTCTCGCACCTTCATATCGGTATGTTGAGACAAGATGCGCTCGAGATTTAGCTCGACGAGGCGCTTGAACGACAAGAGCGGGTGACCTTTCCCTATATATATACGATAAGCGAGCGACTCGATCACCGTAGTCTTCCCCACTCCGGGAGCACCGGTCATGATGATATTTGCATCACGAGATTTACACAGCACATCCTCCATCTCTTTGAGCTCGCGTTCGCGGCCGATGGTCATCGGCCGCGACTCATGATGACTCGCGTCTGTAGAGAGGTCGACTGAGTACTCATCGAGAGTCGGTGTATAGCCCTGTGCCCAGTCGCGGGCGAGGGGAGGATGTGCCATCAGATTTTTCAGATCCCACCAGCGCTTTTTTCGCGCGCGCACCTCCGCGAGACGATCGTACCAAGCCGACACCAGTGGCTCGTTTGCCGCATCGAGGGTGTGGCTGAAGACAAAAGCCTTTTTACGTCTGATTTCCACCACCTCAGGGGGTGTTAGGATCTGCGCGAGTGCCCACTGGAGGGGCCACACACAGATCAGATGGATCACCGTGAGCACCGCGATGGTTGGGAGATACAGCACGACGATCATGAGATAGGCCATCAGGACGCTCCCGCGCATGACACTCCCGATCCATCTCGACACGAGATCAAACCCGACATCAGTCGCCCAGTCGCTGAAGGAGAAGCCTACCCGTTTGGTTTTGGGTGCGATACGCTTCCACGGCGCAAAGAGGGTCTTCACCATCACATCGACGGAGAAAAAATAAGGGAGAAATATAAAGACATTGATACACTTTTGAAAGTAGTCGCTAATGAGGGAGAGCAGGAACATGGGATAATAGTAGCAGAAACAAAAGAATGGATAGTTGAGAACTGAGAGTTGAGAATTGAGATTGAAGGAAGCAGCAAGCTACAAGCTGCAAGCGATACGCACATCTTACGTGTAATGTTTGTGTCATCCACCCTCTACACCCCAATCCGCCCCGCCATGGCGGGGCGGATTGCCCCCTCATTGTATGAGGGGGAGTCATGCAGCGCATTCCCCCTCATCCATGACGAGGGGGAAACTGAACGCCAGTGAAGTGGGGGTGTATTGCATGGACAGGGAGGCACCTCCTCGCCCGTGGTTTGTGATAGTGAGCTTGATCCACTAGCTGATGGATTGAACCTTATGATTCTTTCCGCCCTGCGTTGTTCGTTCACAATTATTTTTTCACTTCCGCTTGCATCCATCTCCCCTCTACCTGTATATTGATACTACTGTACCCACATGTACTCATCCAAACTCCATCACACCCAGATAGATAAGTTTCATCATATCGCCCGGCTGGGAGTCTATGCACTTCTCATGGTATCAGTCGTAGCCACTTCTATCTCTCTGAACAGCCCCGGAGTGAGTGTGGGGAGTGGGAAGGCACGCGCAGACAATCCTTCCCCCACATACACCTGCAAGTCATTTAAGATAGTTACAAGTAATAATGGTTCAGGAGCAGAGCATGCCACAATAGGCGCAGATTATTCAGGTGGGAAATTGATTTACTATGTTGACATAGAATCAAGTACAAAGAAGTGGGGATCTTTATTAAACGTGCAAGGCTTATTTGGGGCGCTACAAAAAGGAGCTGTCTCGAATGATGGTACAAAAGCAACCTTTTCACTTAGTTTTTCCTCTTACTCTCCTCCAGAAAATATGAAGGGCACAAAATCAGAATTTTCAAACAGCAACATGACCTTGGATGGTGTTTCTGTTGGTGGCACATGTGTAGCATCACTTACTGTAGGCGCAGGACCGACACCCACTCCTACCACGACGCAATCAGCCCCAACCTCAACTCCTACGACAATATCAACCCCAGTAGAGGGTTACTCAGCCAAATATGAAAATGGTGGAGTTGAATACAAATTTCCTGGAACAAATGATGCTGAGGCACAAGTAATTTTAAAATCGGGCGGGAAGAGGATGGGCGATATCAAATCGGGTCTGCTTCGACTCAATGTTCGAGATTTTTCAAGGGATGATATATGTGGGCAATATATCTGGTATGTGCAGACGACAAATACAAGATCTCCTGATATATCCGCAGATGTCACCTGTCCCGCAGCTGGCTCACCGGATAGTGGAACCACCTCTGTCCCAAAGCTTGAGAGCTACTCAGTAGGCTTGGAGGGCGATGCAGTCCCAGCTAACCAGCATGAGGTTTCTCGCCCAAAGAGCTCTACTAAAAAGATTGTAGTAACAGCAATAGTTTCGGGACTCACTGGCAATCCAAAGGGATACCTCAACCTTTATCCACTCAATGTCGCCACAGTGATCAGCGGCGATCAGTCCCGGGAAGTAGAATCAGTAGCTGATGGGAGTAATCGTAAATTTATATGGAAATTTGACCCTCCTGCTGATCAAAGCACTGACTTCCAAGCAAACTTCTATCCTGGCACTGACAAGATACATGAGCGTGTGATTATAAAGGTGACAGACGATCCTATGACTTGCGTACGCAAAACATGCGCTACTGGGTCGAAGATATATTACGAAGGAACGAGATCTCAATCTGGTGGACTTAAGAGCACCGCGTATTTTGATAATGCCACTTGTACTGCCCCAGATATCACGCAACAGATTTTAGATGGAAGTTATTGTGGGAGGGCCTTTGACCCAGGTACCGATGGTCCGGTCACCATCCCCAATCGTCTCTGGCTGAAGTATCAGATTACGATAGGAAATGGACTCGTCGCAGGGGACAAGATAGTTATCGCTGCGAAGAAATATGGATCCGAGCTAAAAGCGTGCTCTGGCAGGCTCGGATACTCAGAGTTTGCGGTGAATAACCAGTTTATCGAGTGTAGACAAGGACAGGGCACGCGCACACTCATCATAAAACTCGTCGGTCAAGAGGAGATCAGATCCTGGCTCGCAGGGAGCGAGCTGCTTTGGGGAGTCAGAAAAGCGACTGATACGAGTAATACGAACGATCCAACTGCTGACAAAAGCAAAGGCATCACCGTCATTACGGGTCGTGGATCGACCGGTATCGTGGGAAACATCAAATACTCAGGAGAAACCGAGCAATATATTGAAATTCCCTTTACTATTGATCTCTAATTTTTCACCCTATGCCTCACCTCATCCGTCGACTCAAAATCCTCGCCATCATGGCGGTCGCATTTGGCATATCCAGCTTCCTCTCCAAGGACTACTTTATCAATGGCACTCCCATGGCACGTCTCCCCTTTGGTGAGTATGTGAATGAGAAGTACATTTCGCTCAGCTCCCGATTTGGATCACGCCCTCCCCAAGTAAACTCTGAAGGTGAGCCACTGACTCCCTCAGACCCTGGCTATGTACCAGAGCCCACGCAGTCCTTCATCGCCAACTGGCTCCCCTGGACGCAGCCCACCTCAGAGACCCCCGCCACCCCCTCCTCTGACGGTCAGCCAACCACTCCCACAAATCCTGACCAGATCGCCCAAGTTCCTCGACAGGATAATCCTCCCCTGAATAGAGATGGATCAAACCCAGGTATCGAGACTCATACTACAACCAATGGTCAAACAGAGACGGTAGTACATATCTCAGAGCTCGCCGTAGATCAAATGACCTTTGTATCTGCATCAGGACAGCAGATCCAGGTCGAGTATCCCAAAGGTCAAGAACCTCCTCCCCAAGAGCTTCTCGAGCTGTTGGCGAGATGATACAGTAACTCATAGTTGAAAACGTATAGTTGAGAACGGAGAATTTATACAGGAGCCATGCACTTTGAGTCACACTGAGCTTGACGAAGTGTGACATGTCATGGTTCGTCAAGCTCACCATGACATGTATCTCCTATAAATTGTTTGAGGAGAATACAGAAGGTGGTTCCGATTCTCTTTCCCCAACGCATATTCGTTTTCAGTCGTCAACTATCAACTATCCGTTATCAGTTATACTAATCTCATGATCTCAGTCATCATCCCCTTCAAAAATGAATCGGCGAGTTTGGTCAAACTGATCCCGCTCCTGCAGACATCTCTCGATGAGCTAGGTGTCCCTTATGAGGTGCATCTTGTCAGCAACGGCTCTACTGATGACTGGGAAAAGACTTTGGCAGCGCCCTCTCCAGCATTTATCTTTCACAAACTCCGTCGCGGTGATAAAGGACGCGCACTCAGGCGCGGGCTGGACAAGTCCACTGGCGACCTCATCCTGTTTATGGATGCAGATCTCGAGGATGATCCGCGGGATATCCCGTTGTTTTATCAGACGATCATGCGTGGGTATGACTTTGTAAATGGGTGGCGCAAGTACCGCCGTCACGAGTGGCATCGGGTGTTACCGTCATTTATCGGCAATACACTCATCCTACGCAAGGTGCTTGGATCAACTTTTCATGATATAAACTGTGGTTTTAAAATGTTCCGTCGCGAGTGTCTGCGTGATGTGGTGTTGTACGGCGATAATTTTCGTTTTCTCCCGCTCGTCGTTGAGCGGCTCGGGTACAAGACGATCGAGGTGGTGGTGCGTCACAAAAATCGCATCCATGGGAGGTCAAAGTATGGATTTTTTAATAGACTCACTGTCTTTGCAGATATCCTCACTTCGTACTTTATATTTCGTTTTGCACAGAAGCCACTGCACTTTTTTGCACCAATCGGCATGACCTTTTTTCTACCTGGTGTGCTGATCACCGTGTGGCTTGCTATAGAGCGTATGGTATCGGGGATACTCCTCAAAGATCGCCCACTCCTCCTGGGGGGGATACTACTCATCGTCGTGGGGCTCCAGATCGTGATGACAGGAGTCATCGGCGAGCTGGTAGTTTATATCGGTAAAAAGCTGGAGAAAGAGATTGATGAGGAGTGACGAGCGAGCATGCTCTCATGCTATAAAGTTTATAATGCTCTAAGGTTTGCAGTGCTATTAGGGTTGTATTTGCATGTCATCCCTGTACTAGTCATACCATCGCCAACAACCCAAACCCAATAGTCACTGCGAGGAGGCGCATCTCAATGCGACGACATGGCAATCAATTTGGGTGTAGTTTATGAGGGATGGTATCAATACTATCGGTGACAGAATTGTTTTTCATCATGCAAGTCATCCCTCCGGGCATAGCCCTACGGGCGGTGCCTGATCCCACTTTAGTGGGAGAAGGATCTCAAGGATCCATACAACAAGAGATTCTTCACGGAGCCAGTCCTGAGTATGACGATGGATTCAGAATGACCATACATGATTCGTCATCGAATTAGTTCTCCCCGCCCGCCTTGCTTTCGCAAGAGCGAGGCGGGCGCGGCCGACTCCTCTTACGCTTCGCTCAAGATGACACGTGAGAGAAAGAATTGTTTGCATTTGTACTGACGTTATTCGTTGTACGTTATGCGCTCTTCGTTCTATGCTATTTGACATACTCTGATCCTATCCAGTACACTGGCATAGTGCGTAGGCATATACACAAATCATTTTCACTGTCCCATCCTTGGGTGCTGGTGCTGATGGCCCAGCTCATCTGGGGAGCATCCGCCCCGATCACCAAGCTCGCGCTCCGCGAGCTGACTCCTGGCACGTTCCTGTTTCTTCGCATGTTTATCGCCTCGATATTACTTCTTCCCCTCGCGCTCCGCCATCGTACACACCTCACCTATCATGACCAACTTTTCATATTGCTTTCAGCAGGGTTTGGTATGTATCTCAATATCCTTTTTTTCTATCAAGGAATCGATTCAGTGCCTAGTATCAATGCACCCATCATCTCGTCTCTGGGACCACTTCTCCTCGCGTTTGTCGCGCGCGCATTTCTTCATGAAAAACTTTCGAGGAGGCACTACTTAGGACTCATCATCAGTTTCTTTGGGGTACTGACCATCACCGTGCTGCCAGATCTTTTATCTACTCAAAATGTACTTGGGATCACCACCGGTCGGAACAGTTTGTTGTCTGGGAATGCGCTCTTATTTTTGGGAACCGTGCTGGGTATTGTCGGGACGATCTGCATCAGACCCATCAAACACATATCGGCTGTTCTTATAACCTTTTGGCAGTGTGCGATCACGGCGACTTTTTCGCTTCACTTTGCGATCAGTGAGGGTGCAGTCTCCCAGATCTCGCATATGGGATGGTATGGTGCGATGGGATTGATTTATGCGGGAGTTCTGTCGTCGGTGGTGGCCTATACTCTGTATAACCAGGGACTACACCTCATCAGCGCGAGTGAAAGTGGCATGCTGAACTATGCGGCGCCTATCGCCGCGATGCTCGTGGCAGTGCCCCTATTGGGCGAGTATCCGACTGCATGGTTTGCGGCAGGGAGTCTATGCATCGGAGTGGGCATCTTGATAGGTGAGCATCGAGGTAAGCTTCGAAGTAGATAGCACTACATGTCTCCATATACTAGTGAGTAGTAGAGTGACTCTGGAGCGGGATGCGGGAATCGAACCCGCGATGTCAGTTTGGAAAACTGACGTTATACCATTTAACTAATCCCGCAACTATCTACGCACTGGTGGCAAGGCCCGCTAGAGTACGACATAACTAGTATACCAATACTTTTTTATTTCTCTACTCAGGAAGCTTTTTGTACTCGTCCCACAGGAGGTATGCCTGTGCGAGGGACATGACCACAAAGGCGATACACAACGCTGCGGGAGCTCCATACGCACCATGTGTGGGTACCAATATCAGATTGCAGGTGCCCACCACGACAAAGAAAAGGATGTTGGTATAGAGTAGATACGTCGCCTGTTTAAACGTATACAACAGGCTCAGCCACAAGATTTGCCCAAGCCCAAAAATACTGTATACCCACCCAAGCGAATGTGTCAGTGCGGGGGTGTCCACGAATTTATGGGTAAATACGAGCTTAAATATCGCCGTTGGGGTGATAGTGAGTGCAAGAAAGAGTGTGGTGGGTATCATGAGGTACCACGCACTTTTGCGGACTAGACGAATAAATTGACCCTTTGTTTTGATCAAGGTAAACTCAGGTGACAATACTTGCGTGATACTGACTACGATCGAGATGATAGAAAGGATGATTTTTTGAGCTATGCCATAGTCTCCGAGTGTATTTTTGTATCCAAAATAGGCAAGTACAAACAAGTCAAGTCTCATGCCGATATTAAATAGCTGCTGTGCGAGGAAACTCGTGAGCGAGTGGCGAAACGCGAGAAGCTCGCGATGGGTGGGCGCGCGAGAGAGCCTTGGGACGCGGTGCATATATCCATGGATGAGTGAGCCCAAAAACACACCTGGTCCGACCAAACCAAAAATACAAATGACCCAAAAAAGGGTCACCTGTGAATACAGGTAAATGAAGCCGAGGGCGACCAGTCGGATGATGTTTGAGATATTGAACCATACATTGACCTCAAAAAATTTCCCCATCGCCATGAGCATATTTTGGATAGTGTTCTGCCACACAAATCCGAGGATAGAGAGAGAGGTCACTAGATAGGTCGCAAACGCGGCATTGGTATGGAGGAATGTCCTGTCTATCAGAGGGAAAAAGACGATGAGTAATGCCACCGCTATCAAGACGCATATACTTTGAAAGTAGAGGATGGTTTTTATCAAACTTTCGAGTCGATCCGTGTGACCACTCTTGTAAAGCGGAGGGATCGCAGAGTAGATGATCGTGGTGACACCGCAATCGAGTACCGTAGAGCCGATATAGATGATGCCCAAAAGGACGGTGAGTGTGCCGTACTCGACACGCCCCATCATGCGCGTGAGGACGAGTACAAAAATCAAGCTAAATCCAATATTCAAATAGGTACCGATCGTATTGATGATGATGTGGAGGCCGAGCTTTGATTTGGAGGGGTGAGACATGGGGGGATTATAGCGGAAAACGTATAACGTATAGCGTATAGCGCAGAACGAAGAAATAGGAAATAGAGAAATAAGAAATGCGAAATATAAATCTGGAACTTATTTATAACTTGGTATTTAGAATTTAGAGTTCGGTACTCGTAGATTGCTGTATGACTCCCCCTCGTTACCAAACGAGGGGGTATCCGAGCAACAGGCGAGGAGGGGGTGTAGAGAGTGACAGACCATGTTTCATTTGCTTTTTACACCCCCAGCTCGTTGCACTCGCTTTCCCCCTCGCTTCGCAGGGGGAGCCCACACAACTCCCCCCCTCTGGACGTATTCCGACGGGCGGAGCCACTCATTTCATGGGGTCGAGATGACACGCTGATACAGCATTACAAACTTAAAAGCATTATAGCTTTACAAACTGTGCGTTCTGTTATCAACTCTCAGCTCTTCGCTATACGCTATCCTATGTTCGTATACACCTCTTGTATATCGTCATGATCCTCTAGGAGGTTGAGGAGGGTTGTGAGTGCGAGTTGATCTGCGTCACTGAGCGTCATCTCCACGAGTGGGCGATAGAGCGCCTCGGGAGCTTGTGCTACCGTCAAGCCAGAGGCAATCAGTGCATCGTGTGAGCTATGAAGGTGGTTGAATGGAAAGTAGATGAGCGCATGAGCGCCCTCCTCAGCGACATCGAGCGCTTGAAGCCGCTCGGCGAGTGCAAGCATTTTTTCCCCAAAGTCAGGAGTTGTTCCCGTATCTAGCACGACGTACGCGCAGTGCGTGAACATGTGCGAGACGGAGCCGGTGCTGCCGAGCTTGCCTCCATGTCGATCGACGAGAGTTCGGATCTCACCGTGAGTACGATTTTGGTTATCCGTCGTGGCGGTTGCGATGATCTGTGATCCGCCGGGGCCAAAGAGTTCAAATACGAGTGAGATGAGCTGATCTTGTCCCGGGCCAGAGCCCTTGGCAATCGCTCTGTCGATATTGTCTTTGGGCATGCTATCCATACGAGCTTTTTCTATCGCAACGCGGAGGCGCGGGTTGAACGCAGGATCAGGGGCACCTCCCTCGATGACTGCCATGGTGATGGCCTTTGAAAGCTTTGCGAAACTCGAGGATTTTTTCTTATCCTGTGCAGTCTTGCGTGAGAGATTGTTTTTCCATTTTGAGTGTCCAGCCATGCAGAGATTATAATTGATAATGGAGAATTGATAGTTGATAACTCACTTTACGTACCCACTGTCATTGCGAGGAATGGAATGACGAAGCAATCTCATATAGTGCGGGATTGCCACGTCTTCGCCTCGGCGTACATGTCCGCCTCAGCGAATCCTCGCGATGACACTCATAGACAGAGGAGAGATGACCCCCATTATTTCCCATTTCTCAACTTCTAGTTTCCTATTACTCTATTCTCAACTCTCAGCTATTCGCTCTGAGCTATCTTCAGTTGATTCTGTATGTGATTCGATATATTATGATGCATATGCTGCGTGCATGGATCGTATATATATTATCACCGCTACGCGCTCGCCGCCCTCCTTCTCGTACCAAAGCATTTACCATCATCGAAGTAGCGATCGTCATGGGTATCGTCGGCACGCTCACGGCGGGGCTTCTGGTGGCCGTAAATCCTGGTCGTCAGCTGTGCACGACTGAGAATCTGAGAAAAATAGAGGGAGTAAACACGATCCAAAATGCACTCAAAGCATATATCGCTGAAGGGGTGACAAATGGGACATTGACCGCTGCCGATCTTGCATCACTCGGTGGCGCATCGATCCCGCTTTGTACAGCGGGTACGGTAGTTGTAGGTACTTCAGGTGCAAATATAGCTACCATTTTGGTACCAAACCACCTCACAGCCCTCCCGCTTGACCGCACCTCAGATACTCAGTCAAATACCGGACATACTATCTGTCGCACAGACGCAGCGAATTTTAAAGTGAGCTCAACCTCGTATGTAGCCAGCTGTGATCAGACAGGAAGCCCCCTCGATTTCCTCGCAAGTGCGACGTCGACCCCTACGCCGATAGGTACAGTCACTCCTGTTCCTACCCTGGCAAATTCAGGTACTCCTACCCCCACACCTATCTTTACTGCGACGCCTGTACCCACAAACACCCTGGTGCCAACTGGCACACCTTCCCCCTCGCCAACTCCACCCACTGGCAGCCTCACTGCAAATCTCACGAACGTGACGACCGGCACCACTATCACCTTTACTGGTACGATCACGGCGGCCACCACGGCAAAATCAGCTCAAATATACGTGACCACAAACGTAAATACGTTGCCAGTTGGCTGTGCCGACCCAGTGAATCAGTGGTGCCGCATCGGTTACTCCACTTCCTCTCCCTTGACAGCGACCTGGGCACCTCCTGCAGGGATCACGGGTGAGTATGTGGCAGTGATAAATATATACAACAACAACGCCTATACTTACTCGCCTGATCAGGCATGTACCGGCAATCCATTTTTCGTCCAAGGACCCGGTAACTGGAGAGACTGTGGCACGACTGACTCTGTCATCATCACCGCAACCGATCCCACCGGTACGGTCACACCTACAGCTACCTACACACCAACTCCTACCAGCACCCCCCTCCCTCAAACTCCCACAAGCTCACCGACTCCCCTGACTACGATTGCACCTCCTGCCAATCTCTCCCCAGGTACGGGTACGTTTGCAGGCTTGAGACGGCCTATCACCTGGAACGCACTTGGTGGTGCCACATACTCCATACGCATTGATGATCAGTCAAACGGGTGGAACGGCAGCTGTAGCAGTCCAAACTCAGGAGATGTCTGTGTAAATGGACTCACTACGAATAGTTACGATTTCACCTTCTACCAGACGAAGACGTACACCATCTGGGTGCATAATGTCGTAGGTGGGAGATATAGCACTTCAGCAAGCGCGGTAGTTGGACCTATCTCACCGTATGTCACCCCGACAGGCATCACCCCTATCGCCGCCTGTAAAGTCACCTTCCAATACCCTGTCGGTGTCTCTATCTCCACCAACAACATCACCAGAAATGACGGAGCCAGTAACTGGTCACCAGGATCAGGAGCATCCTCCGTCCAATCCATCCCCGCCGGTCAATACGGCTATGCACAAGCACGATTTGGAAATGCTGGAGGATCTATGCTCTTTGGTCTTTCAGACTATGATACAAACTCAAACGATACGACAATAGACTATGCAGCATACAATGGAGGAGGGACCATATATATTACCGAATCAGGTACCAGCCGAGGCTCCTATGGATCAGCAGGAAACAACGACCTCTTCCGTGTCGAGAAAGACTACTATGGTGTAGTTAGATACTACAAGAATCCCTCGGGTACCGGATCTTGGACACTCCTCTACACCTCTACCGTTGCAGCCAATCAATCCCTCCCCTACTTCTTTGACTCCACCATCTATCACAACAACTATCCGATCAATGATGGGTATCTCTACACCGGTGACTCCACCTGTGGCGCAGTCCCCACTCCTACTTACTTTGCCTCACCCACCGGTACCAAACCAAACTCCAACGCCTGTTGGCCTACGGCACAAAATGTAGTCAATGTCACCCAAGCAGGCAATAACTTCAGAAAGACTGCAGGAGGAGCAAATGCATGGGACGCTGGATTCTCCTCGACTCAAACCATCCCGGCTGGTCAATATGGCTATGCACAGTTCCGTGTAGGGCATCTCTCTCAGGGGATCATGTTTGGTCTGAATGATACTGATGCAAACCAAGGGTATGCAGAGATCGACTACACGATCCATCTTTCGTCCAATGGGTATCCTTACATCTATGAACTTGGTGCAGATAGAACATCCTGGCTCACGAACCCCGGTGCCTATGCTATCGGAGACACCTATCGGGTAGAGAAGGATCAATACGGAGTCGTCAGATACTACAAGAATACCCAGAACACCAACGTCTGGAATCTCATGTACACCTCACAAGTGATTGCAAATCAAGCGACTGCCTATCGACTCGACACCTCACTTGGCGATGTTACCTCAGTCCTTGACAACGTCTTCCTCTACAACGGTGGACCCACCCACAACACAGGTTGTATGGGCTCCCCTACTCCCTCACCTCTGTTCACTCCCACCGATGCAGCCAGTGCTTCTCCCATCGCCGCCTGTAAAGTCACCTTCCAATACCCTGTCGGTGTCTCTATCTCCACCA
>CAZUKL010000002.1:0-66466 GCA_964620925.1 uncultured Gammaproteobacteria bacterium | reverse complement strand
TCAATCCCTCCCCTACTTCTTTGACTCCACCATCTATCACAACAACTATCCGATCGATGATGGGTATTTGTATGGAAGTGCGTGTGAGCCGACACCCACGGCGATGCCCGCAATGGTAGCTACAGGAGGAACTATCGTAGATACAGGTACCCATCGCATTCACACATTCCTCTCCAGCGGCACATTTACGGTGACTCAGGCCGGAAGTGCTGAGATCCTTATGGTCGGCGGCGGAGGTGGTGGTGGATCAGATATGGGAGGCGGCGGCGGAGGTGGTGGTGTACGCTCCATCACAGGATACAACATGACTGTTGGCGCAAAGACAGTAGTGGTGGGAGCAGGAGGCGCTGGTGCACCGGCAGGTGTTGGTCAGGTGAGAGGGACCGATGGTGGGCTTACTCGGCTTGACACATTGTATGCAAGCGGCGGCGGTGGTGGTGGATCAGAATACAGTAACGCAAATAGTCCTGCAGGGAACGGTGGATCTGGAGGTGGAGCTCCAGGATCATCGAATACCGTAGCAGGCGCGGGCACGGGAGGGCAAGGAAACAAGGGCGGTGGTGGTGGTGGAAGCTACTATCCTGGCGGCGGCGGTGGTGCCGGTGGTGTCGGCTCAGTAAACCTCGCCCATGGTGGCCCTGGCATCCTAAACGCGATTAACGGCACCTCACTCTACTGGGGAGGCGGCGGTGGTGGGTCAGGATATAGCGTCTGTGGAGGAAATGGTGGCATCGGTGGTGGTGGCGGCGGCGCAGTTTGTACGACCACTGGCGGAGCAGGACTGAATAACGGCTTGGCTGGCGGCGGCGGCGTCATCAATGCGCAGACAAATACTCCTGGTGGCAATGCGGGTACAAATACTGGAGGAGGCGGAGGCGGTGGCGCACACTACAACTCAAACAATAAAGGAGGAAATGGAGGGAGCGGCATCGTCATCATAAAGTATGCGTATAGTGGACCGTCAAGCACTCCTACTCCAACATTACCTCCACCTCCTGTTGCATCAGGAGGCACAATCACTGATATAAGTGGATATCGACTGCACACTTTTACATCGAACGGTACATTTACAGTAACTCAAAGTGGTTATCTAGATTATCTTATTGTTGGCGGCGGCGGAGGCGGCGGAATTTGGGCTGGTGGCGGAGGTGGTGGAGGAGGTGGAGTGTTGGCTGGGAATCATAGCCCCTCAGTAGCATCTTACAATGTAGTCGTTGGAGCTGGCGGCGGCGCAGGTGCCGCAGGCAACTCCTCATCAGCATTTGGATTTACTTCAAATGGTGGCGGGAGAGGTGGTGGAGATGGCGGTCCGTCTGGGTCAGGGGGATCCGGCGGCGGCGGAGGGCGATCAGATGGAACTGGAGCGAGTGGAAGTCAGGGGTATTCTGGTGGTAACGCATGGAGCCAGAACGGTGGCGGAGGAGGCGGAGGCGGAGGTGCGGGGACGAATGGGATTGCGGGTACTGGTGGAACTGGAGGAATTGGTTATGCCTCGAACCTCACAGGCTCTACCACCTATTATGCAGGCGGCGGAGGCGGAGGGGGGCACATGACTGGAAGCACTGGTGGAGGTGGCGGACTAGGTGGTGGCGGCGCAGCAGCACATCAATGCGCAAATTCCACTTCTGGGACTGCAAACACTGGCGGCGGCGGAGGCGGCGCGAGTGGCCAGGCAAATTATTGTGGACAAAACCCAGGAAACGGTGGATCAGGCATCGTCATCATTCGCTATAGATATCCATAATACGAAATCACTTCCAGACCTAGCCTGTAACAACGATTGCGTACTCACGCAGGTGAGTGTGGATATCTGTGTTGACATGAAACAAAGAAGTTCTGACTCAATGCTGCATTGACCCTGTAAGTGAAGAAAGCAAAAGAACTCCAATTCATTGTGGTAGGGTCGGTATGGGTCCGAGGGTTTTGTCCTTTGGCTCACAGGTGGTCAGATCGATATCACTCACCTGCGCTTGCTGGCAGCGCCGCATATGCGAGTTCACAGTTTACCCTCTCTGGTGCAGGGAGTGATATATGGAGTACTTCAGATCAGTTTTCATATGTAAGTCAAGATGCCACTGGAGATTCTGACATGTCACTGAGAGTGGACTCTCAAACAAATACAAACGAGTGGGCAAAAGGAGGCATTATGTATCGTGAATCGACTGCAGCTGGGAGCGCATTTGTGATGTTTGTCATCACCCCATCACATGGAATTGAGCTGCAGTATCGTGCGACTACAAATGGGTCAGCTGCAAATGTAAATTTGGGTTCATACACTCTTCCTCAATACCTAAAATTGACGAGAGTAGGCAACACATTTGCTGCGTATAAGTCTTCCGATGGTTCCAGTTGGGGTACTGCATTAGGAAGCACATCGGTTACTATGTCGAGTGGTATCAAGATGGGTATGGCAGTGACTTCGCACAATGTCGCAGCTTCAAGCCCTGTTATCTATAGCTTCGTTGTTGCAAATCCATAGTAAGTTTATATGGAGTGAGTGGTATAGGCCCTATTGACTTGTCCTGTGATTTGCAAGCCATCGGTTACTTTGCGTGATCAGATTCTTCGCTCCGCTCAGAATGACTATGAGCGTCATCTTGACCCGCCGATTCGGCGGGGAAAGATCTCGCTGTAGTATATTTGAAGCAACAGAGTGTGAGTCCCCATGCATCATATCTGTCTCATGACTTCGTACCCTTTGATATTTCCCACGATTGCAAAGGCTATCAGTCTGGTGTCTGGTGCACAGATAGACATGATCTTTTTGGCGACTTCATGAAACGATGCGCCCGAACCAGCTACGTCGTCAATGATGAGTATGTTTTTGTATGGTAACTGAGTATTTGAACGGATAAACATGCTTTGCCTCGCATTGGTCACGCGTTCTGCAGTACTACTCAGTGACTTTTGAGGGACTGCGATATCGCCTGACTTTACTTTCACCAGATCTATCAGAGGGAGTGGTATATGGAGTCCTTCAGTGAGCTCATGCATAAATTGGACTGGTCGAGGGACAGTGGGAGGTATAAAGCAAACTGCATCAATGTGCTTGATGGCTATCAGCTCGTTTAGTGGTCGCTGTATCCGCTGCAGGATCATATCCATGAGCGACTTCTCCGGATGATTTTTTGCATGCATGACGAGGCGTGCGAGTGAAGTACGTCCAAAAGTAGGGATACTGTATACGTCACTATAATAGAGGCTATTGATTGGAGTTGACCCAAAGGTAGTCTGTAGCTTTTCAATCGCTGGTATGAGCCCAAGTTCATTTCTGCGTTGGTCAATCGCGTTGAGTTGTATTTCATACTCATTTGCAAGATCAGCGAGCTGTCGCTTTGGTGCCGAGTCCTTTTGCCATCGAGTGAATCCAGCCACTCCTGATAGCAACGCCCCATCCGAGGTCACGTGTACATATGTTTCCTCAATGAGACGCATTTGTTCCGCAGTTCCAAATACCTGCGTGTCAACAGCTCGCGGGGCGTTTGTAAGGGTGTAAAACACCAGTGGTGCGCTTCCCTGTTTTGCGATGTCGCCACGTGCAAGAAGTATCTTTAGAGATCGCTGGATCATGACTTGGCTGACATTGAGCCCCTTGACGAGCTCGCTTGGTCTCGCGCGTCCATGAGAGGCAACATATTCGACGATGCGCTGGTGAGTGGGAGTATTCATGGTTTATAGTTTACTATAAACTAATAACTATGTCAAGGGGATACATAAATCCGGGGGACGAGGAGGAACGAAGGATCCATCACTTCTTACGGCAGAGTGGGGATGGGTCCCAGCGTCTTGTCCTTTGGCTCACAGGTGGTCAGATCGATATCACTCACTCTGAGCGTTTGGATCTGCACTGTTTTGCCGAGACCAGGAATGACTTTTTTGATCAGGGTCGCTTTGTCCCTTGTCGCTTTCACACAGGCGAGTGAGATAGTGACATCATCATTCATCCCCAGCTCTGCAAAGCCGAGATGCATCGTCTGATCATCGACAGGCTGAGAGAATATTTTTTTCTTTGGCAAGTCTGTTTGATTGCGAAAATTATCCACGAGAGGGAGCTGTGCAAAGGCAAGCTCTTGAGCACGCTCAAACGTCATTTTCGTCGGTCCGAGGACGATCGAAGCTCCACCGAGGAGCTGATAGGCGACGTACAGTCCGATGGCACCGATGCCGGCGATCATAAATGGCTTGGATACCTGTGAGGCGCGCGCTGCGTTGAGCTCATCTGTGTGGGATGCTTTGTCTGCTCCTTCGTGGTTTTGGTGAGTTTTAGTGTGTGACATAGTAGAAAAAGTATAGCGGATAATTAAGAATTAATAATGAAAAATGAATAATGAATAATGAATAATGAATAATGAATAATGAATAATTAAGAATGAAGAATTAAGTCATCTTATTCACACTTGTCATTGCGAGGATCAGCCTTGGGCTGAGAGCGAATAACGTATAACGAATAACGCATGGCACGTCAACAGAATAAAGGATTCTAAATTCACAAATCTAAAGTACTATTAACATCATTCTTAGTTTTAATTCTTAATTATTCATTATTAATTACCCCTTCCCCCCATGCCTCATCTCCATCGAGAGATCGATTTCACCGTCGACGTAGTCATCGTGTATCAAAACAAAGTCCTCCTCCGTCATCACGAGAAGTATCACAAATGGCTTTTCCCCGGCGGCCATATAGAGCTGCACGAGACGCCTGAGGATGCCGCAGTCCGCGAGGTGCTCGAGGAGACGGGGCTCCATGTGTCCCTCTGGAAGCCTCCCTACTTTGCAGATATCCCCGATAGCAATGGGCGCGAACTCATCACTCCTGCATACATGAATATCCACGACATCCCAGGTCTTGATCACCGCCATCAGCACATCTCCCACGTGTACTTTGCGACTGCTGAGACTGATGTGATCGCGCCGACCTATGAGGATGATCGATCAGATGCGTATCTCTGGTTGTCAGCTGAGGAGGTCCAGGCACATCCTGATATCAAAGAGCAGATTAGGCACTATGCGATGAAAGGGCTTGAAGTCCTTGCAGGTTATAAAGGTACTAGCCACTAGGCGAATGCAAGGTAACAATTCTTTTGGGCATATTCTTACACCCCCTCCTCACCCTACACCCCCACTTCGCTTGCGCTCAGTTACCCCCTCGCCCACCGAATCGGCGGACAAGGGGGAGCCATGTATCAAACTCCCCCTCGTTCAATAACGAGGGGGAAGGCGAACGCGAGTGAGCCGGGGGGTGTAGAAGACCGACAGATTTTATACAATAGCTCCATGTCCACGAAGTCACACTCAAACATACTTCATTCACTAGAAAATAAGAAGCACATGAATCTCTCGGAAGTGCGCGTGTGGATGATATTGAAAAAGTCACGCATGTACTCCTTTCGACGCCAACACACGATAGGCAATATCATCGTGGACTTTTGTAGCACAAAAAAGAAACTTGTAATCGAGGTTGATGGTATCTCACACGAGAGAAAATCTAGCAAGGATACTGAGAGAGATGCATTTCTGAACGGGCTGGGATTCAGAGTACTCCGTGTCGTGGGTATGGTTCCATTTCCTGATGAATCTGTGACAGCATTTTTATGGACCAAGATCCACGAACTCGAGAGTGGTACAGAGATAGCGATGAAGATTCGGACATAATGTAGCACGCTCACCAAACTCCCCCTCGTTCACGAATTTATCCCGCTCTGCGGGACGAGGGGGTGCACGTAGTGCGGAGGTGTCAGTCCAGACGCTACACCCCCCCTCCCCTACGGCTCGGATACCCCCCTCGTCCACCGAATCGGCGGACAAGGGGGAGCTATACAGTAAACTTCTCTTTGCGTCTTACACCCCCACTTCACTTCGTTCAGTCACCCCCTCATTTCATGAGGGGTAGTCATGCATCAAACTCCCCCTCGTTCAATAACGAGGGGGAAGGTGAACGCGAGTGAGCCGGGGGTGTAGAGATGCACCTATACTTTTCCATGCATCCTGAATCCTGCATCATCCTAAAACAGCCCTCCCTCAAACTCCTTTGGATGAGTGGAGGCGCGAAGGGCGCACCACTCGCACGCAGGATCATCACAGGTACGCTCCCAGAACGCAAGCGTGCGAATCTCCCCTACTGTCTTTTGCACTACTGATTCGAGCCCTAATACCTCCTCATCAGGTATCACAAATGCCTCACGGTGCCATGTGCCATCAGAATCATGTTGTATGAAGTCTAGTTCTCCCTCAACCATCTGGAGCTTTGGCGCTTGATATTTGAGTAGGAGTTTATAAAAGACAAGTTGACGATAATAGTTACCATCTGCATTTTTAGTCTTGCCCTCGATTTCGTTGCGAGACTTTGCTTTGCCTGTTTTAAAGTCAGTGACGCGTACCTGAGTAAAGGTGTCATCGAGATAGGTCATCATGTCGAGTTCCCCGGTGAGTTTGAGGGGGGAAGAAGCAGGTGGGGGATCAGATATTGAAAGATCCCGAAACGAGTTCGGGATGACACCTAGGTGATCTAAATCCAATTGGACGCCAGCGATGCGATACTTTACATTTATATTTCTCGTAAAGGTATCTTCGTAGTGATCGTAGTACGCACGCAAAAAGTCCTTACCTCTGGGGAGCGCCTCTGCATGCTCCTCACGGGTGAACTGCTCAGCATCGCAACACTTTTCAAATGCACTCAGTAGATAATCTCGTGACCTGTCACCGGTGTCCTTGAAGTGTTTGAAAAAGTAGGTGAGAGCGTTGTGTATGGCATTACCAAACATCAAGGTTTTATTTTTACCCGCAGGAATGCGCACGAGATTTACATAAAAATATTTCCACGGACAGTCGAGGTAGTTATTGAGCGCGCTGACGGAGATGCCATAGTGCTCGAGCGAGGCATGAATAAAGTCGAGTAGTTTAGAGTTGTCATGGTTCGCCGGGCTCACCATGACGAGTGAGTCAGCATCCATAGCTGCCATTTCAACTACCCTCTCCTGCTTGAGTTCTGTACGGATCTCGGCGATGAAGGGTGTAGGGAGCAGTGGATCGCCCTTTGCATCGTTGGTCGCATAGCTCAGCGTCACTGACTTGCGCGCGCGGGTGAGCGCCACGAAAAACAGACGCTTCGCATCATCCGATTCATTATCGCTCACGATGACGGGAGTTGACTCCATGTATACCCCATCTGGGAGCTTAAATAACTTCGCCCTCCCCCGCCCTCCCCACACATTTTCCTGGGCAAAAGGAATATACACGTGATCAAACTCGAGCCCTTTGGATGCGTGCACGGTCATAACTTGGACTTTGCCTTTTGACGAGAGGGAGACAGCAGCTTGTACCTTGATCCCATGCTCGCGTACCTTTGAGAGGTAGGTGAAAAAATTCGCCAGTTTCCAATCTCCTGCATGATCCAAACTACTCATCGTATCGTAAAGTGTGCGGAGAGCAGCGATGGAGGTAAGTGAGTCATCAGACTGTAGTATCGAGGTGAGGAGCCCACTCTCTTGCACCACCTGGTGGAGGAGCTGGTGCAGAGGGATGTTATGCGCCGCCACCGACCATTGCCCTATTTTTTTTCCTAGATCGATGATTTTTTGACTCTGTTTTACGCCTACTTTATCTAAAAGTGCATCGGTCGACAGGAGATCGTAGATATTTTTGCGGCCGCGTGAAGCGGCTTGACTGAGCTTATAGATGTCGAGGGGATCCAGTCCAAAGATATCAATGAGGAGTACTGGAAATAGGTGCTCTTCGTCACCATATTTGTACACCGCAGTCAGGATGGTAATGAGCTTGGCGACGGCAGGATCCTCAAATATATTTTCACTTGCATCCCGATGTGCAGGGAGCCCCTGACTTTCGAGATAGGTTGCGATCTGCTTGCCCTGCGCACGGGTGCGCACGAGGACAGCTACCTCATGGGCAGGTGTGCCATCAGCTAAAATATTCTTGATCGAGCCGGCGATTGTAGCAAGCTGAGTGGCGAGATCGGGAGTGGAGACTATGGTGATGGGTGAGTTTGGATGAGGCGCTCGCGCAGCGAGCGCCTGACTCTCCTCCATCTTTAACAGTTCCAGTGCCCCATCGAGTATGGTTTGTGTTGAACGATAGTTTTCATTGAGCGTGATGAGTTGCGCATCAGGATAGACATCTTTGAATGATCGAAAGTTTTCTATAGATGCACCTTGGAAGCGAAATATCGCTTGTTTCTCGTCACCCACCACAAAAATATTTGGATTTTTTTCAAAAGATCCCAGGAGTCGGATGATTTTGTTTTGTGCATTGTTTGAGTCTTGATGCTCATCGACGAGGATGTACTGGTATTTTTCCATGATGCGTAGACGAAAGTCTTCATCCTTCTGGAGCTTGTCCAAGGAGTACATAATGAGATCGTCATAGTCATAGAGGTCTGCAGCGTGGAGCCTTTTTTGATAGGCGGCATAGAGGATCGCGAGCTCTGCATTTTTTTCAATGCGTTTGAGTTCATCTTGGTATATCCCTTTGAGTTTGCCTTTGGCTCTCGTGCTCTCCTTATCTGGTATTGCGTCAAATGCTACCTTGTCCTCGGCGACGAGCTTGCCGAGCTCATCTGGAGTCACGCCCTCGCGCTTCAGATCTGATATTGCGCGTAGCGCCTCAGGGACATAAAAATATGGTTTGCTAAAGGGCCTGATGTGCTCCCATTTTCCTTCATCTAGTACCGCTTCCATTGCTTCAACTTTTTGGATATCATCAGCGAGTTTGCGTCCAAGTATCTCCCAAAAATCATCAGGATGCTCGGTGATGATATGTTGGCAAAATGAGTGAAAGGTAAAGATATTGGTGAGATAGGCTGCATTGCCTATGACTTTGATCAGTCTCTCGCGCATGTTTGCAGTCGCTGCGGTAGTGAACGTGAGCGCGAGTATGTTGGATGGATTTACCTGAGTCTTTAATAAAATATTGGCGATGCGGAGCGTGAGGATCTGCGTCTTGCCCGTCCCTGGTCCCGCGACCACCATGACTGGTCCCTCGATCGTATCCACCGCGCGCTTTTGAGCGGTATTTAGCTTTTTATACTGCACATCAAACACTGCTGTATTCATGAGTGGATTGTAGGACAAAATTGAGAATTAATATTGGAGAAGTGATAACGAGGGAATTAGGGATTAGGGAAACAAGAAATTGGAAATAGGGTAATAATGAACTTGAATTTGAGCTCGCCGTGTGTGACTCCCCCTCGCGGAGTGAGGGGGTGATCCCCCCGACTAGTCGGGGGATGGGGGTGTAATGCCTGGCACAGACACCCCCTGACCCCTTCATCCCGCAGAGCGGGATAAATGCGCCGGGATTGTAATAGTCAACTAATTCAATGACGATTCCTGCACGGTCATTCTGAGTGGAACGAAGAATCTCATATAATCAGAGATCTTCCTGCCCGCCTTGCGCTCGCAAGAGCGAGGCACCACGCCTGCAACACTTATGCGTAGCATTGCGGGCAGGGGCGCGGTCGACTTCGCTTACGCTCCGCTCAAGATGACACGGCTGTGTTACTTTACAGCTTGTAGCCAGCAGCTCGCAGCTTTCCCATTTTTTTCTGCTACTATATATCCATATGTTTCTCGGTGTCATGCTCGGATTCGCCATCTGGTTTACCATACGCATGGTACTCTCTGGGTTTTATGTGGTCGAACAAAATGAGCGCGCGGTGAAGACAGTCCTCGGCAAAGCAAAGCGCCTCGGTACACTTACTACACTCGACGATACATCTCTGACTGAGTCCTTGCGTGATACTGAAAAGGATCGCTACATCTATCCGCAGCTAGAGGTCATCACGCCTGGTGGCCCCTACTTCAAGTGGCCCTGGGAGCGGATCCACAAAGTCCCCGTCGCGACACAACTCGTAAACATCGCCTATGATCCAGAAAATACGAGAGTAAATCAGGGCAACACCGCACTTGAAGCAGTCACCAAAGACCAGCTCAACATCAACCTCCGTGGCGAGCTGCGGTTCACGATTTCAGACCGCAACCTCTACGCGTACCTCTTTGGTGTCCAAAATCCGATCGCCCATATCATGGGATACTTTGTCGCCATACTCCGCGAGCGCATCGCAAACTTTGAAGCACCTCTCAAGAAGGATCTTGCAGGTAAAGAAATCTCGCTCATCGATACCTACGGCATATCCATCAATGATCTCCGCAAAAACCTTGGTGACCTCAATCAGCATATGGAGATCGAGTGTGCATCATCCCCTGCGCGCTACGGCATCTCACTCGATGCAGCACTTATCACGGCGATCGAGCCTCCTCCCGAGGTGGAGTCCGCACTCGCGGCGATCAATACCGCACACAACCATGTCTCGTCAGAGGTCAGTCTCGCTCAGGCATCTGCAGATCAAAAGATAGTCCAGTCTCGCCGAGCGGTTGAGATCGAGACACTCCGCGCACAGGCTGAAGTACAGATATTGGGCGACCTCGCCACTCAGCTCAAAGCCACAAAAAAACTGGGTAAAGACACACTCGTTGCGTATATGCGCAATGTGCGACTTTCACTCCTCTCAAAAGCAAAGCGTATTATTCTCGAATCATCAGCCTAACTTATGGATATCACTCAGAGCATGTTCGCCGCCATTCAGACAATTGCCGTCTTGTTTATAGGGGAAAAAGTTGTTGTATCGGTAGGCAAACTGTTTGGTATGTATGACATCATCAGTGAGCGAGAAGCACGTGTCTACGTCCTTTTTGGAGAAGTGTTGGGAGTGATCGATGAGCCAGGTCTCCACTTTCTCTGGCCAAAACTCGGATGGAAGGCATGCATCGTAAATATCTTTGGTACGAGCTATACCCGCTCTCTCAGGCTCGATCAAGAGTACCTGCGCAGCATCCCCGTAAACTCTGAGGAGGGAACTCCGATGGGTATCGGGGTCTGGTATGAGACGCTCATTAGCGATCCAGTTGCTCATATTTTCAAAAATGCAAATCCACGTGAGTCACTCAGTGTGAGTGTCAAAAATGCTGCAATCAAAAGTCTCAGCAATCTACCCCTCTCAGAGATGTTGGTGAACCGACATCACATGAGCAAAGTTGTACGTGATGAAGTATCTGCAGACTCGGTCGAGTGGGGCTACAAGGTAGGATCGGTATATATTCGCAAGGTACACTTCCGTGATGCAAATATGACTCGACAAATCGAGGAAAAGGTAGTAAATCGTCTCCGTCAAGTCACCTCTGCGATTCAGCAAGATGGGGTAAACCAGGTGAACATCATCAAAAGCAAAGCAGATCGCGAGGCCTCTATCGAGTTTGCAAAAGCGGCGACCATCCGACCGCAGATCGTCGGCGCTGCACTCGAGGCGATCGGAAAGGATGCTGAAGTCCTCTCGACGATGTTTGAGATCCTCGAGACCCAAAACATCACCGCATCTTCGGCGGTTGAGCTCACCCTCGTCCCTCCCGGTTCGGCCAAATCTGGCCTCACCTCTCTGCTCGCAAGTAAATGAAAGAAGGGAAGCTGCAAGCTGCAAGCCACAAGCTGTAATGCTATAAAGTTCATAAAGTTTGTAAAGTTCCATGTCATCTTGACCCGCCGAAGCGGCGGGAGCGAAGTCGAAAGATCCCTGTTCACTAGATCCTTCACTTCGTTCAGGATGACCGATCACATGTCATCTTGAGCGGAGCGTAAGCGAAGTCGAAAGATCCCAAGGCACACAGATGTCATCACGTTGAAAAACGGGATCCAAGTTCATAACGTTACAATGCATTGGTGATGAGCATTTGGTATTTTGATTTGCATTGACAGTATTTGCAAATTGAAGATTGCTCATTGCAAATTTCCTCTGCCTGTCATGCTCGTGAATTTATCCCGCCCTGCGGGGCGCGAGAATCCCAAGTCACCGCATACAACTCCCCCTCATTCCCTAATGAGGGGGCAATACGAGCTCATGCGAGTATGGGGGTGTCAGTCCGATCATTACACCCCCACTCCACTTCGTTCCGTTTCCCCCTCGCTCCGCAGGGGGAGCCACGCACCATTCCATTCCATTTCTTCCTATTTCCTCGTTATCAACTCTCTCAGCCAAAGGCTGATCCGCCTCTGGCGGAAGCTATCAACTATTCTGTTGACTTCCCCTGTCGCACTTTGATACACTGCGTGCACCTCACGTCATATGCACTCTTCATCTAAATTTCTCTATTTCTCCATTTCCCAACTCTCAGCTCTTAGCTTTGCACTCTTTACGTTGCTCTGTCTCAACGCTTCCCCTGTCTCCGCCCAGATGAAAATCGGCTCAAATCCGACCAGTATGACAGATCTCCCAAATACCAACCTTGAGATCGAAGGAAACGGTGGGATAAAGACTATATTTTTGAAAAATGGCAATGTGGGCATCGGGACGACGAGTCCAACTCAGCGTCTAAATGTTGCAAATACCTCCGGCCAGTGGGATGTGCCACTGTGGGTAGGACCCTCATCTCATGCTACTTCACGAAGGACGGGCATCACCATGGATGACTGGTCATGGATGCAAGATGCAAATGGAAATGGCACGAAAGATTTCTTCCTGTGGCAGGGATCAGCAGCCACAAGTCGTATTAATTTTAGTACTACAGGCAACGTCGGCATCGGCACTTCTGCTAGTTCACTCATCAGACTATATACACATTACAGCAATACGAATTTAGCTGGTCCAAGCTATGGAACATATACCCACGCAGATGCTATCGCTACGACAAATGGGACATACTATGCCAGAGCAACTATGGCGATCGCGCGTCCGACCATATCCACTGGCGTGACAAACAGTGGTTGGGCAATCGCGGCGGGATTTCAAGCAATGCGCACAAACGGAACAGATTTGGGAACTTTATCCAATTTATATGGGATGGATGTGACCTATGGGCACAATTCAAATGTTGGAGCTGCTGCGGTGACTACCAATGCATATGGCATGGTCATCACGCCCTATGCACAGGTAGGCACGATCGCCAACATGTATGATCTCTTCCTTGCTGGCACGCAAACTGGAGGCACTCTGACGAATCATTATGCCCTCTATCAAGCAGATGCAAACTCAAAGAACTACTTTGCAGGCAACGTCGGCATTGGGACGACGAGTCCCACATCGTTGATACACGTAAACAATCCCAGTACAAGCAACACCGCGACTACTCAGATGCTTCTTCAACAGTCTGGCATAGCAAATCTAAATGCTTCACTGCGACTTACTGCACAGTCATCGGGTGATCTTTTTCGTACTTCTATAGTGAACAATGGCACTGAGCATTTGACTGTCACTTCATCTGGCAACGTCGGCATCGGGACGACGAGTCCAGTCACTAAACTTGGAATAATTGGAGCGATGAGTTTTGATGGTTACGCTGGACGCAACATTCAAGTGGTGAATTCACCCCTTGATGCAAACGATAAGTGGATGGTCTTTCAAAATAGCTATGGTGGAAATACAACAGGCGCATTCGACTTTCAAATATATCCAAATAGTCTTGGAGTTTCGGGTACGAGCCTCATGACAATCAGGTCAAATGGCAACGTCGGCATTGGGACGACTGGACCTACTGCAAAACTTGATGTTACTACTAGCGGTACCCAGATCGCATTTCGATCGATCACCTCAAGTGCTACGGGGTACGCTAGTCTGATGCATAATACTGCTTCAAATTACTACTGTTATGTTGGCTATCTAAACACCTATTCTATCGTATGTAGTGGACCCACCTCACTCCCCTCAGACATGAGACTTAAGAAAGATATTACCCCTCTTACAGATATCAGTGGACTTACAGCGATTATGAATCTCCGCCCTATCTCGTATACATGGAAGGATACGAAGAAAGGCAGTCGTACTGAGTACGGATTCGTGGCTCAAGAGGTGGAGAAGGTATTTCCAAACTTAGTGGGAAGTCTCGCTCCTACTACTGATGAGGAAAAGGCACAGACAGGAGGTGCCCCTATGAAGACGCTGCAGTATGAAGGGTTCATTGCTCCATTGGTCAAATCAGTCCAGGAACTTAAAGCAGAAAATGATGCACTGAAGGTTCGCGTATCTCGGCTTGAATCCCTCCTCACGAATAAATAGCTACAGATAGCTCAGAGAGCAAAGCTGCGAGCCACAAGCTGTAATGCTATAAAGTTTATAAAGTTTGTAAAGTTCCATGTCATCTTGACCCGCCGAATCGGTGGGGAAAGATCCCTGTTCTCTAGATCCTTCACTTCGTTCAGGATGACCGATCACATGTCATCTTGCCTGCCCCTGCCCGCAATGCTACGAATAAGCGTTGCAGGTGCGGTGCCTCGCTCTTGCGAGCGCAAGGCGGGCAGGAAGATCCAAAGTCACCACGTATGACTCCCCCTGCGAAGCGAGGGGGAAACTGAACGAAGTGAAGTGGGGGTGTAATGCCTGGCACAGACACCCCCGCACTTCGTGCACCCCCTCGTTGGGGAACGAGGGGGAGTTTGGGACATTGCCCGTCACTTTATAGACTTTATGGACTTTACAAACTTTATAGACTCGGATCCCGGCTTTGCTCTATTATTACTTGACAACTATCCCTCCCCTATGGTACCTTGAATGCGTTGATACTTTTTCGTTTCACCTATGTATAAAAAGCTACTGATTTCATGCGTGCTCTCACTTTTTATACTCGTATCAGCACAGACCGCTGCTGCGGCCACGGTGAACTACGACAACAATACCGCCTCATTTCAGCAGACTGACTGGGTCAAAGAGTGCAAACTCCCAAAGTTCAACACCGCACTAGGCCCCCTCACCTCAGCCAAAGTCACCGTCCGTGGCGAGGTGCAATCGTATCTGAACTACGAGAACAACAACAACGTCCAGCGGAGCGTAAATTTAAACATTGGTGCAAAACTGACCTATACGAAGCTCGATGGTGCCGGTTCTGCCGCCGTAGCGACCGCATCATTTTCAAATCCATCAGTCGCTCCTCGTGATGGTGTCATCGACTATGCAGGTGCATCGGGATTCAAAATGGGTCCCAAGACCGGGAGCGGATCTGATGTGATCACCTATAGCACCCCAAGCATACTGAGTGCGATCACTGGATCTGGAGACTTTACCATATCAGTGGCTGCAAATGACTTTATGTCAGGCGATGGCACTGCAAATGCCGATATCGTGACCCGCTCTGACGCAAAGTATGGTTGCTCAGTCGAGTACACCTATACTGCACCGACTCCGACCCCCACGAATGTGCCCTATGTATGTAATGACGCAAAACCTACCTGCAAGCCAGACCTGTTTCAGGTCGACGCGGGAGCAAACTTTGCCAAACTCTATATCAATCCCTGTCGAGAAAACTGTCCCAAGATCCAAATCTTTTACGGGCGCACCGAGTCAGCAGATGAGTACAGTGCTGAGATGAATCCTCCCACGACGGGCGGAGTATTTACCTATACGATCAACTCACTCGCACCAGACACGAAATACTATTTTAAAATCAAATGTATGAATGGCTGTGGCACGGGCGATGCCGGAGATGTTTTGAGTGCCACCACATCGAGCTGTATCACAAGCTACTATCGTGTCGGCGCTCCCCAGAAGGGTGCGTGTGGTACTGGAGGGAGTGACACTATCGCCGCAGCTACGACTCCGGGCTCAGTCCAGGGAGCCGTCACCACAGTGACTCCAAAGCCATCGGGTACGGTGCTCGGAGCTACTTCAAAAGGCAGTGTACTCGCCGCCGCAGGCAGTCCCTACATGTGGATGACAGCGGTCATCGGGAGTGCGCTCATCGCCTTTGTGGCGACGCTGAAGACCACTTCGTTTTCAGCAGGATTTAAGTCAAAGAGAAAGAGAGAGTGAGAAGCCGCATGCTACGAGCTTCCAAAGTCCATAAAGTCTGCAACAGCACTTACACACCTGGTGTCACACTGAGCCTGACGAAGTGTGACTTGTCATGGTTCGTCAAGCTCACCATGACATATTTAGCGCACCTCCTGCTATAAAGTTTGTAATGTTCTATTATCCTCGCGTATTTATCCCGCCAAGCGGGACGAGAAGATGACATACTGCGAGTATTGCAATCAATCATTCGCCACAATCAGCTCTCAGCTATAAGCTTCTCACATGCTATACTTTTGTTATGAAATTCACCAAAATCGTCTCAACCATCGGACCCGCATCAGAAGCACCTGAAATGATCGAATCACTCATCAAAGCAGGAGTAAATGTATTTCGCCTTAACTTTAAACATGGTGATCCCGCAGAGCACGAGATGCGCATCTCTCGCATCCGTGATGCAGCAAAAAAGCTCGGCGTGGTGCCTTCGATCATGATGGACCTGCAGGGACCGTCATTCCGACTCATTCTCTCCACTCCCTCCATCGAGCTCAAAAAAGGAATGCGATTGCAGCTCGGCACTCCCGACTTTACCCTCACTCATCCACATATCATCCCCCTCCTCCAGGTAGGGCATGAGATCTTGGTCGATGATGGTACCATCAGGTTCACTGTAGTAGAGGCAGGGTCAGTAGTTACACTCGAGTGTCACACTGACACCATCATGAAAACACGCAAGTCACTCAATATCCCCGGTGTGGACTTTCCCGTGGAGCTGCTCACGGAGCGAGATATCCTGGGAGTAGATCTCGCCGTCAAAAACAAGCTCGACTGGGTAGCTATATCATTTGTCAGAAACGCACAGGATATACGAGATGTGCGCGCGCGCTGTCTTGAGCGTGGATATCAAGGTCCCTTGATTGCAAAGCTCGAGACCAGACAGTGTCTCGATCATCTTGATGAGATCATTCGTGAGACAAACGCGGTCATGGTGGCACGCGGTGACCTTGCGGTTGAAAGTCCGATACACGAAGTGCCTCTGCATCAGAAGCGGATGATCGAGCTATCGCTCAAGTACGACAAACCTGTGATCGTCGCGACACAGATGATGGCAAGTATGGAAAAAAATCCATTTCCTACACGTGCTGAGGTGTCTGACGTCGCAAATGCGATCTATGATCGTGCAGACGCAGTCATGACTTCGGGCGAGACCGCAGCAGGATCATATCCTGTGGAGACGATACAGATGATGGCACAGATCGCAAATTTTCATGAGTTGGCGGGTAACAGGTACATGTCACGCGATGTGCATATGACTTTGGCTGATAAACCTTCACGGATCGCACACGCGGCATACAAGATATACCAAGATTACCTAGATACAGGCAAGCATGTAAAAGCATTTGTCGTATTTACCCATTCGGGTCGTATGGCGCGGTTGTTGGCCCACTATCGTGCAGACGCACCGATCTATGCATTTACGGCATCTACTGCGGTGGCAGGTCGGATCAGTCTGACGTATGGAGTCTATCCTCGCATGCATGCAGAGCCTACGGGTGAGGTCTCAAAGGATCAGGTGATGGACTGCATCGAGCAGCTGAAGCATGAGGGAGTCCTCGTTTCTGGCGATGCCGTCGTCGTCACGCATGGAGACTACTGGGGTGCCAAAGGCGGCACCAGCTCGCTGAGGATAGTGGAGATTAGCTAGAAGACAGCAGTCATAAAGTCTATAAAGTCCATAAAGTTTGTAAAGCGACGAGCAGGGCATGTCATCTTGACTCGCCGAATCGGCGAATCAGGATCTGTAGTCGCCTGCAGCATTACATAACTCTTGTTGGACCATATAATTTGTGATATGATTTTTCGTAATGGAAGTCAATCCTTCAAACACGCCTCCTGTAGAGCAAACTCCATTTATTCCTCCTCACGCCAATACTTATAAAAAAGCATTATTTGTAGTTCTCCTTATTTTGCTTCTTGGTACCGCATGTGTATTGTATTTGAATGGAAGTCGAAAAATTGAGTATCAGGCTGAACCAAAACCAACCGAGGCAGTATGTACGCAGGATGCCATGATATGTCCAGACGGCTCAACCGTAGGTAGGAGTGGCCCTGACTGTAAATTTGTGTGTCCTACTCCAATTGATAGCGCCCAAGAGTTTACTACCCATGGGCTCACATTCCAAGTACCTGAAGGGTGGTATTTTCCGGAGTTTATGAGGACAGATGCTGAGCAGATCGTTTTTGAGCAAAATATCACCATATCTAAAGTTACCAAAGATGGCATAAAGGGAGATGGTCTATCCCCTGTGAGTATAGGCTTTATTAACAAAGACGCTTTTATACAAGTTTCAAAGGATCTAGAAGACTCCACGCCAATAACGCTGGGCAAGTTTACTGGATTTAGAAGCCTTCAAGTTGTAGATAAAAACCAACCAATATTTTATGGCGACGTCGGGGGGAGCTATGCGCTTCAAAATGCTGATGGAGTGACTATATATGCAAGCTTTTATGATTATGAAGTTGGAAAGGAGGCACGTACGGCCAGTCAAGAGGCATTAGAAAGTATTTTGAAAAGTGCAAAGAAGGAAGATGGTTCGACCAACACACTTGCCATATCCGTGTTGGCAGATATTCGTACACTCCTCGGCAAAGACCAGTGGCTTACCACTGACTCAATGGGCAAGGGTAAGTGTGAGCCTTCCGCTGGTGCCGTACCAGATCAGCCTGAACTGATATTCGATGCATGTATTGAAAGTTTTGAAGCTCTGGATCCAGTGGCATCTCTTACTGCTGCTGGCTGGAAGGTGACTCAAAGCTATAACAGTTCCTACGAGGGTGTTTCATATCCTACCACTACAGTTATGCAGAAAGGCACAAGCATCCCCTTACTATATGTTGTAAAAATGGTTGCTAAGGGTACTACGATCATTCAAACTGCTAAGTAACTAGCACCCTCTACCCTCTCCTTCAAACTGCCTGCTTTGTGCTCTACGTTATTCGCTTTGCGCTATACGCTCTACGCTATGCCCTATAATACCCTCCATGTCCTCCCCTATCAGAAATTTTGCCATCATCGCACATATCGACCACGGCAAGTCGACACTCGCAGACCGTCTCCTCGAGATGACCAAGACCGTCGACCTCAAAACAGGTGAGCAGCAGTTCCTCGATCGGAATCCAGTGTCACGCGAGCGAGGCATCACCATAAAGCTCGCACCAGTACGTATGAAGTACGTGATGGATGGAGTCGAGTACATACTGAATCTCATCGATACACCGGGCCATGTAGACTTTTCCTACGAAGTAGATCGTACTCTCGCCTGTGTAGAGGGTGTGCTCCTTCTCGTGGACGCCACGCAGGGCATCCAGGCTCAGACGATCGCCAACGCGTACAAAGCCATCGAGAAAAATCTCGTCATCATCCCGGTCGTAAACAAGATTGATCTGCCCAGTGCTGAGGTGGACAAGACGAAGCTTGCCATGATCGAATTTTTAAATTGTAAAGAGGAAGATATTCATTGTGTCTCTGCAAAGACAGGAGTCGGCGTCGAGGGACTCCTCCGCGCGCTGATACTGGCTGTACCTCCCCCCCAGATCAATCTCAGTGATCACCCAAAGGCGCTCATCTTTGATTCGTACTATGATGCGTACCTTGGAGTCGTCGCCTTCGTTCGTATGTTTGAGGGATCTGCCACTGAAGGCGTTGCATACCGGCTCTGCATCTCTGGGGTAAAGTGTGAGCCACCAGAGATCGGCCACTTTACCCCTGACCTGAAGCGTGTCGGCGCGCTCCAATCAGGTGAGATCGGCTATATCGCCACCAATCTCAAAAATATTCGCGATGTCTCCGTCGGAGACACGATAGTCCTCCAAAAGTCTCCAGACACGGCGCTGCCTGGGTACAAAAAGGTCAAGCCCATGGTGTATGCGAGTATGTTCCCCACTGACACCGACGACTATCTAAACTTCAAAAAAGCACTGGAAAAACTCTGTCTAAACGATGCAGCGCTCGACTACCAATCGATCTACAGCATGACCCTCGGTGCCGGATTTCGTGTGGGGTTTCTCGGGCTCCTCCACGCTGATGTCGTCCGAGAGCGCCTCGAGCGTGAGTTTGACCTCTCGATCGTGCTCACTCCTCCCCAGGTGGAGTTTATCAAAGAAGGAGAGGGTATCTACAAGGAGCCCATCGTAAAGATCATGATCATCACTCCATCTACCTATGTGGGAGCTATCATGGAGCTCTGCGAGCAGTATCGGGGCAAGTTTCAGACGATGGACAACAAGCACCAAGTGAACATCATCTACCACATGCCGCTCTCTGAGATGATCTCGGACTTTTTTGACAGGCTCAAGTCGGTCACCTCGGGATATGCGAGTCTCGACTGGGAGTTTGTAGACTATCAGGTGGTCAAAGCGGATAAACTCCTTCTCCTCCTGAACTCTGATCCAGTCGAAGAGTTCTCAGAAGTCGTCGTCGCAGAGCGTGCCTACGAAAAGGCGGATCAGCTCTGTAAGCGTCTACGTGATCTCATCCCCCGCCAGCAGTATGAGGTGAAGATCCAGGGACAGTTCAAGGGGAAGATCATCGCCAGCGAGCGCATCGCACCATTTCGTAAAGACGTGCTTATCAAAAATAGCAAGGTGGTCGGCGCCGGAGATGTAGGACGCAAAAAGAAACTCCTCGAAAAGCAAAAAGAGGGAAAAAAGAAGATGAAGATGGTAGGAAAAGTCGAAATCCCCAAGGAAGCCTTTCAACAGATGTTTAATAAAAAGTGACGAGCGACAGCGAGTCATCCCGTGCATTCGCACCAGCGAGACACGGGATCTAAGTCCGTAAGGTCATAAAGTCTGTAAAGTGACGATCAAAAGCATGTCATCTTGAGCGGAGCGTAAGCGAAGTCGAAAGATCCCAAAGACTCACGCAACCATGGGATCTGGGATCCACAGGCACCAAGTATGACTCCCCCTCGTCCGCGAATTTATCCCGCTCTGCGGGACGAGGGGGTGCACGAAGTGCGGGGGTGTAGATGGCCAGTACAGTTTATCCAGATTGTTACACCCCCTTCCTCACTTCGTTTCGGAATACCCCCTCGCTTCGCAGGGGGAGCCTAACAGAGAACTCACCCTCGCTTTGCTTGGAGGGAAAATTCGCAAAGAATTAATTGCAATTCAAACTCATCTCAAATTTTACCTTTTACCTTTTGACTTTTACATTACTGTCACAGCACTATGCCGAGGAGGAGGACGGCTGCGGGGATGGCGATGACATACCAGGGGAGGAAGCCAGATACAGGCGGCTTTGGTTGTGGTACGACTGGAGGTGCGATCGCGACGGGAGGTGCTCCCGGTACACAATCTGCGGCAGATACACATCTATCAATATTCTGACCACTCACCTGAACACAGGACTGATTCACGCATGCATTATGACAGCATCTTCCTCCACCTGGCAGTGCGGTCATGTCTGCACAAAGTCCGCCATTGTCTGAGATGCCACAGATGCCACATTTTGCATCGCACTTGTATGCGACAGAGGCAATCACGGAAGGCTGAGTAGGTCCTATACATCCCGCATCACTGGCGCACGAATCGAGCGCATTACCTGCGCGTGCGGTGCATGCATTGCCTGCACAGGCCTTGTAACAACATCTCTGTCCGTTTGGTAGGAGTCCTCCCTCATGACACAGTCCCGCGACATCTTTCCATCCACAGACTCCACACTCTACTGGCGCACAGACGGGGCCAGGAGTCGGAGAGGGGGCAACGGTTGGGGTGTTCGTGGGTTTTGGCGTATGAGTGGGACTTGGTGTCGTCGTGCCTGTAGGTGTGTTTGAAGGCGTGGGAGTTGGCGAATCAGTGGGAGTGTTGGTGGGCGTTGGCGTGGCAGTAGGGGGGATAGGAGTATTGGAAGCCGTTGGAGGTCGTGTAGGGGTCAGTGTAGGAGTAAGTGTGAGTGTTACTCCGGGGACAGGGGTATTGGTGGGAGTAGTAGTCACCCCTGGAACTGGGGTGTTTGTGGGGGTGGCGATTGGATTATCAGCACATGCAGTTGCAGAGCAGAAAAGACGCCCGCCAGCAACCTTGGTTATGTCACCATTGATAAGTACGTCCCATTGGACACACCCACAAGCTTTTCCAATTGTTTTTGATTCAGTTGTAGGGATAGCATCTCGATTGACAGATTCAGCCTCATTGCCACATTGTGGGTCAGAGCTGGATCCACCACAGGTGACACAACACGATTGTCCAGAGCTACAAGGATGCTGAGCTCTATTTCCAGAAGTGAGTTTAGGACAATGAAAAAGTTTGTAGGTATTTTTCTGAGAAAGATTGCCTGTACAACTAATTGTCACCCTAGTCTGACTGTTGAGATCGTCCTTTACTCCCGCAACACCAAGTTCGTCATTACAATCTGCCCCATCACTTACTACTGGAATCAAGCCACTTTGGGATGTGTCATACACCTGCTTATTCTCACTATCTCTCGCAGCGATCATAACGAGCATGATGGAGATAAAGAGAAAGATGATTGCGAGGCCGATGCGCGTGTATTTCATTTGATTTCGACTACCTTTTTGTATTCATCGACGAGTTGCGCGACGGGAGGCTTGCCCAGATCGTCCTTTTTATCGAGCGCAACTATCAGGACTCCCAAATCCTTGTTTATATCTGAAAAGGATTCGAGCGGTTTGGATACATTTATTTTCAACTTTGCAAAGACCACCTTGTCAGGTTTGAAATATTGTCTGAGGGCCGCCCATTCGAGGAGGCTCTTGTTGACCGTAGTGGAGAGCTGGGCATCGGTAAAGTTTGGATACTGTGCACGAGCGCTGGCGGTGAGTTTCTCCGTGTTTATTTCGATTTGACCCATGGTTGAATAAATCTTTTCTACTACTATTGGTGGCACCGGCGTAGTCGAGGGCTGGATAGCCGAGATGACCTCGAGTGTCGCCTTGTCAGTCACTACCGATTTTGATTGAGAGCTGTCATAGAGGTACCGCATGCCATAAAAGGTGAGAGACATGAGCAGTATGGCCACCGAAAATGGGAGAAACACTTTGTCAAATGAAAACCCCTTGGCCTTTGGGGCAGCGGACTTGGTAGGATCAGGAGGAGCGCTCAAAAATCTGGCTAAATCTACGGGGGTAAAGTTATGACTCATACCCCTACATAGTAGTAAATGCGAGCGCAGAAGTAAAGCGATACGGGATCAGAGTCTGTAAAGTCCATAAAGTCTATAAAGCGACGGATAATGTCCCAAACTCCCCCTTCTGCCGATCCGCCAAATCGGCGGAGGCAGAGAGGGGGTAATCCCGTCCGCCGATTTGGCGGACGGGATGGGGGTGTAATGATCGGATTAACCCCCCCATACTCGCATCAGCTCGTAAATTTCAAATCAAAGATCAAAGCTGGAAACCCACATATTTCAGGCATGATATGGAAGCCGATATGCGTATGGACTACAACACGATGCCGGCTATCAAAATCAAGACAGGCACCGCAAGCATCCACAGTGGTATAGGCAGTCCCGAAGCGAGCATCACTCGATTTGGTTGTGCTGTCGGAGGATTTGGAATGCTTTGGGGGGTCTGTTGGTTCATGATCGGCTGAGCCACGCTCCCCACAGGCACGGATGACTGAGGAGGTTGGCCTCCACCTGCGACTGCAGGGGTGATGTATGAGAGAGATGCGACAGATGTCGTACACGACGCACCGAGCTTGCACGAGTCTACCCCGTCTCCGATGAGCTGCATACAGCTACTGTTGTAGCATCCAAGATAGCAGCACCGCTGACCGCTGGGCAATATCCCACTATCGTGACAGGAGCCGTAGCTATCCAGCCATCCACAAGCTGAGCGACACTGTTGGGCTGCACATCTGGCCGCAAGGGTAGGAGTTGGTAAAGCTGTTGGCGTCGGGAGCGGGGTCAAGGTCGGTGTTAATGTAGCTGTCAATGTGGGAGTGGCGGTGCCCGTCGGTGTGGGCGAAGAGGTAGGGGTGGGGGAATTTGAAGGCGTCGGTGTATGGGTAGGAGTGCCAGTGGGAGGAACGGGAGTGTTGGTAGCAGCGGGTCCGGGAGTGGCAGTTGCTGCGCCGATGGGTGTAGGCGTATTTGTGGCTGTGCCTGGAACAGGCGTGAGGGTGGGAGTAGTGTTTGTGCCACCAGTCGTACCATTTCCAATACCTGGCTGTGCTCCGGTTGCGCTTGCAGGTGTGCAGGAAGAGGTACCACTCGGTACGTGCATGGTACTATCACCACAACCTGACACATCGTTTGCAACCGCACCTGTCACCGTAAACTCAAGTGTTTTTCGCTGAGATTTTTCCTCGGGGACATCTAGCGGCTCATTTGGTTCAACATCTGTCGGTCTACACGGCGCCTCAACCACTGACACTTCAAATTTGACTGGTCCGTTGACGAGTCGATTGAGATACGGCCGATTAAATACACGATTTGTATCGTCACATCTATTAAAAATTACTTTATCATTTTGAATTGCGGTGTAAAGAATGGCGTTTTTGAAATGAGTTTGGCCCTCGCTACTACAATACTTTGAACGATCTGAAAAATTGAGCGTTACGCTGAGTGACAAACCTCCTGCGCTCGCGTTTGAAACAGTAGGCACATCGAGAGTTGCGCTCCCCACATTATGAGTAAACTGCGTGATGAGATCTGGCAGTATGGACGCTGGAGCAGGAAATGCTGCCTGGACTTTACAGGATGAACTTGGAGGTGGTGAAGAGCTAAACTCATACCTGGCGATCGTGAAGCCTGGTACTTTGATAGTGCCGCTGGTGATAGGAGTAGTACTAGTGGGATTTTTTTTCACAGCTTCAGCTTGGCTGTCAAGATTTGGAGCGGATATGGTATCTGTAACGAGTGTAGTGAGAGACTGTGGGTACGAGCTTGGCAATGCCAGCGTGACAGTTTGCTCTGTCTGGAGTGGATTTACTACAAATAGATATTTTTTTCCATCTGCTCCCGCAGCATACAGCGTACTGACAGAAGGTACCGGGTTTGACTTTACGCTATCAGCATAGTAGGCGGTGAAGAACGTTCCCCCCGCAAGTACGTTGGTCAGTGGATACACTTCCCTATTCACGATCTGATTCAACTCATTTATATTGTGTACGATGGCCACCTCTATACCATGTGAGATTAGCTTGATGAGCTGCTCGGAGATTAGGAGCGGATGGCGAAATGAGTATGCGATTCCTGCCATTCTGGTTCCGGTGAATGTATCAAAGTTCCACTCAGTGATGATAAGTGGCTTAGTATAGAGAGCTTTATGTGCAGCTATATAGTCGGTACCAGTCTCATCGCCACGGAGCTGATCAGGATAGTTATACGAAAATCTATGTATAGAGATGAAGTCGTAGTTTGACGAAGCGGAGTTTACAGCAGAAATCCATGCAGTTTGCCCACTGTTTTGGGCTCCTTGGAATACTATCTTGATACGTGGGTCTGCTGCTTTCATCGCTTGCGCAAACCGTGTAGCTACTTGTGCATATGAGTCTGCGCCAGTTTTTGCCTCGAGTTGAGGCCCCCACTGCTCATTGCCAAGCTCGTAATATTTGATCTTATTGTTTGTCTTGTCTTTGTTTACGATTCCTACCGCATTCGCGATGAGTTGAGCTTCAGTCAAGCCGGTGAGTGAGTTTTGTCCACAGGGGTTTGTGTAGTTCCAGTCATTTCTATTTACATTGACAGAATAGAGTATGTCGACTCCATTGGTATTTGCATACAAAACGAGATCCTCATAGCTCAAACTTGCTATATTTGAAGTGCTGCTATGTATCGTGTTTGCACTCGAATCGTGAGAGTCGGTCGAGCAGCCACCAGGAAAGCGCACGATCTTTGAGCCAGGATGATGAGCGCGGTCTGTATTTGACCCATCATGATAGTTCTCCCCCCAGATATATTTGCTGATAGAAGTGCCTGAGGCTTGGGTACCACTCGCTACAGACCGTAATGATTCTTGATCGGGTGTAGGAACCATAGTCGTCACCGCTGGCTTTGTCTCGCTGGTAGGCCTCAAAGCTATGTATAACACGAGGAGCGCAACGACCACTAGAAACACTCCTGCGAGCGTCTTTTTTGAAGGTATCTTGAGAGACCTGTCTTGCAACATGAGATCATTATACAGAATGATGGAGAGGGAGCAAAGTTAAATCAGTCTGTGTCCCTAAAGTCCATTAAGTCTGTAAAGTGACACAGCAGTGTCATCTTGAGCGAAGCGTAAGCGGAGTCGAAAGATCTCATATTAGATTCTTCGCACTGCTCAGAATAACTGTGTATGTCATCTTGACCCGCCGATTCGGCGGGGAAAGGTCTCATATGAGATTCTTCTCCCGCCACGACGGTCAAGCCCGCCAGGGCGGGATCAGAATGACTCGGTATAAACGTGCTCGAATGTGTTGAACAACAAAACAGTTAAACTTGCACGATCTCCGCGGTGGGAAAGTACTTTTTGAAATAGGTTTTTTGACGCTTCGCATACTGATACTCCGCAGCGGACCACTGCTGGGTCGCATCCTCGAGGGAAAGTGCACCACTTAGATAGGCAAAAAGCTGAGCGTAGCCAAGTGTCTGCAGACCTGGCATCTCAGGGGTATATCCGCGCGCGAGGAGGTGACGACACTCCTCTACCGCGCCAGCTGCGAGTCGCGACGCGACTCGCAGACTGAGTCGATCTCGAGTCGCCCCCGGAGATTCATGCAAAAGAATTTGGATTCTTTGGGGCACATCGGGAAGCAGAGTGACTCTTGTATCAAGTGGTGAGACATAGGAAGGATTTTGTAGTTTGGCTAGCAGTGAGAGGAGACGATGCGGGTTTGCACGATCACTATGGTTTAGATTTGCGAGTGCAGTCGGATTGATTGAGCCTATTTTCATCTGCACATCTTTAACACTCCCCTCCTCGTCAGTATTGATGGGAAGCTTCATTTCTGGCTCGTAGCTCGTAGCTAGTGATTCTTTCATATGCAGGAGATAGTGAGCATAGAGTCCTGTGCCACCGACGATGATAGGTGATCTACCTCGGGCAATGATATCGCCGATGATTTCCTTTGCTCTCATCGCATACTCATGCGCGCTATATCTGGCTGACACATCGACCAGATCTACCATGTGCATCGGTATATCGGTCGGATTGTCAGTCTTGCCGGTGATGATGTCAAGCTCTTTGTAGATTTGCCGACTATCGCAATTGATAAGCTCCCCATCTATCTCACGCGCGAGCCTGACGGCTCGCGCCGTCTTGCCTGTTGCAGTCTGTCCGAGGATGAAATGGATCATACAAATTCAAAATGCAAAAGGTAAAATTTAAAAGTATAAGATTTTCGATCTTCAATTCTCAGTTTTCAAATAATACTTAATTGTCTTATGCATTCACTTGAATGGACTCCATTCGTCATTGCGAGGAGGAGCGCTTTTAGCGACGACGTCGCAATCTCGTAAAGCAAGGGATTGCCACGTTGTCCCCACATCTCGGGAGAAGTCCAAAGCCTTCACTTGATCATTTTTCACACTGGATCCCGGCATCCGCCGGGATGACAGACAAGTGCGACGGAGCCTCTATAAAATTTGAGCCAAATAGACCTTATAGTCCAAAAGGGATACCTTCGGGGCATTATGAACTTTATAACATTATAAACTTTATAGCTTCATTACCTTTTTTCCGCAGCCTCTATCACATTTGCAAACATACACGTGACATCGATGGGCCCAAGGCCACCGGGAGTTCCGGTATAGATACTGGCGATCTGCGCAATATCATCTTCTTCATAATCACCTTTGAGTATTAGTTGGTCACCGACATTTACCTGACGGAGTCCAAAGTTCAGAAGTACTACTCCTTTTTTGATATTGCCTGCATGGATCACCTGTTTGCCTACTCCACTCACGATGATATCGGCACCTCGATAGATCTTATCTGCACCAACTGTCTGCGAGTGAGTCATCGTGTATGGGATCTGCATCGAGTCAAGGTGCCGCGCAACAGGAGTGCCTGAGGTGGCTCCGCGCCCCGCTATGACGATCGCCTTTCCCTTGAGCCACTCGATGACTCGCGGCTCGAGTGTGGCGGGAAGAGTAAAGTGGGCATTCGTTTGATCATATGCATGAGTGAGTCCGATCAGCGCCGCTTGCACGAGAGGGAAGGTGTACGAGTCATTTGCCACTCCTTCGATATCAAGTCCCAGGTCGATCTGAGAAAAAACCACCTTCGGATCAAACCCAGTAGGCAGTGGCTGCTGGATCAGCACACCATGGGGGTTGGTCTCCTCTATCCTTTTGCGGAGTCGTTCGATAAACGACTCGACACTCGAGACCTCATGATCCTGCCAGAGTACAAAGTCGATCCCCAGCTCTCCTGCGATGCGTCGCTTGATACGGATATAGGATTCTTGGGCTGGAGAATCACCGATTATTACCGCCAGGAGTCGCGGATGCACTCCTCCCGCAATGAGTGTGGTAACTTTGGTGGCGAGGGTGGATTTGAGCGCTGTATTGATCTCTTTGCACGGCATGAGCATGGGTGAAGTATAGCAGAAGCGCAAATGGGGGGGGCGGCCGGAGGCCGCCCCCTTGAACACTTTTCTATTTCTAGCGCATTAATCTCATATCAATGTCGCGCTGACGATGATCTCGTCTTTGCTCTTGATGCGCATGAGTATCACCCCTTTTGCGGTGCGCGAACGGGTCGGGAGCTCGGTCAAGGCGATCTTTACCACCTGACCTCCACTAGAGGTGATGACTACCTCAGTATGATCGGTGCCGATCATACAGACAGAGGCAACTTGGCCGAACTTGTCATCGACACTCGCTATCTTTACTCCTTTGCCACCACGATGCTGATCTTTGAACTCACTGATGGCGGTACGCTTGCCGATACCACGTTGGCCGATGACCATGAGGGACTTTTTCATATCATCTCTGGTGATGACCTCGGCTGATGCGATACTATCGCCCTCCTCCACATCCATGCCGCGTACGCCCATCCCCGCACGACCTATCGATCGCACTTCCTTTTCAGGGAACATGATGGCTTTGCCAGCATTTGATACCATCATCATGTTAGCGGTACCATCGGTCAGCTTTACCCACTTCAGCTCATCTCCCTCATCGAGTCTGATGGCGATGAGACCATTTGTCCTGATATTTTTGTATTCGACGAACTCGCTTTTTTTGATCGTGCCATTTTTTGTAAACATGACTACATACTTGTCAGTACTTGCGACTGCTTCGGTTTTGGCACCACGAGACTTTGCTATGTCTGGTTGGAATGTCAAAATAGCTGTGACACGCTCCTCTGGTCGCAGAGTGATGAGATTCACGATCGCCTTGCCTTTGCTGGTGCGTGAACCAGCGGGTATGTCCCATACACGAGTTTGGAAGGTGCGCCCCGTGTTTGTAAAGTACATCACATAGTCATGAGTTTGGGCTGAGATGATATTCAAAATATCATCGGTTTCCTTTGTCTCCATGCCAGTGACTCCCTGACCGCCACGATGCTGTGAGCGGAAGGTATCACCAGGTACATACTTTATATACCCATCCTTCGTGAGTACCACGAGTACATCTTTGTTCTCGATGAGCATTTCATCTGAGAGCTCGCCTGGTCTGGATTTTACTACCTTGGTTTTGCGCTCATCGCCAAACTGTTTGCGGATATCTCCCAGCTCATCCTTGATGACGCCGAGGATCTTCATCACATCCTGCATGAGACTCTCAAGCTTTTTGATCAGTGCAGTCAGCTCTTTGAGCTCATCTTCGATCTTGCTTCGCTCAAGCCCAGTCAGCTTGCGCAGCTGCATGTCGAGGATGGCTTTTGATTGGATCTCTGAGAGTTTAAACTTCTTCATGAGTTTCTCACGTGCTTCGGGCTCGTCTTTGGACTTTTTGATGATCTCGACGATCTCATCGATGTTGTCGAGAGCGATGATATATCCTTCGAGGATATGTGCGCGCATCTTGGCCTGGCGCCACTCATACTCACTTCTTCGTGTGACGATATCGACGCGGTGTTTCAGATAGTACTCGAGGATGGGCTGCAGACCAAGTGTCTGTGGCACGCCCTCTACGAGTGCGACCATATTTGCAGGGAACGAAGTCTGAAGCTCGGTGTACTTGTATAGATTGTTTAGCACTTGCTTTGGCGTGGCGTCACGCTTTAGTTCGATGACGACGCGTATACCCTCGCGACTGGACTCATCGCGCAGATCTGAGATACCGGTGATACGTTTATCCACGACCAGGGTCGCGATCTTTTCGACGAGATTTGCTTTGTTTACTTGGTAGGGTAGCTCAGTGATGATGATCGCTGATTTGCCGCTTTTCATCTCTTCGATATCGGCGACTCCACGGACGACGACTGAAGATCGACCACTGGTATACATCTCACGGATATCCGCGGCGCCATAGACGATGCCATGGGTAGGGAAATCAGGACCCTTTACAAACTCAAGGAGCTCGTCGAGCGTCACTCCATATTGCATGCAGTTTGCCTGGTCGCGTGCGGTCGCATCAAATGGCGTGATGCCATATCCATCAGGGATCGCCTTTGGTTTTGGCGCAGCTGCCTTGGCTTTTTCAAATGCTTTGTATGCTGTCTTGTCTAGCTGAGCCTTGTCGATCATGTACACGACTGCATCGATGAGCTCGTTCAGGTTATGTGGGGCGATCTTCGTGGCCATACCCACCGCGATACCCTCAGACCCCATAAGAAGGAGGTTTGGGAGCTTTGCGGGCAAGTACTCTGGCTCGTCAAATGTCGCGTCAAAGTTGTCTCTCATGACGACGGTGTCTTTTTCGATATCGAGGAGCATCTCCTCGGCGATCCGATTCAACTTCACTTCGGTATACCGCATGGAGGCTGGAGGATCACCATCGATAGATCCAAAGTTACCCTGACCTTTGATGAGTGGGTAGCGCATCGAAAACTCCTGCGCGAGGCGTACCATGGCCTCATACACAGGTGCATCACCATGCGGGTGGAGTTTACCAAGTACATCTCCGACCACGCGTGCTGACTTTACAAATCGTGCACCTGATGAAAACCCTTGCTTATGCATCATGTACAGGATACGGCGGTGTACAGGCTTTAGGCCGTCACGTACGTCTGGCAATGCGCGAGATACGATGACGGACATCGCGTAGTCGAGGTATGCGGACTTCATCTCATCAACGAGTCCGGTTTGGATTATATTAGTCATAAAAGTACTATAGTTGTAATGCTATAAAGTTTGTAAAGCTATCATGCGCTTTGAGCGCTTGAATGATTATGAAACTGCAGATTTGCGAATGTATGTAATAAATCCTGATATAAGTTTTGAAATGACGAGCGATGCGGAATTTAATTTTATGAATTGCTCTTCATTGATATATTTTAGATCTTTCCCAATGCACAAAAGCGAACGAATTTCTGCGCATGAACCTTTCGCAATATACAAGAATTGAGCAAACTCTTTATTACTCTGTCTCTCATATCCTTCGGCAATATTGCTCATGACGGAAACAGCCGCACGTTGAATCTGGTCTTTGAATCCAAAGTCCTTATTCAGTCGAAAAAGCGCATATACATCTTGGGTCAAGATGCGTGCATTTTGCCACGCAACAATATCTTCAAACTTCTCAATCTTCTTATTCATAGGATAATTTGCACTCTTATCATCAACACAACCTCAGAACATTAGAAACTTTATAGCATTATAAACTTTACAAACAATGAATCATGCACTCACCACGCTTGCCTTGATCTCCTTATACGCTGCCTCTTTGCCGACAAACCCTCCTGTCTTTACGAACTTTCCCTTTTCAAGGAGTTTGTAAGTGTCAAAGAAGTGCTTGATCTTCAACTTTGTTGGCTCATCGATATCTGATATGTCATTTACATGCGCATAAAAAGGATCAACTTTGGAGACGGGTACCGCGATAATTTTAGCATCGGGGCCTTCTTCGTCTTGCATCTCGAGCATGCCGATAGGACGGACCTTTATACCTGTACCTGGTGCCATGGTAGCACTTGAGATAACAATGATATCTGTAGGATCTCCGTCGCCAGTCATCGTGCCAGGGATAAATCCATAGTTAAACGGAAACATGTTTGATCCATGGAGGAATCGATCTGCCATGATGAGACCTGTGTCTTTGTCTAGCTCATATTTGATATCTGATTTTTCAGGAATTTCTATGATCGCAAGTACGACTTCTGGTGCCTTGTCTCCGGGGGAAAGTTTTGAAATATCCATAAAAATAGTCTTTAGTCGACAGTCGTCAGTCGACAGAAATTAGCTAATACGACTCAAGCTTTTTGATAATCCAGTTAAAATTTTTGCAATCTCCTCGCACTGCATGAGGAGTGACGCACACTTATTCTCCTCGATATAGTTCAGCTCCTTGGCAATCTCTAACATTGACTGTGTCTCATAACACGATCCCATAGATATATCCAAATACTGAGCAAACTTCTTGTCTGAGAGCGCAAATCCCTCAGCGATATTATTCATGATAGATATAGAAGATCGTTGTATCTGATCACGAAATCCAAAATCCTTCTGAGCTCTAAAAATCATATATATATCGAGAGACACTGCTTTTGCCTTTTGCCACGCGATTATGTCTCTAAATGATTTAATTTTCATCTTTGCTGACTAAAGACTAATGATTGTCGACTTGTGAATTTCTAAATTGTTTGACTAATGACTAACGACTGTCGACTGTTGACTTCTATACATCCAAATTTGCCAACTTCGCATGTGTGATGATGAACTTCTTTCGTGGGGGGACCTCGTCACCCATCAACATCGCAAAGACCTGATCAGCTACCTGTGCGTCCTCTATGCCGATCAGCTTCATGCTTCTGTTGATAGGATTCATCGTCGTTTCCCAGAGCTGTTCAGGATTCATCTCTCCCAGACCCTTGTACCGTTGGACGATGACTGATTCGCGATCAAACTTTTTACCATCCTTACTGGATGTTTTTTCCCATTCGCTTATCACCTTGTCTCGCTCTTCAGGTGAAAATGCGTACGACATTTTCTTGCCATGCACGACCTTAAAGAGAGGAGGCTGTGCGATGTACACGTGTCCTTTGGCGATGATATCTGGCAAGTGGCGGAAGAAGAAGGTGAGGATGAGGGTGCGGATGTGGGCACCGTCGACGTCTGCATCTGTCATGATGACGACTTTGTGATAGCGAAGTTTTTGATAGTCGACAGTCTCTCCGATACCCATGCCTAGCGCGATCACGAGGTCTTTGAGCTCTTTAAATGCCAAAACTTTATCAAGATAGGCGCGCTCAGTATTCAAAATTTTTCCACGGAGTGGGAGAATGGCCTGGACTTTGCGGTCTCTCCCCTGCTTTGCAGATCCACCTGCAGAGTCTCCCTCTACGATGAACAGTTCAGAGAGTATGGGATCTTTCTCTTGACAGTCAGCGAGCTTGCCCGGGAGACCGAGTCCCTCAAATGCACCTTTTCGTAGCACCGCGTCTTTGGCTGCCTTTGCGGCGAGGCGCGCGCGCTGGGAGAGCACCATGCGCCCGAGTATCTCTCTCGCAACTTTTGGATTTTCTTCAAAGTAGACATCAAGGAACTCATTGGTAGCTGACTGCACAAAAGGCTGCACTTCGGAGTTGCCCAGCTTGCCCTTCGTTTGTCCTTCAAACTGCAGATTCATCGAGGACATCTTTAGATAGACGACCGCGGTCAATCCCTCGCGTATGTCTTCTGAAGTAAATGCTTCCTTGTACTCTTTTTCGGATAGGTTTTTCTTCGCGTAGGTATTGATCACACGAGTTAGCGCAGTACGAAAACCAGTGAGATGGGTACCTCCCTCATGGGTATTGATCGTATTCACATAGGAGCTCACATTTTCTGCCATGCCATCGTTGTACTGGATGACCACTTCCACCTCTTTGTCATCGAGCGATTTGCGGAAGAAGATTGGATCATGGAGGACTTTGCGACCTCTATTAAAGTCATTGATCATGGAGATGATGCCTCCATCAAAAAAGTAGCCAGTTTTTTCATTTACAATAAGGTTTTCGATTTTCAGATCCAGGCCTGCATGGAGGTATGCACGCTCTTTCATCAAGCGTTTGAATGCGGTATAGTTGATCTCTATGGTTTCCTTGAATATAGATTTATCTAGATAAAAAGATACCGCGGTACCTCTGCCAAAGGGATTATTGAGTTTTTGTTTTTTTGATGAGACCACCGGGCCCATAGGCACTCCCCGTTTGTACTCCTGACTGTAGTATTTATCTCCACGAGTAACTTCTGCGATCAAATGGTCAGAGAGAGCGTTCACGACCGATGCACCGACTCCATGGAGTCCTCCGGAGATCTTGTATGCTGATCCTTCAAATTTTCCTCCCGCATGAAGCTTCGTAAACACGAGCTCCATCGCAGACACTTTCTCCTTAGGATGCATATCAGTCGGGATACCTCGCCCATCGTCGTAGACGGTATAGTAGCCATTTTTCTCACAGTTTACGATGATGTGCTTTGCAAATCCAGCAAGTGCCTCATCGACTGAGTTATCCAATATCTCGCGCAGACACTCGTTTACACCGAGCTGACTGGTCGAGCCGATATACATGCCTGGTCTTTTGCGCACGGGCTCAAGACCTTCGAGGACGACGATTGACGATGCTCCGTATTCTGCCATAGTATAGGTATGCGAAAGTGGTAAGAAACAAACTAAAATGGAAAAAAACTACGTCTCCACGGTACACATTTGCAGTGCCTTTGTATTTATGAGACGGTCCATAGTAACAAAAATTGACCCTAAATTCAAGGGGACAAAATAGGTCAGGATTTGATCACATGTTTGTAGAATAGGATGTATTTTTCTCCCAAACACTCGCTAAAGTTGTGCCGCCGAAAAAAGTCCGGCGTTGCAGTGACGACAAACACCTGCTGGTTTGGCAGGGCCATTTGGGTGAGAACCTGCATGATCAGATCTGCATACCCTCGCCCTCTATGGTCTGGATGTACGATGACCGAGCGCACCTCTGCGATCCGGGGTGAAAAGTAGTCAAAACAGCCACAGGCGATGACCTGACGATCGACTTTGATGACGCGCCATTGGGATAACTGGACTTCTATCTCATCCTCAGTACGTGGGACGAGATGGGCGGGGTCTGCATTTATAAGTGCTACGATTTGTTTGATATCAGAAAAATCTGGTGTGACGACGATCATATGGTGGGAAAAATTGATGAAGGTTGAGAGAGAAAAGAAGGATAGCCTTATCGGCGGATGGCGTAGAAGTGTTCTTTAGAAATGTGTACGTTCATGTAAGTGGATAGTGTAGCACAGTATGATGGGGAGAGAGGTGCTAGTTTGTAATGCTTTCATGCTATCAGGCTATAAAGTTTGTTCGCATGCATCGCAAAACACTATTCTTGTCATTCCCGCGGAGGCGGGAATCCAATGTACAAGAATACATGCCTTTGGATTTCCCTGTTCAGGCAAATGACGCGAGAGAAGAGATTCTTCTCCGCCACAGGCGGACGAGTCCGCCGAATCGGTGTATGACTGCAACTGTGCTTGATAAGTTGAATATATACAAACTATCATCATTAATGATGAGGTATATGTCTCACACTCCCCCTCGTTACCCAACGAGGGGGTTAGGGGGTGTCTGAGCAAAGTCCTACACCCCCACTTCACTTCGTTCAGTTGCCCCCTCGTCCCGCGTTGCGGGACAAGGGGGAGTCACACACTAGTGCAGGAATCGTCATTGAATTAGTTGACTATTACAGGGATTGTACTAGTCAATACTATCGGTAACAGGTTTCCCTGTATGTCATCCCGTTGAATAACGGGATCCAATCATAATTACAGTGTAAGGAAGCATGGATTCCGGCATTCGCCGGAATGACAGCAGTAATGCATGATCTGTTTTCGTCATTGAATTAGTTGACTATTACAGGGATTGTACTAGTCAATACTATCGGTAACAGGTTTCCCTGTATGTCATCCCGTTGAATAACGGGATCCAATCATAATTACAGTGTAAGGAAGCATGGATTCCGGCATTCGCCGGAATGACAGCAGTAATGCATGATCTGTTTTCGTCATTGAATTAGTTGACTATTACAGGGATAACAAAAAATCCCCCACCATACGGCGGGGGATGACAGGAAAATAAAAGATCCCGGGACTCGCTCTCGCGAAAGCCCGGGATAACCATCAAATATTATTTGATGGTTACTTTTGCACCGGCTGCCTCGAGTTTCTTCTTGGCATCCTCTGCTGCATCTTTTTTGACATCTACGAGGAGTTCTGCATTTGCAGTCTCGACGAGTTTCTTTGCATCCATAAGTCCAAGCTCTGGCTTGATCTCACGAACGGTTTTGATGACATTGAGCTTGTTTGCACCTGCATCAGCGATGATGACCGTAAAGGTGGTCTTCTCCTCTGCTGCTGCACCACCTGCTGCTGCACCACCTGCGGCGGGAGCGGCGACGGCTGCTACTGCAGTCACACCAAACTTTTCTTCGAGATATTTCGCAAGGTCTGCTACCTCTACGACGGTCAAAGTCTCGATCTCTGACGCGATTTTTTGGAGTTTGTCACTCAGTACTACGTCTGCCATAAGATAAATAATGAATAATTAATAAATAATTAACAATGAATAATTAAAATAAATACTGTTAGCCTTTGTTCACGCGTGCTTTGAGCGTGTTTACAAAATAATTCATAGGGAACTTGATAGCATTGTCTACGCGTCCGATGGGACTCTTGAGCGAGCCGATGACCTTGCCGAGCAGCTGCACACGACTGGGCAGCATGGCGAGGCGCTCCACTCCAGATTTGTCATACGCTACGTTGTCAAGGAATCCGACTTTGAAAAATACCGACGCTTCCTTTTTGCTAAACTCGAGGATCGACTTCAGCACTCCCGGTGCATCATTTGACAGATGTATGAGAGCGGTGGTATTTTTGAGAGGGAACGCCTTTTCCTTTAGGGTCTCGAGCTCTTTTGTGTGCTCGATAGCCTTTTCCAGGAGTGAAGACTTCACGACAGAGAGACGAGTGCCAGTGGTGGCGAGTGTCTTGCGGAGCTTCTCCAGGAGGATATGAGGAGTTTTATCAAAACCCAAGAGAGCGATGTTTGGATTTTTGCTAAGGTTTTTTGATAGTTGATCGACTACCGCGATTTTTTTGGAATTTGGCATAAGTTTACTCGTCCAGGAAACTGATAATATTCAGTTTTATTATTCACCTATGGGGCGAAAACCCGAAGTCTGTGTAAACACACAAACGATCTTGATTTAGAGTCCTGCAAGGAGATCTCTGAGAGACTTAGTCTCTTTTTGATTCTTACCTGACCCTGTCTTCTTTTCTGCTACTTTGGCTGCGTATACTTTGGATTGCTCCATCTTCTTTTGGAACTTCTCTACTTTACCCTTTGTATCTATGAATCTTTGCTCACCAGTGTAAAATGGGTGGCATTTGTAGCACACGTGTACTGAAATAGACTGTTTGGTCGATCCAGATACAAATGACATCCCACAACCCGTACAGGAGACTTTGATGTCCGAATGGTACGTGGGGTGGATGTTTGCTTTCATAATCGCAAGGGTAATTATAGCGTGAAAAGTATAGTTTGCAATGACTAGAAGGAGGAGTCTGTAAAGTCCATAAAGTTTATAAAGTTCGTAAAGCTTAAAGCACGACTGCATTACAAACCTTATAGCATTCCCCCCGTCATATTCCCAAAAATATCTCCTCCCATTTGCCCTCTTCGATGATGCGGTCGAGGTTGTGCCAGCTTTTACCTTGGCGATGATCTGTCAGGCGGTTCTGGGGGAAGTTGTAAGTACGGATTTTCTCAGACCTGTCGCCTGACAGCGCTGCATTTTTGATGAGCGAGTTGGTGATGCCTTTTTTCTTTTCTTCATCGAGTGCATATAGCTTTGCTTGGAGGAGATCCATGGCGATCTTGCGGTTTGCTAGCTGCTCGCGCTCACGACTACAGGTGACGACGAGTCCAGTGGGTTTGTGGGTCAAACGGACTGCGGTGGCGACCTTGTTCACATTTTGCCCCCCATGGCCTCCCGCACGGAAAAACTGCCAGTCCACGTCTCCGGGAGGTATGACGATGTCCGATTTGATGACTTGGGGGAGCACGATGATGACGCAGGTGGAGGTGTGCACACGTCCCTTCCGCTCGGTCGCAGGGATGCGCTGGACACGATGGACACCGATTTCGTTTTTGAAAAGCTCAAATGCATTGGGCCCTTTGATCTTGATTGAAAAGTCGTCATACTGGCTCACCTTCATATTATGCTTGTTCGCAAACTTCGTGTACGACTCGATGAGATCCTGCATCCAGATCTTTGACTCATCACCACCCACGCCAGGGTAAAACTCGATAAGGGCGATGTCAGGGTTTAGGAGCATAGGGGCGGGAAGAGAATTTACAATGCGAATTTACAATTTACAAATAATGTCAATTTAAATAGAAATACAAATAGGTATGGGCACAGTTTCAATGTAAATTTACAGTCTGCAAATAATATCAATTTAAATATCAATACCAAATAAGAAATATGGACAAAGTATTCAAGAACTACTTAGATTTGTCATAGATTGCCCCCATTATCTTGACCAACTGCTGGGACTCGTCAATAAGCTGGGTTGCTAATGTCAATTGAGGTTTATCTACTTCTGTTGACACTAGGAGCTCGAGCCAATACACAGTCTCTTTTGCCTCCCGTTTGCTAATCTGTATTTTATTTGCAAAGTCACGCTTGCCAGTCGTCTCGCATGCTTCGCAATAGTTGGCACCTATCGATGTGCCTGACCTGAGGACCTGATCAATGATGTTTTTATTCAAATAGGTTATCTTAACCAGCTTGCATAGCTGCAAAATATTTTTTGAAAATGTTTTGGTTCTATGAAGTAAGTTTGGAGGTTTTATGCTTATTTGAACTTCCATTTTTATTTGCATTTTCACTGACATTATTTGTACATTGCAGATTGCAAATTGTACATTTGCCAAAATATTTTCCTTCTTCCCTCTTTAAATTGCTATTCACATTGACATTATTTGTACATTGCAGATTGCAAATTGTACATTTGCTATTATCCGTATCTCCAATGCCTTCCACCTTGTTGTTTTTGAATTGCTACTCGCATTGACATTATTTGTACATTGCAGATTGCAAATTGTATATTTGCCCTATCTCATCTTCTCCACCACTTCTTCCAACGTAACTGTCACCTGCGTTCTGCTTGAAAGGGTTTTGAGCTGCAGGACTTTGCCAGCCTCCTCCTCAGGTCCGGCGACGATGGCATAAGGTATGTTTTTGGCGATCGCGTACTTCAGCTGTGCCTCGAGCTTGCGGGTGCTGTCAGCGTAAAGCTCGACGCTCACGCCTTTTTCACGCAAATCCCGACAGGTGCGCGCAGAGTACGCGATCTGCTCAGGTCCAAATATAGTGACGAGGACCTTTGTGCTGCTTCCCAGATCTTTAGGGAACTTGTCCAGATCCACGAACGCATCGATGAGTCTATCAAATCCAAACGCCATACCTACCGCAGGGGTATCGTATCCGACAAGATCTTTGACGAGGTTGTCATAGCGCCCTCCCCCACCGACTGATCCTCCTTCATACTCAGGCAAGATGATCTCAAAGATCATGCCTGTGTAGTAGTCGAGACCTCGTGCCAGGGTGGGTATGAACTCCATCGCTGCTTTGCGGACGCCGAGTGACACCGCAGTATCGATCACGGTCTGAAGCGATGCGGAGGGTGCTGCGCTTTGAAAAGAGGCAAAGAGTTTGCCTGCTTGGTCTGAACTAACACCTTTTTCTCTGAGCTCTGCAATCACTTCATCTGAGGATTTCTTGTCGAGTTTATCGATCGTTTGTATCACCGAAAATACCATATCAACTGCGATCCCTGCACTCGTGATGGACTCGATGAGCTGGGTGCGATCATTCACCTTCAGTACGAAGGGGATGTTGAGTCTCGTGAAAAACTGTGATACGGTGGCGAGGATCTGTGCGTCAGCGACGGGAGAGGGTGATCCTACCACATCGATGTCACACTGGGTAAACTCGCGGTAGCGACCCTTTTGTGGTTTGTCTGCGCGCCACACGGGCTGGATCTGATAGCGTTTATAAGGGAAGATGAGATCGTTCCGATACTGGGATATGACCCGGGCGGTAGGTACCGTCTGATCATAGCGGAGTGCGATGCGACGTCCTCCTCGATCCTCAAATCCGTAGATGAGCTTGTTGGCCTCCTCGCCATACTTGCCTAGCAGGAGTTCCTCGTACTCAAGTGCAGGAGTCTCGAGCGGTTCAAATCCGTTTGCTTCAAATACCTCGCGAAACTGGGAGATGAGCCACGCACGCCGGCGGGCATCGATGCCTATAAAGTCACGAAAACCTTTGAGAGTCTGGTACATAGGGAGGTATTATAGCAGTTTGCTCTGTCTAGCCTTGTTTTTTTTGATGTTTATTACGATCATCTGCCACGCACCAAACTATGATCGATGTCATGAGTGCCGCATCACACATGAATTCAAGAATATGCCAACAAATCATGACATTGGTTCTGTGTACTCACTTCCTCAATATCTCACTAGCAGTTAACTCATTTTAGCCATAAGAATTTGTGTGGTATACAGTAATCTGTTTTGCACAGTAATATTAGCGAACTTGATCGCTTACGGCTTTGGCGCAGTCTGCTGAGCAGTTTGCACATAGACTGGAATATACACTTGATATCCTCCTTTTGTACCAATATCTTGAGCTACAGACTGGACATGGATATTTTTATCATATTCTGATATGGGAACAGCTCTGAATATCAGTCCATTACCAGTAACTAGCACATCGAGGATAGTAGCTGTTGCCCCTCTACAATTTTCACCAGGCCGTGGTTTAAACTCGGCATTAAATTTGATTGGAGTGGTGCCAGTGATTTTGATAACAGGCCCACCATTTAATTCGTCTGCATTGGAAGAGTACTGCCCATTTTTAAGATTTGTGATAACAAGTTTACATCCTGCATTTGGCACATCTGGCTTGATCAAAAAATTAACTATTGCTTGTGGATCCATCTGAACTCCAGGACCTTGTGAAAATATTTGGTATATATTATTAGGATCGTCAATGACTTTGGCATATTGGAGTCTTGCTACCGGTTCTTTGTCTATGTAAAGTCTGCCTTTATCTGCACCCCAAAGCATTCTCGTTAGATAATTAGAATTGGCTTTGAATGTGGCGAAACGAGGATCGTTTAGTGCTCCATTTGCACTGTCCACTTGACGTACGCGCGAAAGTACTCCGAATGCCGTCCCACCTTCCATTCCTGCAGCACCACTGTCACCGAAGTTTACAAGTCCCCTATTACTATCTGTGACGCATACCATGTCAGTATCGCAGGGCTGCGAGACAGTGCCAGTATATTGTCGTGCTGCAACTTCTGAACCTTTTCCGTATCCAATAAGCGTTATTCCAGTGCCGGTAGGGGGAACATGGTTACTAAATTTTACTTTAGGCACTTGTGTTGCTCCATGTATTAAAAATAGTGCTAGATCGTAAGGAGCACATCCCCTTTTTGCATAGCACTCGGATGAACTTGCCTCTACGTTCCGACTCACTCCGAGGACAGGAAACCGAGTGGTTCCAGTAGTATTCAGATTTCCGTTTGGGTTGTATGCAAAATATGCATCATCCCCGATTGGTGTAAATTTATCTGGATCTGGTGGCGCTAAAATGTACTGTGGCAGACAATGATCGGCTAAAAATCCCACCTGCATATCGTCAGGTAGATCTACATTCAAAAGTTGCGCAGTACATGTTACCCCTTTTCCAAGGAATATTTTTCCAGCATGTATTTTTGATGGAATAGTCCCGCTCACCACAGTCCCATGTGTTGGATCTGCATCGTCCAAGCCTGTCATGGCGATGAGAAAAGGAGGTGCGATATCAACAGAAGAGTAGGTAGGATTGTGGATGGGGCCCTGCGCTCCAATTTCATGAGGAACACGCACTGCCTCCGCTGCTGTGTTCTGAGGGGTAGGGGTACCAAATATAGTACATACAGTTGCTGTGAAAGCTGCAAATTTAAGAGCGACTTTCTTGAGAGGGCTAAGTGGTGGTCTGTGAAATGGAAGTTCCACTTTAACGCAATCCCGTATAGATTGCCACATAGCTTGTTTTTCGAGCGGTGTAGGGGCAGTTGGTCCAGATTCGCGAGTCATATATTACTGATATTACTGAATAGTATAGATGACTTTATTATATTTACTAGAGGAAATTTAACTTGCACACTAAACTCGAGTCAAGCTCTTGGAGGGATAGGCTCACTTCTGATATCATTCTTGGCATATTTTAAATACTATAGTACTCCAAAGAGTTGTGAAAGAGGTAATTTGCATCGAGATAGAATGTAGGAGAGAGAAGTGAGAATCGTGTAAGGCATTGGCGATATCGGTATCTTTTCCCATACCGTACTACACGAGAGGAGTGACACTCTGCACAATAGATATTGGTGCCAAAGTTAATCTTCTTGGGAAATGCACGAATATGTGCGGTTGAGGGAAAATGTGGGTGATGAGTTTGCATCACGTATCCCATCGTGAAGGCCGTTTTTGTGACACCAGGGTGGGAATGCATAGCTTCTTATAAATAAATATAGTACTATATGGTCAACATGAGGTATAACCATTTGCTTGTATTTTTATTTTTCTACTCATTTCTTCTTTTTGCTCCGATTATCTACGCTGGTTGTCAAAGTGTTTGTTATTCGGATGGATGGTGTTCACAGGAATGTAGTGACGGTGCATACCCCACAAATGATGGTTGCCATCAAGGTAGTGCTGAATGTGGTGGAGGTAGTGAGGTAAGTGGTGGGTGGGTGGATGGTGGGGGTGTAGGTCAGGATGGTGCGTATGGACCAAACGGATCAGCCGTCACCAAGGATAAGACATGGGATATGGCAGAGGTTGGTGGTGGGTTAGTGGGCTCAGCCCTCAACTGTTCAACCAAGCCATATTGCTCAAATCAACAGATGAAAGATGCTACGAATGCATATAAAAATGGTGCATTTGGGTATAAGGTAGGCTCACTTGTTGACATACTGGCAAACCCGGAGGCAAATAGAATCGATCCACAGCTACTCCAGGATATAAAAGATGGCAAGATACTTGTAGCTACATGGACGAACGATGGCGACCCTTCCAAATCTCCGTTTAGTAACAGTTTCCCAATAGGATGGACGTCATTTATATATATCCCTGCTTGGACAAGTATCCCCCCTGCTATCCAACTCGCTCAGACTGGTGAGTATTATGCCCCTCCAGGAGTCACCTATGAATCATGTCGCATCTGTGAAAATGGCAACTTTAAAAGTGAGGAAGTTTTGACCGGAAGTTGCAAAGGAACTGAGCTCACCTACTGTACTGACTACCACCTCAATCCTGAAGTAGACCCCATCGTCCAGTATCGCTTTCCCCTCTGTCATTTGTTCCCTGTTCCCCCAGGAGGCACTACTCCCACTACAGGTAATCTTGCCACCTTTGCTCGTCCTGTCTCCATCCCAAACCTGACTTATTCTCTCAAAGATATCACGGGAGTGAGATCATGCAAAGTAGAGTATGTAGATTCCTCAGGTATACCCACCACTGCCCCCTCTCCTACTGATCTACAAGTAGTCACCTGTGACGTGACCATCAGTCGGGTAGCCAATCAGGACATACAAATACAAACCTCTGGAGTATCTTTTCCCTATCAAGGTCTCTATGCTCCTATTTGGGCCACCAGAGACACCGCCGATCTTTCCACCTGTGCAAACCCTGGTACCGATACCAAGACCATGACTCCCTATGGTCAACATCTCATGGTCATCGCCCTCCCCTTCTCCTCCCCCTGGATCAAGGTCGCAGATGGGACCTATGCGCGCAGCGCAATCACAGGCACCTCTTCACTCCCTCTCACCAACTATCTCCCTGGATTCACCGCTCCGTTCAATAGTGCTGATGTAGATACTGAAGCCAGTATCCCCTACTTCCTTTCAGGTACTGGAGCAGGTACTGTCGTAGGCACGGTACAAGTAGGATCTGTTGCAGCGGTATCTGCCACCAACTGGAAAGCAGATGCCTACACCTCCACAAACTCAAACTCCCCTACCACTCTCTACAAACAACTCATCCAAAAGAAAGTATACAAAGAGTACCCCGCAGCGTCTCCTCCTCCTGCTGCATTAGTCCTCTCAGACGAGATCACCATCATCAACGATGCTACAGAAGCTGGATACACCCTCTCCTCACTCGCCTTTTCTCCCACTGATGCCAAGACCTCCTATACTCTCATCATCAAAAATGGTTCCTCACTCGGTAACCTCACCATAGATACTGCCTCCCTGAATCCCTCAGGATCCCCTGCACTCCTGATCATCGCAAGCAAGATCACACTGAAAGACCCTGCAGCGACCACCATCGGTGCCGTGATCGTAGCTGACTCCCTAGACACTGGATCAGGAGATGCACTCCATATCATCGGCAACCTCTCCCTTACCAATCCTCTCCATCACCGGAGAGCACGCACCGACTCAGATGATCGGAAGCCCACGATCTTTGTACAGTATTCTATCGACTCATATCTCTCCCTTCTCCCCACCCTGGGATCCTCATCCAGAGAGTGGACACAGATAGAATAGCGAAGAGCAGGTAGCGTAGAACGCATAACGTAGAACGAAGAGCTTATACAGTCGAAAGTCTGTAACATTTATAATGTAGTATTATACCATCCCTCATAAACTACACCCAAATTGATTGCCATGTCGTCGCGTCGAGATGCGCCTCCTCGCAGTGACTATTGGGTTTGGATTGTTGGCGATGGTATTACAAGAGTCATACAAAGAATACAGCCTCAATAACGGGTTTTTTTGTGCAGTGAGCCAGAAGAAAAATGATGAGATCTAACATGTCTCACCCTCACTAGCAGAAAAAGAGGAGTATACTATAGGAGTATGAGAGTTGAAAGTGCACGGAATGCACCGAAAACAATCACTAGAAGAAAACTTCTAAGTTCTGCGCTGCATATTGCCAGTGCAACAGCGGCGGCCTTCGGCATCCCTGGTATTTCCTTAGCTTCTAAATCTATACCAGCTCCGTTACCCAGTGCTCTAATTGCCAGACCTCCATCTGAGGTCCCAGCAAAGTGGCAGGAGGCATTAAAAGGAAATGCTGTAAATGCCGCCAACTCTTTCCGTCCTTTATCCCACAATGACCTGAATACCCCACGTGGACCAATGATGGGTCAAGCTGATGTGGACTATATGAGATCAAAGAATGTCCAGATCGTACGGCTTGCCGTATCACCTCAATGGATCGGAGGCGCTCATGCCCCCGATTCAACTCTGTCAGAACGCATGAATAAAGTTCACGGATCAATTGAGCTTTTTGCCGGAGCAGATATCAAAACAGTAGTCTCACTCCACGAGGCCAATCCTGAGAGAATGGGCGATTTGAAAAACTGGGATAATTATGTGAGGTTTGCCGGAGCATTTGCAAAAAATATGGCAGATGCACATAGTCCAGACACTATGGCGCTTGAGCTCTTTAACGAGCCTGCAGAGTCAGTAATGTGGCCACATTTCCAGCAAAGACTACTCAAAGTAGGTAGAAGAAGTGCACCATATCATACCCTCGTGCTAAAGGGTGGAGATTGGGCGACGCCTGATGGACTACAGAAGCTGAGACCACTCCCAGATCCTAATGTCTTCTATGGTGTAAGTTTTTATACTCCCTATCCATTTACTCATGCAGGAGCGGAGTGGGGATCATCTGAGGTAAAAAACATGGCTCAAGTATTAAGTGGTAGCGATATGGATAGACTTCCATTTCCAGTTAAGGATGAGGTATATAATGGACGTAATGCAACAATAGAAAAATATTTCAGAGAAAAATGGAGTTCAAAGATGGTACAGGATGAGATTGGGAAAGTGGCTAATTATGGACTTAAAAATGACGTAACTGTATGGTTGTGCGAGTATGGAGCACATGCATCAGAACTTACAAAAAAACAATCACGTCAAGAATGGGGTGAAGCAGTAAGCTCCGGACTCGATATGCATAAATTAGGAGGAGCCGTATGGGCACTTGATGATATGGAAGGTAAAGACTTCATGTGATCATATAAAAACCTCACTTCACTCCAAAAGTCATCCCGATATGTCGGGATAACATGTGTGCGCAAGACAAATCACTTCAATAGCTCAATCGCTTTGTTGAGTTGGGTGTCTCCCTGTCGAGCGTTTACGGTATTTTGCTTATCAAGCTCGGCATTTACCACCTCTACCTCTGGAGTGATACCCTTGCCATTGATCCAATCACCACCAGGGAGGATCCACTTTGCCACGGTCACATGAAGTCCAGCGCCACCTGACAGTTCAAGCACCTCTTGGACGGAACCTTTACCAAATGATTTCTCACCCACGAGCTTTGCGCGCTTTTGATCGCGGAGAGCACCTGCGAGGATCTCAGCTGCTGATGCGGAGCCCTTGTTTATCATGACCACGAGAGGGATCTTTGGCAGAACTCCTATGCGTTTTACGCGATACTCAAGGGTTTTTGAAACAGACTCTTGCTTGACGATCAGCTCACCAAAGGGTAAAAAGTCTGAAGTGATATGGACTGCGGCGTCCAGATATCCGCCTGGGTTGTCACGGAGATCAAGCACCATGTTTGACACCGCGCCTGAGGCATACTTTCCTGCGATCTCCTCGCTGACTCTCGTCCACTCGGAGATGGTGTTGTCACCAAACTGACTCATCTTTACGATAGCGGTTTTGTTTTCATACGTCACCTCAAAGATATTTACTTGGATTTTGTCGCGAATGATCGCGATATCGAGCATCTTGCCGTCGCGAGATATCTTTAGCGTCACCGTAGTGCCCGCGGTTCCGCGTATCTTACTCACTACCTGGGTGATAGGCTCGCCTTTGATAGACACGCCATCCACTTCGAGTATGGCATCTCCCGCTTTGACGCCTGCTTTGAGTGCGGGGGAGTTTGGAAGAGGGGCTATGACTACAACAACTCCCTCTTTGGTGCCAAGTTGGGCGCCGATACCCTCAAATCGTCCACCGAGAGACTCTTTTGATTGCTTGTTTTCCTCAGGAGTGAGGAAAAAGGTGTAGGGATCTTCGAGTGCCGCTACGACTCCCTTGATGGCGCCATAGAACATCTTGTTTTTATCTAGCTTTTCCTTGTCTACATAGCGCGCATCGATTTTGTCCCATGCTTCCCACATCAGATTGAAATCGATATTTTTATCATTTGAGTCAAGCTGTCTCTGCATCGCCTTTGAAGGGAGCGAAGAGCCAGATGCTGATTGAGATTTATCTCCAAAAAGGGTAGGAAAGTTCGTACTGAGGAAATTTTTGTTTTGCCCCAGACGGTAGCCAGCAACAAACAAAAATGCACAGAGGATAACCAGAAAGAAATTATTCATCTTCTTTTCAGAAGGATCAGTGTTTGGAGATTTTGAACGAGTAGTCTCGGTATCATGGGGAATCAGGTCATCAGGACTATCGTAGACATAGGTGTTTTTTTTAGATGACATGGGATGGTAGTTATTTATAAAAGGTAAGTCTCGTTTCAGATGGGTTAGCGTACACATATACAGGCGCAAAGTCAACGATATCTGCATATGTTTGAGGTTTTTTGAGGGTATATGTGGTGATATGAGAGGGTATGCGAGTAGGGGTGACAAACGCAAGTGCCTGGAGTGCCTCACACTTGGAGATGCTGTAGTCATCCAGAGAGTCGGCGACGATGATGTTTGAGGCGATGTCCTCCTGTTTGAGTACCATCATGGAGCCTGAGATGGGGAGCACGACACGTCCACCGAGGCGGTCTACGATCGGCTGCTCGAGCTCTATCTCAAGTGTTTTTGATACCTTGACGGTGAGCTTTGATGGTTTGATACCTGCTATCGTCCCCTCGGCCATTGACATGATGCCGCTTGCGCTGGTATCAGGCTGTACTTGCTCATACACAATCTCTCCAGTCACATGATCAATATGGGTGATCATGCCATCTGCGTCGGCGATATAGGTTTTTGAGGAAAAGAGAGATTTGCTCTGAGCTATCACCTCGCCTTTTCTGATGACGGAGCCTACCCCCTTTTTGATGTGTTTGAATATCTGGCTTGGGTTAAATCCCACTATCTTTGCGAGTGGTATCGTTTGGGGATAGCTGGTCGGGACCGAAATCTGGGCGAGACTGGTGAGGAGATTGATTTTACTACCCTCTTTTACGAGGATGTCCCACTCAGCAGGCACGACAATATCAAAGGTTGCCATGAGATCAGTATAGCGCAAAACTCAAAACGTATTGCGAAGAATTGAGCAAGTGGAAATAGAGAAACGAAAAACGTATAGCGAAGAGTCCATAAGGTCCGTAAAGTCCGTAAGGTCTCTAAAGACGAAAGTCTATAAAGTCTGTAAAGTGACCAGCGTCATCTTAACTCCTCACACGAAGTGTGAGGGCAGAAAGATCCCAGATATACATAGATCCTTCACTCCGTTCAGGATGACTATGCAAGGTCATCTTGAGCGAAGCATAAGCGGAGTCGACCGCGCCTGCCTCGCTCTTGCGAGCGCAAGGCGGGCAGGAAGATCTCTGATATATGAGATTCTTCTCCGCCCAGGGCGGACGAGGGGATGACAGCAGTAATGCACGATCTGCCTTCGTTATCACACTAATTGTCTAGTACAGGGAGGACGGATCTGTCAGAACAACAGTCTTATAAACCTTGTAGCATTAAAACTATATATCTCCAGCGTGCCCAAGATCACTGTGCTTGGTAGGAGATGGTGGGGATGAGGGCCAGATAGCGGGCGTATTTGATAGCCTTGGAAAGCTTTCTCTGGTTTTTTGCATTTACTCCACTGCGCTCACGAGATACGATGCGCATACGAGCGGAGATAAAGTTCGTGAGTGTCTCCACATCTTTGTAGTCAGGGACGATGTTCAGTTTTTCAAAATAGTCTGGTTTTTTCATAGGTAAAAATAATTAGAATGGGATATCATCTGGGTTAATTGATTGGGATGATGGTTCCTTTGGTTGCTCAACTTCTTGGGTAAACTCTTCGACTGCAGCTGGTGCCGCATCAGTTCCTTGGTCAGGTCGCTTGCCCTCACTCATGAGGACGAAGTCGTCCATGACGATTTCGGTCATATAGCGCTCTATCCCTGCTTTGTCAGTGTACTTGCGAGTGGTAAGCCTGCCTTCGACGTAGACCTTTTTTCCTTTGTGGAGGAGTTTGCCTACGAGATCAGCGAGTTTTGCCCATGCAACGATATTGTGATACTGCACATCCTCTTTGAGTTGTCCCTCTGCAGTAGTCCAACTCCTGTTGGTCGCTATCGCAAAAGTGGCCACCGCTGTGCCGCTACTGGTAAACTTTACCACCGCATCACGGGTGAGGTTGCCTATCAACATGACTTTGTTGAGTGATCTGCTTGACATGCGTGTATAAAACAGCCCTTTGGCCGTATTTGTATGCTTATTCCTCCTGACTCAGGATGAGATATCTAATGGCTACTTTTGCATAATTGAGCTTGTTTTTGAGGTCAGTGATGGCACTGCCTACGATCTCGATCGTGCCCGTGTAGTAAAAGGCCTTGCGGAGCTTGTTGATAGAATACGCGAGGTCGCGCTGACCCCACTTTTTGGTTTCGGTATAGGTGCCTCCTGCTGAGGTGATGACGTCTATGACTGCTGCTGATTTGTCTTCGGTTTCAACGAGATAGGTGATTTCGTACTTCATGAACGGTGCTTAAATGATGTAACTGGTGGGCTTATGATACAGTGAAGATGCCTTTTTTGCAACCGATTGACGCAATCCATACACTATTGATAATGGATAATGGAGAGCTGAGGATTGTGCTAGTCAACTATTTCGATGACGATTTGTATCTAGTCATTCTGAGAGGAGCGAAGAATCTGAAGAGTCTGTAGTATGAGATCTTTCCACCCTCACTCCGCCGAATCGGCGGAGTGAGGAGTCAAGATGACTCGAATTGAGAGAATTACGTATTAGCCTATCTATGGGGATTCCTGTATTATTGACGGGTATGCACTTAAAATCAATTCGTCTTGCACCCAAAGAAGCAATAGTGCACTTTCTGATGCTTTCGATCCTCGTCGCACTCCTGATCTACACTCGATTTGTAAATCTGAGCTGGAGTCTCCCGTATCCCATGCATCCTGATGAGCGCAATATGGTGGATGCGATATCACAGCTCCACTGCACATACCCCTCTGATGCGCTCAAAATAGTGGGGAGACTGATATGGGAGAAAGACGCGATATATCATGGATCAAGCCTCACTACCTTTTTGGGACATGCTCCGTGTCTTGCTCCTACCTTTTTTGCATATGGACAAGCTACCTTATATGCAGGTTTAGTGGTCTCTCACCTAATTACTGGTCCTCGGACCATACCAAAGATCCCACTCAACTACACCGATATCGCTCTGTCGCTCCGTCTCATCAGTGCCACTGCGTCGGTATTGACCGCCATAGTGCTGTACAAGCTCATCGAGATAATGCACGGCAAAAAACTCAGCCACTTTTCGATATACACCTCCCTTGCTGGTCTCATATTTGTACCGAGTGCCATACAGTTTGCACATTATGGCACCACTGAGAGCGTGCTTGCGCTCTTCTATGTATCGGTCGTATATCTGTCAGTACATCTATACTCATCCCCCAAAATCACCTTTACATCACTGATCATCTTGGCAGTTTTGAGCGGGCTCGCTATCGGAGCAAAGCTCTCAGGCCTCATCACTCTCGGCGTCCCCTTGTTTGTAGTAGGGTTGCGATGGGTACAGGAGAGTGAGAGGTTGTATCGCGTGCGGCGAGCTGCGCTCGCCGCATATGGCGATGAGTCCGTCGACCATCCAACTCCCTCATATCTAAACGTCATCACGCTGCGGCATTGTATCCATGCCAAACTAAGCACGTTCTCTCATATGTGCATACTGATTGTGGTGACTGCGTTCGTGGCGATCTTATCCTCACCTTACAATATCATCTCGTATACAGAGTTTGCGAACAGCATGATGTATGAGTCAGGTGTCGGTGTCGGAAGTGTGGTGCCCTTTTATACCCGTCAATTCCTCCTTGAGAAACCTATCATATTTCAACTCGTTCATGTCCTGCCGTATGCACTAGGCACGATGATGACGGTGCTCGGCTTGCTCGGATTTGTATTCCTCCGGGTGAGGTCTGGCTCATACACGATTGTACGATTTGCGATCGTGCTGGCTTTTGTAGCAAATGGATTTTTATATGCAAAATGGACACGCTTCCTCGCGCCCACCCTTCCTCTGATCACCCTCTTTGCGGTATTGACCTGGCTGAGACTGGTGGATAGGACACATACCCTTTCGATGCATCGTCGTCGTATCGCATCGTATGGACTTGGTATCCTGCTGTGTGTCATGATCGTTCCCGGTATTGCCTTTGTTCAGGTGTATACAAATCGAGATGTGCGCTTGGCTGCATCTGCGTGGATGTATGATCATGTACCGTCTGGATCGACCGTGCTTTCTGAAACTGCAAACGTGATCGACGTGCCCATCGATGGCGCGGGAGTGGTGCGACCGCCAGGGTACAACATCACCAATATTTCTTTTAACTTCTATGACCTCGATGATAGTCCTGCACTTCAGGCAGATTTGAAGCGCCACATCAAGGAGGCTGACTACATTAGCATCCCCTCTCGTCGAATATTTTATAATCATTCATGCAGACCTACTGGCAAGGTGGTGGATCCCGATATAGATCCTCGCCCACTGCACACGCCTGAGAAGTGTGCGTTTTTGCGCGCCAAGTACCCGCTGCTCAATAGGTACTATGATGATTTGTTTGGTGGGAAGCTCGGCTTTGCGCCAGTAGCACGCTTTGCCTCCTACCCACGTCTAAAGTTTTTTGGGTATACCTTTATCGAGTTTCCTGATGAGATCGCCGAGGAGACGAGCACGGTATTTGATCATCCAGTGATGAGGATATATGTCAAGGTCGACGCAAACAAAAAATAGTGATTGACCATGACTGATTTTGACAGTATGATTTGCATGTTAGATTGTTATCACTTCACCTTTCATTTATGCGCAATCCATACATTCTTACCCCACTTTCGATACTCGTGACGCTGTTTGCGATCAGAGTATTTGGCTTTTCGATCCCCATCCATACTACGAGTACCACCATGACCACGAGCGAGTTTAGCATGGTAGGTGAAGGCAAGGTAGATGTGGTACCAGATATCGCGTATGTAGACGTCGGCGTGGTAGTAAACAAAGCGGCAAGCGCAGATCTTGCTCAAAAGCAGGTAGATCAGGTGCACAATGCGATTGTTGCTGCCGTCAAGCAGCTAGGCATCACTGCCGAAGATGTAAAAACTACCAACTACAACGTAAATCCTAACTACGACTATACCGATGGTGCAAACAAAATAGCGGGATACAATGGCAACGCTACGATCTCTATCAAAGTGATGGACAAGACCATCACCGGCAAAGTCACTCAAGCAGCGGTAGCTGCAGGTGCAAACGAGGTGCAAAACACTCGATTTGTGGTCGCTCATCCTGAGAAGTATCGTGAGATGGCACGCGACAAGGCCATAGAAAATGCAAAAGAGCAAGCTGAGAAACTCGCCAAAAAGCTCGGGATCAGACTCGGTGCCATCACGAATATCTCTGAGTCAGGAGACGGTTCGCGCCCAATGCCAATATACGCGATGAAGGCATCCATGGATGCAGGTGGCCCTCCTGTTGATCTGCAGGCTGGAGAGGAGTCGATCACCTCACGAGTGACGCTGTATTTTGAGAAGCGATGAGTCTAATGCTGATTGTAATTAAACAAAGATTGCTAGCTCAGACTCCTGACTATTGCATATGTAGCATGCTATGAATAGCATGTAAAAGAACGATGTGTTTAAATAAGCACACATGCGTGTGTAATATCAGCGTGTGTTGGTTGAAAATGAATTCGCTTATTGTTTAAGATAGTGCACTTCTAAAACTTTCACTAGATCCTCTCCAAAGACTGGGTGCAACTCAGGTATTCGATTAGTTCCTTTTAGCGTCCACTTAAGATTTATGTAATTTAAATAGCTCGGCTGGTTTAGAAGCATAGTTAAATAGCCAGCATTATAAAACTGTCCCTTTGCCTCCGCAATGGTATTTGCCTTTTTCGCAGTGTGCACGGCATTTGCAAGTATGACGCATAGCTTATCGAAAGTAATATCTGTTGGAAGCAGGGCCATATTCGCAAAATTCTTAACTGGATCAGGTTTAACGAAATCGCAAAATTTTATAAGGTGTATGTCATATGCAGGCATGGACACATGACTTGCTGCAACGTTGTCCAAAGGTGGTCTAAAAGTATACTGACTTGATAGCTTCAAAAACGTTTCGATGCAATGTATCAAGCTTTTCTCTCGAATACGTACATTGACATCTTTTGCATATGAACTAAAATAGTAATTATTTTTAGTGCCGCGACCAGGAATACTAATTGATGTATGGAAGAGTCTGAGGAGACCACTCTTATACTCCTCTGGCGAAATGAAATACTCTTGCTTTTCCGTTCCTGTACTTACTGGTTGCGATACTGGTAGGGCAAACTCCCTCCCCTCTATATATTCGAGACCAAACTGTTTCAACCTCTTTGTTAGTTTTTTATCTAACTGCTCTTCTGACAGGAGTCTAGTAAGCAGTGAAAAAGGCACATAGTTTTTTGGTTGGCTTATTGACTCAGAAGTGAGTGGTGATTCAATGGGGGTGGCATTTATGATTCGCTTTGTATATGTCTTTAGATCAGGGCTTTCATACCAAACAAGATCACCCTCACTGTTCCGCTTTGGTAGTAGGCACTGATCGAGTTTTATTGCAGGATTAGCCTTCAGGTATGTACCGAGAGTTGCGCGGCCACCATACTTCCTGAGAGAAGCGAAATACGACTCAACCACCTTCGTCTCAACTTCAGTCCAATTCTGTGGGATGCTACTCATCACTTTGAGGAAGTCGAGATACTTTTCGCGGCTGATGTAGATGCTGTCTGTGGGGACGTCTGTAGGATAATAGGTACTAAGAATGCTATGCAGATAGCGCGAGTCGATATTAAAGCATCTACTTCCATGCGACACGCCTGTTGACAATGCAAGGAATTCAATGGGTATACTCAGGATTTTTTTCATACGATCAGACTCGTCTGAAGTGCCAATTTTTTTTAGTTCAGCAGCAAAATCTGAAATGAGTGTGCGCCGTAGAACAGTGATTTTTCGTTGTGTCATCGCATCATGTGAGTTTCTGAGACTGTTCCAGAGCTCTTGAATATTTTTAATGATAGGAATGGTTATGAATTTTGCATTGATTAGTGTTGTGTTGCCCTCAGTTTGCAGCAATGCATTTTGATACTCGATGAGTTCGTGTAGCACATCTACATGTAGGTTTAGTAGTTTGCTCGCGGTGTCGATAGGCACATATGCATTAGAGTATTCGGCAGCAGCAACCATTTGTAGAAACTCGCTCCAAGTTGCTTGCTTTTGTTCATTGGTCCACGTAGGGGACGTTATCAAGCTCAAGTCGATGTTTGGAAAATCCACCAAAACTTTATTTGCAGCGTTAGCTTTCATGAAGGCTCCTAGCAGCCCTGCATCTTGTGTTTTGTCTTGGCTTGTTTCATCGAAATAGGATACTAGTTGGCGGTTTGCATACCATACGATTTTGCCATCAGCACCTATACACGGCATCAAACATTTTTGAATCGTCATTCCAGGTGTCATAGTAATAAATGCATTCAGCTTTTTGCCGTTTTTTCGTTTAAACAAGTCATCTCCTGTCTGGTCGCTCAATAATATACTGAGTGCAGGTGAACTATTTGCCTGCACCCAGCCATTTGGAATAGAACGCCCCAATGCAATAAATTCTACATATGCTTCTCTTGATATAAAGTCGCCATTGCTTGTCAGCCCTGCTGTGCAGTATGCTTTTAGAAGAGTGACGAGTTGACGCTGATTGAGGTTGATCACGCGGTTTGTGCTGTCTTTTCCATAGGTGATAAGATTTGTAGAAATGCGAGTGGTATTTTTTGTTGCATCGCTTTCTGCTGCAGTTCCGATGTTGCGCAAAGACGTCGCATATAACTGTGCAATATTATTTTTTGCTTGGGATATGACATTGATATTTAGTGCTTTACTATTCCACTGCTCTGATGTCAGCACTGAAGCGATGCGTGCGAGATACTCTGATGATATGCGCGTACTGTCCATACTTTTTTGTGGGGAATCTACTCCTTGGCACTGATCAACAACATTCACATACTCAAGGAGTGCTTTCAAAGACCTCACGTCAGAAATTCCCAAAAGTGCACACGTTTGTACAGTGGTCATCTCTTTCTTTTCCATGATACATGTATTGATTTCGTCCAGTTCAGTACGAATGGATTCAACTTCGTCATGATGATTGTATGAGCTGAGTAGATATGGTGTAAAATTTGGGTATCTGGGTAGCCATGGATGATTTGCAACTAAACGTTCCCAGAGCTGCTCTGTTGCGCGATCTTGTGCACCTATACCTACTTCAAGTATTTTTTTCGTAGTTGTTAAAACTCGTATTTGTGCCAATACTTCTGGGGGGATCAAAGAATCGTCGTTGTCCAAGTACTCCCTTATGGCTGATCTCAGCGCTGTTTCGAGATCTTCGACTGAAGGATTTTTGCCATTCTCATTTTTGGTACTCAATTCTTTATGAAGTGTACCGAGGAGGATATCTGAGAAAAGCACCCTTTTTGCTGTAGTATTCTGCTTATATATAAAGTCAACTACGGTTGCTATCTTGTTCGGGTTCATTGGATCGAGTCTGAGCGCACGACCTGACTTTTGGACTATATCAACTTTTGACGAGGTGGGAGTGACGTTATAGCAAACAGAGATGATCGGTTCATCCCAACCAGCTGTGAGTTTTCTCGATGAGATCACGCCATCTATTGCGTCAGCGTGATCTGGGTGAAGGTTTAGCTTACGCGAGACTTCAGCATTCTGCTCGTCCTCAGTTCCAGTGATGCCAGCCCTACTAAGATCTACAGGAGTATGAACAACTACTCTAAAATTCTTTTCTTTAAATTTACGCTCGAGTGCCCTACAGTGTTTAAGGGTACTGCAGAATGCCACAAATCTCTCATTGGCATGAAAATGCTTTAAATGCGTTTCTACTACAGCACCGTTCTGAACATCCGTGTTGAGAGCTTTCTCTAGGTCTTCATCGTTGTACTCACCATTCTGATTTTGTTTAAGCTCAGAGAGATCGGCTTCAGACTGTACATGTAAGACTTTAAATGGTGCCAGCATACCTTCACGTTGAGCTTCAATAAGTGACATATTTACGATTTCCCTCCCCAAAAGCTTTTCGACATTTTTTTCCTCACTGTATTCTGGCGTTGCGGTGAAACCGATGCGGAGTGCTGTAGTGAAACCATTTACCGCTTCAGTGCGATTTTCTGAGGTTGCTGTATGTGTCTCATCAAGGATAACGAGATCGTAAGTTTCCTTTGCGTTGATATCCTTGAGAGACTGGTAGGTGACTATTTGGATACCGTTCTCGTTGATCTGTTGTAAATTACCACCACCAACGGTAGCGACTGGAATATTGGGGGCCCGCGAGCGTATTTCTTGCCTGACTTGATCGAGAAGGGGGACTGATGGGACGACTATACATACTTTTGCCTTTTGCTTTCGCATCATCTGCTCGATGATATTTGAAAAGAGTACAGTCTTGCCTACTCCTGTAGGGAGTACGCAATACCCATCATTAGGACCAGTGACCTTTGTGCCAATATGCTCAGCTATTTTTTGATGCAGCGGGATCTGTCCCTTGCGGAGGTGAGTTTCCTTTTCATTTTTGTGAAGCGCTCTTTCTTCATCGTCTAGATTGATCATCGCGCGGAGACGGAACGCGGCTTGGCGTTTCTCGAGGTTGGTCATTTTCAGCAGATTTTCCTTCATTTCCAACCATGCCATGCGATATCGTCTATATCGTTCTGGATCCATCCTTTTCAGCTCATTCCGAGATGGCTTGACAAGATCATGCACGTCGTCCTCTAAAGGATCGAGGATGGGCTCTGCACCCTTTGTAAGTACATATTTGTGGGCTGCATAGGCACGAAGCTCGAGCTCATCAGGTACGTCACGGGTAAATCCTTTAAATGAATTCGGTTGTGGTTCCATAGAGAGGCATTAGGATACAATGCGTGATGAGGGTAGCGCAAGGGCAAACGGGCGAGTGCTGATTCATGCACCTGGTCTTCGATGATTAGTCGACTCGTTGATGGATCATCCACAGATCCATGATCACCAGGGCTGCCATGGCGTCGACGATAGGCACGGCGCGTGGGAGGACGCAGGGGTCGTGGCGGCCTTCGTTTACCAGTGTGGCGGGTGTCCCGTCGGCTTTGACGGTTTGTTGAGGCTTGGTGATGGTCGAGACAGGCTTGAAAGCGACACGAAAGACGAGGGGCATGCCAGTGGAGATGCCTCCGAGGACGCCACCTGCGTGGTTGCTTTGAGTCGTCAGTCGTGAGTCGTCAGTCGTGAGGATAGAATCGTTATGGGTACTGCCACGGAAGTTCGTCACCCCAAATCCCTCCCCTATCTCAAACCCTTTGACCGCGTTGATAGAAAGCATCGCATGTCCGAGGACTGCATGTAGTTTGTCAAATACCGGTTCGCCAAGTCCTGCAGGTACACCGTGGATGATGCACTCGATCACGCCACCGATGGAGTCTCCCTCTGCTTTGACCTGCTCGATGAGGGCGATCATGCGCGGTGCGGTAGTCGGATCTGGACATCTGATGATATTTGACTCGATAGCAGCGCGGGTGATGCTCGTTTTGTCGCTTGGCGATGACATGGCGATTTCCCCCACCTGTTTTACGTAGCTCACGATCTCAAGACCGAGCTTTTCTCGCAGATATTTCTGGGCGATAGCTCCGGCCGCGACGCGCGCGAGCGTCTCGCGAGCGCTCGCGCGCCCACTCCCTCGCCAGTCACGAAAGCCATACTTCGCATCGTAGGTGTAATCTGCATGTCCAGGGCGGTAATACTCTTTCATGCGGTCATAGTCTCCTGAGCGCTGATCCTTGTTCATCGCCATAAGCATGATGGGCGTACCCGTCGTACGACCCTCAAATACCCCAGAGTAGATCCTGATCACATCTTCTTCTTTGCGTGGCGTGGTGATGGATGACTGTCCAGGCTTACGACGGTCAAGCTCTATCTGGATATCGGTCTCGCTTATCTCGAGTCCCGGCGGACAACCATCGATGATGACGCCCACGCCGCCACCATGAGACTCGCCAAAGGTGGTGATACGAAAAAGGGTGCCAAATGAGTTGCCTGACATGGAATAGATAGTATATCGCTATTTCCACTGTATGGCGCCCATTTTATGTAGTATCAAATACTCATTTGCCTTCTTAAAATGTCCGTTGCCGAGGAAGCCTCGGTACGCGGACAAGGGCGAGGGGTGGGCAGATTTTAGAACGAGATGTTTCGTGCTATCAATGAGTGACTCCTTTTTTCCAGCAAAGCTCCCCCAGAGGAGAAAGACGAGGTGCGATCGAGTGGTGGATAGTGCTTGAATCACCGCATCAGTAAAGGTATACCAGCCATGGAGTGCATGTGAGTTTGCGAGCCCTGACTCGACGGTAAGTGTGGCGTTTAGCAGCAGGACGCCTTGGCGGGCCCAGCGCGTGAGGTCAGGCGTATCTGCGCTGGGCCCGCCATACTCGCGTGCGATCTCCTTATATATATTTTGGAGTGAGGGTGGGATCGGATTGCCGGGGAGAGATGAAAAGGCGAGTCCATCAGCGACTCCGGGAGTGTGATAGGGATCCTGACCGAGGATCACGACCCGCACCTCCTCGGGTGGACACTCATCAAACGTTCTAAAAATATTTTTTGGTGCAGGGTACACCGTTTTGGTAAGGTATTCGGTTCGAATTTTCTCTGCAAGAAGTTTGAAGTAGGGCTTTTCAAATTCGCCATTTAGTAGGGGCTGCCAGTGGGGGGAGATGCGCACGTTCATGGTAATAACAGTAGTTTGTAAAGTCTATAATACTAGATTTTGAATAGAATAGCTTTCTTGCTCCATTTAGAGACGCTGTATTCTCACCGGTAGCGAACCCCTCCAGTCATCTTTGTGATCACACTTGCTACCTTAGGAGGGGGGTCCATCATGGAAAGAATCGAGGGAATGTTGTATCACACCTGATATCAACTTTGTTCGTATATCTGTCGCATCTCATCGTAGGGTAGTTGTCCTGGCGCACTCTGGCACCATGGTGTAGATGCATAGGTCCACGGGCAGCCTAAAAGCGGTCCCTGGATCCGCGTTGCTCTCCCTTGTTCTCCCATACCGATGAGTAGTAGTTTGCAGCCCTCAGCAACCAGCTCAGCCTTGCGATCGAGGAGTGCATAGAGAGTATGCACGTCTTCATCTCCTTGGATCATCATTGCGATTTTGATCACTGCGGGATGAAAATCACTCATCCTTTGGATGAGGTCCTGCAGCTCAACCTCTGGGGGAGTATGTGTAAACATATGTGCTGAAAGGACGAGCTTGGTAGTTGGAGGAATAGAAAAATGGTGTTTCGTGTATGTCTCATACTCGATATCGATATAGTCAAAACCGAGTGCAAATGCTGCCTGGATGAGCTTGTATCGATCGCGCTCGCTCTGGGTCCATCCTCCCCCTTGGGTTGCTATTCGACAAGTAAAAATGCTTTTGGAGGTCGTGAGTGTACGCAGTGTGGTGACTTGGTCGACGGTCACCTTTGGTATCGAGTCGATGCGCAGCTCTACAAAGTCTGAGATCTGCTGAGTACGGGCGAGGTGGTCCACAAACTCTTCAAACGTGTGACCGGTGACAGGGGTGCAGATGAGGGGAGTCATTCATGAATGATACCAGACTGATCATCGATGTATTTGTAGCTAAATCGGACAGATGTGTGAATCGACAGCGGAGTACTTCATGTTGGACTCGCCGAATATATGTTGCCGGATTGTCCTGTAGCTTCCGTACCCATCTGAAGTCGATCTTGGTACCCAATAAGTCTCGCAAGGTCGTTCTGTCCTTTCCCGTTTACGAGTTCCTTCATATTCTCTGGATTCATAAAGGTAACCATAAATGTTGCGTGTTTACCAGTTCCATTCACTATCACGTGTCCTTCCATGCGGCCAATTTCCCCTTTCCCATTTTGAGCGGGGGACATCATTGCTCTGAGTGCAGTCAGATATGCTTTAAATTTTGGATCTGCGTTGACCTCTGCATAACATGCAGTAGGAAGTCGCTCTCCATTTACCGAGATACCGACTACTTCTCCAGATTTTGGGTCAATACAGCTGAGAGCACAGGTTGCATTTGCAAGACTGACAGCTGCAGCACCAAATCCCAGGTAACCCTTTTCTTTGAGCATTTTACACTTTTTCTCGTCTATTCCCCATTCATTTGATTCATTCACCACGCAGACTGGTTTTCCACTTTGGTTTGAAATGATCGCTATGTCATTGAGTGCGGCCGATACAAGCTCTCCTTTGTGTTCTACTGCGCATATCCAACTCTTGTTTGTGCCATTTGTGACCTGGTCTAGGAAGCTATTAATTTTTGCATCATCCCATCCAAATTTATCACCCCATATGTTCTTAATGCCGTTTGACCATTTCTGACGTATGGCGCCATCTGGGTCATATTTGAGTGTCTCTTGGTCAAAATATGTGGGGATAAAGAGTGGCTCCCCAGATTCATCGGTTTTTAAAAATAGTGAAAAGTTAAACTCTCGGGTTATGTCTGGGTTAGGCAACTCTGGCGATGGTGGTGTCTCTGCCCCTGCATTTGCGTTCCTATCAATGGCATAACTTAAGGCAGCACTGCGAGTTGCTTGATCTTTAGTTTGGAGAAAAAAGTTTGTAAATGCTTCTGCATTTGTGACATCGCTATTTGGATCGCCACTACTTTCTTCAGGAGGAATAGGTGTGTAGCCAAGGTTTGAACCTAACTCAGGTATGGGTACTGCTGGACTATTTTTATTTGCCCAATCTACCATTCCGATTTGGGCTGCGACCGTCATGGCTTGACATTCTGTTTTCTGTTGATCGTTGGCATTCGTGATTCCAATGAGTACATACACATACTCGCCACCAGTCATCTCAACTATACCTTCTACGTTGTCCTTGTCCTTGTTCCATGATATTACATCATCCAATTGACTTTTATGCACGACCAATTTCATTTGTACCCTTCGTATTGCACTAAGATCTATGCTTTTAATTCCTTGTTCGTCAGGCGTAATTTCTGTGTGCAGATCTTGGATGTGCTTGCGCATGGCAACTACTATTTCGCCAAGTTGGCCATATAGGCCACCTGTTGGATCGATATAGGTAGCGATGCCGTAATGTCCCCCTACGTTATCTTTTTCTTCCTCACGTGTATAGGGTTCGCCATTGGACGGGGTGAGGTGATTTTCAGGAGGCATTTTTATAAAAAAAACGGCCCTCTCGGGTCGCTAGATGTGGCGATAATTAGGATTCGTCCTAGTATACATCATACTGTGAAATATGCAACCCATAGTGTAAGTAAAGAAGCTTGAACATGTTGACTCATGTTGTGCGTAAGGCTCCATTTGTCATAGCAGGTGCAAGAATATATACCCATAGTAGGTATTGGTAAGTACGTGCATAGTCGCTGTCTGTGGTGTAATAGTCAACTAATTCGATGACGATTTTTGCTTGGTCATTCTGAATCCTTCGATATACTCTGGACAGGCTCCGTGAAGAATCCCGTGCGACGTGAGTCTATGAGATCTTTCGACTTCGCTTACGCTACGCTCAAGATGATTGGCCAGGTACTGAACATACACCAAATTCTGTCATCGATAGTATTGACTACTACATGGGGGACTTAGCTGAGGAGTATTTTACGCATTGCATCCAATGGTGCGGGTATACCGGTGTAGAGCTCAAACTGTTTTACCCCTTGGTAAAGGAGCATCTGCCACCCGGGGATCGTGATGGCGCCAGCGCGTGCCGCATCTTGGAGTAGGCGCGTATCACGGGGATGGTAGATTGTGTCAAAGACAATCATCTCTGCATGGAGCAAGTCCATCGCACAGGGAGACATCTCCACGAGGTCACCCATGCCGATTGGCGTGGCGTTCAAAATAAGGTCAAAATCACACTCGGCAAGCTCAGTATTTGATACAAACGTCAAACCATACTGCTTCGCAAATTGCTTCCCTGACTCAATGGTACGATTGGTCACCAAGATCTTTCTGTACCCAGATCGTTTGAGCGCATACGCAGCAGCTTTTGCGGCACCCCCGACACCGATGATGAGCGCTGAGTCTTTCTCCGGAGAGCTGTACTCAGCCTGAGCATGCGAGAGTGGCGTGGCGATGCCGTACCAATCAGTATTGTGGCCGGTCCAGCGTCCCTCCTGTATGACGATCGAGTTAACTGCGCCGATCTGTCTGGCGACTGGATCGATCTCATCCAAGTACGGCATCACCGACTCCTTGTGTGGCATGGTGACGGTGATGCCCCGGATGTCCATGCGCGCGCGGAGCGCGCGCATGACACCCTCCAGCTCCCCAGGTTTGACATCCTGATAGGTAAATGAGAACTCATGCTCGATACCAAGTGCGTTATACCCTGCAGTATGCATGGCGGGAGAGAGTGAGTGGGTGACGGGTGTGCCGATGATGATGCAGTGTTTCATAATGTGCTTAGAGACTTATTTCCTTTTTTCCATCACGAGTTGGACGATCGCTCTCGCGATCTCTTCAGGTTTTTTGTCATTGATAGGGAGTACGTGGTCTGCCGAGAGATGGTAGAGGTTCAGGCGCGCATCATAGAGCGCTCTCGCCTTGTCGGTTTTTTGGAAAAGGGGGCGTATGTTTTCATGATCGGACTGAATACGTGCGTGGAGTAGCTCAAATGCTGCTTGGAGATAGATTACTACACCACCGTTTTGGCGGAGGGCATCGATGCACACTTTTTGAGTTACCATCCCACCACCAGTGGCGATGACACCCGCTGATAGGTGTGAGAGTTGATCTGCCACTTCGCGCTCATACGCGCGAAATACTGATTCACCATCGTATGCGAATATATCAGCGATCGACGCGCGCGTCGATCGCGCGAGTGCGAGCGCATCAGTCTCATAAAATCTCATGTTTTGAAACTGTGCGAGACACTGACCGACTGTGCTTTTGCCCGAACCCATAAAGCCGATGAGAATGATTTTCATAATAAAACGCGTGTGTAAATATAAGTAAAGACTTATAGACATCGCATACTCACTTGCGCCAAGCTTGTGTCATCCTGAACTCGTTTCAGGATCTATCCTTAAGCTTTTCTGAGTGTAATGTCTATAGTCTTGTTCCTTTTGGATCCTCCCTCCAGAGGCGCCGTGCCCGCAATGCTACGCATAAGCGTTGCAGGCGAGGGGCAGGCGTTTTCCCGCCTCACCGGCGGACAGGCACGAGGATGACAGAACTATTGACGCATCTGAGAGCCTGATGTCTATAAGCACATAGTGATTATATCGCACGTACAAATCAAACAGATCTGATCGCTGGTTTTGTCATCTTGAGTCCTTCGACAAGCTCAGGATAACCTAGTCGTAAGATCTCTGGTGTATGAGATTCTTCTCCGCCCCAGGCGGACGAGTCCGCCGAACCGGCGGATCAGAATGACCATGTATAAATCGACATCGAATGAGTGGGCTAATACGGGATGACATGCAGGGAAATCAGTCGACGATACCACTGACTAGCACAGGCGATGCTGGTGCAGATTGAAGTAGCTGAGTATAAGTTGCGGTAGACGCATTCTGATGTATTTGCTAGTATGTGTATAGCACGACGGTGCACACCTATGAATCATGCTGATTCCACACCCTATTTCTCACCGCAGAAATCATCCTCACGGCAGGCACTCAGCGTGCTCAAGGGGATAGCGGTAGTGGTGTTTTTTTTCTTTGTCACCCTGGGGATATCTATCACGCTCCAAACTCAGTACAACATCTCAGCACCAGAGCCCCGCGCTGCTGAAACTCCTGTGGCATCCACCCCTATCAAGTCACCCGCACCAGGCACATCCATTGCGATTGCAAATGAAACCACTTTTAACTTAGGTTGCACGTCCACCTCAACTGGCCCTTATTTTCGGTATGTCTTTGCGCAATCTGGGAAGGATTTGTTTTATATACACGATGATTGTCAACTAACTCTAAACATTGGCAAACCTGGAGATACAAATAATGAACCTTGCCAGATAGCACTCTTTTCTCCTGGTCCCCTCGAGGTCCGCGTACAAAAATACAGCGATAAGCAGCGCACGCAACCGGTAGGAGATGAGTCCAAAAACAACTATACGTTGACAGGCACCAAGTACACTCCGACAGTCACCTGTAGCCCGATAGCTGCACAGCCCACGGTGCCTGTAGTCACCGTGACTTCCGATAAGCCGGCTGGGCCCACATTAGCAGTCGTTTTGCCTCCCGCTACTACCTTGACTCCTCCGGTGGTGACCATCACGCGCTCACTCACCCCTACCGTAGCTCCAACTGCTTCTGCACCTCTCCCCACTCGTCCACCATCCACCAGTAGCGCAGCAGCATCATGTAACCCGAGCAAGTGTGGAGTATGTGGGTGGTCGGGGTCGGATGGGATGTGCCGATGGGATGGCGCGATGCCGGATGGATCGCTCTGCTGCTATAGGCAGTGTCAAAATCAACGTTGTGCAGTTCTGCCAGGTCGTCCTCCGGCGGTACCCACCACTCCTCCTTCATCATCATCTTCCACCCCGAATACCTCTGTGCCTGCCACCGCTCTCTCCTGTACGAGTGACGTAGACTGTGGCGCTCCCGCAGCGATCCCCGTGGCAGCCAAGCCCCAGCTGAGGTGCGATGCTACCTGTGGCGCATGTGGCGTATCTGACACGACCAATCGCTGTGTCAGTCCCACTGATCCTTCAGTAGCATCCTCAGGTCTCAACTGTTGTGCAAATCAAGCACTTGCAGGGGTGACGAGGCTCCCTACCACCAGTGGCGCCGACACCATCCTCTATATCCTCGCTGGTATCTCCATCACCGTGACGGGGATGTATGGGATGATAAAAACGAGAAGGGTTAACTGACAGTTGATAACTGAAAACGTAAAGCCTAAAGCGAAGAGCGTATAGCCCCGAGGGGCTCCTTAGGTGCGAGGAACGAGAGAAATTGTGAAATGGGAACGGAGAGAAGTAAAAGACTACCAGAATGACCTGCCACACCTCACCAATAGCTATTGAAATAAAGCAATCTTCATGTAAACTATGGGTTATGAAACATGAACGAATCAATGCTGGTATGCACGCTTTAACGAATGGAATTGCTGGATCTTTGGTTGTAAGTCCCGATGCTAATTGGTCAGAATTAAACGATGCACTACCAACATGGAAGTCGCTTCTTCCTAGAAATCCTTTTAAGAGGTTAGTTAGTACCGCGGTTACTAGTACTCTCTTATTAACTAGCTGCGATGTTGATGGTCAAGCTTCGACCCAATCGCTCAATACACAACCACCACAGAGTTCAATTCAAATACAACCCTCCCAGGGGAGAAGTAATGCAGAATACTTCGGTGTTCCAACATCTGAAGTGAGAGTATTGCCGATACCAACTGCACTGCCACCGCGCGCTCCTCAAACAGTTGCGCCACTTGCTACACCATCTAGAATTGAGCCTCCTAGACCTACGCTGCCTCCATCTCCGTCTCCCATTTCCACTCTTCGCCCTGGCATTTCAGAGCCTAAACCATCACCGATGCCGACTGTAAGACCAAGGCCAACTGAGGGTCCATTGATTATTTCAGATACAAGGACTGTTGAAGGACCACTTACAAAGACTGCCAATAGTCGGCGTGGAGTTCAGCTCGACGAACCCAGAGAACTTAGCACAATTGAGGGTGAAGCTGATTTAATCAGGAAGGTTGATGAAGCAAGCGATTCCTTACCAATGGATATGAGCAAAGGACTGCAGACATTGCTTAGAGATACAGCTACAAATGCTGTAATGCGAAGAAGAGTGATGACCTTGGGCATGCCAAAAACATTTCAAATAGGAGATGGTGACTACAGTATAGAAGCCACAGTAATACCTGGAGTGGCACAGGAGGTAGTCATAGAAAATGTAGACTTAGGGACCAACATCAAGCTTAACGTATATCGAAACCCAGACGGGGCATATAAGATGGAGGCATCAATATTCACACGAAAAGCCGTAGATGGACTTGAATATGTTGACAAAGGCCTCAATGCACTTCCGAATACACTCGCGATGTTGCAGATATTGATGGATCAAAATCCAGAACTAAAGCCAGGACTAAGGGAGTTTAATGCGCTCTGGCCCGGGTATACATCTGAGGATCATGGTGTAAGATCTAACGAGGGACGGTTTATGGCTACTATGAATAGGCTTGGCGCGAACGGTTTGAATCCGAGGAGTAATGACTACGATCAGCAGCTTGCTAATATGGAGTGGCTCTAGACCAGCATTCTCATGCTAGAATCTAGATATGGATTGTAATAACGGCC
>CAZUKL010000001.1:0-145021 GCA_964620925.1 uncultured Gammaproteobacteria bacterium | reverse complement strand
AGCTCTACCTCTGTGGGTACTCTACGAGGCTATACCTAAATATATTTCGAGGAGAACCAGCTATTTCTGTGTTCGATTGGCATATTGCCCCTAACCACAAGTCGTCCCACCGGATTTCACCCCAGACGGGTACGGTCCTCCCCCTCACCTTTCGGGAGGGTTCAACCTGCTCATGGTTAGCTCACACAGTTTCGGGTTTATCGCGTACTCGCTTTATTGCGCCCTATTCAGACTCGGTTTCCCTTTGCCTCCCCACCATAAGTGGTTAGACGCGAATAAACGATAACTCGCTGACTCATTCTTCAATAGGCACGACATCATCCCGATAAATCGGGACTCTGTCTGTTTGTTAGCCGTTGGTTTCAGTATCTATTTCACTCCCTTCTGAAGGGTTCTTTTCGCCTTTCCCTCACGGTACTAGTTCACTATCGGTAAGTTTGTGTGTTTAGTCTTAGATCGTGACCGACCTTGATTCCCACAAGGTTTGCCGTGCCTCGTGGTACTTAGGTGCATACTACCGGGTGAGATGAATTCGCATACGGGGCTATCACCCGCTCTGGCCAGACTTTCCAGACTGTTCTGCTTTCATCTCACGCATCAGATATCGTATGTCCTGCAACCCCTATCCCTTGCGGGATAGGTTTAGACTGTTCCGCTTTCGCTCGCCGCTACTAACGGAATCTCTTTTGATTTATTTTCCTCCGGTTACTTAGATGTTTCAGTTCACCGGGTACCCCGCTCATCCGAAGGACGAGAGACAGTAATGTGCAATATACAATGTGAATTTGCAAATAATTTGAATAATAAATACAAATTTGAATTTATATTTACACTATTTGCAGATTGTGGATTGATATTGCAGATTTCCTATCACTTGTCCTTCGGACGGCTCCTCTCGTTTTCACAAAAGGGGATTACTCCATTCGGAAACTGCCGGGTATAGCGCCTGTTAACGGGCTCACCGGCAATATCGTACGTATACATACGTCCTTCTTCGGCACAAACTTCCAAGGCATCCTCCAACGGCTTTAATTCTCTTATCACTTATATATAAAAACTTGAGCCATCCTTGTATCGCTACAAAGATGACATTTCTGTGACACAAGCACTACTGCTTGCTATCCACCAAAAAGACCATTTTCTCGAATCAATATTTACTTAGATTTACTTTTGATATCATCATCAACGATTTGTGAATGTGCGGACAGCGCGAAAGCTGCAAGCTGCTAGCAACGAGCAACAAGAATAGTATCTTGCGCTTGTAGCTAAGAGCTTAGAGCTTTGTATGAGTGTGGACCCAACCGGACTTCCTTCGACAAGCTCAGGATGAACTTCTCGTCCGTTTGGATTCGTGTGGACCCAACCGGACTCGAACCGGTGAGCTCTTCATTGCAAATGAAGCGTTCTACCAACTGAACTATGGGCCCTTTCGAAAGTGGATCGTACTCTCGCTTGAGAAACTACCACCAGTCTAAAAGAGTGCTACAGTTTTGGTGTACTTCCACCCAAATGAAAATAAAAAAGTGCGAAAAAACGATACCCACAAAAATGCGGATCAAGATCAATTCTAACAAGTTCAATCCTATTGTCAACAGCTAATCAATGCCCAAACTGAAGTGTGTTTGATTTTCGCTGCTACGGGCATGTAGAAAATGCCCGATATGCTGAAACAGACGGCACTACTTAAGCCCTGATTATACCAGGTGATTTGTAGCTCGCAATGGGCTTTACAGTCTGGGTCTGGATGAAGTATCATAGTCACATGCCAACTTTCCCCACTGTCGCGATATGGTTAGCAGACTATCAGGGGCATGACCTTGGACGTTATGCATCACTATTTGAGTGTAGACTCCCCTCTCCTATAGGATTTGTGGTGACTCACCAGGCCATCCAAGAGGTCTTTCTCACTCCCGTTGTCAAAATGAAAATCGAGGCAGTGCGTGATGCATATGTAGCTGATGGGACCTATGAGATCGAGTCTGGGCGAGCGCAAATCGTAGAACTGATCAGAAATATCAGGATTCCTCGTGTGTTTTCGTACTCTATCACGCACAAATACGAGCTGATGCTCGAAAAAGAACACCTGACCCAAGGACGAGAGGTCTCTCATTTGGACCGCGCAAAGCATGTCTTGGCCTATGTATACCGCCCTCCCACCGTCTCTATATCGACACTCCCTGTGCCAAATGTCACCACTATCGCATCTGGATCGACCAGCATCCTCGAATCCCTAAAACAAGTAGTGATCGATCACCTCTGCCTCCATTTGCACACCAAAAATGAGCTCTCACTACCAAGCATACTCATCAGACGCATCCCACAGGCAGAGTTTATCGGTATTTGTGAGCAGCGTGAGCGTGATTTGTCTCCTGAGTTGATCATATCCGCGTTCCATGGTGCAGTAGCGTTCGATATCGCTCCTGATGTATTTGTGGTAGACCCTGCGACACTCGAGCTCACTGCCCGCCATACGATGACTCAACCATACAAAATGGTTCTCCATGGCAACCATTACAAGCAGGTCCTGCTCCCTGAGTCGCTGGGCTCTCTGCCAAATATCTCAGATGAGATCGTACAGCGCGTGGCAAAGATCACCCTCGATATCAAGCGCAAGCTCTACTTTCCCCACAAGGTCTACTGGGTCATCGAAGCAGGGCGTCTCATCATCACTGATATAAAGAAATCCTGACTATGATAGGCAAAATCAAAGGATCTCTGATCGAGGTAAATCTCCATGAAGGCATCATCATGACCGCCTCAGGTATCGGCTATCGGATCTACCTGACGCAAAAACTCCTCGCACTCCCGCTCCCTTCAGAGCTCGAGATCTATACTCATCATCAAATACGCGAGGATGCGCAGGTACTGTATGGATTTGTGTCGTATCAGGAGTATCAGTTTTTCACTCTTCTCCTCACGGTGGATGGAGTGGGACCGAAGACCGCATTTACCGTCATATCCCAGTTGACCCCGAGCGAGGTATATGAGGCAGTACGTGCGAATGACGTCACCGCATTGACCAAAGTATCAGGTCTGGGTAAAAAGACTGCTCAAAAGATCATTCTCGAACTTTCAAACAAGTTTAAAACGGGATTTGATTTGGCAAAGGTCAAAGAAGTAGAAGTCGATGAGGAGGCAGTCCTGGCGCTCGTCGCACTCGGCTATCCAAAGGCTGATGCGAAAAAGATGCTAGAAAAGGTTGATCCTTCTCTTCCTCTGACGGAAAAGGTAACGAGTGCGTTAAAGAAGAAGTGAACTCATTAGCGACCTGGAGCTTGCGTTTTTCGACTTTTGGGAGTGATAAGTCCTTGTGCAATACCCTTTGTATCTGGGATATTCTGTATTCCCGTGAACCAAGCAATGCGTTTCCCATTTACAACTTGAGTTAGACACATGGTCGTGCCTGGTGGTTTTGAACTCATACACTCAGGTTCCATATCCTGCGTTAGCACAGTGGCAACATTACCCTCTTTATCAGTAATAAGAGCAGCTGTTGTGAATATGCAAGCCTGATATTTGTTAGAAATTTGTGCTGTGCCTATTGGGTACTGGCCAGGAAATACTGCGTCAAATGGAGCTTTGTACTCGTATACATTCCCTGGTGTGGCAGCAAACTTGCATATTCCATACGGATCAACTTCATTCCCTGGCTGAGGCGTTGCAGTCGGTGGAGTCCGCAAGGCAGTTGGTAGTACCTGCGTTGGACTAGAATTCCGTTCACCACTATTTCCTTGAACTGGAGCTGTAGGTATAGGCTCCGGCTTCCACCCTCTGTATCGTTGATAGGCTTCCCAGGTAGGAGGTCCAAGCGTCGATACTGCTAGTGCCAATGTAACAAGGCCAACCGCATCTAAAAAACATCCTCTAGTACCCAATTCAGGCAATTTTACGTTATATGGATTTGTACTGTTCTTCTCCTTCTCCATACCCATAGTATATACATACTACTTCAAATTTATGTGACCTATATCACAGGTATACAGTGCGACCCAATTCTTGTACCTGTACATGTACGCACGACTTGATACAATGGCTGGTATGACTGAAGAGAAAAAGCAACCAGATTTGAACCTGCGCCCACGCACTCTCAAAGAGTACATAGGTCAGGGTACGGCGGTAAAGACGTTGCAACTGTTCCTCGATGGGGTGAAGAAACGGGGCGTGGCAACAGAGCACATACTCTTTTATGGCCCTCCCGGCATCGGCAAAACGACCCTCTCCTATATCATCGCCCAGGAGCTCAGGGGAGATATCAAGATCACCTCTGGTGCAGCGCTCACTAAAACTGGCGACCTAGCAGCTATTCTGACAAACCTCAAAGACGGCGACATTCTCTTTATTGATGAGATTCATCGCATGCCAAAGCCTGTAGAGGAGATGCTGTATCCCGTCATGGAAGAGTTTGCGCTCGACATCATCATCGGCAAGGGACCCTCAGCGCGTACTGTCCGCCTTGATATCCCCAAGATCACGATCGTTGGTGCAACGACGAAGCTCGCACTCCTCTCAGCACCACTTCGTGACAGATTTGGACTCCTCCTCCGCCTCGACTTTTATACTGATTCTGAGATGGTAGAGATCGTGACGAGGTCAGCATCCAAGCTCGGTGCGCCCATCACTCCAGGTGCAGCTTTGCAGATCGCCATACGCAGTCGTCACACGCCGCGCCTCGCAAATAGATTACTAAAGCGTGCGCGCGATCTCCTGCAGGTCCAAGGACACGATGAGATAAATGAGAACTCACTCCACAGTCTGTTTGCACTTCTTGAGATAGATCATGCGGGACTCACCGATATCGATCGACAGTATTTGCGAGTGCTCGCCGTCACTTTTGACAACAGACCTGTGGGCATCGAGACGATTGCCGCCTCACTCGCCGAGGATATTCGCACGGTCGAAGAGTTTGTCGAGCCCTACCTGCTCCAGATGGGATTTATCCAAAAAACACCTCGGGGAAGGGTCGTCGCACCAGCGGGATTGGAGCATATGAAATAGCTTGCTAAATCAATGCATCCCAGGTCGGATGATGCTTGAAACGAATGAATTTTGAGCAGTCAAATATGTTGGTAACTGGTAGAATAATTTGTATATGTTTGAAACTTATGCTTCGCAAATATTTTAACTTCAAGGTTATATTTCTCATTGCCTTTCTTTTTTTACCTACCTTTACCATCCTTTTCCCGCGAGTTAATTTATTAAGCTCATTCCCTGTAAGGCAAATTCTTAAAAATGTATTGCCAACGTGTCCGCAATGCCACCATCTGAGTCGACTTTTACTTTTACCCATTGGACCGAATAGTGAATGCATTAACAGTGCAATATCACTTCAGCAAGTCAACAAGTCGAGTTATCTAGCATATAAATGTAGTAGCAAAAATATACCCATCAGCGGTACCAGTAAATCCCTTGAATACATCCGTGTTGTAGCTGGCGAGATCGTTGAACCACAATGGGAATTTGAATGTGGCTATTTTAATGATTGCGCAGTATCTAGTGCATGGTTTGATGATGAAGGCAAAATTGTAGCAGGCTTAACAACGCAGCCACGCAACTTTATCATCGATGATCCTGCGGTAGGTATAAACGGCTGCGTGTCCCAAATATCGGGCTACAACAAAGTTGATAGAGAGCTTGTGTTTGATAATGGGCAATACCTCTGGAAGACCGTGTACAAGAACATGCGCATTGAAAATGACTGGGGCGATTGTATCCTTAATGGAGTTTCGTATTTTAATGATGTTACGAATAAATCGTATGTTGTCATGAAACACGTGCCTAAGGTTTCAGATTGCAAAAGTCTAGATCGTTACTCAACTTGTCGTGATGCCCTGTCTTATATCACAAATTCGCCTGAGTACTGTGTCTTTTTTGGTAAAGACTATTATGGTAATGACAATTCTTGGAAAGATGATGAATGTATAATGAAACATAATGCAAGGCAGATGAAAAAATAGATACAACTACAGCTGTTTTAAACGGACTTCAGATTGACTACTAATGCCCTGTTAAGTCTGGCCAGCTGAAAATCCTAAAAGGGTTTAGTGTTCTTGAATAAGTTTGGGCGCTGTACACCCCGCTTGTCTGATTGACTGCTTCAGAATGTGTTTATCCAAAAAAATACCTCGAGTGAGGTCGTCGCTCTGCTGGGTCTCGCTCATATACAGTGATTAGCTGCACTATCTATTGATAATAGCATAGCTGAATATACCTATGTATTTTGCGTGTTCCATAATATACTATATGCATGGCACGTACCAAAATGTGGAGCGAACAGGATTTGCGGAACGCAGTGCAAAAGTCAAAAAGTGTGCGGCAAGTCCTTCGGCTATTGAATTTAAAGGCAGCTGGTGGGAATTATGCACAAGTAAAGCAGAACGCAGAGAGGTACAATATCGACATTTCACATTTTAAAGGTAAGGCGTGGAACAAAGGATTACAAGGCTATTCAAAGCCAAGAATTACACTGAATGCAATTCTCGTGAAAGGGAGTACCTATCAGAGTCATAAATTAAAGAAAAGACTTTTTAAGGATGGGTTAAAGAAATCGGCTTGTGAGTTGTGTGGATGGGCTGAGGTGTCAATAGATGGCCGCATGCCTGTCGAACTCGATCACATAAATGGAGATCATTCTGATAATAGATTATCTAATTTAAGAATTCTTTGTCCAAACTGTCACAGTTTGCAGGTGACACATCGAGGAAGAAACATGGCCCGGATGGCGAAATGGCAGACGCGCAACACTTAAAATGTTGTAGTGACAACACTATGTGGGTTCGAGTCCCACTCTGGGCACTGATTGGACAAGGTGAAATGAAACATATTTGTTAAAATAGGGTATGCCGCTTTAGCTCAGTTGGTAGAGCGCCAATTTTGTAAATTGGATGTCGTCAGTTCAAATCTGACAAGCGGCTCATACGTAAGTTGAGAGCGAATAACGTATAGCGTATAACGGGAACACTTTTGGGTATTTGATATTTGAAATTAGAAATTGAAGCGTAGCGACTGGCCTCATAGCTCAATTGGATAGAGCAACTCCCTTCTAAGGAGTAGGTTGACCGTTCGATTCGGTCTGAGGTCACTAGATTTTTTATCTTTTATGTCAAGTAGTAGCTCTACTATAGCGGTGGTAGTCACCCTCCTGATCGTGCATGATGGGAGGATTTTACTTGCGAAACGAACACCCATTGAGACGCGAGCGCCTGAGGACTTGGGGAAAATGTGGCATCTCCCTGGAGGAACACTCGAGTTCGGTGAGCATCCAACCCAGGCAGCGGTTCGAGAAGCAAAAGAGGAGATAGGATTAGATGTATGTGTACACAAGCTGATGGGTGTGACTACCCGCACGAAGGATTCGCATCATTGGCATGGTGTCATACTCACATATCTGTGTACCTTGACGAATCCCCACGATGAGCCTGTGCTCAAAGAGGATGAGATTCAGGACTATTCTTGGCTCAACTACGAAGAGCTCGATGATGCGAAACTTCTCCCTGGCATTCGTGATCAGATAGACCTGTACTTTAAACCTGACTATCGCGTCTGATCAATCTCCCTTGTTGTGCGGTATACTTTGCGTATGTCAACCACACCTGCTCAGTCTATACACGTGATCGCACAAATCGTCCTCTTTCGTGAGGGTAAGTTCCTCCTTACAAAGCGCAGGGTCGAGCATGATGACGATCCAAAATGGGATGGATACTGGCAAATCCCTACAGGGACGGTAAACTTTGGCGAAGACATCAAAGAAGCGGTGATCAGAGAGGCACAGGAAGAGCTGGGCATCGATGTCACTCTCGAGCGCACGCTTGCAGTGACTCAAAAGGTGAATCGTGAGGAGGGATGGCATGGAGTGTTTATGGCGTTTTTGTGCAAACAAGTTGATGAATCAAAGCCCATCACTATCAATCACGAAGCCTATGAGTATGGATGGTATACGCCAGATCAGATCACACAGCTCAAAGTCATTCCCTCCACAGTCGATACGATCAAATATGTCATAAAGTACTATCGTCTCTATGAGCTCGGGGTACTCGGAGTCATCGAGCACGAGGGGAAATATCTGATGACAAGGATATTTGCGCCAAAGAATCCTGATGCGCATGGTAAGTGGGGATTTATAGCGGGCATGTCTGAACCATATGAAACGCTCGCTCAGACTTTGATGCGTGAAGTACGCGAAGAGGTATCGATCGATGTAGAGATCGTGAGGATGCTCCCTCATGTAAAGGAAGAGGAGAACTTCAAACTCTTTTGTTTCCTCGCAAAGATGACCGATCCTACTCAAAAAATAATGATCAATGATGAGGCAAGTGACTGGGGATGGTTTAGCTATGAAGAGGCATCCAAGCTGGAGCTGTTTGGGGATTCGAAACAGTTGCTCGACATTATCGAGAAGAAGAGCCAAATGATCTAGCACAAACGTAGATGTGCCCGGAAGAGGATTTGAACCTCCAAGGATTGCTCCACACGCCCCTCAAGCGTGCGCGTCTGCCAATTTCGCCATCCGGGCTTTATACTTTCTCTACAGCCTCATTCAAGGAAGAAAATTATATCATCTCTTTCTGCTTATGGTGTACCGATATGGATAGTAGAGCATGGCAGCAGGCAGGTCGCGCGCAAATCTCTTTTGGAAATCAACCATGTATTTCTTTTGGAGTTCTGCCTCGCTCGTCGCTCGAAAATCTTCAAGCAGTTTGTCTACTTTGGGGTTCGCGTATTCAGAGATGTTGCCCTTGCCTTTTTGAGAAGAGTGCCATACATAGTATTGATTTGGCTCCGAGGGGATGTTCCACAACCCAATCAAGAGTTGAAATTTCCCTCCTCGGGAGAGTCCGGTCAGATCAAGCGAAGCATCGCCACCTGCCCCTTGGATGATGTCCTTGACCATATTTGCCACAGGGAGAAAGTCAACTGAGGTGTTTATGGTAAATGAGGCTTCAGATGATGCATCTTTGAAATACCTCTTGAGTATTGATCGATACACATCAGGGTTTTCAGGGATATGGGTGAGTGACTTGTCATAAAAGGATGAATAGGGCGAGAGCGGAGAGACAGCGAGATTACCGAGTTTCTGGAGTTCCTCGACTGACAGACTTCCATAGATAGCTTCACGCAGGTCCCTCTCTTTTAGCAATGAGTTTGAAGTATTGAAGAAGAGTGTTGCAACACGAGAGTAGGCGCTATCTTTGACAGCAGTCGTACCTGGCCAGTTTGAAAAATTTATGAATGCAGTCTCATTTGAGGTAGAAAACTCATCTATTTCGCGAAGCTTAAAGGCGGTAATCAAGTCAGACTCTGACTTGTATATACGATAGTGTATGTTTGGTTTTCCATGTTCTACGGGGACGAGCTTGATTTCGGTCCACGTATCGTTGGTTTTATTCTTCCTAGCTGAGCTGACTATATAGTCGCCCGCTATGGCTCGAATCGGATAATGAGCTATAACGGGTTTGGTGAGATAGTCATAAAAATGAACAAACGGTTTCTCCAAAATGAACACAAGCTTCAAAGGGTCTGTCGTATCAACTTTTACGTCCCTTATGTTAAATGGTATGGTGGATGACGTAAACGGAGTTTTGTCGGTATAAAAAAGTCCTGGTTTTAGAGCCAGTGTGTAGCGAGTATATGTATCATCATGTGACCAGGAATCGAGCAGCTTGCTCGCATAGGTTCCGTCGGCTTGCTTATACAGAAGGGAAGTGGTGACTCTTGAAACTACTTCGGTAGGCAGAGTGACGGTACTCGTGACACCGGTGATGCCTATCGTCATGACAGGATTAGCCAGACTCGTAAGGATGATGTTTGCAAAAAATAGATAAGCGCTCACGCAAAGGATCGTGATCACAAATGAGGAAAGTAAAAACCACACGTGTTTCTGTACATAGGCTGTAACCATCCAGTAGGAAAATCGCAGTTTTTTCCAAAACATATAGCTTATTGTACTGGAAACAGGAGGCTATTTACACCAAGGAGTGTCACTTGCGCATGAGGATAGAAGCTATCGATATGGCAAGAAAGATGAATATGAGAAAGACAGTCAATCTCATGATGACCTTCTCTACTCCGCGTCGTGTTTGAAAAGTTTCGCCGCCGCCTCCCCATGCACTGCCGAGTCCAGCCCCCCGACCTTGCAAGAGGATAAACACGACGATGAGAACGCAGACCACGATGTTTGCAATCAAAAGGGTATTGTTCATAGAGTTTGAGGTATTGTAATCTATATGCGGCAGATGCGCAACGCATCTGCCGCATTGGAGCGCTGTTTACTTAGTAGATGATACGTACTCCGCCCAAATCCTCATAACTAAATTCATGAAAATGATGTACTGAGCCTACTAGAATACGATTGGTGGGTACATGAAACTTTTTTACCGCAGACTGTACCGCCTCTGGTCCAAACTTCATTTCAAAAGTTTCCAGTGATACCTCGAGATGCTGGTACACTCCTGACTCTTTGAGGATGGGCAGTGCTTCACTCAAGAGTCTACCTGACTCCTTGTCGTATGCAGTGCCACTGTCACAGTGTATGAGAACCACGCGTCTCCCTACTTCATTGCGCGCGACATACTTAAGGATTTCAAAAAGACGCTGACGATTATGAACAAACACGACTATCTTGAGTCGGATGATCGAGTCAAACATGTGCTTCGTCCGCGACTTTAATATCCCTGACTTTTGAGATACACGATATATAAACTCGAGGAGGTAGTCTTGAAATATCATGCCAAAGACGACGGTGATGGTAGGGATAAAGTAGATCATAAAGTAGTACACGTACTCCTGATTTATGACCATGTTACCCACCATTCCCATCCCAGCCGCAAGGAGTGCGATTACCACATACTTGATAGGTGAACTGTAAGTGCGCTCAAGGAGGCTGCGCTCACGCTTGAGGATAAGATTGCCAAACGCAAAGAGTGTCATGACACCCAAAAATGCAATCGTGTAGACCCCTGCAAGACTCAACATGTTGCCATGGGTGATCAGCAGAATGGAACTACAAAGTAGGAAAAATGAGATGACCGTGATAGGAAAGGATCCCCTGCTATTCTTTTTTGTCAATATATTTGGCAGACAGCCATCGAGTGCCATGCGCTGGATGAGTCCTCCTACACCGACATATGCAGTTAAAACTGCACCTGACAATACCAGGAGTGCATCGATGGCGATGATGTCACGCATGATAACTGGCCCCCACTCAGACATCAAATCACCACCCAAGGTAAAACTCACATCTGCAAGCATAAAGTCACTTGCTCCCTTTATGGCAGATATACTGAGTGTGTTGAGTGCGACAAGTGCGATCAGCGGGTTAAAAATGATGACACCAAGCCACATGTTGCGCAGTGTTTTACGAAACACACCCGCTTCCTGCTCTTCTACGAAGTTTGCTGATGACTCAAAGCCAGAGACACCCAGAAGTGAGGCAGAAAAGCCGAGATACAGTGTCCAGAGGAGACCCTGGTTGCTAAATACGATGTCCTTAGTTGCTTCATAGTTTTGCCAAAACTGGCTTGTACCATGTACAAACCAATGCTCAAAGCCAAGGATGATGATCAGTACCAGTGTAAAGATGTGAAAGAGGAATATTCCCAATGCTACCTTTGCTGAGTCTTTGAGTCCACCAATCACCAACGTTGCAAACAAGCCAAGTAAAACGATAGCGGCGATCGTCGTATCAAAGTGACCAGTATGCTCCTCAAATGCACGTGCAAAGTACTCTACTCCGACTTTGGCAGAAAGGCATGCAGTGGCGACATAGGATAAGATCGTCATGACACCTGCCACCGCAGCGACAGGTTTACTGGTACCGTTGAGTAAACAATTGTACGCTCCTCCATTGATTGGAAGCGCCTCAACCACCTCAGTGTATACATGTCTAAAAAACCATAGAGACACTCCAACGAGAAGCAAAACCAGAGGCGCATACACCCCTGCAAATATCGAGGCGATGCCAGCAGTATACAGACATGAGCTCAAGATGTCGTTGCCACAAATGGCAGTGGCATAAAGCTCATTCAATTTATGATGAGTTTTATGGCCATGTGTGTCTGACATAAGAGTAGGAATGTAAAAATGATGAATTTGTCAAAGTCGCAGCATACCATATATCTCTCATGTGGATATACAGCAGATTGCAGTACATCACGCATGCTTTGCAATATCGCTCTCGATGAGCTCGCGAAGGTATGCTGACTTTGGTACTTTGTGTCGCTTAGAGATTCTGTCGAGATAGTGTGCATGTCGTGGAGGGATGAAAAAGGTAAACTTCACATCATGGTTCTGTTCCACAAATCCCAAGAAGTCTACGATCGTGCGGGCAAATGTGTCTTTGGTATAGGTGCTGGTCACTACGTTCTCATTCTCGTGTGAGCTGAAGAGCGAGGGAGGATCAACATCAGGTGAATGGAGTATCAATACGGGCTTGTTTATCTGCAGCGCCATGCCGATCTCGTACCCGACACTGACTGAAGGATGGGATGTCTCAGCGATGACACAGTCTGAGTTTTCTATCCACATCTCCACTTTCTTTTGGAACTCAAGCTTTTGCTTCGGGGTAGATTTGCGGATCGTGTCCTCGGTCGTCTGGAGTATGTGATCAGCGATCACAGTATGACCGTGCGAGATTAAGTACTCGATGATTTTGAGGTAGTTGGAACCATGTGACTTCTTGCCCGAAAGTGATCCAGTAAAGTAGATATACATGATGGTATTATACCAAATAACTATAGGTTTAAGTTCTAGATCACAGCGTGACTCCAATCTGCTTTATTCGTCTATCCTCATCGATTAGTACGGGTACGGGGAAAATATAACAGTCACCCAGCAAAGCAGAAGTTTCAGATGCGTTTATGATGGCTGCTGTGTACGATCGCAATGTGCCGGCATCTGTATCAGCAATGATAAGTGGGTGGGCTTTGTCTGGGCTATACTTTTTGAGTACTCCTGCTGCTAAGAGCGCTACATCCGTCACAGCGTCACTTTGTGTCTCAGGTGACGAGAGAAGGAATTGTAGATGTGGACAGCTAATCCCAGGATGCTTGCCTCTGCGAGATACCACGAGTGTGATCTCACGATGGTCAGCAAAAAAATGCTTAGGATAGTATCCCTGTTCTTTTCGATGCAGTGCATTTTCATATACATATCCAGTGCCATACACGATCGCAAGGTTGCGAGCCATAAATGCTACCAAACCTGCAAACTGCCTTTCCGTGATCTGAACAAGTGGTGAATTGGATGCATATTTGCGAAGCTCTGAAGCAAACTTCAGGTTAGTACTATGAACTATAGCGTCCATCGCAGAGGCGAGCGAACTCTCATAGAGGGGGATCCCACCAGGATCACACATGGTAGACTGAAAGAGCTTGTATGAGGCGAAGAGGTTGCGTGATGGTGTGTCGAGTTCTGAAAATAGTTGTTGCAAGTCATTGCGGTGGCGAAGTGCAAAGTCAGATACATCAAACTCATTGATTGCATCGGGATGGCAGAGTGAGATGCTTAGGTCGTCGGTATTACGGTATGCTACCGTGGACGAAAGCGCCAGGGACGGAAGCTGATAGTAACTGCGTTCATCGTTTACATGTCTGTCAAAAACATCGAGCGTTTCAGCCATCTGGGATCGAGTAAAATCACGCACTTCCATGCCACTTGGCTCACGACCATGGTGCAGACGAAATGCAGCATTTTGTGCTGCACACCCTTTTGTGATGGGATTAATTCTTGATTCATGACCTACAAATAATTCAAATATTTCATCTCGTGCACTCGTAGACTCAGTAATGCCAGCGCAGAGTATCTCTGAAGCGAGACGTGATCCGTTACCATCCTGAGTGATACGTGCGACCCCTCCCGGTCCCTTCACTCCTTTGAAGGTCTTACCTACAAATACTGATTTCTTTTCCCTTCCATCGCTGCATCCCTTTTTTCCAATAGTAACACCAGGGAAAAGACTTTTTTGAAGTGCAGTGGCATTTATGGTTGCATGTGCTTGACGCATGTTTATGGACCACTCGTTCTGCTGGTATATAAACCTGAATGCATCGCATGCATAATCATGCAGAGAGTGCGCCGAGGTTATAGTGGATGGGTGTCTATTGGTATAGTGTGATCGCCACCACGCCAGCTCGTACTCTAAATCTGGAGAGAGAACACACGAGGGGTACTTCGCCTGGATTTGGTCGAGTGTTGGTCTGTTGTACATGATGCTATCGCAAATTACACAATTTCCCATACCACACAAGTATAGGGCTTTTTGCATGAGTATTGTACTCCGAGCTTCCGTACACATATCACTAGTCTATAGTGACTCCATCGCCACGTATATATGTTTGAAAATAAACAAAGTGCATACGCGAGGATTTCAAGTGAAAGCAGTCCCAGATGCTCACTCAGAGGCCAAGTTGACTTTTTCTTCGCACCATTGTGTGGTATTTTTTTGCAAATCGGTGAGCTTCGTCGCGGATTGCTTGGACGAGACGGAAGCCAAGATCATGGGTATGGGGACGGTGAGAAGCAAATTCAATTAAAAATTGAGAATTTAAAATTGAAAATTGTGCATTGGAACTGGCACTTGGTTTAATTAAGATTGGAATAATGAAGCGATCGGGATGCTTTGCGATGCCGATGAGAGGAACATCAACTAATGGATAATTGAGAATGGATAATTGAGAATTGGAGGAACTTGATTTTGCTTTTTGTTGTTTTGGACTCAAATTTATATTTGCATTATTTTGCACTGAAGATTGTAGATTGTACATTTGCATCGTTTCAATGACTGCGCGCAGTTGTGGCGCTCCTCCATCGATGACGATAAGGTCGGGGCGTGGCCAGTCAGTATGCTTTGCACGGCGTGAGATGATCTCTCGCATCATGTCAAAGTCATTGTCATGGCTCTTTTTCATCTTGAACTTTTTATATTCGCGCTTGTCAATGAGCCCATCAGTCATAACCACCATACTCGCGGTGGAGTTGGTGAAACTCAGAGTGGAGTTGTCATAACACTCGATACGATGGAGAGACTTTATGTTTGGAAAGTGAGCAGCTAAAAGTGTTTGCAGCGCAGTGAGTGACTGTTCTGACCTATTGTATGATTCATATTCATCCAGGCGGAAGGATCCATGAGCTATCATAAACTCCAGCCTCCGCATCGCATCTCGGACCTTGATAGCTGCCTCGTAATCCTGTGACTCTGTATATGATCTCAACTCGCGTTTGAACTCCTTTTCCACCTTTGACACATCGCCATCGAGTATGCTGCAGAGCTTTTTTATATTGGCGCGGTATCGCCTCTTTTCTGCTGATTTGAGTGCTTTGTCATCTATACGCTCGATCATGTTGGGACAGGGATCACACTGACCGATCTTGTGGTAAAAGCATGCTTGCTTCGATATCGTGCGTTGGGTACAGTACGGCACGATGCGCCTGAGGTATCGCAATACACTTTCAGCTGAGTATGTTGATGAAAATGGTCCAAACACTCGAATCTGTTTGCTGTTTTGAATTTTACCTTTTTTAATTTGCATTTGCTCCACGTCTTGTCCCCTCGCAAGCGATACTTTTGGATACACCTCTCCGGTGGTGACTTTGATATACAGATAGCTCTTGTCATCGCGCCATCTCACGTTGTACTTCGGCTTGATCGTGGAGATGAGGTGCGCCTCGACCACGAGCGCCTTAAACTCACTATCAGTGATCAGGTAGTCTATATCGGCTGACTCCGCAAATATTGCAGCCTCCTTTCTGTCGATATCTACAGACTGAAAGTGTGAGATGAGTCTAGCTCTGATATTTATTGCTTTGCCTATATAAATAATATCGGTTCCCATACGAAAGATATACACCCCTGTCGTACTCGGAGCATCTTTGATCCCCGATTTTGTCGCTCGGATAGTGCCATCTGCCTTGTACATAGTGAAAGTATACCTTATGAGTGTAAAATCAGTCACAGTTAGCATTACTATAAGTATATGTGTGGTATACTACCCTATGTCTTTCACGCTCAAAAGCGCATTTATTCGCTACTCATCCACAGCAATTATAGTGATGGTGGGGGTGGTGTACATCGTCTTTCTCTCAGAGATGTTGGGACGTGTTGATGCACGTACTCCAAACTTACAACCTGATATTCTACAAACTGGTAACTTACATACTGACATCTCACCTACTGTTGTTCCACCCACTGCCACTCCCACCTCCACTCCAACACCTACTCCAACTCCAGTCGAGCTCCCCTACTCTATCTCGATCCCTACACTGCAGATCGTCCAGAGTCCGCTGGAGTACTTAGGCGCTGACTTAGATGGTAGTATGCAGACTCCGCATAATCCGCTTGCAGTCGGGTGGCTTCATATCGGCCCAAAGCCTGGTGAGGTCGGAAACTCAATATTTACCGCGCATTACGATGATGCTCAGGGTCGACCTGCAGCGTTCTACTATCTAAAGAATATTGGTATTGGCGATGAGATAACTATCACCCTGGCTGATGGATCGCTAAGAACATTTCATGTAGATTTTGTGGGCGAGTTAGATGCATATGACGGTAATGTGGGTGCCATCACTCGTCAAACAGACTATCCCTCCATCACGCTGGTGACCTGCCACGGATCATGGGATATGAGAAGTGGGATGTATAGCAAAAGGTTAGTAGTGTATGCAAAGTGAGGTTGCGGCAAAGTTACAGATATCTTGCAGTATGACTGCTCTTCACCTTCTTTAGCCCTTCAAGTGGACCTTGATAGAGTATTTGTCCTCCTCCATCTCCTCCCTCAGGACCCATATCAACCACATACTGACAGTGACGGATCACGTCGAGATTATGTTCGATGACGATGACGGTGTTGCCATGCTCGATCAGTCTCACGAGTGAGTTCATGAGCTTTTGCACATCGGCAAAGTGGAGCCCTGTCGTAGGCTCGTCGAGGATATAGAGTGTGCGCCCTTTCTCGCCACGAGAGAGCTCATCGGCGAGCTTGATGCGCTGAGCCTCACCCCCCGAGAAGGTAGGAGCAGCTTGGCCAAGCTCCACATAGCCCAAGCCGACCTCTTGGAGGAATTTGAGCTTTGGATGTATGTGCACAAAGTTTTCAAAGAATACCGCAGCTTCGTCGACAGTCATCTTTAATATCTCAAAAATAGTTTTATTCTTATACCTCACCTCAAGCGTCTCACGATTGTAGCGATGTCCATCACAGACATCACAGGTGATATAGACGTCTGACAAAAACTGCATCTCGATCTTTACCACTCCCGCACCCTGACACTTTTCACAGCGTCCCCCTTTTACGTTAAACGAAAAGCGACCTTTGTCATACCCGCGCGCTTTTGCATCTACCGTGCTCGCAAACAGCTCCCGTATATCATCAAAGAATCCTATATACGTAGCAGGGTTGGATCGTGGCGTGCGACCAATCGGCGATTGATCTACGAGATATACACGTTCAACGTAGTGAAATCCCTCAAGCTTCTCATAGGCGCCTTGGAAGTCATTATAGTGTCCGTCAAGGTGATACTTCATCGCTGGATAGAGTGTCTCGGTGATGAGAGTCGATTTGCCTGATCCTGACACGCCAGTGATGGCGATCATGTTGCCTACAGGGAGATTGAGCGTGACATTCTTTAGGCTAAACTGTGAGGCTCCTTTGAGGGTGATCTCACCTTTTGATATGTCTAACTTCATCTCTTTGCTCGTGATCACTTTTTTCTTTGAAAGATACTGTCCAGTGAGAGACTCACTATTTGCCATGATTTCCTTCACGGTACCTTGGGCGACGATCTTGCCGCCATTTTTGCCTGCCTCAGGTCCAAACTCGATCATGTGCTCGGCACTCCGCATCGTCTCCTCGTCATGCTCGACGATAATGAGTGTGTTGCCGATCTCTTTGAGATGGTGCAGCGTCTGTATAAGTGCGGCCACATCACGGGGGTGGAGTCCAATCGAGGGCTCATCGAGAACATAGAGTACTCCCGTGAGTCCAGTACCTATTTGAGATGCGAGACGGATACGCTGCAGTTCGCCCCCTGAAAGTGTTTTGCCCTTGCGGGACATGGTGAGATAGCCGAGGCCGACGTTTTGCAAAAAGGTCAAACGAGTGACGATTTCTTTGAGTATTGGTGCTGCGATTTGCGCCTCGTATTTGTTCAAAGCTTCATGGATACCTGTTTTGGAGTATTGGATGATGTCATTTACCGCGAGATCGCAGAGATCTGCGATGCTAAACTGGTCAATGGTGATCGCGAGTATCTCCGGCTTGAGCTTGCGTCCGAGACAGCTTTTGCACTCTTCTTCACGCATGTAACGTCCGATATCATGAGCTGAACCTTCGTCTGCACTACCTGATGAGTTTTGAAATCTTCGATTGAGCTCTCCCACTACTCCATCAAACTTTTCTTGGATCGTCGTATCGCTGCCGAATCTATTTTGTCCAGCCACACGATAGGTCAGTCCGGTGCCATGCAGGATCACTCGCCGCTGCTCATCAGTGAGTTTTTCGATGGCTTTATTCATGTCAATCTTTTCGACCTGACATACTGTTTTTAAAAGTCTTGTGTACCATGTCTCTGAGAAAAAGAGCTTGGTAAAAGGGAGTATGCCACCCTCGTTGATCGAGAGTTTTGGAGCCAAGATGAGCTCAGGGTCGACTTTGTGGACACTACCCAGTCCTCGACAGCTCTCGCAGGCGCCGAGGGGAGAGTTAAATGAAAACATACGTGGCTCCACCTCAGGCAGTGAGAATCCGCACTTTGCACAAGAAAATTTTTCTGAGTAGAGGTGCTCTTTGAGTGTAGGTGAAAGCCGCTTCTTCGTCCCCTTTTGGATCGCCTCAATCTCGCTTTGTTGGGTAGTCACGTCATGATACTGCATGATTGCCAAACCATCAGCCAGCTTGGTCGCCTGCTCGACTGCCTGAGTCAGACGTGGCTTTAAACCATCTATAAAGTAGTCAGCCTTCAGATCTTTGTGAGATGCAAACAATGTATCGATCACGACTGAGATCGTGTGCTTGTTGCTTTTTATGAGTGGGATATCGTCTTGGACACTCATGGGTATACCATCCACGATGACTGACTGAAACCCTTTGGTTTGGAGGTTTTCAAAGAGATCTAGGAACTCACCCTTTTTTTGTCTCACCACCGGGGCGAGGATGGTAAATTCGTGTGGCGCCATCTTTTCTTGACCACATACTAGACGAATCTCCTCTATCACCTTGTCGACGATTTGATCGACAGAGAGACGAGTGATCTCGGTGCCATCGTTTGGGCAGTGGGGATGACCGATACGAGCAAAAAGCACGCGGAGATAGTCATAGACCTCAGTGATCGTGCCTACCGTTGAGCGTGGATTGTGACTCGTCGTTTTCTGATCGATAGAAATGCTTGGAGAGAGCCCCTCGATCATGTCCACATCTGGCTTGTCCATGATGCCAAGGAACTGGCGTGCATACGCTGATAGACTCTCGACATACCTCCGTTGACCCTCAGCATAAATGGTGTCGAATGCAAATGATGACTTGCCAGATCCTGAGACGCCTGTCACCACGACAAATTGGTTTTTAGGGATATCAACATCAACGTTCTTGAGATTGTGCTGGCGCGCACCGCGGACCTTGATACTAGATAGCATAGATGAGTGAGTATTATACCTGCAGGGTGATGAAGAGGTATATCAAATGAATAATGATGCAGGATAAAGGGCAAAGGAAGTCAACGCAACACACCTATAACCTGGACTTTCGTTCTTGAGTGATCTTATATGCCATCTTGAGTCTTTCTCCCAGCAGGGTGGCTGGCTTGACGAACACCGATTCTGTCACCGATAGTATTGACTATTACAGGGATGACAGACAAGTGAGGTAGTAAAATCAACATCGAATTAGTTGCGTGGTACAGCAATGACAATACATAGTAAACACAATGCTGTATGGAGTTGATTGAGCCTGTGAAGGGAGATTATTCTGCTACAACTACTTTTTTAGTAGAGCGCTTGCTGACTGCCTTGGTAGGAGCCTTGCGTGCTGCAGATTTTTTCTGTTTGTAGAGCTTCTGACGGGTCTCCTGACTGGAAAGATCCTGCAAGAAGTACAACTTTGACTTTTGATATGACGATTTCTTGTCGAGGGTGATATTTGCGACAAAAGGAGAGTTTACAGGTATGATGCGCTCAACGCCGACACCAGACTTTGACATCTTGCGTACGGTAAACATACGGGACTCGGGTCCTCCACCCTTGATGGCGATGAGGATACCTTGAAACTCTTGAATACGCTCTTTTTCGCCGTCTTTGATGCGGTAGTCCACAGTGATAGTATCACCGACCTGGAAAGAGGTTTCTTTGAAGAGAAATGAGTTTGCCATGGATATGTATGGTTACCGAACTAAAAGTAACGACGTAAGTATATCATTTTGTACCTGATTTACAAGCCTCTATGAAGGCTACAAAGAGCGGATGTGGCGAAAGCGGGCGAGATTTGTACTCAGGATGTCCTTGTGTGGCGAAGTAAAATGGATGCACAGATTGGGGAAGCTCGATAAATTCGACCAGTCCCTCGACCTTTGAGCGACCTGAGAGGATCAATCCAGCCTCTTCAATATCCTTTGCAAATGCGTCGTTAAACTCATAGCGATGTCTATGACGTTCCATGACTGAGGATTGCTTTGAGTTACCTGCGAGTCCATAGATTTTTTCAACATGTGACCCCTTTTTCAAAACAGCCTCCCACGCGCCGAGTCGCATCGTGCCTCCGTATGCGCGACGTTTCATCAGTTCCTCTTGGGTCGGAATCATATGTATGACTGGGTGAGCCGAGTCCTGTACATTTTCGGTCGTATTTGCATCCTTCCAGCCGAGGATATCACGCGCATAGCTGACAACGGCAAGCTGCATGCCATAACATAGGCCAAGGTAGGGGATCTTTTGATCTCTCGCATATCCGGCCGCTGAGATCATCCCCTCGGCTCCTCGCTCACCCCAGCCGATAGGTACGATGATACCCGCAGGAGTGCCGATGATGGATGCTCCCTCCTTTTCGATGTCTTGGGCGCTGATCCAGCGTGTCTTGATCTTACGTCCGACTGCCCAGCTTGCATGGTCTATCGCATCAAAAAGTGCTGCGTATGCATCTTTTATGTTGTACTCACCAGACCCAAAGTACTTGCCCACGATGACTACATCAAGTGGTTCATGCTGTTTGTTGATCGCGAGAATCTTTTCGGTTAGTACCTTCCATCTTGACACATCAGGATGCTTTGGCTCAGTGGCGAGCCCAAGCTTAGTAAGGATCTTATTGTGCATGTCTTGGGCAGCGAGGATTTCGGGGATACGATAGACATGATCGACGTCGGGATTGTTTATCACGGCATCTGGTGCCACATTGCAAAAAAGTGCAAGTCGCTCTCTGCGACGTGCATCAAGAGCACACGTGGCGCGTGCCACTATAAAATCAGGTTGGATACCCATGCCATTGAGCGTGCGGACTGAGAGCTGAGTAGGCTTGGTCTTTGGCTCGCCCAGATGCTCGGGAGTCGGGATATAGCTGACATGGATATGAATGACACTGCCTGGCTTGCGGATGGTGAGCTGTCGTGCGGCTTCGTAGTACAGGGCGTTCTGATACTCCCCTACCGTGCCTCCGAGCTCGATCACTACGATATCAGCATCATTTGATTTGCGTGCTTGTTCGATACGTGCAAAGATCTCATTGGTGATGTGGGGCATCGCCTCTACGTCCTCGCCATGGTACTCAAAGCGTCGTTCGCGATCGATCACTGTCTTGTAAATCTTGCCGATCGTCACAAAGTTGTCTGCGCCCATATCCTGGTCTAGATACTTTTCGTAGGTGCCAATGTCCATGTCTGCCTCGGTGCCATCGTCGCAGAGAAATGCGTCTCCGTGCTCTATCGGGTTTATCGTGCCCGCGTCGACATTGAGATAGTTTTCAAACTTCAGGGGGGCAATTTTGTATCCGCAGGACTTGAGCAGGAGGGAGATGGAGGCTGAGGTGATGCCTTTGCCGATGCCGGAGATGACCCCGCCTGAGATAAAGATATATTTGGTATGTCTCATCGGAGGTGAAGTATGAGGGATGAGGGAAGGATTTGCAATTGAAAATGATAAATCCTATAGTATAATTAGTTTATATAATTTTAACACTCTTAGCAATTTGCACTACAAAGTCATTTATCGTATGTTGGGCTGGTTTGGACTCGATGCTATTGTTTTGGGTGTTGATTCAGTTCACGGCTAAATCATTAAAAATAGTATAAATTCGAGTTTACGCATCAGTGCAGGCTGTTAATGTTGATAATTTAATATATATGAGTTGCATCGAAGAACAAGAACGCATGAAACAAATGGTGTTAAAAGCTGAGGCTAGTGGTATTCTTAGAGTGGATAGAGAATTTACAGCCTGGACCTCAATATTAGGCGGTTATAATAAGCTTTTAAATTATCTGGAACAAAATTTGTACCAACACCCAATGACTCTACTGGATGTTGGTACAGGTACTGGAAAAGCATATTTAACCTTAAAACAGGTACTATATGGTAATGGAAAAACTGATTGGAAGTTCAAAGGAACTGCACTTACAGAGTATGCTGGTGTAAGAGAAAAACTTACTGAGCTTCATTTATGCGACAGCACTGAACTTAATAAATACATTGCACCTGGATCTGTACATTTCCTTACTGCAGTAAGAAGTGTAAGCTATACTCCACCTGCATGTGTTCCATTGGCCATTGATTCAATCAAGATGGTTTTAGCTCCTGGTGGCGTAGCGAGAATTATATTTAAGCCCAACAATGGGTTTTGCGATCAAGATCCTGACCAAACTAGAGATGATTTTATGAACGCTCTATGTGGATCCAATTGGAGAGATGATCTAACAGTTCGGCAATTTGATCAAGTGGTTCAACCGGTTTCAGGTATTGCAAGAGGTTTCATTACCTCAAACTCAACAAGCCCCAGATATGAAATTGATAATGTAATGAATACGCAAAATGACCAATTGGTGTTAATTAAGAATATGGGTCATCCACGACACGTGAGTCACGTTAGGCTGGTTGAGATGTGTATGCAGGAAGACTATCGAACGCTTTACATGCCTGAAAACATAAGGATGTTGCAACAACAAGCCAGTCAATTTGGAAATGTATATACGAACAATAACTGAGTTGAAACAAGTAGGTAATTTCTTGAATAAAGTCACTTGGCTGAACCATTACTTCTTGTGCCATATCGACTAAACCCTCTCTTCGGCTTTGATTCTTTTTCCTTGATGAGTTCAAGTGCACGATCGAGCGTGACTGCAAAAAGATCCTCACCTTTGGGGATGCTGGCGTAGAGCTTGTCCTTTTGGACGTAGGGACCGTACTTGCCATAGTTTGCTTTGATCTCGTTGCCATCGGGGTCGCGACCGAGTATGCGAGGGAGCGAGATGAGCCTCAGCGCGATCTCTGGAGTGACATTTGCGACACCGATCTCAGCTGGTATAGAGATGAAGCGTATTTTGGATTTTGCTGGCGAAAGATCCTCTGCTGTTTTTGACTTCGACTTTACTGATTTCTTTGGTGCGGGTGATTTGTCTGGAGTGCCCACGGCCAGATAGGGACCGTACTTGCCAGTCTTGATGTAGACTGGATTCCCCTCACCATCCTCACAAAACACATCTTCACTCACCTGTTTTGAGGTTTTCAATGTCTCAAGGTATGTTTGTGTGATATCTTGAATATCTATCTCATCGGGGATGGTAGCTTTGACCTCTCCAAAGTCTACATAGGCACCAAATTTACCATATCTGATCGGATTCTCTCCACTCACCGCAGGGAGCTTGACGGTCGATATCTCTTTGGGGTCGATACTATCACCCTCGACCTTCACACGCTGCTCGAGACCATCTCGTCCGAGGAAAAAGTTTGTCAGATAGGGCACCCATTTGGTAGTGCCCGCCTCGATCTCGTCCAAAGACTCCTCCATTTTTGCGGTAAAAGCGAGATCTACGAGCGAGGGGAAGTGTTTTTCGAGGAGATTAGTCACTGCAAATCCTGCAAAGGTAGGCACGAGTTGATTTGATACTTTGCGGATGTAGCCACGTGCCTGGATGGTGCTGATGATGCTCGCGTAGGTCGAGGGTCGACCGATACCCTCTGTCTCGAGCTTTTTGACGAGTGATGCTTCGTTGAATCGAGCGGGTGGCTTTGTCTCATGGATATCACTCGCCACTGTCTGTACTGCAAGCTTCTCACCTTTGGTTAGGGTGGGTATCATCTGACTGCTTTCATCCTCGCCGTCTTCGATACTGGTGATCTGGTACACCCTTAGAAATCCATCTATTTTGATGGCGGTACCTGTCGTTCGGAAAAAGTATTTGGAGATGTCGTCCTTCGACGAGCTCAGGGTGACAGGTGGGGTACTCGAGATCAAGACAGTAGTTTGGTCAAGTGTCGCCTCTCTCATCTGACTCGCGATGGTTCGCTTCCAGATCAGATCATACAACTTGTATTCCTCAGGCTCTAAGCCCAGCTCACTTGCTTGGGGAAAGTGAGATCCTGCCGGGCGAATCGCCTCGTGTGCTTCTTGGGCATTTTTAGATTTGGATTTGTAGGTACGATAGTACCCTGCCCAATAAGACTCCCCATAGAGCTCGATGATTTTCTGTTTTGCACCTTGCAGCGCTTGCTCTGAAAGTGTAACGGAGTCTGTACGCATATAGGTGATGAATCCCTTTTCATACAGTTTCTGCGCGACTTGCATCGTGTACTTTGAGCTAAACCCAAGCTTGCGATTTGCATCGATTTGCAAACTAGAGGTGATGTAGGGGGCTTGGGGATTCCGCTTAACTTCGGTCCTTTCTACCGCATCGACTACAAATCGTGACTTTTTAATATCCTCTATATACTGTGGTGCATTTGCAGAGTTGATGATCAAAAGCGATGGGTCAAGCAGTTGTCCTTTGTCATCAAAGTCCTTGCCAGTGGCAGTTTTTTGTGTGCCTATCTGATAGAGCTGAGAGGCAAAGGCAGCTGTATCAGCCTGAAATGTCGCCTCGATGGATAGGTAGCCAGCTTTTTTAAAGGCGAGTCGCTCCTGTTCTCGATTTACGATCAGTCGCATAGCCACAGACTGTACGCGTCCTGCTGAGAGGCCGAACTTGATCTTTTTCCAGAGGAGTGGAGAGACGGTATATCCGACGAGACGGTCGAGGATGCGTCTGGCTTCCTGAGCTTGGACGAGGTTCATGTCGATGGAGCGTGGGTTTTGAAGGGCGCTGTGGATAGCGGACTTGGTAATCTCATGAAACACCATACGCTTTGGATTCTTGAGTCCAAGTACTTCTGCTAGGTGCCATGAGATCGCCTCTCCTTCACGGTCCTCGTCGGTCGCAAGTATGACATCCTTTTCTTTTTCAATCAAGCTCTTAAGCTCTTTGACCGTTTTCTTTTTTAGCGCATCCACTACGTAAAGTGGTTTGAAATCGTGTGCGGTATCGATCCCAAGGCGTGCCCATGACTCACTTTTGTATTTGGCAGGTATTTCAGCAGCATTTTTGGGAAGATCACGTATGTGTCCCATAGATGCGCGTACGACATAGCCAGACCCCAAAAACTTGGTGATAGTGCGGGCTTTGGTGGGTGATTCGACGATGATAAGTGTCATAGGTGACAGCGGGAATGGTAAGGGTCAGGGTGCGGTTTGTCAAACCAAAGCAGATACATTGACATGTCAAAGACATAGAAAGCAACATATTCATCAATGTCAAAGAGTGCTCTGATCAAAAGAAGCAATTCTTGACCTGAAACCAAAGGTAGAGACAGGTAGCAGTGACCACACAGAGCATCAGAGCTGAGAAGATCTTAGCTTCAAGTGTTGTGTCGAGTGGGAAAAATGCAAACAAATCAAGCAACACTATCGCGAGCGAGCCACGCGTGGCATATCTCCAGCCTAGTATCGACCTGCGCTTGAGCAAGGGAAGTGCTTTGTAAATCATTCGTATCGCCAATATGCCAACAAGGAGACTCAATACTGATACCAGAAGGTTTGAGCTCAGGAACTCATCATAGTAGATACGTCCTGAGAATATCCTCGTGAGAAAGTTTCGTTCAAACAGAAAAGCAAGTAGGTTTTTTGCACTTGAGTAAATCGAGTTGCCCAAATAAAAGAGTATCAAAAAAGCGAGCGGGTATGAGAGCATTACAATCACCTCTTTGCCCTCGCTCGGTATTTGAAAGGGCGCGCGCCGAATAAAATATCTATCACAAAAGTCCTCGCATGATTCGAAAAATGGATCAAGTATGCTCAAGAGTGTGTCCATGGGTTAGACTTTGTGATGACTGGTATAGCGATCCTTGACCTGGAACCAAAGATACATACTGATGATGAGGTTCACGAGTGAGGGACCAATGGCAAATAATATGCCCATTACCGAGTGACTTTGTATCAAGCTACTCACTACTCCTAACAATGATCCGTGAAATACATATTCCCACCCTTGTTGTGTATGAGCTTTCAGTCCTGGGAGCGATTGATAAAACCATTTGATGCTCAAGTATAGGATGTAGATATTCAGAGTTGAGAGTATGAGCCCAATCAAATCAAAGCCTACAATCTGTGGTCCCGCGAAAGGCATCATAAGTACAGACAGTCCCATAAATGCCAACATTACTGGGATAAGCCACACGAGAGTGAGAGTCATAAGGATTGCGCCGATGACCGCGAGCGGATACGCTATCTTTACGATAAGGTCCTTTATCTCTGTAGGAAGTTGAAATGGGGCGTCGCGAACGAGATACTTGTCACCGAGCGCTTCGATATCCGTGACGAGGGATTTGATATTAGTGTACTGTTTCATAGAAATATAGATGCAACTACTGGTTGCTTAGTGTAGGCTTGCTTCTGGAAAGAGTCAAGTAGTCACAGTGTAGACACTGATCGTGACTTGTGTCGTTTGATGAGTTTGCTGTCGATGAGCGAGCGACGCATGAGAGACTCTGCCTCTGCTTTGTTTGCAGGATCCGAAGATTCTGCAAGAAGCTTCTTTGCACGCTCGACAGCTTCGAGTGTCAGCTTCTCATCTATCTCGTCTTGACCATACGCGCGAGAAACGAGGAGCTTCATAGTCTTACCGTCAGTTTCTATGTATCCTCCACCAATCGCTAGTGATTCTTCTTGTGCTCCCTGTCGTATAGTCACAATACCCTCAAGCAGTAGTGACAGGAGTGGTTGGTGATTTGGAAGCACCGTGATCTCACCGCTGGCTGCGGGGAGTGTGATAGAGCAAATCTCTTCTTCACGAATCATCTTTTTTGGCGTTATTATTTGCAATTTGATCATACAACTTCTTCAATCCCGCCTTTCATATAAAACGACTGCTCACCTTTGTCATCATGCTTACCCTCAAGGATCTCTTTGAACCCCCTGATAGTGTCCTCTCGCTTTACATATTTGCCTGGACGCCCTGTAAATGCTTCTGCTACGTTCATAGGCTGGGTCAGGAAGCGCTGCATCTTGCGTGCACGAGACACGGTTTTCTTGTCTTCTTCAGAGAGTTCTTCCATGCCAAGGATGGCGATGATATCCTGGAGGTCCTTGTATCTTTGGAGCGTCTTGAGGACGTCTCTGGCGACCTGGTAGTGCTCCTCCCCTACTATCTCAGGGTCAAGCGCGCGCGAGGTCGAGACGAGTGGATCAATAGCGGGGAAGAGTCCCTGTTCGGCGAGTGAGCGCTCGAGCGATATCGATGCATCAAGGTGTGAAAAGGTCACCACAGGCGCAGGATCTGTATAGTCATCTGCAGGCACATACACTGCCTGGATCGAAGTGATGGATCCTTTGCGTGTTGAGGTGATGCGTTCCTGGAGTGCTGCCATCTCACTGGCGAGTGTAGGCTGATATCCGACTGCTGAGGGTATGCGCCCAAGGAGTGCTGATACTTCAGATCCAGCCTGTGCAAAACGGAAAATGTTGTCGATAAAAAGCAGCGTGTCCATCCCTTTCTCGTCGCGGAAGTACTCTGCCATCGTGACACCTGTCAATGCGACGCGGAGACGATTGCCTGGAGGCTCGTTCATCTGTCCAAAGACGAGACAAGTCTTGTCGATGACTTTCGTATCCTGCATCTCATGCCAGAGGTCGTTGCCCTCGCGAGTGCGCTCGCCGACACCGGTGAATACTGATACACCTGAGTGTACTTTGGCCACGTTGTGTATCATCTCTTGGATCGTCACGGTTTTGCCTACTCCAGCTCCTCCAAAGATAGCCACTTTACCTCCCTTTATAAAGGGTGCCACCAGATCGATGACCTTGATACCTGTTTCAAATACTTCGACCTTGCCTGACTGCTCAGCGAGTGAAGGGGCTTCACGATGTATGGAATATTTCTTCTTCGTTTTGGGTGCAGGAAGCTCATCAACCGGCTCACCGAGGACATTAAAGATGCGACCCAAAGTCTCCTCGCCGACGGGTACCTGGATGGAGGCGCCAGTATTGGTGACTTCCATGCCTATTTTGAGTCCATAGGTGCTACCCATGGCTACGGTGCGAACTGCTCCGGGGCTCAACACTGCTTCTACCTCGAGTGTCAACGTACCACCCTCGATCTGGACGAGTAGCGCGTCGTAGATTTTTGGTGTTTCATTTTCGGCAAATTGGACATCGATCACGACTCCACGGATTGATAGTATGGTACCTTTCATAAGTAACTTAGAATTGACAACTGAAAACTAATAACTAATAGCGTTTTCCACTATCAGTTATCAACTCTCAATTTGCTTCCACACTTTCTTTTGCGGTGATCATATCAAGCAACTCACTCGTGATCTTGGTTTGTCGCAATTTATTTCCTATCAATGTCAAGTTATATATTACATCAGTTGCATTGTCTGTCGCGCTCTTCATCGCCATCATGCGCATGCTATGCTCGACGGCCTGAGATGAGATGACTGCACCTCTGATGCGCTCTTCGATGATGCTCTTGAGGAGCGGCTCAATCAACACGCTTGGTGAGGGCTCAATCAGATATTCTGCAGCGGCTGTTTGCTGCTTTTTCACTGGTGCTATCGCGAGAGGAAGAAGTTGATCGAGTTTCACCTCAGCTCGTGTGGGCGAGAGATACTGGTTATAAAGCACCTTGATCGACCGATACTTGCCAGAGAGAAATGAGGATACCGCCTGATCAAATATCGCACCCGTTTGCGCCATAGGGTGACCGGTAGAGTAATCTGAGATGATATCTTTGTCAAAACGACTGATAAGCTGCGCACCTCTAGAACCAAGTGTCACAAACTCTGCCTCGTGCAGGTTTACGTGTTTGATCACATAGCGAAGGAGGTTCACATGAAATGAGCCACACAGACCCTTGTTTGCAGATACATAGATGATGAGATCCTTGGTCGAGGTAGATGGTGATGGCTGCAGGAGTCGTGAGTGCGAGACGTCGATCTTGCCGGCTACAGAGCTCAATATTTCATAGAGGCCATTGCGATATGGTCTGCCATCAGACTCTTCAGTCACTGACTTTTTCATCTTTACCGCAGAGACCATTTGCATGGCCTTCGTGATCTTCTTTACATTCTTTACCGATTTGGTCTTTTTGCGAACTGCACGGAGATTCATTTTTATGCAAAGTGTAAATATTTATCGCTACTCATAATTTGTTCAATCTTGTTTTTTAGCTTCACAATATCGTCGCTCATAAGCAACTGAAAACCTTCATAAAACCCAGTCGATCTATCAGGTAAATACACCGATTCAGGATATGGTTGATGCTTCGCGCCTAATACTCGACCAAAGATATGGTAGTGCAAAACAGGCTTCATACCTTCCTTGTAAGCCCAGTTGCCCATATCTTGATAATTTATTTTAATCACTGGTACTCCTTGTTCATTCATGATAAACTCCATCGCCTCACCTACAACCATTGATAGTTTCATGTATTCAATGGCTATCTTTGGCGCGAGCTTTGTTCTATCAGTGATTGACACATCCTTGATTCGTAAACGAATATGGCCTCCTTCTTCTCTTGAAACAAAAGGTTTTGTGGGTGCTTCCACAATAAAATTCTTCGATTCGTAAATCAAAGCTCCGTTCATTTTACCTGGAATTAAATAATAACCGACTCCGCCAACTTCTTTAGCTCTTCCTCATCTTCTTTTTCTAATATCTTCTTCTCATTGATCTTTGCGATCAGCTTCTTGTGGCTGCGTTTCATCGTCTCGAGATAGGATTTTTCCCATCCTTCGACTGCCTTCACATCTACCTCGTCGAGGTGGCCGTTATTGATAGCCCAAAACACGGCGACTTCAGAGGCGAGATCATAGGGATTATTTTTACTTTGTTTCAAAAGCTGAGTAGCTTTCGCTCCACGGTTCAAGAACTTCTTGGTCTCCGCATCCAGATCAGACTCAAACTGTGCAAATGCGGCAAGCTCACGATACTGGGCGAGATCGAGCTTCAGCTTGCCGGCGACCTGTTTCATGGCTTTGGTCTGTGCTGAGCCTCCGACACGTGACACAGAGATTCCGACGTTGACGGCGGGTCTCATACCTGCGTTGAAGAGATCTGTCTCGAGGAATATCTGTCCATCGGTGATAGAGATGACGTTCGTCGGAATGTACGCAGATACGTCGTTTTCGAGTGTTTCGATGACAGGGAGCGCGGTGATCGATCCTCCTCCATACTTTTCGTCGCGGCGACATGCGCGCTCGAGCAAACGAGAGTGGAGATAAAACACGTCTCCAGGATATGCCTCGCGTCCTGCGGGGCGTCGTAAAATCAGTGAGATTTGTCTGTAGGCATATGCTTGCTTGGTTAAATCATCATAAATCACCAGCACATCCTTGCCCATATCCATAAAGTACTCAGCGATGGCGGTAGCTGAGTAGGGAGCCAGATACTGGAGTGCTGCAGGATCAGCAGCTGATGCCTTTAGGACGACAGTGTAGTCCATCGCACCGTGGGCCTTCAAGAGCTCAACAATGGCGGCGACTTTTGAATTCTTCTGTCCGATGGCACAATATACACAGATGACGCCTGTATTTTTCTGATTGATGATCGTATCAGTGCACAGTGTGGTCTTGCCGGTACCACGATCTCCGATAATGAGCTCACGTTGACCGCGACCGATGGGAATCAGCGCATCAACTGATTTGATGCCAGTTTGGAGCGGTACTGATACAGATTTGCGTGCGACGACACCTGGCGCGATCTTTTCGACTGCGTAATGCTTGTCTGCCTTGATCTCCTCTTTGCCATCTTCGGCAAGCCCCATGGCATTTACGACGCGTCCAAGAATCTGCTCTGATATGCCGATGGTAAACTGCTTGCCAGTAGCCTTGACCCGACTGGAGGAGGTGATGTCATCGTACTTGCCAAGCACCACGATGCCGACATTGTCTGGCATCAGGTCGACGATCATACCCTCGACTCCGGTTTCAAATACCACGAGCTCGCCAAATGCAGCCTGTTGGAGACCGCTTGCAGTTACCACACCATCTTTGATTTCTTGGACGATGCCTACCTCCTGCATCCCTTCGCTCACGCGTGAGGACGCAACAAGCTCCTTTTCAAACTCTTTGACTAGCTGGTTGATTTGGATGGTAGACATAGGTGAGTTCAAGCAAAAATAGTATTGAGTCGAGACTTGAGTGAGCAATCAATGCGTTTCGAGCCAACCTCGACTACATAGCCAGCCAGCAGACTAGGGTCTATGTGTGGAGTGAGTTGTGCACTACTCAGGATGTCGTACTTGGACTGGATCTGATTCAACTCATCTGCTGACAGCATATAGGGAGCGTACACCTGGGCCATCACGCTCTGATCCTGAAGTCGTGCCTTCAAAAAATTCTTTAGATCTTGGCGGAGTGTGGGAGTGAGCTTCATAACGGTATATTATTTTGATGTGATAATATGCTTGGTGATTTCCTTCTGTGCTTCTGGAGTCAGGTAGCCAGCGAGACCTTTTTCTACAGCAGCCTGAGCCATCTGTTTGACATATGTTCCAAGCTCTTTTTGCACCGCAGAGCGCTCCGATTCGATCATGTCTTTGCCTGCTGAGACGATTTCGACAGATTGCTTTTGTGCTTGAGCCACGATCTCGGCCTTTGACTCTTCTGCAGCCTTTTTGGCCTCAGACATGAGCTCCTTTTGTTTGGCTTTTAGCTCTGACATCATCTTTGACTTTTCAGACTCCATAGCCTCATGTGCAGACTGGAGATCTGCTGACAGTTTTTGACGCTTTGATTCTTCGTCTTGCTGTTTGTTCATATAGGAGAGTAGTGGTTTTGCCACAAACTTTTTGAATATGACGTAAAAAACAGCAAAGTTCACGATTTGAGCTATCAAAAGCTTTGAGTCTATACCAAGTGCTTCCATAATGCGATAAAAATGAGTATTAGACGAATTTGATCATCAGCGCAACGACCAGTGCAAAGATGGCAAGTGACTCGGCAAAGGAGATCGCCAAAATCATGTTGGTTTGAATGGTTGATGCTGCCTCAGGGTTGCGGCCGGTTGCTTCTACGCCCTTTGAGCCAATCATACCGATGGCAAGTGCAGGAGCTACGATACCAACTGCGATCGTAAGAGCAGTAGCGAGGACTTTCATGGTGGATACATCCATAAGTATAAATAAAATTAAGTAATAAAAATAAACTAATGATGTGCCTTCGTGGTGGCCATATTGAGTAACACTGCAGAAATCATGGTAAATACCAGTGCTTGGATCGTGCTTGCCATCATCTCAAGTACATAAAACGGCACCAGGAAAAATGAAAACGCTGAAGGGAGAAGAAAAGCCACGATCGTGATCAGCACTTCACCAGCGAGGACGTTTCCAAAAAGACGGAACGCAAATGAAAGTATGCGTGAAAACTCAGAGATAAGCTCCAAGATACCCACAAAAAACATGACGGGGCTCGTAAAGTTGAAGAACTTCTTCAAATACCCACCGACGCCATTAAATTTCACACCGTAGTATTGGATGAGCGACACAGTAATGATCGCGAGTGCAAAGGTGGTGTTGAGGTCTGCGTTGTTTGCTCGAAACATTGGCAGCAGATGTACTTCATGCGTGCTGTCAGATGCTTCTGTGTGCACGCTTTCACCCATCGGCTCTTCCTGTGTAGATGACGTGTGCGGATCAGCGGCAGGCACGTGTTCTAGTTCGGTCGCATGTACCGTGCCAGATGCATACGGCTTGATCAACACACTCCCTACCGTGGGCATAAGCCCAATCCAGTTATTTGAGAGGATAAAGAAAAAGTATGCACCCAAGAGTGGAAACAGCAATCTGGTCTTCTCGTGGAGTATGGACGATAGTAAGCCATATACACTAGTAAAGATCGTATGCAAAAAATAGAAGAAAGTAGGTTTGCGCTTGCGGGAGATCTGCGTTTGATAGTAGATGCCTACTAGGATAAATATTGCCAGAGCAACCCATGACAACAGCATTGAGTTGGTGATTGCGAAACCAAAGAAGTCAAAGATGGTGTCTGCTTTTATACTGATATGTGGTTGCATATATTCAATGCAGATATACTTTCAAATATCTACCTTGTCTATTGTACTAGATGCCTTTCGATTTTATTACGGCATGATGACGTATATCAAAGTGATACACACCGCCATCACTCGCTCATGGCTTTTTTGAGATCGATGGCATTATCAATCATCATGTTGAATCCATCCTCGCGCTTGTCTATCACTCCCTTGACCATGAGTACGATATGAGGTGCAAATACCGACTTGATCTTTGCATAGGTTTTGGGGAAGCAAACCATCTCAAGCGTCCCTGTGCCGTCATTCAAAGTCAGAATCACCATCTCTGCGTTGTCCTTCTTTGTTCGCACTACCTTGAGAGTGGTCACGATGCCGACGACTATATGCTTTTTCTTGATGTCGGTCACTGAGATATCCTTCATCTTGAGGGTGACTTTGTCAGTTATGATCTTTGCATACTGGGTGAGAGGAGAGGAAGATATGAGAAACCCTATGAGTTCGCGCTCAAACTCTGCTATCTCATGTTCAGGATATTCGGGCATTTCTCTCAGCGAATCCACAGGTGGCGCCGTATCCATACCAAACATATCAAACTGACCAACTGAGGTGGACTCTTTGGATTTCTGTGCCTGTTCAACGAGCGCCGGAAACGCATCGATGAGTGTGGCTCGATTTGCAAATGCTGCAAATGCCCCCACTTTGATCAAGCTTTCCAACGTTTTTTTATTTACTCGGCGCAAATCTACGCGCTGAATGAAATCGACAAAAGAACTAAACGGTCTCGCGACTCTGGCTGTAGCTATAGACTCTATAGCAGCAGAGCCCACATTTCTGATAGCTGCAAGGCCAAACCTGATAGCCTCGCCCTCGATCGTAAATCCCTCGATCGATTTGTTTATATCAGGTGGAAGTACGGCGATCTGCATGCGCTTGCACTCCTCAAGTGCTGCGCCAACCTTCTCATCTCTGATCGGTCCTGATGCGCCATTTATTTCAGCGGTCAGGAGAGATGCCATAAAGGCGACGGGATAGTTTGCCTTTACATATGCAGTCCAATACGCGATAAGGGCATAGGATGCTGCATGAGACTTGTTAAATCCATACGATGCAAACTTCTCGATAAATCCAAATACATCCTCGGCTAGTTTCCGCTTGTATCCATGATTCACACACCCTTCGATAAACTCAACCTTGCCTTTTTCCATCAGCGACTTCTTTTTTTTACCCACGGCCATGCGAAGGAGATCGGCTCGTGACTTTGAGAAGTGAGCCATGACGACGGCGATATCGATCACCTGCTCCTGATATACGAGGATGCCGTATGTTTCTGCCAAGACTATTTTGAGATCGGGATGAGGATACTTGACTGAGCTGGGGTCTCGCTTTCCCTCGATGAAGGTGGGTATGAGGTCCATCGGTCCTGGACGATAGAGCGCTACCATGGCGGTGATATCGGTCAATTTGTTTGGGTGAAGTTCTTTGGCGAGGCGACGCATACCTCCTGATTCAAGTTGAAATACTCCCACTGTCTCACCGCGACTCATGAGGTCGTATGCCTTTTGATTGTCGAGTTTGACCTCGTGAATATCTATTTTTTCTCCCTTTGTTTCCTCTATAAACTTCATGGCAGACTCGATGATACTGAGGTTTCGTAGTCCGAGGATATCAGCCTTGACCAGTCCTACAGCTTTGTTATCTGATACTGCATTCAAATCGAGCGAGTACATGTCATACTGTGTGATGATCTTGTCACCCTTGGGTTCGCGCTGGACGGGGATGTGATCCATGATCGGTCGATCGGCGACGATAAGTCCCGCTGCATGTACTGAGGCGTGACGGGGAAGACTTTCCAATTTGCGAGATACATCGATGATGGATTTCACTTCTTCCTCGCCATCATAGGCGAGCTTGAGTGCAGGAGCTTGCTCGAGAGCGATCTCCAAGTTGACCGGAAATCCTTGCTTGCTCGGGGGGATCATCTTCGAAATACGGTCACCAGTGGCGTAGCTATGACCAAGTGCGCGACCAACGTCACGCACGACCATGCGCGCCTCCATCGTACCAAAGGTGATGATTTGTGCCACCTTTTCCTCGCCGTAACGCTCCGAGATATACTTTACCACCTCCTCGCGACGGGTATCTGCAAAGTCTACGTCAAAATCAGGAGGTGTCGGACGCTCTGGATTCAAAAACCGTTCAAAGGGAAGGTTGTAGTCGAGCGGATTAATATCCGTGATACGGAGACAGTAGGCGATGAGTGAGCCAGCCCCTGATCCGCGTCCCGGACCCACTGCGATACCGTGATCCTTAGCCCAGTTCACGACGTCTTGTACAAATAAAAAGTACGGAGCATAGCCTTTAGCATTGATGATCCCCTCTTCGTAATCGAGTCGCTGTGTCACCACTTGCTGATCGTAGTCTTTGGCACGCACTCGCCTCTCGTTTATGAGCGTGCGCAGATATGCTTCGGGCGTAGAACCATCTGGCACAGGATAGATGGGGAGTATGAGTTTGCCGTGCGGTATCTCAACATTGCACTTTTCAGCTATGACCATCGTGTTTTCGATGGCCTCAGGCAAATCGGCAAAGAGCGCGCTCATCTCCTCGGGAGTTTTGAAAAAGTAGTCAGGTGTATCGACCATGCTCAGTGGGCGATCCTTCTCATAGATCACACGCTGGCTACCTATACAGAGTAGTACTTCGTGAGCATTTGCATCATCCTTTTCCATATAGTGTACATTTGCAGAGGCTACCAGAGGCACTCCAAACTCACGGGCGAGTTTGATCAGCTTTTGGTTGATCTCCTCTAGCTGTGGCATGTCGGGATGCCGCTCGAGTTGGATATAGAAGTCAGATCCAAAGAGCTTCACATAGTGCCTCAGCACCTCCCGCGCCTCAGTAATCTGATCATCACGTAGGAGTTTGCCCAAGAGTCCCGTGAGGGGAGCGCCAGACATAACCACCAGATCCTCTTTATACTTTTCTAGTAAGTTAAAATCTACTCGGGGCTGATAGTGCATCCCATCTAAAAATCCGTGAGATACGATCTTAATCAGATTTTTGTACCCCACTACGGTCTTTGCAAGTATGACGAGTGAGTGCGCATCACCAAAGTCACCATGCTGCTGCTCATTCATATCTTTTGCAGCTTGGTATACCTCACATCCGATAATGGGCTTGATCCCTGCATCTTTGCATGCGATAAAAAACTTGAACACACCATACATCGACCCATAGTCAGTGATGGCGAGCGAGGTCATCCCGAGCTCCTTGGCACGGATGATTGCTTTTTTTATCCGCGCCATCCCCCGCATGAGGGAAAATTCGGTGTGGAGTTGGAGGTGGGTAAAGGGCATGAGGTGATTGATAGCTGAGCGACAGTTAGGACCAGATTAACTTTGTTTTGTGCTTGAGCAGAAGCATCATAGTTCGCATTACGAACAATATGAAAGCTAGGACGATTGGCCCTATAAAAAATATGTTTATCCATGAGTGGTATGTTTCCAAAGGGGTAGCTATCCAATAGTCCTCTGTAATCGTTTTGCAATTTGGCAAGTTGCAATTTGACAAATGTACAAATGGAGGAAGCGGGAACAATGGATCAAGGCAAACATACATGACACCCAGCACAAATTTATCCCAGTAGATCATTGCGCCTATCCAATATACGATAAGGTAAATCACTGAGCCCAAAGATTGTTTTATGATTGAGAAATGATTCATTGATTTTCATGGAGAGAATTTTCAAGAGTATTTTTGACCACGCCTGCATCTGCCTGACCCTTCATCTCCTTCATCGCTTGACCTACCAGGAACACGACCGCATTGGTCTTGCCGGACTTGTAGTCCTCCACTGACTTTGGATTTGACGATATCACCTTTGCGACTACCGCATTGAGAAGCTCGACATTTGTCTCCTTTGGCTTACTCAGCTCAGCTGCTTTCGTCACAAATTCTTCTGGAGAGAGCGTAACAGGGAGCTTCTTATTTATGATCAGATTCGCTATGGCTTGGGGATCAAGAGACACTTGACGATCTTTGACTATCTGGAGAACCCTTTCATAGTACTGTGAGCTCTCCGACTCACGCGTGAGCAGGAGCGCATCTGCTTCTTTTACCTTTAGTTCCTTTACATATCTGGTCACTTTTTGAAGTGGGAGCTCAGGAAGGCGACTCTTGAGCTCATTGAGATATTCAACCGTAAAAACCATAGGAGGGATATCGGGCTCAGGAAAGTATCGATAGTCTGCTGCATCCTCTTTGACGCGTTGGCTGAAAGTCCTACTATGCACATCATCCCATCCGCGCGTCTCTTGTACGGGCGTTTCGCCCTTTTCGAGCATCTCGATGTGTCGCTTGATCTCAAAGTCTACTGCCTTTTTGACGTAGTTGAAGGAGTTGATATTTTTGACCTCTACTTTGTAGTTGGGGAAATCCTTAGGATCGATTCTGCCGACAGGTAACTGTCGACTGTCGATTTTCTTCACCGATATATTCGGCTCCATACGCATACTACCCTTGTCCATATCCGCATCAGAAACATTTAGTGTGCGGATGATCGCGTGGAGCTCCTGGAGATATGCCTTTACATCCTCGCAGGAGTGAAAATCAGCCTCACTCACGATCTCTACGAGGGGGACACTAGAGCGGTTAAAGTCCACGACGGTATCGTCCCCGACATGCATGAGCTTGCCTGTATCCTCCTCCAGGTGTACACGATGTACACGGAAGGACCTGTTTGCGTAGGTATTGTTCTTTTCATCCTTGACCAGGACGTGAACCTCACCGTTTATACCGATAGGCTCATCGTATTGGCTGATCTGGTAGCCTTTGGGGAGATCAGGATAAAAGTAGTGCTTACGGTCAAAATGAGAGTGAGCATTGATGGTACAGCCAAGTGCCTGTGCAAGTTGGATGGTGTACTCTATCGCCTTCTTGTTTGGCACGGGGAGTGCACCCGGCATACCGAGACAGACTGGGCATGTATTCTCATTTTGCTGGTACTTTTGCCATGCGGCATCGCAACCACAGAACATCTTTGAGTTGGTAGATAGTTCTACGTGCACTTCTAAGCCGATGATGGGGAGATAGGTGGTGTCACTCATAGTTTTGCATGATAATTGTTGGTAAGTATATCGTTTTTGCATCATCAAAGTACTCGTTCACTTCTCCTACGATATGGAAGCCAAATCGCTCATAGAATCTGATTCCCTTCGTATTTGATTTGGTCACGCTGATCTGTAAATCCGTGCATTCATTTTCATCCAAAAACCTCTGAATCAGCAGTGTTCCTATGCCCATTGCTCGATAGGCTCTGTCTATATAGATGCCAAATCCGCTTGCCCCATCCTTGGTCCATTTCCTGATCCACCCCACCACTTGCCCCGCATCGTCAGCAACAAGGTAAGAAAATGGGTCATCTTGTATTGTTTTCTTGGTTAAATCTACCTTAGCTGGATTTGGAACGACGGTATATCCACGAGTATTCACGAGAAAGTCCACCGTCACTCCGGTTTCAGGGGAGATGTTGTTATCATGCCACCCTTCGGTTTGGATGCGTCTGATCGCCACTGCATCATCAACAGTAGCATAACGAGTGGTAATATTCATATATCGCTTATAAAGGTGAATCTATCTATACTCTTGCCCTCAAAATCAACCTTTTCACTCCACATTGAGGCTGGGCGTACCCAGATCTCTGAGGTAGGATTCGCGTACATGCACTCGTATACAACCATATCCTCTAGTGTCTCAGAGTGCTTCGCCACACTAAGCACACGATAAAGACCTCCCTTATAGTGTTTATATACGCCCTTTTTAATTGGATTAGAGCTCATAATATCTCTTTGCAACAATCCAAACCGTACTTTTCGATAACCTAGCATTAGACTGATTGCTCTGCTAAATATTAGTCCTACATTGCTGTGATAGCTCAAATACGATATGACGTTCTATTTAATACAACGGATACTTCTCATTTGAAATTTATCATGTATCGTTTATCTTTCCCTCTATTCCCACTTTTCTACTCCTCGTCTAGGTATCCCAAAGAGATCAGTATTTTGCTCGTATTGATAGGCTAGATCCAGTATTCTCCCCTCTGCGAACTGAGGTCCGATGATCTGGAGACCGATGGGCATATCCATATTATCCAATCCAATAGGGAGCGATATAGCAGGAAGTCCAGCCATCGATGAAGGCTCGGAAAGACGATCCATCAGCTCGCCAAAGAACGAGTACTTCGCCGATTCGCCAAGGGGGATGGCGGTGATAGGGGTAGCTGGACCCATAATGAGGTCAACTTCCTTGAATGCATCCGCAAAGTTTTGAATGATGAGCGTGCGTACCTTCTGTGCCTTTTTATAGTACGCATCGTAGTACCCGTGTGCCAGCGTGTAGGTTCCGAGCATGATGCGGCGCTTAGCCTCCTGACCAAAGAGCTCTCTTCCCCCCCCATATCGTATACCATCATATCGCCCCAGATTTGAGGATACTTCAGCACGCTGAATGATGGTGTAGTCCGATATAGAATACGTGGGATTCAACAAGTGGATATATTTGACTGTATGACCCAGCGACTCTATGATCTTGAAAGATTCGAGGAGATTCCTCTTGATGTCCTGAGGCACGCCGTCGAGATATTCATGAGGAATGCCGATGGTGTATTTTTTACCTTGTTTCATAGCTGCCATATAGTCATCTACCGGTCTGTCGCTAGACGTCGCATCATAGGGATCATGTCCGGCAATGAGTTGGAGGAGATAGGCTGAGTCAGCTATGGTACGGGTCATAGGACCTGGACAATCAAGCGAGGAACCCATGGCTACGACTCCGTATCTACTCACCCTCCCATACGTAGGCTTCAGACCAACAATCCCACACCAACTAGCGGGGAGTCTGATAGATCCCGCAGTTTCACTTCCAATAGCTGCTACTGAGAGACCCGCAGCCACGACAACTGCAGACCCTCCTGAGGAACCACCGGGAACCTTTGTAGTATCCCACGGGTTCATACTTGGACCAAAATCAGATGTTTCAGTGCTCGAGCCATGTGCCCATGCGTCCATGTTAGTCTTACCGAGTGCAGATATTCCAGATTTTAGAAGGCGAGAGGTCACCGTAGACTCATACTCCGGGATAAATTGATCAAGTACTTTGGATGAAGCGGTAGTTCGCATGCCCTTGGTACAATGATTGTCCTTAATCGCAAGCTGAACTGAATCTGAAGCTGCTGAAGGAGCGATAGTGACATATGCGTTTAGATCTTTGTTGTATTTTTGAGAACGTGCAAGATACAGCTCATTAACCTCCTTTATTGACGTCTTTTTGGATCCAATAAGGTCGATGATCTCGGTAAGCGAATAGCTGAGTAGTGAGCGCATATTACATGATACGAGTAACTGAGTATATTTTGGCTGGTAGCTTGCGGTCACTCATGGCGACATCATCTCGGAAGCGGTTTATGGTGCCAGTAACCGATGAAGTTGGCGTGACAGTAGTGGTATCAAGATCGTTTAGATTTTTTACATACTCTACAGCTTCAGAGGCTTGAGTCGAGAAAAGCCTCTCTTCTGCTTCGGTAAGGGTGAGTCTGCTGAGTTTGGCTAGATGTGAGATGTCTATGTTGGACATGTTCTAAATATAACTTTAAATCTTGGTCTGCTATATATTGTTGATTTGTACTAATACAGTATTTTCGTTCAAATTTAATTCTTTAAAATATGTTCCTTTCTGATCATCTCTGCTACATGTACTGAGTACATACTTTCATATGTAAGTGGGCCGTGTGATATATCTGCAAACGAGGCGACAGAGAGTGAGCTGGGCATCGCTGAAGATTTATACATGCATTGTATGATGACTTTGAAAATTTCACAATATGTATCTGAGCCGTGCACTTTGACTGCAGATGAATCCCATACTTTATCATGAGGTGCGGGTATAAATGAGTGGATGATGCTGGCTGCGATGATCGAGGTGATTCTCAGCTTCTCCAGGAGCACGGCAAATGTCATAACCATGGAGTGAGTATAAAAAAGCTGGCTCGCAGCTATGTTCGACATATAGCGAAGTGCTGCTTCAGCATGCGCTCCTGAGAGCTTCTCAATGAATCTACTGGTGATGAGCAAATAGACTGTAGAGTAGGAGCGGAACATCGTCATATTGACCGATATGTCATCCACGATGTAAACCTCCAGTGACCGCAAGGTGGGATGATCCTTCGCTAACATGCTATTGATGATCTGTTCTCGATGAGCATCGATGCGATTTGAGATGATGCCATGTAGTATCACACTCTGGGGAGAAAAAGAGCAAAAATAGAGGTGAGCCCCTGCAAACGCCATCGCCACAAGCCAAATGATCATGGCATAGCCCACTAGCGGAACAAGAAGCATGACCACTGCACCGTATATGCCGATGATGATGAGCCCAAATCCAAGTGAGGCGATTATGTCTCTTCGTGTGATAATCATATGTGCAACAGACCAATAAATCGTAAGAGCTTGCCAAAACGCGACCGAAGCACCTCTGTATACCGCGCAAGATGCTGATCATACAACTTTTGTATGATCACCTTCTCCGCATCGGAAGTCGCCTTCGCAAACATCTCATCATACAGGGCAAGTGCTGTTTGTACCTGTCGCGCCTGCCTAAACACGACAATCAGCTGTACCAAAAACAGGTATGTAAATAGAATCAGTACATATACAAAACTCATCATATCTGGATGTTATACTCTAGGGTACTTTGATATAGAATATGCCATTTGTCTATCTCATAATACTTGTTACTATACTCGATATATCTTGTTATAACTTTATATTCATATGACACCACAGAACGAAGGTGATAGCGCCTATGTTTCAGAACTTAAGTCTCTTCTCAAAGACAAGTTCTTTATGATGCTTTTGGGCATCTCAGTCGCTATCGTAATCTTATCAACATTTTACTCCTTTATCAGGCCAAAGGGAACAGAATCCGATGCGGCAAGCACCGAAGTGGCATCGACGACTTTTGTGACGCCTACTGAATCTGTCACAGCAGTGCCTGACGTGGTCACGCCTACTGTCACCGACAATGATGACACGGAAATGGTTGGATTGAACACTCTCTTAAATTCAGCAGAGCAGGCGCCAGCTCCAGAACCCACCTCGATAAGCATGCTTGATCGTATCAAGTCATACTTTGGTGGTTCAAAAGTTGCTTCTGATGAGGCAGAAGTATCAGCCGACGCAACCAATGACACGAGCACTCCATCACCTGAAAAACCGGCTACTCAGCCAAAAGAACACACGGTACAAGCGGGAGAGTCTCTTTGGTCTATCGCTGAAAGGACCTATGGATCAGCGTATAGTTATGTCGAGCTTGCAAAGGCGAATGACCTATCAAACCCAGATCTGATCGCTGTCGGTCAGAAGATCATGCTGCCCTCACTCTCTCCACAGGCATCAACCTCTGGCGACATACTAGAAACAGGCATCACGACTGTAAATCCAAACTCTATCCCAGCCACCTACACCACGGTCGAGGGAGACAGTCTCTGGACGATCGCAGAGCGTGTGTACAAGAGTGGTTATGAGTGGACGAAGATCGCTACCCTCAACAATCTTTCACAACCTGACTATATCAACCCTTCTCAAGTGCTGAAACTCAAATAAGAAATATTCAAGTAAAAAAACTCAAACCCAAGCGCCGGAACCGCTTGGGTTTTTTCTTTGGTTTGTTATACTTCGGCAGGCATAGATCCATGCGGGCGTAGTTTACCGGTAAAATGTCTCTTTCCCAAAGAGAAGACAGAGGGTTCAATTCCCTTCGCCCGCTCCATTTTACTTACACATGCCAATCAGCATCCATAAACAGCCATTTCTTGCAAAGGTAGGCGCAGTACTCGCCATAGCGATCGCGATATGTGGAGTAGGCATATTCATATTGTTTATGATGTCTTCGCGAGATGTGCCTGATTTTTTCCCTCTTAATCATCCCCAGGGCACTTATACAGTCACTTTAGGTTGTCCCAGCGGGCAAGGTTTATATGAGAAGGAATTTGGTCATGGCGACCAATACTGCATCGAGTACAGAGGTCCGGGGATATTCGTAGGAGTGAATGAAAACGGAAAAAATACATTTTTCAGAATTACTGTAGGACGAAGTAAGGTAGATTTGCGGTCTTTTTTAGACAAAAGTGTGCGCATCTCGAAAGGGGACTTCGCTAGCAGATCTGAACAGTGCATACAGAGTGTGTGTGCTAATATTGGCGGACCATTTATTGTCTTGGATATTGATGAGTTGAGATTGCTTTCACCTTAGTAGCTTATTCTTAACTATAATTCTGCAATATGACCTCAAATCAAACCCATAAGCCACTCCTCATCTCTCATCGAGGGGATACCACAAAACACAAGGAGAACACTCTTGAGGCGTTTTTATCTGCATTTAAGAGAGGTGCAGACGGAGTCGAGATGGATATCCAATTCGTCAACGACGATGTGGTGCTGGTGCATGACTTCTTGCATGAGAAAAGTGTCGAGTTTCCTCGTCTTGTCGACGTGTTGCCGCAGATTAATCACAAGGGCAGGATAGAGATAGAGCTCAAATCATACGATACACATATTCTCGAACCACTAAAGCACATGCTCGATACCTATACTGACTCAGATATAGAGCTTACGACCAGCGAGATCCCGCTTGCCCCGCACATCAAAAGGTATTTTGAAAATCTAAAACTCGGTCTAATCCTGCGTGAAAATATAGCTGAGGAGTGGATGACTCATGAATTAGTGACTCAGAAGATGTCGGGGTGGGGTCGTATGGTACGCGCTGATGTGCTGCATCTGCCCTATCGCACTATCGAGAGATTTGGTGGACCTTCGCTGGTGAACACTCTACACACTGATGGCTTTTTAGTACATACGCACCTGTCGAATGTGGACGATCAAGCCGACAGGTACGAAACTATAATCAAGTGGGGTGTGGATCAGTGTACTGTTGATGGCTGCGCACTGTTTAAAAAGACTGCTTGATAGAAGTGTAAATGCATTCTATCTTGATACAATACCTCCAGCCCCTTTAGTTCAGTGGTAGAACGGCGGTATCGTAAACCGTAAACGGCAGTTCGATTCTGCCCAGGGGCTCAAGAGTAATTATTAATTAAAAATTAATAATTCAAAAATGGGGAGATTGCCCACGCTCGATCTTCTTGATACTCTTTTGGGTTGACTCTCAATCTGTCATAGTGAGCCTGACGAACCGTGACGAGAAATCACAGGGTGCTTTACGAGGAATAGTAGGACAAAGCTAATGACTACGAGTGGGTGGAAGACTACATTATCAAATACTCCGATGATCGATACCCAAAGAAGCGGATACACCAGTTCCTTTCTCCATAGGATGAGCCGCCACAGTCCTGCGATGAGTAGCCCCAATCCCACAACGCCCGTAGTTACCAGCTGCGTGACCCAGAATGAGTGAAATGCTGAGTCTGCGTGGTTAGAGACTGTGGTAGTACTCTTTGCGTTCAGATGGCGTTTATATTCACTCACCCTGTTGTATCCTATGCCGATCAAGGGACTCGATTGCCATGCGCGTATCCCCTCTCGTATCTCTGTCATGCGAGAGGTGGCGGTAGATACTCTGCCGATTTTGGCACTCTCGAGATTCATACGTGGAGGTATCGTAAGCGGGGCGACATATATTGAAAGTATGGTGATGAGTACGAACATCAGCACGTACAGATACTGTTTTTGCGACATCATGTAGAGCGAGGTGACAAGGAGAAGCGAGATATAGGTGCTACGGGAGTAGAGAAAAATGATTGCTACGAAGCAAATTGATAGTTGATAATGGATAATTGATAATGAAGAGGACTTGACCATATGGCGGGGTAGGCGTATGAGGAGAGTGGTCCAGAGGAGTCCGAGGATGCTGCCAACTACGGGCGGATCAAAGATGGTCCCGACAGCTCGATACATATGTGGATCCCAGCCATACTGCTGGAGGAATCGAAGATCAGGCATAAATACATACTGAGCCAGGCAGATCGCCGGAATCACAAAGAGTGACTGAAGGATCCTTGGGCTGACTGATGAACGTTGGATATACCATGCACCCGTGTACAACAAAACCATGCGCCCTATATAGGCAAATGAGCGCAGGTTGTCGGTGGATGACGCAGAGAATGCAGTTATCCCCCACCCCAGCAGGACAATACAAACCCATGCCATCACGATTTTATCCTTCAATAGCTGTCTGAGTGGACGCAGTCCAAACTTTATGATTTCGAATAGGACAAAGATCAATAAAAGCAACTCAGAGAGGTAAAATCTGACGCCATGCCCGAGATCAACATAGGCAAACTGTCCGGCGACAATGCTGAGTGCAAGGAGGAGATGCATGTGTGTATATTGCAAGTAAAGCGTGACATTTGGTGCCTGTCATCCCCCGCGCCTGTCTGCCGCTGAGGCGGGAACGTGGGGATCCAATGGAATAAAAAAGCGAGTAGTACCTTTGGATGCTCGTGTTCACGAGCATGACTGGGCACTGTTAATCATCGAATTATTTCGGCTGACGACACTGCTGAGTCGCTTGGATTTTTGAACTTAAGAACTATTTGAAACTTAATCTGTCTTGGGATATCCTGACAGATTTGAATTTTGATTTTGAATCTTGCCTCAAATATCCCTTGATAAAACTTTTGCACGGACTAAAAAGCTATGAAAACTCATCATAAAGCTATACGCGAACCCTGCTGCGCCATCCAAGAATCCACCACAGATCACATACGTAAAGAAAAACTTTGCGGGGGGATAGAACATCATCTGGAGGGTAGTTTTCTGTGCTGATTGATCTTTGAGCTCGCTAGCGCGGACCGTGCTATAGACATTTATATCAGAGAGAAAGTCATTGATGGACTGGTGGGGATGATGGATCAGCTTCCCTGTGAGAGTGGAAACCATCCCGGTGGGTATGAACTCCTCATGCACCTTGCCTCGCCACTCACCACGAGTACGATGCACGAGGCGGATGATCCCCTTGTGAGCTGCCGACCACACCTCTCCGCGGGTGACTTGTTGATTCCAAAACAGATCCACACGGGGGAGCTGATACCCTGCAAACTGAGAGGTATGTAGATTTGCATGCTTGACAGAAGCGACCAATGCGTCATCCAAAAGTTCATCTGAGTCGACAAAGAGTACCCAGTCCCTAGTGGCCAGTTGCATCGCGGTATTTCTCGCTTGTGCAAAGTCGCCACGCAAACTATGCACGACTACCCGCGCACCATGTGATGTGGCGATATCCACTGTCGCATCGGTCGAGTCATCATCCATGACCAGGATCTCCGCAGCCCACTGGAGATTCAGAAGGAGCGTGGCTATAGATGCTTCTGAGTTGTGAGTGAGGATGACTGCGGTAAGCATGGTGGTCGCTACAGGACTTGAACCTGTGACATTTGCAATGTGAATGCAACGCTCTACCAACTGAGCTAAGCGACCTGGCATGATTATAGCAATACGCAGTAGAATTCACACGACTTGTTATCCTCTCCCACTTCATCTAAAATCACTCCATGAATCTAGCAAAAGGTCTCATCGCGTTTGTGATGGATATACTCGAGACGATTGTATTCGTAGGATCGATTTTTATAGTCATCTACCTGTATATCCTCCAGCCAAACCAAGTTAAAGGTGAGTCGATGACACACACTTTTGAAGATAAAGACTACATCTTTACGAGCAAGATGACCTATAAACTCCGCAAGCCAGAGCAGGGAGATGTCGTGGTATTTCATTCGCCACGCAAAGAGGGTCAAGACTTTGATATCGAGTATATAAAGCGTGTCATCGGAGTCCCCGGAGATACGGTGTCTTTTGTGGACTGTGTACAGGTTTCCTCTGGCGCAAATGAGTGTGATGTCACGGTGAATGGCAGACTCCTGACAGAGCCATATCTCAAATCAAAGACCGTCCTCCTCTACAACACCATCTATACAGAAAATGAGCAGATAGTCGTACCTGAAGGATCACTCTTTGTTATGGGAGACAATCGCCCTGGATCGCAGGATAGTCGTGCGTTTGGACCGATAAGTCAAGAGAGCGTGATTGGCGTCGTATTTTTCCGCTATCTCCCCCTCAGTCACATGGGATGGATCACGAATCCTCACACACCTGCGAAGTGATGATACGTAACGGAGCTATGGAAAGGCTCAAGATGACTGGCAGTGCCTGGTAAAATTTCCTATTTCACTGTTACCTATTTCTCTATTTCCTCATTTCCCAATCTCTCTTCCCACTGGAAACAGCAACTCGCCTCCTCATTTTGCCTTTTACTTTTTGAATTTTAATTTTTTGCAGTCTCACCTCAATGGCTCTTCGCCCATCTCGTCCAACCCGAGCTCGTCAGTATCCAGGGGAGTCGCATTTGACAGCGTGTATTTTTCATAGGCGAGCTTACCCCAGTGAGATGCGGGCTCTGGGAGCACTTCCTCGATAGGCAGAGGCTCAGGCAGCTCGAGTGGCTCAGGGAGGATTTCCTGCTGCGCCTGTGGTATTGAGTCTGTCTGCTTTTTCAGATTTGCATGAAGAGGTTCAATCGCAAAGTCATCTATAGATTCAGAGGTATTTGTTTGATGCATCGCCTGTCTCCGTCTAAAGCGAGTCACCGTGTTTTCGAGAAACTCAGTGGTTTTTTCAAGATTACCCGGCTGCTCGATGATGATCTTGCACTTTATCCGTGTCTGGATCACTTGCACTTTGGCGCCTCCGAGAGACTTACTGATACGATCGGCATATGCTGCCATATGATCCTGCGATACGTACTGTCCATCAGAGTTTACCTGGTATAGGAGCTCACGCACGCGGTGCTCTGTCTGAGCTATGGACATGGTGCGCGAGAGTATCTCCTCATACAAACTGATTTGCTCATCGTGAGTCTTGAGACGTGAGATGATGACGAGGTGGGTGAAAGATAGTTGCTTGCTCACAAATCCATCGATGAGTATGTCAGGGAGCTTTAGCACACGGATGAGATGTGAGAGATGTGACGGCTTCACTCCGAGGAGTTCAGCTAGCTTGCGATTGGTGATGTCTGAAGTTTCTCTGATCTCAGCTACCATCTTTGCTTGGGTGAGTGGATTACGCTCAGCTTTGATTGCATCGATGCGAGTTTGGAGTGCAGGATCTAGCATGGAGAGAGTATACAGGAGTGCGAATTAACACACAATAATAATAGATGTGCTTATTCAACATTTCCCGTATACCTGTCCGTCATCCTCATGCCTGTCCGCCGGTGAGGCGAGAACATGCCTGTCCCATGCCTGCAATGCATGTGCGTAGCACTGCGGGCTGGGGCGAGCTTAGTGAGATGAGGGCGAAATCCTCAGGGTGTATAGATGCCTGAAAGATCTAGGATTACTCCACCTTTGCTCCTGATCGTGTACAGACCACTTTTCCCTGGGATGAAGATCTTCTTTTGATTCAGCGCTCCTCTTTCTCCTAGAAAATTTTTATAAAATTCATCCAGGGACATAGTTCCTTCTTCATCCACAAAACCATCAGTATCAGACATTTGCCCTCGATATTGCGCTGAGTTAGAGGTGCTGGCAGTGAGTATGATTTCGGGTCCTCGGTCCCTGATGAGGTAGCCATTGGGATTGCACGCAGGTATCTGAGTAGTGGCTCGAGCGGGATAGCTTGTACATCTAGGCTCCCTGAGCCAGTCGATCTCTTGGACTGAGAAAAAGTAAACTTCGTTCCTTTTCTCAATAGCACTGATTCTGTACATGCTCTTTATCTCATCGACAGAGGCGGCTGATGTAGGAGTGATAGTGGGAGAAGGAATAAAAGCTGTAGGCAAGGTTGTTGGAGTAGCATATATAGGCACATCTTGAGGAGACAAAAGCTCTTGGTAACGCATACCAAGTAAAAATCCCACAAAGGGGAGTGTGATGAATGAGACAAGAAATAATGCCTTTGATAGTTTTGTTACTTTGGTAAGCGCTTCTGGAAGGTACATAGAGGATCATCATCTCAAAAATGGAAAGACATGTCAAGGATTCGTACAGAAATCCAACAATGTGCTAGTGGATCCTGAAATGAATTCAGGATGACCCGCCATCGCTCCCACAGAGCGGAACAAGAAAGATGGGATCCTTCGCTCTGCTCAGGATGACCTGTAAAAGAAATGAGATAAGAATAGGAAGAACGGAAAGGAGAAAAAGATGAAAGTTAGACCACGGACACGTAGCTTTTGTTGTGGCGGATAGAAAACTTTACCTGGCCATCCTTGAGTGCCATGAGGGTAAAGTCTTTACCTTGGAGGACATTTTCACCAGCAAAGTACTTGTTGCCACGCTGTCTGATGATGATGTGGCCTGCTTTGGCAGTTTGATCACCAAAGATCTTCACTCCCAATCTCTTGGAGAATGAGTCTCGGTTACCTTTTGTTGCTTTTTGTGCTTTTGTATGTGCCATACAGGTTAAAAATCAATGTGAAAAATCGCATTATACCGAAATGATCTTCAGCTTGGTGAGGTGTGGGCGGAAACCCATAACCTTGCGGTAGCGGACTTTTGCCTTGAACTTTGCTACTCTGATCTTGTTTCCTTTGCCTGTTTCGACTATTTCAGCTGCTACCGTCTCTGAGAGAGCGGGTGCGCCGAGCTTTAGTGTGGAGCCATCGAGTGCGAACTCTGCGAGCTTCACGAGCTGTACTTTTGAGCCTACTTCACCCTCCATACGATCAACGGTGATGATGTCGCCTGGCTTCACCATGTACTGCTTGCCACCTGTTTTTACTACTGAAAGAGTGTTCATGAGTGATTATTATACCCTACAAATTGGGCGAAACAATACTAAAATAACGTAGAACTGATAGTTGAGAGTCGAAAACGGATAGTTGAGAGTTGAAAGTTATAGGCAAATCACTGAATCCCACTTCCTTTGGATCCTCGCGTTCGCGAGGATGACGGGGGAATCAAGGGTGGTTTGTGGTCAGGACCTTTAGCGTTGACCCAACTGTGATGTCGTTCACCCTCCCATGGAGGCGGATCTGATCGGCAAACTCCTCATACTCTGGAGGGATCTCGAGGGATACCTGATCAGCGATCCCGATCTTTGCCTCTTTGCGGAGCGCTTGGACCTCACGGAGCACATCGCGCTCTCTCCCTTCACGAGCAAGCTCTGCATCAGTGACCACGACTGGCTGTGCGGGGTATGCCTGGGTACCATTTATGCAAATATTTTTGATATTTAGTTCGGTGAGGATCACTTCCCACAGGTTTGGTTGGATAGTGGTTGTATCAGCATCGATCGCGATATCGAGCGTAGCCAGGGGCTGACGCACTTTCCAGTTGTTTGATTTGCGGATATGGTGACCCGCTTCACAGATAGCACGTGCAGTGATCGTATTTTGCTCAAGCTGAGTGTGGAGCAGGGACGCGTCAGACTGTGGCCAGGACTCGAGGTGCACTGACACATGTCCAGTGAGCTTGCGATAGAGATACTCGGCGTGAAATGGCATAACAGGAGCGATCAGACGCAAAAATACCTCAAATACCTCGCTCATCGTGTCATAGTAGGCGCGCGCATCATCAGTGAGCTCGCCTGATCCGACGCGGTCACGGGATCGGCGCACGTGCCATTTGGACCAGTCATCCACAAATCCAGTGATCAACGCCACTGTCACGACGGTGTCGTACTTCTCAAGTGCATCGGTCACTGCCTCTATAGTCGTGTGGAGCTTTGAGAGAAGCCATTTATCCAGCACATTGTCGCACTGGATCCGGTGTCCTTTCGGTGACGGGTCATTTTTATCTTTTACATTTTGAATTTTGAATTTTTCATATCCGTCTACCTCAGCATACATCTCGTAAAAGTTCCAGATGTTGAGCAGTGGGATGATGCACTTGCGGAGCTGGTCACGGTACTCTTGCTCTGAGATATTTATGTCCTCGCCCTTGGTGATCGGAGATCCGAGGAGGTAGAGACGCAGCGCATCTCCTCCATACTTTTCGATCACTTCGCGCGGATCAGGATAGTTTTTGTAGTTTTTACTCATCTTGCGTCCATCTGAGCCCATGATGACTCCCGATACAGAGACGTTTTTAAACGCAGGTCTGCCATAGATGCCTGCAGCGATGACATGGAGCACATAAAACCACGCACGGATCTGCCCGGTGTATTCGGCTATAAAGTCAGGAGGGAAGAAATCCTCGAGCTTTGCATCGGGGTTAAAGGGGAAGTGTCGCTCCGCAAAAGATGCTGAGCCTGCCTCGATCCAGCTATCGAGCACCTCTGGCACGCGGCGCAGTACTTTGGATGGATCGATCTTACTGGGGATGGTGACGGTATCGATGATGGGCTTGTGCAGGTCGTCGAGCTTCATGCCTGATGCCGCCTCGAGCTCTGCGATGGAGCCTGGTACAAAGCGCTCTACCTGACCATCGGCATGTGTATGCTCCCATACAGGCACCGGTGATCCCCAGTAGCGACTACGTGAGATGCACCAGTCTGGAGCGCTCTCCATACTCTTGAGAAATCTGCCGTACTTGAAGTGGTCAGGATACCAGTTCACTGATTCGTTGGTTTCCTTCATCACTCCCTTGAGGTTTTGCACATTTACGTACCATGCCTCTTGAGGATTGAAAAAAAGACGCTCGTGGCAGCGCCAACAGTGTGCGACTGAGTGTGCGTGTCCGGGCTCTTCGTGAAACATGAGTCCGCGATCTGCCAAATCTTGATTTACGAGTTTGTTGACCTTGAGGTAGAAGACTCCAGCCCACCCGTTTGGATTGTCAGGAGTGAGTTTGCCTTCGTCATCAACGTTGCGAACAATCTGAATACCATCTCGAGTCATCACTTTTAAATCCTCTTCGCCGTATGGCGCTATCGTGACGATACCGGTGCCCTCGGTCGCGGTGACAAAGGTATCTGCCACGATGACATGCCTTTTTTTGCCTTCAACTGGCTTGTAAAAGTCAAAGTGTCCCTCATATGTCATACCGAGGAGCTCACTTCCCTTTTTCTCCCAGACTACCTTGAGCGTCGATGAATCCACTCCCTTCAGCTGAAATACTGCCTCGAGCGTGCTTTGGGCGAGGATGTAACGCCCGTCATCATGCTCTACACAGACATAGATCAGGTCAGGATTTACTGCGAGTGCGGTGGTGGTCAGTTTCGTCCAGGGTGTCGTCGACCACGCGAGGAAGTAGGTTGCTACCGATTGACGACTGTTGACTGTCGACTGGACTAGCTTGTACTTGTATGTGTTTGCCGGCTCTGTCACATCTTTGTAGTTCTCCCCTGCATCCATAGCTACTTCAAAGTTTGAGATTGGCGTGCTACAGTGGGGACAAAAGAGGGAGACACGGAGCCCTTTGTAAATATGATTTTTCTCGTAGAGCTGCTTAAACACCCACATGACAGACTCCATATACTCCTTGTCCCAGGTGCGGTAGGCATTTTTGAAGTCTGCCCAGCGACCGATGTGATCGATGTACCACTCCCACTCACTAGAGACCTCTTGGACATACTCCTTGCACTTTTCGATAAAGGGACCCACACCCACCTTGTGTTCTATCTCCTTTTTTGACTTCAGACCAAGGGCATTTTCGACTTTGTTCTCGATGGGGAGTCCATGTCCGTCCCATCCCCAGACCCTTCTGACACGATATCCTTGCATTGTCTTGAACCGAGGAAATACATCCTTTACGACGCTGCCGACGATGTGTCCATAGTGTGGCAGTCCAGTGACAAAGGGCGGTCCATCAAGGAAGGTCCATGGCTTGTCGGCTGGTCGCTCATCGACTGAACGTTCAAATATCTGGTTCTTTTTCCAGTAGTCAATCATGTCTTGTTCGATCCGAAAGTATGCAGAGGGCTCTGTAGCTTTGGCGACAGGTTTGGAGGAAGTATGTATATCAGACATAGGTGGGATATTATACCGCACGCGCCCTTCGATATTCTCTCGATCTATAGAAGGTCCTTGTCATTGCCGTAATAGACAATAATATCGGTGACAGGTTTCCCTGTTTGTCATCCGTGCGTACGCGGGGATCTAAAGGATCAGCACACCTAAACAGCCTCATGTATACCATTGGATCCTCGTGTTCACGAGGATGACAGACAAGTAAGGTTGCAAATAATCGACATTGAATTAGGCGACTAGTACAATTTACGAAGAGCGACATTGAGGTACTAGTGATGAAACGACGTCGCAATATCGCTTTGCAAGGGATTGCCACGTCGTCCCGACATCTCGGGACTCCTCGCAATGACATTCGATGGACATTATCCAAACTTCCTGAACATCACGAGGGAGCCGAGGAGCGTAGCAAGACTAGCAATCCAAAAGGTGATTTTGATGGGAGAGGGATCCTCAATGAATGCGTAGGCAATCTGAAATGCTGCCCCCGCAAGAAAGAATATAAAAGTATATTTGGTATACGCATACAAGATCTCCGCTTGCCTGACTTGGTACTTAGTATCTATAGAGTCCATGAGTGTCTGACAGAACTCCTTTGCAAACGTCAGCTCCTCCCTGATATGGGTACGCATATCCCCGATGGAAGAATCCTCGTAGTTGCGGATATAGTTCTCGGCCTTTTCAATCAGCTTGTCCTGGTTGTCTATGATCAGCTTGAGAGTGGATATATGTATCAAGCTGTTTGTCAGATGGCGGATCACTACAGAGGCATCTACTCCTGAAGTATACTCAGATTTTATTGCCTTGGTATTGAGCAGTACATGCTCAATGATACGCGCCTCATCAGTCAGCATGATGGCCAAAAGCTTTTCTAAAAATGTACCAAATGACTTAAACTCTATGCCCTCAATCTCCTTTTCATACTTTTTGAAAAAATGCTCGGTATCAAAGGCAAATATAGTGGATCTATTGGTCTCGCGATCGTAAAAGATATTTACCTCGACTGACTCGATGGACTTGCGAGACTCTACATACTCAGGCACATGAAATACCAAGAAAACCCAGTTCGAATTGCGATAAAAAACCACTTGGATATTGTCTCTTTCAATGTATTTGGGTATCAAATCATCGATTTGCGGGTGTTTACGATAGAACGCCTGTATATCCTTTTTAGTAGGATTGGTGACTACGTGCAATGACATGATCACAGTGTATCACAAAGTGAATATGGGGTGGGAATGTATGCCATCGGTGGTATATAATCAATCCATGACAGGACAGAAGACTGTATTTATCGTTGGAATAAAAGGCGTAGCTATGACAGGAATCGCTACGATACTGCATCAGAGCAACTATCTCGTCACCGGTTCTGATACTGACGAAGCCCAGATCACCGATGCCGCACTGCAAGAGCTCAACATCTCCATCGTTCCACTCAATCATATGCTCCCTGATGATGTGGATCTCGTTATCTACTCAGCAGCTCACGGTGGATCAAATGCGATTCAGGTAAAAGAAGCGCAATCAAAGCATATATCAGTCAAACATCAGGCAGAGTGGATCGCCACGTATCTCAAATCATTTCCCGTCAGCATCGCCGTGTGTGGCTGCCACGGCAAGACGGGGACGAGCGCACTGCTCGCCTACACATTGGACCGACTCGGTGCAAAAGTGAGCTGGCTCGTGGGAACCTCGGGATTTTCGGGGCTCAAAGGCGGACACACGGAGACGAACGCAGAGATATTTGTATTTGAGGCCGATGAATATGCACTTGCTCCCCCACAAGATCTGACGCCAAAACTTGAACTCTACTCCCCCACTCACATCGTCTGCACAAATATCGACTTTGATCATCCTGATGTGTATCGTGATCTAGCGCATACGACTGAAGTATTTCAAAGATTTTTCAAAAAAGCTCAGTGGGTGTACGAGTGCAACTCGACCAGCATCGAAGGTAACAAAAAAGGCATCGTGGCGGCACTTCTCAAACTCGGCTATCCTCCAGAGGAAATACAAAAAGCTATGGAGGGATTCGGCGGCGCGAAGCGCCGCCTCGAGAGCTATGGGCACCACAGCGGCGTGGACTACTATGACGACTATGGGCACCATCCCGCAGAGATCATTGCTACTATTCACGCTCTCCGGAGGCTCCATCCTGACCAGCGTCTACTTCTCCTTTTTCAATCACATACCTACTCACGCACGCAAGCTCTGAAGAGTGAGTTTGTGGATGCATTGTCACTGGCTGATAAGGTATATATCGATCAGATTTTTCCTAGTGCCCGTGAAAAACCAGGAGTCGAAAAAATCACCTCGAAGGATCTGGAGGCTATCGCGCTCGTAAAAGGATACTCACATGTAACCGGCTTCAACACGCGCGAGGAACTGTTACTCAAAGTACGTGACGACCGTCGAGTAGGAGATGTGATTCTCACTATCGGTGCTGGCGACATCTACCAGGTGATTGAAATTTTGATTCAACCAAACGCCATATGAAAAATATTCCTAAAATCTTGAGTTCGCGGACTGCATACCAAAATGCACACATCGCATGCCTAGTGGATACCCTTGAGCGAGATGGCAAGACGTGGGAGCAAGCCTACCTCTCAAAACCAGTACCTGACATAGATGTCTCTATCATTCCCTATGAAAATGGGGGAGTCTATATACTGAAACAATATCGACATGCAAACTCAAAGGAGTTTTGGCAGTTTCCTGGCGGAGGGGGAGAACCAGATATGTCTATTGTCGAGACGGCTCACAAAGAGCTGCAAGAAGAGACAGGGTTCTCAGCTGGCAGGCTAGAGACCATAGGTCTAACATATAATGAAGCGGGACTCGTCAAGCTCAAAACTATGATACTCGTGGCGACTGAGCTCAAAAGAGGCGAGCGGAAGTTGGAGCATACAGAGGTCGGGATGGATATGCATTTTTTCACGATTGCAGAGGTTGAGATGATGATCGCCTCAGGCGAGATGCAGTGCGGTTTTGCGCTCGCTAGCTGGACTTTTTTTAGAAATTATCTTGCGAGTACTGAATAGATCTACTCCTCGCAATGACCTGCATCAAAATAAACCATGTCAACCATTCACATCAACTACCCAATCGGCGATCTTTTTACCTGGAAGGTTCAGACAACCTCAAAATATTTCGCAGAGGTGCGCTCCCTGGATGATTTACGCACCGTGTGCAACTCAGATGAGTTTAGATCATCTGGAAAGCACTATGTCCTCGGACGTGGTGCAAATACCCTGTTTGCAACACCTGCATATGATGGGTTTGTGATCTTGATGGGTATCCATGGTATGACACAGGTCAATGAAGATGAGGACTCTATTACGTTTCGGTTTGGAGCTGGCCAGGACTGGCACCGCACTATCGAGGTTGTAATACAAAACTACGGCGTGGGAGGGATGGAAAATCTTGCGTATATCCCCGGCACTTTTGGGGCTGGACCTATCCAAAATGTTGGCGCGTATGGACAGACATTTGAGGATGTATTTGTGGAGCTAGAGGCGTATCACACGAAGAAACAGGAAATAGAGATATTTGGAAATACTCATGCACATTTTGAGTATCGGGGCAGCTACTTTAAGTCACGCAAGTTTCTCGATACACACATCATCATTTCAGTGACGGTACGATTTGAAAAACCACATGTTCATGCGCTAAACACCTCCTATCACTCAAACTACGAGAGCCTAAAGAGCGTACTGCAGGGAGGGGGTCCTTTTACTCCACTTGAGATTTTTGAAGCAGTCACCAGACTGAGAAAAAAGAAGCTTCCCGAGGTGAGTGAGGTGGGTACCAACGGTAGCACGTTTATAAACCCTTTGGTCACGGGAGCCAAACTCAAGGAGCTTCTCGTGAAGTTTCCCCAGCTCCAGTACTATCCCGCACAAAAAATGCAGTACGTAGATCGGGCAAAGCTCGTCATCAACGATACAGAGACGTACAAGATCGCCGCGGGGCATATTTTTGATGTGCTTGGATGGAAAGGAAAAGTCGTTGATGGCGTAGGCACCTGGAAAAATCATGCACTCGTGGTATGCAACTATTCGGCTACGACTCCTGAGCCTATCATCGCGTATATCAGTGCGATGCAAAAAGATTTTCAAGTGGCAACAGGTATACTGATACAACCTGAGATTAATATCATTCGATAGTTTTTATGCAAGACTCCTACATCATACACGGCGGCAAACCTCTAAAAGGCTCAGTCACCCTTTCAGGTGCAAAAAATGCGTCTATCAAGCTCATGATCGCCTCACTGTTATTTGATGCACCAGTTGTACTAAATCATATCCCCGCAAACGAAGACAACCAACACTTACGCGACCTTTTTGCAGATCTTGGCATACAGGCAACGTATCTCGAAGGCACGGTGACTATCGACCCTCGCACGATACAAAAAAGCGAAGTTAGTCTATATCATGGTTCACGCATCCGTTCGTCGTTTTTATTGTTTGGACCGCTCCTCCATCGCTTTGGGTGCGCGCGCATCCCAAACCCTGGCGGTTGTCGTATCGGCGCGCGCCCCATCGACCGTATCACGGAGGGACTATCAGCTATAGGAATGCATATCTCCTATCATTCTGACACGGGATACTATGACGCCTCTGTCAACCAGATTGCTGATGCAGTGTATACCTTCCCCAAATCATCTCATACCGGAACTGAAGCACTACTCCTTTACGCGGTCAAAAGGCCTGGCATGACTACGATCCATCATGCGGCGCTTGAGCCAGAGATTGACGATCTGATCAAGTTCTTGAATGATGGTGGCGCGCGCATCAGTCGCAATGGTACTGATCTAGTCGTGCATGGAGTCGCCTCTTTGCGTCAATCTCAGCCACATACTGTCGTAGTCGATCGGAATGAAGCGGTTACTTTTGCAGCGCTTGCATATGCGACACGAGGTGATATCACGCTCACCAATATACAACCTTCTCTTATCACTGCATTCACTGATAAACTCACTCAAGCAGGGGGGCATTTTGAACAGATCGACGAGCACACGATGAGATTTATCGGTGACCATGCTTTACAAGCCACGGATATACAGACCGCTCCACACCCAGGATACATGACCGACTGGCAGCCACAGTGGGGGCTCATGATGTCTACTGCTCGTGGAGTCTCCGAGATTCATGAGACGCTCCTTGAATCGCGACTAAACTATGTGCAAGAGCTGCAAAAAATAGGTGCCAAGATGGAGCTCTTCCAGCCCATCGTCGCAGATCCACAGTCACTCTACCAATTCAACTACGATCCAGCTCGTAGCTATTCGCAGGCAGTGAGGATCACTGGGGTTGATCGATTGCACAATGGAGTGATGCAGATCCATGACATTCGTGCGGGCGCAGTCGTAGTCATGGCAGCGCTCTCAGCCGAGGGTGAGTCTATCATCTATGGCGCGACACAGGTCGAGCGCGGGTATGAGAATCTGGTCGAGAAGATCACATCACTTGGTGGGTCAATCCAAAAAATATAACGCATGATGATAGAGTAGTCATTATAAATTTATTTTTGACTATGCATTCTTCCCATTCTGAAGACAATTTGAGCGCTCACGTTCCACCAAATCCTCCAGCACAACATGGTTTTGCTGTAGCATCTGATCCATGGGCTGTCGAAGTGCTCTTGAAAAAGGCATTTGCCAGAACAAAGTCACGTCTACTATCGATAGTTCTCTCATCACTTCTTTCCATGCTCATCACGGGAGGAGTGGTGTTGGTTGTATCGCTCGTATTGGGCATACCACTGTTTGGCCTGTACGGTTCGTCACAATATGCACTTGCAATCTCGATGACGGGCCTGGGACTAGTGGCGATATTTGCAGCAGTGATTTATGTCTCTGCATGGGGACAACTCGCTACCGTGTACCTCATCACGAGTGAGTCATCTGTGGGTGTCATGGCAGCCTGGCAACATGTGAGACCTCTCGTGTCACGCGGCTTCATCGCCATGTCAATAGTCTCACTATTTCTCCTGGGGCTAGTGCCACTTGGCTTTATCACGTTATTTATACCACTGATCATATGGAATGTACTTTTTGCTTTTATACCGTTTATTCTCGTGACCACAGGTAAATCTGCATCTGACGCAGTATGGTCAAGTAAGGACATGGTGCTTACACGGTTTTGGGGCATCTTTGGGAGGATGGTTCTTATGATTCTCCTGCTACAAGTCGTTACATTTTGCATTGGAGTAGTTCTTACCATCTTTGCGGGCCAATCTGATTCCACTGAAGGAGGAAGCCTGCTGGCTAACTTGTTGAATGTAGCAACTAGTTTCTTAGTCGGACCGTTTACCTTAGCATTCATATACGAGATGTACAAGCTTATTGCAGTACCTCACACTGCCAAAGTTCCCCGCATATGGATCATCGTATCTGGAATAGGTATAGTGGTGTTGGTGATCGGAGTCATATCAATGATCTCGTTTGCTTCAACAGTAGATTGGAAAGGTGTGTCAACAAGAATGGGTGGCATGATGAATCAACAGGGGGCGAAGAGAGGTGACAGGTATGGACGTAACCCGTATAAAGACGTTGATGTCGACACTATGATGCCTCAATACGATTCACAGTGACATTTGCTCACTGGGACGCGATGTCGCGCCAGTTGCTAAACTCCCCCTCGTTCTGAAACGGGGGGGTGCCCCACCTCTCGTGGGGCGGGGGTGTAGATGACCGATTGAATTTGTTCAAACAGTACACCCCCACTTCACTTCGTTCAGTCACCCCCTCCCGTACGGGAGGGGGAGCCGCACATCATTTCATACTATTGTATCCCGCTATACCTTGGATCCCCTCTCCGCCGAATCGGCGGGGAAAGATGACAATTCACGACGGAGCCGCATTGGAAGACATGTACGGGATGACTGTCATTCATATTTGGATCCCGTGACTCGCGGATGCGTCAGAACGGGATGATCCCGACATGACGGGATCACTTTTTCCTCAAAAACGCAGGGACTTCGAAGGGGTCATTGTCTAGATTTACATCTGCATCAACGGTCGTGTCTGAGGTGATTTTCGCGACTCCCCGCTGGAGGTTCGCATGCTCGAGCTGGGATGCAACGCTTGCCTGCGCAAGAGTGGAGACCATACTCGCCTCACGTTTCATATCATTGTTCAATCGAAATGCTGAGAAACGATCATCAAACTTTGTCGCTATCAGCGTGACTTTGATATGACCCTGTAGCTCTGGCCTGACGGTCGCGCCAAAGATGATATCAGCATCGGCGTCAACAGTTTGAGAGACGAGATTCGCAGCTTCGTCCACCTCAAGCATCGACATGTCCGTACCACCAGATATGTTGATCAACACGCCTTTTGCACCATTGATAGTCGAGTCGAGAAGTGGTGACGACATGGCCTCTTGCACTGCTTTGACGGCTCGTCCGTCGCCCGATGCGACTCCGATACCCATGAGAGCGGTGCCCGCCTCAGTCATGACCGTGCGCACATCTGCAAAATCTACGTTTATCAAGCCTGGCTCGGTGATAAGCTCAGCGATACCACGCACACCCTGATGCAATACGCTGTTGATACGTCGAAATGCATCTATCATCGAAGTCTTTTGGTCTATGATCTGAAGTACGCGCTGGTTTGGCACAACGATCAAGGTATCCACATGAGTCTTTAGTTCGTCAATGCCGATTTTTGCAGCAGACATGCGCTTTGAACCCTCAAAGAGGAAAGGTTTCGTGACGACAGCGATACTGAGTGCTCCACACTCTTTGGCAATCTTTGCAACAATAGGTGAAGCACCAGTCCCCGTCCCGCCACCCATGCCCGCAGTGATAAATACAAGATCTGCACCCTGTATCTCCTCGCGAAGTTTTTCCATAGACTCCTCTGCTGCTTTTGAGCCTACGCCAGGGTTGCTTCCACTCCCTAATCCTCTGGTGAGCTGATCACCGATCTGGACTTTTATATTTGCTTTGGTATTGAGGAGAGCTTGTGCATCAGTGTTTACAGCGATGAACTCAACTCCCGCGATGCCGCCTTGGGCGATCATGTCCTCTATCGCATTACACCCTCCTCCACCTACACCGATGACTTTGATGTGTGCGATCTGACCTGTGGAAGGTTTGATAAGCATATGTTCACGGCAAAAATTGCTGAATAAGTTTCTTCAACTTCACAATAATTCCTCCAGACTGTCCTCCTGCAAATAGTCCCTTAAACGAGCGGGACTTTGATTTCTTGATCGTATTTTCTTGTTCGGTGGCATTCATGAGGAGACCAATCGAGGTGGCAAAGCGTGCGTCAATGAGCTCGGTACTCATGCCTGACATCGTGACTGAGGGAATCCCTATACGAAGTGGCATAGAGAGTATCTTGCGCGCTACCTCAATCAACCCTATGGTCTTGGATCCTCCACCGGTAAATATCACACCTGCAGGAAGAGACTTCAAATACCCTACTTTAGCTAGCTCATCATGTATAAACTGCACGATCTCTTCGATGCGAGCGGTGATGATACTCTCGTATACTGCCTTTGAGGTAAAATCGGCAACCTCGCCCCGCTCCAAAAAGGACGAGATATCAGGAGGTACGAGGGCTCCACGGGGATCAGATGGAGCGCAGTTGTCAGACATAAATACTTTGAGTTGCTCTGCGGTTTCTAGCGGAAGTCTCAGTCCTACCGCCAAGTCACTGGTGATGTGTCGCGCGCCGACGGGAATCGAGGCGGTATGATGAAGCGCGCCTTCCAGGTATATAGCCAGATCAGTTTTGCCTGCGCCGATATCCACCACCACCACTCCCAAATCCCGCTCTGAGTCAGTCATCGTCGCCTGTGCGGAGGCGTCACCAGTAAATATGTATCCACTATTTTGTACGTCAACTGTTTGGAAAATGCGGTCAAGGTTGCGGATATTGGTGGCTGAGGCAGTCACAAGGTGACAATCTACCTCTAGGCGTACTCCAGACATCCCTATGGGACTGCGTATCTCCCCCTGACCGTCGACGGTGTATTGTTTGGGGGAAACGAAAAGGATCTGTCTGTTTGGGGGAAGTGAGACGGCTTTTGCCGCTTCGATTACTCTGTCAACATCTTCTTCACCAATCTCTCCTTTGGGGTCAGATATCGCGACAATACCATGTGAATTGAGCGAGGAGATGTGTGGGCCACCAATACTGACTACGATGTCATCAGAGGCCACACCAGCCATACGCTCCGTTTTTTCGAGGCACTCCTCGAGGGAGTTGGTGACTTGCTCTATATCCACTACGATACCCTTTTTTACGCCACGAGAAGTCACGGTTGCATGACCGAGAATCTTAAACTGTTTGAGCTTTTCATCTCTGGTGGCGATGATCGTAGATATTTTTGACGTACCAATATCTATAGCAGTCAGCGTGGGAACATTTGCCATACGTACACTATAAACAGTTTGGTAACAAAAATCAAATGAGGATGACAGTCTACAGCCGACAAGCTATAAAGTTTGTAATGTTTTTAATGTTATAAAGCGTTAGTTTGACTTTCGCATTCGGTGAACCTGATACATTTTGAATGTTACCTTTTGCATTATTTTTATTCTACGATCACTTTATCAAATCGAAAATCAATCTTTGAGTACTCCTGCGTCCCGCGTTGCAAAAGCCTCAATATGTCAGGCAAAAAACCAAGTTGTTTCTGAGTATCAGACTTTGCAGAAAAAAGCATTTGGGTGTTGCCCCGAATCACTTCAATATACGCTGAATCGCTTATAGTTATAGATATGTCATGCATATTTGACTTCAAAAAGACAAGTGAGATCTGAGTAGCGAATCGAATCTCTGAGTATCCAATGAGGGAGCCCAACTCATAGTCCGTTGTGACGAGTTTTTGATAATAGGTGATAACAGGTACTTTTTCTGGTTTTGTAAAGATGGATTTTACAATCTTTCCCTCACTGGTAAGTAAAATATAGAGCGTATCATTTACATACAGCGCAGCAACTGGCGTAGCCTCAGAGATATCCAAAAGAACAGTTTGTGGGTATCTCCGTGTGACACGTACCGAGGAAAACTGAGGATTTGCGGTCAGAATGCGGTCTGAGATAGATTTGTCTGAAGTGGTGAGTATGCTGCGGCCGATGAGCCAGCTTGCATCCTGTACTACGATTTTGGGATTTCCAACAGATGTTATTTCGACTGTCTGAATCGAAAGGATGAAATTTGCAAAAAAGATAACTACAGTGAGTATGGTCGATACTACAAAGTACAAGATGATTCGTCCAATAGTAGTGGATAACATCCCTCGATTGGCTTTTGGAAAGCTACAAACGGACTTTAGCCAAGCGAGGGCGGCGGCGAGCTTGCCCGGTACAATGATTTTTGTGGGAACAGAGGTCCTCGACTTGAGATATTGGTCAAGCCGTTGCTTACGTGTTGAGGATCTCGGCGATGATTTTGCGTGCGGCGTCAGGTACATACAATGGGAGTAGTGTAGGATATTTTGCACCATATTTCGAGCGGTTCTCAAATACCTTCTGTATGAGTTGGAGGAGCTGAGCGGGGTCGTTTGCTTGGTCAAATACCTCCCCCACTCCAGCCTGAGCAAGTAGTTGTGCGTGTGTTTGCTGTTCGTCCCGGACTGACCAGGGAAGTGGCACAAGGACACAGGGTTTTTGAGTAGCAATCAGCTCAAAAAAGGTATTTGCACCGGATCTGGCAACGACTACGTCAGCGGTGTGGAGCATATGAGACCACTCGCTGGTGGGAAGGTGAGCGACGGGAATATATCTATCGCGCTTTTCGGGGGACAGAGAGTAAAGTGTGTTTTGTGCTGCTTTTTCATCCCCATATTCTGACACATTGCCGGTCTGATGGACTACTGTACAAAAATCTACTAATTTCTGCACGATAGCGAAGATATGTACATTGAGCGAGTGTGATCCGAGATTGCCTCCACTTACCAAAAGCAGCGGTTTGTTGACCTGAAGAGATGGTTCGTGCCCTGTAACCAGTTGGGTTATCTCTCGTCTGATAGGATTGCCTGTCCATATATATTTTGGTCCACGTTTTACGTGCACTAGTGGCTGAAAGGACAAAAATACTTTGGTAGCAAAAAGCTGAATGAGTTCATTTGCTCGACCTGTCACTGCGGTCTGCTCATGGGTAAAAACCGGTATGCCTAGCCATTTTGCGGCACACGCGACAGGAAAGGCGATGTATCCTCCAAATGAAAGCACTGCGTCAGGGTGTGCTCGCTCAAGTATTTGTTTTGATTCGAGTATCTGACCCGGGACTTTGAGGAGCGAAGACAATCCACGTGCAAAATCAACAGATACAAACTCTATGCCCCTCGCCTGTGCTTCATCGTACTCATAGGTGTTATCGGTCTCTCGACTGTTTGCATGTTTCCGTCCGATCATCACCACTCGCACATCTGGGGACGAGGCTCGGAGCTCATCCACAACGGCAAATGCGGGAGTAGGATGTCCGCCAGTGATCAGGAGTGTTGAAAGTTTCATGTTTTCTGGGTGATTTGTCTACTAAAACGAGCAATGCTTATGGATATGCCAATGAGTATATATGAAATCAACATATTTGTGCCTCCGTTGGACATAAAGGGAAGTGGTACGCCAGTAAGTGGTGCGAGTCGCGTCATGGCAGCGAGATTGAGAATAGACTGTAGCCCAAAAAATATCATGATACTTGATGACAACATAAACCCAAACCTATCTCTCGTTTGCATAGTCACTCGATAGAGATAGTACAGAAGAAGTGCATAGAGACTAATGAGTCCTACTGCACCGACGAGGCCCATCTCTTCCACAAATATTGCAAAGATACTGTCAGTATGGGCTTCGGGTAGAAATAGATATTTTTGTTTTGAACCGCCAAAACCTAACCCAAGCAATCCTCCATTTTGAATCGCTATCATGATCTGTCTGACGTGGTAACCGATCCCTAGCGGATCCAAATCAGAGTCAAACAACACCCTTAATCGATGCAACCTGTAGGACGCAGACTGAGCAGTTATCAATGCTCCCACTACAAATAAGGGGATGACCCACAAAAGCTGTCTCATATCAATACCCGCGATGAAGTAAATACCAAGCGCCAGTCCTATCGTGATGATTGCAGTACCCATATCAGGTTGAGCCATGATGAGGACCGCAAGCGCAAACAAAAGGAGAATAAATGCGATAATCCGTTGCTTTTCGCGATGTCGAAACCACGCAGACAGATACAGGACGATCGAAAGCTTTGCAAACTCTGCAGGTTGAAATCCAAATGGTCCTAAGTCGATCCAGCGCCTTGCGCCGTTGATACGTGAGCCAATGCCAGGAATGAGTACTGCAATAAGCGTGATAAAGGTAAAGACCATAGATGGAATCGCAAAGATGTACAGTTTCCTATAGTCAAGCCGCGACAAAACAAACATCGAAACTACCCCAAGCGCAAACCAAACAACCTGTCTCTTCACAAAAAATAGCGAGTCATCGTAGGTAGTAAGTGCGCGGATCGATGAACCTTCAAAGATAAAGTAGAGTCCCACAATGGAAAGAAGAATAGGGACAATATAGAGATTTCTGTACCATTCTGACGGAGTTTTTCGACGCAGCATCAAAAGATTATAGCAGAGATCTCCTTGTCAAATGCCTGTCCCCTATCAAACTCATTTTTGAATTGTGCAAACGAAGTAGCGCCGGGTGAAAAAAGTAAATAGCAGGGTTCGCCCACTGCAACTGCAGCCTGCAGTGATCGGGTTACAAGGGATGAGAAATCCTCATACCGCTCCCCCCCTATTCGTTCGTGTATCTGATCGGTAAAAGTTCCAGGCATAAGAAATATTTTTTTAATACACTTGTTTTGCTGGATGTCTGCGACCAGATCGTCAATAGGCAGATTTTTTGCCTGTCCCCCCATGACAAGCACAATGGGCTTGTTGGTGAACGTGTGAAGCGCGGTCATAAGTGCGATGGGCGTAGTCGAGGTCGTGTCATTGATGATTTGTACGTTTTGATAGGTATTAGTCAGTTGCTGTCGATACGGAAGACCTTTGAAAGCTGATAATTGTCTCTCTATGTCCTCAACAGCACCAGCGCCCAGGACTGCCAGGCAACAGGCACGTGCACAATGTTTATTTTGCTCGTGATGTGAGCCAGGAACTATCTCACGTCCGTCGATATATATATCACCGCTGTTTTGATAAGTAAATATCGCATCCTTATCGTGCAAATACTCACTCATGGTATGGTAGTAGTTGAGATGATCAGGATAAAAGTTGGTAAAAACAGCTACATGAGGTGAGACTCGCTCGCGATGAAACCCAGATAGCTGCCACGATGAAAGCTCAAGCACTACGATATCGTCACGCGTAGCTACATCCAGGAGCTCGAGCGCGCAGGTATCAGGGACATTGCCTGCAAGGTACACCGTTCCTATTTTGTATAGCGATTTGAGTGTTTGATATATCATCGTTGCAGTAGTGCTTTTGCCTCTGGTACCAGTGACACCGACCACCTTTGCACGTGTATGCTTTACAAAAAGTGCAGTTTCCATAGCAACATAGACGCCTGCATCGAGCGCAGCCTGTATGTATTGATTGTCCCATCGGACAGACGGACCTTTGATGACTATATCTGCAGTGGTAAAATCTTCGAGCTCATGACTACCCAGTCTGTAGGTGATGGATTTATATCCTGACAAGTCATGTATGGATCTTGAAAGTGAATCTGCTGATTTGAGATCGGTGATGATGACTTTTGCACCGTGGGAGAGACAATATCTTGCTACTCCCACTCCACCGCCTTGCAGTCCAAGGCCCATAATGGTCACTTTTTTGTCAGCAAGCTGTATCCCTGATGTCATACGATTTTTATCTCAAAAATGACGCTCCCAAACCAATCAACGCGCAGATGACTGCGAGAATCCACAATCGAAATACCACCTTGGGCTCCTGCCACCCTTTATTTTGCAAGTACAGATGAAATGGTGTTACGGTAAATATGCGCCTTCCCAGGAATCGCTTTGAGAGGAGCTGAGCGCCAGAGGTAAACGCCTCAACTACAAAAATTCCCCCAAAGAACAAAAGAGCAAAGGGCTTGCCCAGGATGAGGCCAATAACCGCAAATACCGCACCAAATGCGAGAGATCCCGTGTCTCCGAGCCAGATACGAGCGGGGTAGACGTTGAAATATAAAAATGCGAGTATGCCACCCAGCCACACGGATATGAAAAGTGAGGTAGGTACATCTATGATGCTGCGAGCCACGATCCAAAATCCTATGAGCGAGATCATAAGCACACCACAAGACAGACCATCGAGACCGTCGGTTATATTCACCGCGTTACTAAAAGCTACGATGACAAATGCAGCAAATAGTATGTAAAAATACGAAAGGTGAAACGTCCCAAAAAAAGGCAGATGGACGAGTTCAATCCCGAGCCCAAAGAATAGGATAGATGAGACGATAAGCGCCAAAATCAACTCAACAGCCAACTTTTGTCTCATGCGCATGCCAAAGAACTGACTTTTCTTCCAATAAAATATCTTCGAGAGGTCGTCATAAAGGCCTAACAATCCAAATGAGACAACGGTGAACAGGAGAGCAAAAATCTCGGCAGAAAGTGCGGGATAATTTGAGGTGAGCTCGCGATCAAACCACAGGTTTACCAGAAGACCGATAAGAAAAAGTATGACGGTGATACATATAACCAATATTCCTCCTCCGACCGGAGTCCCGACTTTGTGTCCGTTGTGTCTATCAAAAATCGGAGTTCTTACTCCAAATGGATCAGTGGTTTGTTGTTCCATCCGCTGCATCTTGCGATGATACAAGAAGTTGATAAAGGGAATAAACAAAAAAAACTGAGTCACGAAAGATATGACCGTCGCAAATAGATAGAAGGAGTTGTCGTTCATAGAGTATTCAAAATATAGGGCATAAATATATACCATGCACAAATGAATGAACCTCCTGAAACGATGAGCATAGCTCCAGCTGCTGCATCCTTTGCGTGCTTGATGTCCTCACGTCTCTCGAGCGAGATGCAATCAAGGGTCATTTCTAAGGCAGTATTTATGGTTTCGACGGTGAGACCCAGCGTGATCAAGAGCATAACGACAATCCATTCATATGGCTGTATATCAAAATATATCCCACCCACTAGAGATAAAATACTCAGAAACAAATGCACTTGGTAGTTTGGCTGAGTCTTCAGAGCCCACACGATGCCACGTATCGCATGACCAAATGATATTTTGTGAGCCGTAATCCTGTGATGAATATGGTGATACATACGGACGATGATTAAATTAGTATGCTCTCGAGCACTGCCTCGAGTTTGACTGGGTCGTGTCTGATGATGCTGTGGGCAAATTTGGATGCAAGCGCTTGGTTGGACGAAATATATGCGGACTTGTCAAGAAGAGGCGCGGTTATGATCTTGCCAGAATAGGAATCTGACGTGAGGTCATTCATGACTGGGGACTCATCATGAGATACGTATTGCTTCAGCATCTCAGGATCAAATGGCTCGCTATTGACGATACATATGTCTGGCTGCCGCCCAAAGTAGGTGGTCATATCACGAATGTGATCGGTAGCTGTATAGTTGAGAGTCTGTGATGACTTGGTCATCAGGTTCAGGATGTAGATAAACTTCGCAGGGGAATGTTTGACTGCTTCACGTATGCCTTCCATAAGCGAGATGCTGATGATGCTCGAGTACAGATCGCCTGGACCTGCGATGATGTAGTCTGCACTTGCGATGGCTTTGATACTGGCGCTATTTGCAACAGTTGGGGGAATTGCCTCCGCTTTTACGATATTTCCTCCGTCAGGACTCGGATCATCCAGGAGGGTCTCTGAGTCTACTATCCTGCCAGTATTGTAGGTCACTTTGATATTTGCATTGGTGAGAGCGGCCGGATACACGCGTCCGACGCATTTCATGAGATAGTGCAACTCATCCAAGACTTCATCATAATTTTTTGATACTTTCTCCAGTGCAGAGATCATGATATTGCCAAAGCTGTGACCAGCAAAGTCACCACTTTCAAATCGGTATGAGAATAGTTTACGCCATAATTCGGGCGCATCAGAAAGAGCTACGAGGCACTGTCTCAGATCACCCGGTGGAAGTACACCAAGCTGATCACGCAATCTCCCCGTTGAGCCTCCTGAGTCCATCATAGTTACGATAGCTGAGAGGTCAACTTGGTTTTTTTTGAGCGCGGATATGACGAGATACGAACCCGTTCCACCGCCTAAAATGGTTATCTTTTTCATCTGGTACAATTATAACAGTATATGACGAATCCTCTTGTGGTACTTCTCGCTGGAGGTCAAGGAACCCGCTTTGTTCCCTTTGTGACCAACAAGACCATTTGGCCTTTTCTTGCCAAACCATATCTATTCTACACTCTTGATTCTCTCGCAAATGCAGGAGTTGAAGAAGTGCTCGTCATCGCAAACACTCACAACCAAAAAGTGATTTCAACGTATGTAAATCAGTCCCTAAAGATTCGCTCCATAGTCCAACCTGAGGCACTGGGTATGGATGATGCACTAAAGACGGCGAGCTCAGAGATAGCCGGCCGACCAATCGTCGTGATCAATGGAGTTGACCTCGTCGATCCGTCTCTATTTCAGACCTTTTTTGAGCATATTCGCGTTCATCAACCGAAACTTTTGTGTGCTGGCTTTGAGATGAAGGAGCTGCTTCCTCTCGGATACTACAAAATTGAGAATGGAAAAGTCACTGCGACTGTAGAGAAGCCAACGCGTGCCGAAAAGCCCAGTGATATCGCGCGACTGACCTGCGATTATTTTGAGGACCCTGGTGAGTTTATTTCATTGTTTGACAACTATACAAATACCGACCAAAAGGACGCACGCTACGAACAAGCTCAAACAGTACTTTTGAAGAAGTACGGTTCTGATTTGATCACGTATACGGGCAAATGGAATAAGCTCAAATATCCGTTTCATGTGCTGGATGTGATGTCTCGATTGCTTTCTGAGCAGAAGCGCACCATCCCCTCCACCGCACAAATCCACCCTACCGCAATCATTGATGGAGACGTGGTGATACACCCGACTGCAAAAGTCGAGGCTCATGCCGTCATCAAGGGTCCCGCGTATATCGGCAAGGACGTAGTGATTGGTAATCTCTGTCTGGTCCGTCAATCAACGATCGAGGAAGGTACCACTGTTGGCTTTGGGAGTGAAGTCGCACGGAGCTATGTAGGGCCCCGATGCAATCTCCATCACACATTTGTGGGCGACTCTGTTTTAGAATCTGAGGTTAATATGAGCTGGGGCACTGTGACTGCAAATCTACGATTAGACAAAAAGACGGTGCGTATCACCCTCCCTGGTGGACAGGTGGTAGATAGCATGAAAGAAAAGCTGGGTGCACTGATAGCAAAAGGTTCGTTCCTCGGAGTGAATGTATCCACCATGCCAGGCACCCTGCTCGCCGCAGACACCAAGATCTCCCCCGCCACTGTGGTCCCCCCACAGAAGTCAGAGTGAAGGTGGAGTACATGCTCACCTTCCGCACGTGTCGCATCATGCCTTGATGCGTGTCATTGCGAGGATCCGCCAGCTGGCGGAGACGTCGCAATCTCCCGATGCATGGGATTGCCACCCCGCCACAGCGGGGCAGGCTGTCGTCACAAAAGCAAAGACCGCGTGTGAGCAGAGTGGTCAATCAGTCTCTGACCATTTCGGTGATGCCGCCGAGATGGTCGATATCACCCTCTTTGACTGCTACTTCCACTCCCAACTTGAATTATCTCCCACCCAAAACCCCCGGTTTGAGTAGTACAATGAACCATTATTCCCCCGTGACCAAATCAGCAAGTCAGGTGAGACCGATATCATGCATATGAGTGACGCAAGTTACTATGAAAACACTTTCCGCACCTCCAGGCAACACCTTCACAGAGTTTCTACTCTATAAGACCTCAGATGGAAAAGTGAAAGTAGAGATCTTTTTGCATGATGCAAACATCTGGCTGACTCAAAAAAAGATTTCAGAGTTATTTAGTGTCACAGTGCCGACGATAAATGAACATCTCAAAAATATATTTAAGTCTAAAGAGCTAGATGAAGAGTCAGCTATTAGGAATTTCCGAACAACTGCTACTGATGGCAAGAAATATTGTACTAGTCAATTAATTCGATGACGATTTTTGCTTGGTCATTCTGATCCACCGATTCGGTGGAGAAGAATCTCATATATCAGGGATCTTCCTGCTCGCCTTGCTCTCGCAAGAGCGAGGCACCGCGCCTGCAACGCTTATGCGTAGCATTGCGGGCAGGGGCGCGGTCGGCTTCGCTTACGCTACGCTCAAGATGACTGACAGGGCACTGAACCTGCAGTAAATTCAGTCACCGATAGTATTGAGCATTACAATCGGGAGCGAAGGCGGGTCATCCCGGACCGATGCCATACCTGTGATCCGGGATCCATGTCTTTACTCACCTCCCAACTCTCGCCAGAGGCGGGCATGTATCGAAATACCGTTTGATTAGAATTATCATTCACATTCCTATTATTTATAGATTGCTTGTCCCGCACTGCGGGACAAATTGCGGATTGAGAATTCTCCTGACTGACTTTGCTCAGTTATTTTGTTTCGGGAGGGTCCTTTTTCTTTTGCTCCTGACCCCAATACTCCTTATACTCCGCAGAGGTCATAGGCAGCTTGATAGGCAGGTCATCGATCGACCTATGATGCGCGAAATACTGATATATCCGTAGGCTCATATAGCCAAACAGCGCGCACAACCCCACAAAGACCGGATACATCCACAGCTCATACGCACTAGATGTGAACCGATAGAACGGATTCACAGCCAGGAGGAACAGAAGTACAAAGAAGTCATAGGTGATCAGAAGTGCGATCTTACTATCATTTATCTTGTCCATCATATGCCTCAGTATACTGCTGCCTAAGCGAGACCTCGTGGGAGAGTACTATGGTCTCATAGGGACTAGGGCCAAAGTACACACACCAAGTACAACAAGCTGTAGATTGCCCGCTCGCTGCCCGTCATCCCCGCGTAAGCGGGGATCCACTTTTCCACAGTTGCATTTGGATAAGTTAGGAGTACTATCACCTCATATGACACAAAACAAATCTGTTTTTGACTCATTTACAAACCTCTACTCTCTGTCAAAAACTCTTCGCTTTGAGCTTAAGCCCGTTGGTAAAACATTGGAACATCTAAAGAAAGCGCAGGAATATGATCCTGTTATTCAGACATTCATGAAAGATCAGGAGATAGAGGACGCATACCAGAGTCTGAAACCAGTTCTGGATAAGATTCACGAGGATTTTATCACCCAGAGTCTTGTGTCACCTCAGGCCAAATCTATTGATTTCTCTCCATACATATTGGCATATAACAAAAAGGACGCAACAAAGCAGACAGAGTTGGACAAGATAGAGAAAGATCTGCGAAGCAAATTTGATGCGTGTTTTGATGAAGCGGCAGATATGCTCAAGGTTCGAGCAGGCAAAGATGTGAAGGGTAAACCTGTGCTAAAAGAGAGTGGTTACAGCGTTTTGACAGAAGCTGGAATACTCAAATATATTCAGAATACTGGTGACAGTTATACTGATATATTAAAAATAGATGAACTAACTAAAGCCTTAAATAAATTCAAGGGTTTTTTTACTTACTTTACTGGGTTTAACCAGAACCGTGAAAATTATTATCTAACCAAGGATGAAAAAGCCACCGCAGTAGCAACGCGCATAGTGCATGAGAATCTTCCAAAGTTCTGCGACAACTCAATATTTTTTGAAACTAGGAAAGTTGAGTACCTGAGCGCGTACGACTTGCTGTCGAAACTAGGTAGAAGTCTGGTAAAAAAAGACGGTACATCTCTTTTACCTATCATCTCAGATATCTTCCAAATCGCACATTTTAACTCTTGCCTCTCGCAAGCCGAAATCGAGCTATACAATGACACCATTTCGAATGCCAACTCACTCATAAATCTTTACAATCAAGCAAATAGTGATAAGGGTGACTTTAAGAAACTTCCTTCCTTCAAAACTCTTTTCAAGCAGATTGGATGTGGCCGGCGTGATGCATTATTTTTTACTATCACACACGATAGAAATGACAACGATCGAGTAAATAAAGATGCTAGTACTATTTCTGTTGAGGATGTTCTAGGATTTGCAAAGAAAGCAGGTCTAAAATATTTTACCGGAGCCAGCGATGATGGATTGGTGAATACTGTGTCTGAGCTCGTTGAGTATCTGCTGTCACTGGATACCTACGTTGGTGTGTATTGGTCAAAAGCCGCGATCAACTCCATTTCAAATATGTACTTTGCTAATTTTCACGATGTGAGGGATAGATTAAAGGTTGCAAAAATATTTCAGAAAGGAACAGATGAATCAGGAGAAACTGTAAAAATCCCTGAGGTGGTAGAGCTTCAGGGAGTATTTGAAGTTCTCGATGGGTCTAAAGACTGGCAATCTTCTCTTTTTAAGAGTAGCGTGTTGAGTGACACACAAAAGCAACAGATTATTTATAGTTCTTCTACCCCATCACGCGCACTGATCAAGATGATTTTGAACGATGTTGTGTTTCATGCGAATAGTTTTATAAATCAAACAAATTCCATTTTGGCTTTGAAAGAATACAAGAGTGAATCGAGCAAGGAGTCAATCAAGATGTGGTTGGAGGATGCTCTAAATGTCAATCAGATTCTGAAGTACTTTTTGGTAAGGGAAAATAAGGTAAAAGGCTCACCACTAGATCCCATACTCTCTGAGGCACTCAAAACTTTGCTATATGCACCAGATGCCCCATGGTTTACCTGGTATGACGGACTACGCAACTATCTGACCAAAAAGCCTCAGGACAACATACGAGAGAATAAATTGAAGCTAAACTTTGAAAATAGCTCACTAGCTGGTGGATGGGATCTAAATAAGGAGCCAGATAACTATTGCGTTATTTTTCAAAATTCTGATCTTAAGCAATTTCTAGGTGTGATTGCAAAAAACGATAAAATACGAGGCTACAACAAGATATTTGATAGGACAAAAGACAATGCCTTGTTCCAAGTCAATGAACACGGTGAATTATGGAAAAAAATGGAGTATAAGCTTCTTCCTGGACCAAACAAAATGTTACCAAAGTGTCTTTTGCCAAAGTCGGATCCAGGAAAATATGGAGCAGATGAAGAGATTCTGAAAATCTATCAAAGTGGGAGTTTCAAAAAATCTGAGCCCTGCTTTTCTATTCATGACCTTAGCAAGATGATTAACTTCTATAAAAGTGCTCTATTGAAGTATGAAGATTGGAAATGCTTCGATTTTCTATTTCGCCCAACAGAAGAGTATGTTGATATTAGTCAATTTTATCTTGACGTAGAAATGCAAGGATACAAACTCAATCTCACAGATATTAATGGTCTACATCTCAATCAACTTGTCGATCAGGGAAAGATATACCTATTTGAGATAAAAAATCAAGACTCGAACATGAATAAGAGTCTAGGCCACTCAAATAATTTACATACGATGTACTGGAGATCGGCATTTTCAGATTTCGTTAATCGTCCAAAGTTGAATGGGAATGCAGAAGTGTTTTATCGTAAAGCACTAGACCAAGCAGATTTATCAATAAAGACTGTGGGTGGAAAGAATATTATTCAGAACTTTCGCTTCTCTAAGGAAAAGTTCTTGTTTCATGTGCCTATTACACTCAATTTCTGTCTGAAGAATGATAGGGTCAATCATACTGTAAACAGTATACTTCCAGCGTCACCCAACATTCACTTTCTCGGTATTGATCGAGGCGAAAAGCATCTTGCATACTACTCCCTTGTTGACCAGGACGGCAAGTTGGTAGATCAAGGAAGCCTAAATATGCCTTTTATTGATAGAAATGGGGATGTTCGATGCGTAAAGAAGGATAAGTACTTTTATGATTCAGAGTCAAAGACTTGGTGCACAAAGGTAGTTGACTGCAAAGATTATAACGACTTGCTCGATGCCATGGCATCCAACCGTGATATGGCACGAAAGAATTGGAAGACCATAGGCACGATCAAAGAGCTCAAAAATGGATATGTATCTCTGGTCGTGCGCAAGATCGCAGATCTGGCAGTCGCTTCGGATAGACCTGCTTTTATAGCTCTAGAAGATCTAAATACTGGTTTCAAGCGTGGCAGACAGAAAATCGAGAAATCCGTCTATCAAAAGCTCGAGCTTGCACTGGCAAAAAAGCTCAACTTTCTCGTGAATAAGTCAGCAATTGAAGGTGAGGTTGGCTCAGTGACTCGTGCGTTACAGCTTACCCCACCAGTCGCAAACTATGAAGATATTGAAGGTCGTAAACAGGTTGGTATCATGCTGTATACGCGAGCGAACTATACATCTCAAACTGATCCAGTCACTGGCTGGAGAAAAACTATCTACCTAAAGCCTGGAAGTGAAGATGCTATAAAAATCCAAATCGTTAACAGTTTCTCGGATATTTCGTTCAATGGAAGGGACTATTGCTTTGGGTATAGCGATGCAGTTGGTACATATTGGAGGATTTACTCTGGAAAGGATGGCAAGGCCCTCGACAGATATAGAGGATCTCGAACTGCAGACAAGAACATTTGGCAGATTGAAAAAATCGATGTAGTGCAGTCACTAGATACTATTTTCAAAAATTTTGATAAGTCTAAATCACTGCTTGAACAGATTAGGAATGACGTGCGACTAACAAAGATCGATCAGAAGCATACTGCCTGGGAATCTTTGAGGTTCAATATTGAACTGATACAGCAAATTAGGAATGGAGATGGTGCAGAAGAAAGCCCTAATGATAATTTTTTGCTTTCTCCAGCGCGAGATATCGATGACATACATTTTGACTCTCGAGATAAAAAGCTGGGTTTGCCTGTAGATGCAGATGCAAATGGAGCATATAATATAGCGCGGAAAGGACTTATTATGCAAGCGCATATCACGACTTGGCAAGCCAAAGGTGAACCAAAGTACGCTGCAAAATCATCTGATTTATCGCTGTTCGTATCTGATGAGGAGTGGGATCTATATCTCACAAAGAGAAATGAGTGGGAAAGAAAACTATCTATCTTCTCATCGCGCAAAGCGATGGAGAGTATTCAGAAGGATAAAAAAGCAAAGGGTACAACCTGATGTGACCCACATCACCATCCTCATAGATACCCCATAGTATAATCCCCGCATGGATGGGTATATCTCATTTTCCGAGTTGAATGACTTTCTCTTTTGCCCCCAGTCTCTGTACTTGCATACGTTGTACAAAAACTACAAGTCAAACGTGTATCATGACACTCCTCAAACTGACGGAAAGGCTGCGCATGAGACCATAGACCAGGCTACATACAACAAAGGCGGCTGGGAGACGGGAGTATGGCTCAGTTCACCCTCCTACCGGATATATGGTAGATGCGATCTGTACAACCCCACCACAGGTGAGTTGGTAGAGCGCAAGCGCACTATTAGAAGGATTTACGAAGGTCAGCGCATGCAGGCATGGGCGCAGGCTATGTGTTTGATGGATATGGGCAAATCGGTCACCTCTGTGACCCTTCACTCTTTGACAGATAATCTTCGTTATTCCATACCAGTGCCAGACGAGAAAATCAAACTACAAGTAAAACAGCTCGTTCATCAAATGCTGACATATAAAGCAAACTATACGCATGAAACTAAAACAATTGACACAAGATGCCGTCATTGCATCTATGCACCATTGTGTCCGATCGCAAATTTAGGACAAAAAAACTAACTATGCTTATGCCCAAAGATATCGAATGTCGCAAGCTCCTACTCATACAGCCCTTTGGCCCACTTGAGGCTGCACTGAAGATCCAAACGGGCAACCTGCTTTTGACCAAAGATGGTGAAAAGGTAGATAAAATACCGCTCTACAGTCTGCTCGCCATATTTATTATCGGACGATTGACGGTCACCACGCAGTTTCTCCAGCAATGTGCTGAGTGTGGCGTTGCGGTTTTTTTCCTATCAGAGAGTTTCGATACGTATGCACGATGTGGAGCAGAGACCATGGGCAACTATTTGCTGAGACAGCGACAGTACCTCTCTACGGCTGAGCAGGACTTAGTACTTGCAAAACAATTGATTGGACACAAAATCTCAGCGCAAAGTGAGGTTTTGTGCCAGTTTGGTAAAGATCCACTATCCGCGGGAGATATGTCACATATCTCTGATAGAGAGTCTCTACTGGGAACAGAAGGAAATGCATCTTCACAGTACTTTTCACGTCTTTTTGACACCATAGGGTGGTACAAACGTATCCCTCAAGCAAAACCTGACGAGATCAACCTGCTCATGGATATGGGTTATACGATGCTGTTCAATCTCTGCGATGCCATGCTGGGGCTCTTTGGATTTGATACGTACAAGGGTGTGTATCATCAGCTATTTTATGCGCGCAAATCTCTTGCTTGTGACCTCATGGAGCCATGGAGAGTGCTTATTGATTCTACGATAGTATTGATGTACCGCCAAAACATATTTGTAAAGAAGGACTTTAAAGTAGTAAATTCATCATACTTATTCACAGATGGATTCAAGGGACGGTCAAAATATGCACGCATATTTCTGAAGGCTCTCACGAGTCATAAGTCCGAGATCTACGATTATGTTCGAAGTTACTATATGCATATCTCAAAACCAGAAAGCTATCAGCTATCGCAGCCAATCATTCGTTTTGATCAGTTAATCATTGGGTCGACACACTAGCCTATGTTGCTACTCTCATACGACATTTCAAAAACTAGTACTCGCACGAAGTTTGCCAAGTTTATCGAGCACTATGGCGAGCGTGTACAGTACAGTGTATGGCGAATCGACAATAGCCCACGCCTGCTACGCGTGATCCAGCGAGAGATAGAAAACACATTCAAGAAGAAATTTACCAAAACAGACAGTGTCTATATCCATCCCATATGTGAGGCGTGCACAGCAAAAACCACTAAGTACGGATATGCAAAACATGAGGATGAAAGCTATCTAGTTTTGACATGAGCACAAAGAGTGCTACACTCATATCGTACATTTATAAACCGCTTGTGCGTAAAAATAGAAGTAATCTTGTTTGGAATATGTATATCAAAGTACCTCGCGTCTTCGGACGCAAGCAGCCTTTGAGGTTTAGACCGTACGCACAGGCTCCATGAGTCTTTTTTATGAAAATTTATTTTCAAAACTGTATCTCATCTTTGGAGCCTTGCGTCAATATTTTCACGGTCTATTCCTGACAATCTATTTCTACTTTTGTAGATAGCTCGACATTTTTAGCGTATATTGATTGTCTATTCCTGACAATCTATTTCTACTTTTGTAGATGGTGCTGAGATAAATCTGATCCCACAGTCTATTCCTGACAATCTATTTCTACTTTTGTAGATTGGGCTGATTAGTCCCCTTCTTTTGAGTCTATTCCTGACAATCTATTTCTACTTTTGTAGATTTGGTATGATCATTGTATTTTTTCGGTCTATTCCTGACAATCTATTTCTACTTTTGTAGATTTAACCTCGACGTTGTTTATTTTGAGTCTATTCCTGACAATCTATTTCTACTTTTGTAGATCTTGAGTTTTTTAATAAAACCCATCAGTCTATTCCTGACAATCTATTTCTACTTTTGTAGATAGGCTATTACCAAGATTGGCGAACATGTCTATTCCTGACAATCTATTTCTACTTTTGTAGATGTGACGTCATCTATTGTAAAGGTGAGTCTATTCCTGACAATCTATTTCTACTTTTGTAGATTAGAGTGGTTTTTTCTTTGGAGCATAGGTCTATTCCTGACAATCTATTTCTACTTTTGTAGATTGAAACACATGCAAAACCGACGCGCGTCTATTCCTAACAATCTATTTCTACTTTTGTAGATCTTGGCTAGAGGGCGGAGAAGTTTAGGTCTATTCCTAACAATCTATTTCTACTTTTGTAGATATATAAATGGTAACGGCTGGGCTGGTGTCTATTCCTGACAATCTATTTCTACTTTTGTAGATTGAAACACATGCAAAACCGACGCGCGTCTATTCCTAACAATCTATTTCTACTTTTGTAGATGGTGTTGTTCCATCTGCGGGCCTCCAGTCTATTCCTAACAATCTATTTCTACTTTTGTAGATTCAAACTTGGCTGGACTGCTCCAAAGGTCTATTCCTAACAATCTATTTCTACTTTTGTAGATCAGTCTCCCCGCCAAACTAGTAAGTTTGTCTATTCCTAACAATCTATTTCTACTTTTGTAGATATCTTGATGTACCCTCCCTCAATAAAGTCTATTCCTAACAATCTATTTCTACTTTTGTAGATATCCTGGTTTGGCCTCTGCGTGCGGGTCTATTCCTGACAATCTATTTCTACTTTTGTAGATCTGCTACGTCTCCCATTGATTTGATTGTCTATTCCTGACAATCTATTTCTACTTTTGAAAGTAAGTCGAGAGACGGTAGTCTTCAGTCGTCAGAGGTGCTGACTCGTGTCATTGCGAGGATCCGACCCGCCAAGGCGGGTCGGAGACGAAGCAATCTCACACATGTATGGGATTGCCACGGTCTCTCGCCAAGGCGAGAGAGCCTCGCAATGACATGCGTGCGTAACGTGAGTGACTAAGCATGCACATATCTGTATTGGGAAAGTAGTGGACAAAGTCAAGCAATACACGAAATCAAAATTCAGTGACCCAATTCAGGGGGGAATATAAAGGAAAGTGACGAGCGGGAGAGCTCACCTTAGGAGCTTTAGGAAGCTCTCCTTCTCACTATAGGGATACTCTGTGGTGCCTCGACAAAGGGTGGACTCATGAGCTTTGCCGGTGGCGACGAGCACATCACCCGCACGCGCGATCGCCACAGCGAGTCGCACGGCATCCTCCCTGTTCGGGACAAAGGTAAAGGTTTTCTTCAATGGAAACTGAATCATGTGCTCGGGAGCCACCTCAGTAAACCCATGACGTTTCAATCCAGTAGCTATCATATTCGCAATGGCGCGGGGATCCTCATCACGATGATCTTCCTCAGTGAGTATGACAATATCAGCATACTTTGCAGAAGCATCACCCATAAGCGGACGCTTGGCCACATCACGTTTGCCTGCAGAGCCAAATACATGTATTAGTCGGCTACCTGGAAGCTTCGCACGAATCGCAGACAAAGCTTCCGAAATAGCGTGAGGAGTATGGGCGAAATCTACAATCACCTGGTATTCACCACTATAGATGGTTTCCATACGGCCCGCTGGAAATCGGAACGACTTGAGTGCCTGTGCAAACTGTGCATCGGTGATACCTAGCTGTGCACAAATACTGTACGCAAGCAAAAAGTTGTACTTGTTGTATGCCTCAAGGGAGGTATCAAATCGTGTAGAGATATCAAGCTTTCGATCAGATTTTTCTATCAAACTATATGTGCGCACTATACTATTGGGACAGTACACATCTCTATATTTGATCAGTTTATTTTTTATTTCTAGTTGATCTGCATTGATAAATGTTATCTTTGAAAGAGATATGAGTTTTGCTTTTGCGCGGATATATCTGTCCATCGTCCCGTGATAGTCAAGATGCTCATGGGTGATATTCGTGATACCTGATACCTCAAATCGGAGAGGGGCGGCTCGATGCTGATCGAGTGCATGAGAAGTAATCTCAAATACCATGTATTCATCTCCATGTGCTACCGCTTGTGCGAGATATTTTGGTATCTGGTGAGGATCAGGTGTGGTGACATGGAAACCTGTGTCTTGTGCCTTGCCTCCAATGACGGCGGATATCGTGGTGATCATCGAGACCTTCTTACCTGAGGATTTGAGCACATGATAGATGAGCGAAGAGGTAGTGGTCTTCCCATCAGTTCCTGTGACTCCGATCAGCTTTAATTTGCTTCCAGGGAGGCCATACAGCACATGCGCTGACCATGCGACTACCCAATGGTATACATTCTTTAATTGTCTCCACATGGACTAATTATAATGAATAATTAAGAATTAAGAATGAATAATTTTCTTGTATTTAACTCACCTTACGCATACTGCATATGTCATTGCGAGGGGTCCCCTCAGACATGATCGAGGTGACTCCTCGCAATTGTAATAGTCGATAATATCGGTGACAGAATCGGTGTTCGTCAAGCCAGTCATCCTGATCCCGCCCTGGCGGGAGAAGGATCTAGTGAGCCAAGATTATGAGATTCTTCACTTCGTTCAGAATGACCAGGCAAAAATCGTCATCGAATTAGTTGACTAGTACAGCAATGACGTACATCAATGCAAGATACGACACGTGCGTAAGGTGAGTATTTAATACTCAGGAGGTATCCCGAGATATGCAACAAGCTCTTTTGCAAGTTCGAAAAAGAGGGGAGCTGCGGTTTCTGACCCCCAGGATGACGATGATGGCTCTTTCACCACCACTAGTGCTATAAACTTTGGGTTGTCCACGGGTGTAAACCCGATGAAGGAGGCAATTGTTTTGGAGGCGTCATATTTTCCTCCTACGGCGATTTGAGCAGTGCCTGTTTTGCCACCAAATCGATACCCGGCAGGCTTTTGCCACTTGTACTCAGCATGGTCGATCGTGTATTCGAGCATGCGGCGCATGATCTTGCTGGTGCTCTCGCTGATGACACGCCTCACCACTGTCCTCTTTTGTTGATAGTTCGTATGGGTTCCATCTGAGATGCGCTCTACCACATATGGCTTCAGAAGCTCTCCTCCATTGATCACGCTCGAAAAAGCGGTGATAAGCTGGAGTGGGGTGACTGCGAGGCCCTGTCCAAAAGTCGCAGTCGAGTAGTCTATCGGATACCAATATTGCCGTGGCTTGATGCCGCTCGATACCTCACCTTGGAGATCGATGCCTGTCTCACTCCCGAGTCCGTACTTTAGTACTGCTGTATACACGCCCTCGGGTTGGAGTTTCTGACCAATTTGTACCATGCCTATGTTGGATGATTTTGCGAGCACATCGCTAATGGATATGGATCCCCGAGACTTGCCATCCCAGTTTGCTATCGTGTAATCGCCGATAGATAACGTAGTTGGCTCTGGAAGGACTTCGTTTGGCTTTATAACCAGCGCATCAAGAGCAGCACTCACAATCAATGGTTTAAAGGTGGATCCTGGCTCATACACATCTGAGATCGCTGAGGTTCGATACGTCTGCTCAGGATACTTTGAAAATTCACGCGGGTCATAATCTGGCAGACAGGAAAGTCCCAGAATCGCCATCGTTTGTGGATTTGCGACGATGATGCACACTTGTTTTGGTAAAAACCGGTTCATGCCCTCAACAGCCTTTCGTTTGACTATCTGCTGGACCGATTTATCTACTGCAAGATATACGTCTCGTCCATCTTGGCTATCGAGTTGCTCTTGGGCACCGAGAAGCATAGGTCTGGTTGCAATATCTCTCTCACCTATATATACGCCTGGAAGCCCACGCAACTCGTCTTCATAGTACCCCTCCAGGCCGTAGTAGCCGATTGGACTCCCATCAGCTTTCTTTCCTACAAAACCGACAAGCGATGCGGCAAGTGATGCTTCTGGATACTCACGCTTGAGATGCTGCTCCCAATAGATCCCTTGTAAGGGTAGTGTTCTGAGTGCGAGTAATTTGGGCGAGCTGATATCATCTGCAATAGGTGCCCAGCGAGGTGAGCCTTTTTCAAGCCGAGCGGAGATGCTCGCCTCACTGATAGAAAGTGTGGTAGCAATCTGAGAAAGTTGGCTAGCTGAGGGGTGGAATAACTTTGGATCGACACTGATACTAAAACTCACGAGGCTTCCTGCAAGCAGATCGCCATGCGAATCATAAATCACTCCCCGCTTTGCAGGAATCGTGCGCTTTTGTAAATAATCAGCATTATCAGCAGCCTGGTTGGTACTGAAGAATTGAATTCTCAACAAAGAAAGCAAGACCAATAGATATCCCACCATGATACCGATAAAGACCATTTTGACCTTGTTCATACCTAGGCGAGATTATCGTGAAGCCACTTCGACCGTGTGTATCCACCGAGCCGCACGTAATGGAGTAGTATACCCATTTGCAGATACGATTGCAGAAAGTTCATTGAGGGATGATTGGTGGGTGAGTGCATCTTCAACCTTGAGAGAGTTTTGCTTTATCTTTGCGATTTGCTGTTCATAGTACATAGCCTTTTCAGACATCTGCATGGCTCCAATATGAACATACAGATTCAGTCCTAACAGTACGCAAGTGCAAAGTACAATCGTGATTCGTTTGGTTGAAATGTATTTCATACTAATGTGAGTAATGTTGGTAAACTCGTAATACAGCTGATCTTTCAAATGATCTCGTTGAAACCTTTTTCCCCACGACTTTTGCAATTTCACGGATGCCTCTATCGCGTGCCCAACTCTTTATAATCCGGTCCTCTCCCGAGTGAAATGATATGATCGCTATCTTTCCATCCGGTTTAAGTATCTTCAAACTTCCTTCAAGTCCCGCTATGATCTTTGTGTACTCGTTATTCACTTCTACTCGCAACGCCTGAAATATCGCTGCATAATCAGATTTGACTGCGGTCCTTTCAATAGCGTTTATAAAATCCCCTACTGTCTGTATCTCGTTGTCCTTCCGATATATCACTATGTCTCGTGCAAGTTTTGGAGCATATGCAAGCTCTGCATATCTCGAAAACATGGTCACCAGTTCTCCCTCAGTGTATCCACTTACCACATCAGCCGCCCTCGTCGTCCCCTTTTGTTTTGCCAACGAATCTATTACTAGATCCAGCGGCTGATGTGGAAATTGGAATGAATAACCCTCACCTTCATGTATCTGGTTCATGGATAGTCCCAAGTCAAATAGCACTGCGTCTACTGGAGTAAATTGATGATCTGTCGCGATAGTTGCTACATCTTGATAGTTTCCTCGAACTAAGACTAATCGTCCTTCCTTGATGTGCTCTCTGGTAGATGAGCTTTGCACTTTCTCATATCTCTCAATCTGAGCTTGATCTGCATCCAGGGCCAAAACATGTGCTCCAGCGGCAAGCATAGCCTCAGTGTGACCACCCTCCCCAAAGGTGCAGTCGACTATTTTCATTCCCGGTTGTATGTCAAGGTGCGAGAGAACTTGTTGTATCAGTACTGGCGTATGCATATCTTAAAAACTCAGAACATATTCGAAAAACTCCACCATATGCCTCCAAATACCTTTGCTATCTGCTGGGTGTTTTGTCTTCATGGTTAGTTGATACTCTTTTTATAATTCATCCATTTTGCGTCGTCCCAAAGCTCAAAGTGATCACCTACTCCTACCACTACTACTTTCTTGTCAAGGCTTGCATAGTCACATAGTTGCTTTGGTATCACAAATCTACCTTGCTCATCGATCTCAACATATACCGTTGATGCAAAGAGATTTCGTCTTTCACTCAGTTTTGCGCTATCAAGGATCGAAACGGCGAACAATTCCTTTGCCTTTACCTCATACTCCACGCTGTCATATCCCGATAAACATCGATCAAATCCTCTGGTGAGTACAAATGATGTGCCTTTGAGCAACTCTCGAACTTTCTTTGGGAGGACTACTCGTCCTGGTCCTGAGAAGTTCAATTGATATTCACCAAGAAACAACATATGTATCCATTCTTCACCATTTGTCACCATCTGTCAAGGGCAATATGAATACAGGTATTTTTGGGCTGTCATGAAAGGATAAGTTGGAGATAAGTAAGCACAAAGTTTCAAGTTCTCAAATAAGTCTCAGGTGTCAAATCAGATTATCAATACATTCCATTTTGAGTTTTTCCCTTCCTAACTCACCTTATAGACATCACACTCTCAAACTTTTCTGAGGTCATACTTCGTCAAGCTCAGTATGACAGTTGTGTGGTACGGTTTCAGAGTGTGATGTATATACGCATACTGAGCCCATGCTTGCTTCATTGGATGTCATTGCGTGGATCCGCCAGCTGGCGGAGACGTCACAACCCCTTGACTGATTTGAGATTGCCACGTCGTCCCCTCAGGCATGATCGAGGGGACTCCTCGCAATGGCATGTGTACGTAAGGTGAGTTCCTTAGACAAAGGGATTTGGGATTCATTAGGGACTTTGCAATTGAGTTGAATTTGTCACTTGGAATTTGGATTTATTCCATACCTCACTATCTATTTCTTATTCGATTGATACGATATACAATAGAAAGAGATGAATAAATTGCTCACCCGTACCAAGGACTTTGTGTTTGCACAGCAGACGGGGATCATCTCTTCGGCATTGGTGATATCGAGCATGTTGCTCCTGGCGCGTATATTTGGGCTCATGAGATTCCGCGTCATGAACAACTACTTCTCAAAAGAGGAGTTGGCACTGTACCTTGCTGCATTTCGTATACCAGACTTCGTATTTGAGCTTCTCATTTCTGGCGCACTTTCGACTACATTTATCCCCTTTTTTCAATCCTTTGGCTCGGACAAGAAAAGGCAATCACGAGTGGTCTCTAGTCTGATTTCCACGATCGGTATATGTCTTCTGATCCTCGTGGCGTGCCTCTACATCACCATGCCACAAGTCGTCAAGCTCACCGCAATCGGATTTGATGAAGCTCAGCTACGAGAGGTCACTCGACTCTCTCGCATACTACTTCTTGCTCAGCTTCCGTTTTTAGTATTGGGTAATATCCTCACTGGTCTTTCGCAAGCTTATAAGCGTTTTATCCTCCCCGCATTTGCTCCCGTGATATACAACATCGGCATCGTGGCCTCCACAGTCATACTTGCCCCTCAGTTTCATCTGGACGCAGTCATCATCGGCGTGATAGTTGGCTCTGCATTGTTTTTTGCTTCTCAGCTCCCCGCACTTTTCAATCTCGATTTTCAACTCTATCCCACCCTTACTTATGCACGAGAAGTACATACATTTTTTAAGACGATCACTCCGCGCGTTTTGACTGTTCTTGCTGCCCAAATCGAAGCAACGATTGATCAAACACTAGCAACGCTCATATCGACGGGTGCATATACGATATTTTACTTTGCTCAGCATCTCCAGTTGCTCCCCGTATCTATCATAGGCATGGCATTTGGACAGGCTTCACTTCCCTATCTCACTGAGATGTATCAGTCACACAAGATGGATGAACTAAAGAAGGTTATCACTGACTCGCTCAGCAATATGTTCTTTGTAATGATGCCAGTTATGCTGTTTTTTGTAGTAAGTCGCACTCCACTGGTACGCTTGATCTATGGAGGGCAACGATTTGATTGGACGGGAACGGTACTCACTGCAGAAACTATGTCATTTTTTGCTCTTTCTCTCCCTTTTCATAGTTGCTACTATTTTCTTACGAGATGTTTCTACGCTGCGCAAAATAGCCGTACGCCATTTATTGTTTCGATTTGTTCAATAGCTGGCAATGCGCTATTGAGCTATATTACCGTAGGATACCTCGGACTTCCTGTGTGGTCACTAGGGCTCACTTTCAGTTTTACCATCATCCTACAGACTCTGGCTCTCATTTTTTTACTCCATATCCAACTTGGAGGATTAAGGCTTATGGTTTTCCTAAAAGAGTTTGTCAAATTAAGTGTGGCCATCGTCATGTCGCTCATGATTATGTATCCAGCTCAGCGCGTACTAGACGGCCTGATATTCGATACAACTCGTACCATAAACTTGGTTCTTCTTATGATCTCTACGGGAACTATTATGATCACTGTCTACCTGATAGCATGTTGGCTACTTGATGCGAGTGGATTATTTTTGATAACTCGACTATTATCTAAAGTAGGTATTCTCAAAAAAGATGTAAAGGAGCTATTGCCCTTACAGTAGCCATTTATCAATTTAAATGTCCTTATGAAAAAATTCATATTTGTAATCACGTTCGTGTTCGCTCTGCTCGCAGGCTCGGCTGTTGTGTATCGCGAGGGCACTCTCCCGGTCAATCGCGAGGATACGAGCCCTATCACTTTTGTAGTTCGCAAAGGAGATTCGGTAAATACTATCATCAACAACCTTGCTATGGAACGCCTCATCCGCAATCGCATCGTGACCTATGGCATCATCAAGCAAATGGGTATAGATAAAAAGATTCAGGCAGGCAGCTTCAAGCTCAATCGTGCTATGGACAACTTCGAGGTCACCAAAGCACTTACCAAAGCTACTGATGATGTGTGGGTCAGTGTGCGCGAGGGACTACGAAAAGAGGAAGTCGCAGACATCTTTGCAAAAGACCTGCCCAGCTTTGTAGCTTCTGAGTTTATCAGCAAAGCTGAGGAGGGGTATCTCTTCCCAGATACATATCTCGTACCTAAAAGCGCTGATGCTGATTTTATGATACGACTTATGAAGAATACCTTCAAGGACAAGCTTTCTGAAGACATAGTAACAAAGTACAAGGCTCTAAAATTGACCGAGAAAGAGCTGGTGATCCTCGCCTCCCTCGTGGAACGTGAGGCTGTCAGCTCGCTCGACCGCCAACCTATCGCATCGGTACTTCTCAGAAGACTTCGAGAGCCTATGAGACTGCAGGTCGATGCAACAGTCCAATATGCGCTTGGCTATCAAAATGATTTGAAGAGCTGGTGGAAGAATCCTCTGTATTTTGAGGATCTTGAGGTCGAGTCTCCATACAACACCTACCAGCGTGATGGACTGCCAAAGGGACCCATCTCAAGTCCTGGACTGGCATCAATACAAGCAGTTGCGGATGCTGATCCCAACACAAAATATCTGTTCTATGTCCATGATAGTCAGCGAAATGCACACTTTGCTTCTACGCTCAGCGAACACAATGCAAATATAGAGCGGCATCTCAATAGAAAATGACAGTAAGCATATACTGACTCACTATTTTTTGTAATTGCTATCAACATATGCCACTTGTAGCGATCTAAGTTATGAATAGTTTTTCAAACACATTTCCCATCCTCGCGGTTTATTGGAATATTCTTTTCTTTCTTGTACCTGCATTCTTTGTTATAGCGTATATTTGGATTTTACCAGTGTTCGCCGTATATATCGGCAAATACTTTGTCAAGCGCGATCTTCTCCATCCAAAGCTATTACTTGCTACAGTGACAATCGCATACCTCACAAGCTGTATATCTTACCCACTAAGCTCATTAGGTAGCCCAAATAATGCAGTTCAATCACAACTTCAACTGATTCCTAACGGAATTTTTGCATTCAGCGATAAAGTACTCTTGATGAGTTCGCAGATCCTTTTGGTTGTTTTGCTTGTACGTTTCACGCACCTACTGTACCAGAAAACTGGACTGAGGTTGCCACGTGCACTTATAGTACTAGCTATGTGCTGCGTTTTGGGCGTATTCGTCACCAATTGGAATATTATTTCTCCTTGGCTTAGCATCTTGCTATCAATCATCTCGGTTGGATTTCTTATTTACATCACATTCTCTTCGATGGAGTCATTCATAGGAAGAATTCATATCTTTGCTTCATTCTTCTTTTTTATTTTTGCAACAAGCCTATTCACCACCTTTCTCATATTCGGATCTCTCGAGAATAACTATCATTTCTGCATTGGAATCACCTGCGAAATGGGGCAAAAGAATATTACATTCATAAGTGACAAAATGAGTGCAAATGACTTATACAATACTCACAAACATCCTATCTCAAAAGCCTGCAGCGATTGGGAAGCAGATGAGAAACTGCTTCCATATACTGTGGATACGAAAATGAGATATTCGTTTGACTTCGACAAAAGGATGACGTGTCTCAGAGGCAAGACTCCCTACGACTCTGCCATTCTGCTGGTCCAAAGTGAATCAACCAAAAGTCAGGCAACACAGCATAAGGTCATATGGTTTCCCTTTGGATATCAGTCCTCCTATTCGATGCAAACTACTCCCATCTACACTGCAGACATTGAGCATATTGCAGGACAACTGCAGATGAACAGCACTATGTTCCATTATTATCCTACGTTTGATATGTATGGACAAAAGGTACCTCAAATACTCCTCTTTGCTTCGCATCAAGATGGGGTCATACGCACTGAAGTTCGTGTTGTATCAACACTCACACTTGATCGCGAGCCGTACATATCTCTGTACGCGCGCTCATTTAAGTCTACTCCTGATCCAGCATTTCTGAATGCACTTCGTCCACTACTTGAGGCTGACGAGCATGTACAAGCTGCCGTACTAGCTCAAAAGAGAATTTTGGATGGGATAGTGTTAAAGCCACTTGAACTTGATGAGTCTTTGACAACTCCACTGCTCCCAAGATATGTATTGTCACCACATGCAGAATGCGAAGTCGCGCGCGAACTGCGACACTGTGTCGCGGCTCATGTGCTCCGTCCTTTGAACTACAAGTCCTTTTTGCCCTCAGGAATGCATTGGAAGCTGCGCGACCCCGCCGATATCTGGATCATGGGTCAGACTGATCGCTATCTCTTTGATCAAGCACAAGACACAATAGTGCACAAATCATCAAGAGGCGAAAGTGGTGATGATCACTTTGAGGAACTATTACAACCCTTTTTGAAAACGCCAAAGGGCGACCGCATCTTTATGTTTGATATATATGGAAGCCATGGTTCAAGTACATATTATGCGATTGTGTACGCAGATAAAAGGAACTCTGAAGTGTATGCAATCCCTCGCACCTATCGACTCAGATGCGATCTAGAAGTTGATCAGAATAAATCTTGCAATGATTTTGCCGCTTCTATATCATCTCACTTGCTTAATCAAGATATGATTTCTGATTCCTATTTTGCTACCCAATTTCCGGATTTCAAGTCACTTCTTTCAACTTCACTGTAAATCTTGCCTTTCTTTGCTCATCTCGCGTCACTTACAAGTGCAAAATGCATGAAACCTCGCATGGGTCAATGAATACTTTTTGAGGTATACGGAATTCCCTCAATTCGGCTCCGTTCTTGCTCCCCCCTCCGGGCGTAACCCTACGGGCGGAGCCTCGTTCACGAATTCATCCCGCTTTGCGGGACGAGGGGGTGAACCCGTCCCCCATGGCGGGAGTAGGATCTAGTGAGTCAAGATTATGAGATTCTTCACGGAACCTGTCCTGAGCATTTCGAAGGATTCAGAATGACCAAGCAAAAATCGTCATTGAATTAATTGACTAGTACAGGGATGACATGCAGGAAGCAGGGAGATGCAGGTGGCGAATGAATTGAGGGAATTTCGTATTACAGGTACCCTGGTCTCTATGGTCAGAATTTAGAGGCATCAGAAGGTGCCTCATCAGGTGGAGTCTCATCTGGGAGCGAGTTATTCATAGTCACTTTGCGTGGTTTTGCGCCTTCTGATGCACTGACATATCCCGCTTCATGGAGCTCATCGAGTATGCGAGCTGCTCGAGCATATCCTACTTTCATACGCCGTTGAAACAATGACGCAGAAGCTGTATCAAGACCACGGATCAGCTCAAGAGCCTGATAAAACAAACTGTCTCTATCCCCTCCTCCATCTTCGTTTAACCCACTTTCTCCTCCGACAAAGTCTTCCTTAGGTGCTACCGTGACATCTTCGGCATATTGAACGAGCGGATTGTGTTGTTTGATAAATGAGACTATCGTGTTTACCTCTTTTTCAGAAACAAAGGGTCCTTGGATACGCTTTGGGCGAGGCGAATCTGGGGCTGAGTAAAACATGTCTCCCTTGCCCACCAGGTGCTCAGCGCCAGTTGAGTCCATGATGACCTTTGAGTCGATGCCTGAAGCCACGTTAAACGCCAATCTAGTGGGTACGTTTGCCTTCATGAGTCCAGTGATGACATTGACAGATGGCCTTTGGGTCGAAAGTACCAGATGTATACCTACTGCGCGAGCTTTTTGCGCTATGCGTACAATCAATCCCTCAATGTCAGCCTTGGCAACCATCATGAGATCTGCCAACTCATCAATAAAGAACACGATGTACGGCTTTTTCTCTATGCCGGGAATAGCATTGTAGCCCTCGAGATTGCGCACACCCACCTCTCGGAGTGCTTTATATCTATTTTCCATTTCAGCAACCCCCCATCTGAGTGCATTTACCACTTTGCTTGGTTCGGTGATGACCTCAGTGAGAAGATGTGGGATGCCGTTGTAGCCAGTCAATTCTACCTGCTTTGGGTCGATGAGCACAAGTCTGACCTCGCTTGGCTTGGTACGCATGAGGATCGTGGTGATCCAAGAGTTCACTGCGATTGACTTACCCGAGCCAGTCGTACCTGCAATGAGTACGTGTGGCATCTTTGAGATGCTTGCAGCCTGTGTCTCGCCTGCCACATCTAGACCAAGGGGCACGAGGAGTGGGTCTGGGTTAGACTTGAACACTTTCGTATCAAGCAATCGCTTGATGGTGACAAGCTCAGACTTTTTATTTGGAATTTCAATACCTACCAGTGATCTGCCAGGAATCGGCGCCTCGATTCTGACCGTGCCGGTGGTCGAGGCAAGTGCCAAGGCGAGATTTGATGACTTTTTCATGATTTCAGATATGTTCGTGCCAACTGCGACCTCGAGTGCATATTGGGTGACTGTAGGACCAGGATTGACCTCTGCAACCCGAGCTTTGATACCAAAGCTCCTGAGTGTGCTCTCAATCAATCCCGAGTTCGCGGATGTATCACCTCGATCTGCAGGTGAGTTCACGTCCTTTAGCAAATCAAGAGATGGAAAGACCCACATCTGAGACTGAGCTGAGGAAAGAGGATTTACTTGCATGTCGTTGGCCTTTGGAGCGATCCTAGGTACCACTGCCTCTGCTGACTTTGACTTTGATTTCTTTCCATCAATGATGAATGCATCCTCCGCCGGCACTTGAGCAACCATCTCTGTTGTCTTTGCCTTTTTCACTGGGGCTGCAGCGACGATCTTGTCGCTTATATACTCGCTTTCCACCGTGGGACTCGTGATTTTTTTAACAGATTTTCTATTCTCGACAGAATTCGATGAAAAGAGTGACTTGATCCACATCATCATAGTTTGTGGCTCGATGTCAAAAAAGAGCACAATACCTATGATGATAAGCGTCATAAAAATCAATCTTCCTCCCAGTCCTGAGAAGCTCTGATACATAGACTGCTGCATGACCGCGCCCAAAAGACCTGAGCCAAACAGTCCAAGCACTCCCACCAGGGTGATTGCAATACCAGATGAAGTATGCCAGTGTATGACGGTGAGCTTTTTTGTGTTGAAGCAGTGGCCTGCAAGCAAGAAAATAAGGAAAGGAATGGCCACCGATGACCATCCAAATGTGGTGATGAGAAATATATTCAGCTCTCTCAGAAATCTACCTGAAAGTGCATCAAGACTAAACACTTGAAAGAAGGAGAGCGCACAAATGACTCCAAATACCAAGAGAGATATTCCAAGCACGGTGATGCTCACTCCTGTTCGAAACGATGCTGAGAATCCACTTTTCCGTCGCGACATGAGTGCATGGTAGCAAGTTTCGCCAACAAAGTCAAAACAAGCCAAGTTTTATGAGGGTAAAAAGGAAGCCGCCCCGCCAAAGGCGGGGCGGCTGAGTTGCACTCACCATCGCTTATCGACGAGGACCGTTGGTGAAGTGGCCACGGCGGGGGCCGCGATCATTTCGGTCTCCGTGATGACCGCCGTACTGAGGGCGATCAGAAAAACCGGTGTCACGACCATGTCCACCTGCTTCTTGAGGAGGTGCTTGGAATGGGGTGACAGGCTTTATATTTATGCGACCCATCTCATCGATCTCATAGACTTCGACTTCCATATCATCACCTACTTTGACGAGATCTGCTGCATCGCGAACAAATCCTGTCGCAAGACGAGAGATGTGCACCAATCCCTGTTTACCAGGAAGGACTTCTACAAATGCTCCATAGCTCTCTACTCTCGTTACTTTCCCCATGAACTTCTCACCTGGGACGAGCTCTCTGGTCATGTTAGCGATATAGGTCGCACACTCATCAACTTTGTCTTTGTCGACTCCACTGATGATGACTCTTGCATCATCCTGTACGTCGATTTCAACACCAAAGTCCTTGATCATAGCTCTGATGGTTTTGCCACCTGGTCCAATCACCTCGCCTACTTTTTCAGCAGGTACTGGTACCACTACGATCTTTGGGGCATACTTTGACACTGTGGCGCGGGGAGCTGGTATAGCTGCCTGCATCACCTCAAGTATCTGGAGTCGTGCCACACGAGCGCGTTCCAAGGTTTCCTTGACCATCTGATCTGAGAGACCGATGCCTTTTACATCCAATTGGATCGCGGTAATGCCAGTGGCGGTGCCCGCTACTTTGAAGTCCATCTCACCTGAGAAGTCCTCAATACCCATGATGTCAGTCAAAAGAATATAGTCATCATCGGAGTTGCTCACCAGACCAATTGCAAGACCTGCAACAGGAGCCTTCAGTGGTACACCCGCATCCATGAGCGAGAGTGACGATCCACAAGTTGCGCCCATGCTGGTTGATCCATTTGATCCAAGTACCTCAGAAACTACACGGATGGTGTAAGGAAACTCATCCTTGGTAGGAAGTACCGGCTCTATTGCTTTTTCTGCAAGCGCACCATGTCCGATCTCTCGGCGATTGGTAAATCCAATACGTCCAACCTCACCTACTGAGTAGGGAGGAAAGTTGTAGTGGTGCATGTAGCTTTTTGACTCCTGGCCATCAGGACTCTCCAAAAGCTGCTCCATGCTGGGATTCCCAAGGGTAACTATCGAAAGTACTTGGGTATCTCCACGACCAAAGAGCCCCGTCCCGTGGGTTCGTGGAACGATGCCTACCTCAGCAGAAAGCTCACGAATCTGATCTAGGGCACGTCCATCAAGACGGGCTTTTTTGGTGATCATAAATTCACGAATCTGCTTTTTGACTATATAGTCGATAGCCTGGGCTACGATTTTGCCGTCAAACTTATCGGGATGTTTTTCCTGTATGGCTTTGACAAATCGGTTCATCTCGTCAGGATCATGATTCTCTTTCTGCGCTTTTGATTGGATCGTCTCCTTGATGCGATCTCCGAACTCGCCAGAGATGATGTTCATAAGCTCAGGATCAAATGCAGTATCAGGAGCGACATCCTTTGGCATACCAACAGCCTTGCGGATGGTTTCGATAAACTCGATAACCTTTGCATTTTCTGACTTGGCAAGCTTGATGCCATCTTCAACCAACTGTTCACTAACGATATTTGCTCCAGTCTCAATCATGTTCACATGATTTTGCACGGAGGATACTACCAGGTCGAGTGACGAAGCAGCCTGCTGTACCATCGTAGGATGTGCAACGAGTTTGCCATCCACATAGCCAACACGTGAGGTAGCAGTAGGTCCATTCCATGGTACGGGAGTCAGATGAAGCGCAGCTGATACGGCGATGGCGCCGAGTATGTCTGCACTTGTCTCTCCGTCAACAGAAAGTAGGTGGATAACCACTTGAACTTCTTTGCGATACGACTTTGGGAAAAGGGGACGAATCGTACGATCGATGACACGACCCTTGAGGATTGCTTCATCAGTAGGTTTGCCCTCACGTTTGACCCAACGAGAACCTTTAATAATCCCTCCAGCGTATAGTTTTTCAACAAACTCTACAGAGAGCGGAAAATAATCGATATCATCACGTGTCTTGCCGATGGTGACTATGGCCAACAGGGTTGTTTCTCCCCAAGTGGCGTGGATGGTAACGGTAGACTGACGGGCAAGCTTGCCTGTCGAAAGGGTGAGCGTTTTGTCACCGAGTTGAAGCGACTGTGTGTACAGTGTGTTCATAAAAAATTAAGAAAATAAAATAAATTGCTCTAAGTGCATGCAGAAGACAAGGTGAGTCTTGTAAGCTACTTTGTGTCTGCGTAAATATATGAAATAGGAGATTTTAGAAGTTGAACCAGGCACTTAGCTCTCGCTCAAGTGTATTGTTCAAATAATAAACTTCTAAAATCAATTGGGACATCATCCCACATGACCATTACTTTTTCAAGTCTAGTTTTGTGATCATTGCCTGATAGCGTGGGTCATCGAGCTTTTGCAAATAGCCGATGATGCGGCGTCTTTTGGCAATGACTTTGAGGAGTCCACGTCGAGAATGATTGTCCTTTTTGTTCTCACCCAGATGGTCAGAGAGCTTTTGGATTTTTTGAGAAAGCAGAGCTATCTGCACCTCAGGTGAACCCGTATCGCCTTTATGTTGGGCGTATTCGCTGATAATCAGGTGTTTGTCGTCTGGGAGTGTAATCATAATACTGGGACATTATACAACACCTCTATGGGATTTCCACTACAACTTGTGTCACCCTGTATGAGTCTGATACAATCACCTCCTCACGCATATGCATGCCCCCCACTCCCACCATCGCTCAAATCACACTGCCATAGTCCATATGCTTTCAAGAAAGCGGTATCACCCTCGTTTGGTACTCCTATTACTTATTGCAGTGACAGTGGTGTCATTATTTGTAACTGCAAACTACTATTTTTACAAAAATATCATACAGGACCTTCCAAACCCAGAAAAGCTGAGGAATTTTCAATCAACTCCCTTGTCGTCACATATATATGATAGAAACGGCACCCTTTTGTACGAGGTGTTTAGCGATCAGAACCGTACTCCCGTCAAGCTTGCCGATCTCCCACCTTATATAGGTCAAGCATCTATAGCCATAGAAGACAAGGACTTTTATAAACATTCAGGGGTTTCGCTTATTTCTGGTGTGCTGCGTGCAGCAAAGGAGACCTATATCAATAGAACCAGTTTGCAGGGTGGGTCTACGCTTACACAGCAGCTCGTCAAGCTCGCACTGCTTACCCCCGAACGAACATGGAAACGGAAAATCAAAGAAATCATCCTCGCGATGTCAGTTGAAAAACGGTTCAGTAAAAAGGAAATTTTAGAAATGTATCTGAATCAAATCCCTTATGGAGGCTCCGCCTATGGTATCGAGGAGGCGGCAAACTCGTACTTTAACAAAAAGGCAAAGGACCTCAGCATAGCCGAAGCCGCGCTCTTAGCAGGGCTTCCACAGCTTCCCAGTACCTATAATCCCTATGTAAACCCCGATGCTGCCATTATCAGACGCAATGAAGTACTCCTCAAGATGAAGGAACAAGGCTACATAACTCCTACGCAGTATACGGAAGCATTGCAAACGCCGCTTGCTACCAACCTCCAGCATGTAGATATCAAGGCTCCTCATTTTGTATTCTATGTCAAGTCACAGCTTGAGGATAAGTTTGGCTCACAGTTTGTGGGTACTGCGGGACTCAATATATACACAACGCTTGATCTGCCACTGCAGACAAAGGCTGAAGCGATTCTTCAGGAAGAGCTCGAAAAGGTGCGATACCTGAATGTGGGCAACGCGGCCTCACTCATAACCCGACCAGTGAGCGGGGAGATACTCGCGATGATCGGATCCTACGACTACTTTGCGTCGCCATCGGGGAGTTTTAATGTCACTACCGCACTGCGCCAGCCTGGATCATCCATCAAGCCCATCAATTATGCCATCGCACTCGATCGAGGACTCATCACTCCCTCCAGCGTACTCCTCGACAATGCTACCTGTTTCAAGTCGCCACAGAAGCCCTACTGTCCACTCAATTACGACCGTACTTTTCGTGGTCCCATGAAGATCAGATACGCCCTCGCAAGCTCAAACAATATCATCGCCGTCAAAGTACTTTCGATGAATACAGTCGACAGCTTTATAGCTTCATCCTCTGCATTCCTCATCGATTCGTTTCAGGTTGATCCGAGTCGATATGGACTTTCGCTCACTCTGGGTGGTGGCGAAGTGAGGATGACTGAGATGGCGCAGGCATTTTCGACATTTGCAAATCGCGGAAAGCCACGCAATCTCCAATCGATACTCAAAATCACTGACTCAAATGGCAAGGTGCTCTACGAGTTTCAAGATCCAAACTTTTCACTAGACATCCATGCACCACTTGAGATGCCAAACTACTTAGCTATGGGCGGCAAACGAGCTATATCTGAGGAAGCGGCCTACCTCATCTCAAATATATTGTCTGATGATAACGCACGTAAAGACGCGTTTGGAAGAGGATCAAAACTTCAGATCAAGGGATATGCGCCAGTTTCCGTAAAAACAGGTACTACTGATGAAAAAAAGGACAACTGGACCATCGGGTACACACCAAACTATCTGGTGGCGGTATGGGTCGGAAACAATGACGGCACACCTATGAATCAACTCCTTGCATCTGGTGTCACTGGAGCGGCACCGATTTGGAATAGTCTCATGACCACGGTGCTTGAAGGTCAACCTGTCCTCTACCCTGTCAAGCCAGAAGGCGTCGTAGGTCGCAGGGTATGCAAAGATGGACGCTTGGAGGGCGCTGATGGTGGCGCATGTGGCGACACTGAGTATGAGTATTTTATATCTGGTACAGAAAATGTCCGTACTTCTCGTACCACACGCGGAAAGTTTTGGGTAAATAAAGATACTGATAAGCCTGCAAAACCAGGTGAAGAAAATGCCGAGGAGCGCGAAAAGACCATATTGAAAGATCCATTCTCTGATGGATGCCTCGACTGTGCCCAGTAGTACCTATGAACATCCTTCTCCTCTATGGCTCCTTGACTGGCAACACACTACTCGTGTCAGAACATATTCAAGAATATCTAGTGAGCAAGTCTCATCAGGTTGAATTGGTTGATCAGGCTTTTTGTCCATTTGAAAATTTGTCTTCGTATGATCTGGTCTTGGTAGGTGCTTCGACCTGGGGAGAAGGAGATCCCAATCCATCAACACAGCTATTTATAGAGCAGATCAGTGAAGTGAAACGGGTTGAATCAAACACCCTTGCGATATTTGGTCTCGGTGACAGTGCATATGAGCATTTTTGCGGGGTAGTGGATGAGCTTGAAAGCGTGTTTAACACCAAAAAGACAAATCGTATCATCCCTTCACTACGGTTGGATGGATTCCCGGACGAAGCCATGTTCGAGCAAGTACACTGCTGGTTAGACGTGGTCGTGCTCCCACAAGTGCAAACAGTCGTCCTGCCCCCACTTTCCCACACGGGTACGAATAATGCGTAAACAGAACCCATGCGTTCCAAGCATGTTGGCAATATCTTCTGCAAGCACGCGCATATACACGCCTCCACTGGCACAACTCACGCGAAGTGAAAATACCTGAAAGTCGTAATCACCAGAAGCCGCGCGCCACGCCTCTATAATCTCTTTTTGACGAAACTCACCATGGACTTTTGGGACGATTAGGTTGCAACTATCCACCATGCTCTGAAGCGAAACGATTCGTGTATTAATAATTTCAATGGAATCTATACTGATGGGATGAGTGGGAATCGTTATTTCACTCAGTCTTCCTTCTCGAGCCCAATAAAATAGTGGTTTGCCATCGACGCGTGTCGAGGAATACGGATGATAGCGCTGTACGGTAGTACCAAGGAATGATGCGGTGGTTTGTAGTAGGACTCTAGAACTGATATTTGGCGGCAACCTATCAGAGAGAGTGGGCATGCCCATAAGATCTCCGGCGTCTGTCTTGATTCCAAACACCACATCAACTTCATATACTTTTGATACCTGCTCGAGACTCCGGCGGTTTGCATTCTCATCACCCACGAGCAACACGAGCACGCCCTCAGCGAGTGGGTCTAGTCTCCCCGCATAGCTGACTACAACAGAAGTACCGGTTGTAGATTTGTATCGCTGCACACATTCAAGTGGTGTTTTACCTCGCGGTTTGTAGATAGCAGTGGGCATACCAAATATATCAGTACACTGAGGATGCAAGCGGGTGGGTAGCCCACTGATTAAGCGACATGCCATGTCTGTCTTTGGTGCTCATCTTGGGATTGCTTGAAAGCGATACAAATTGTGCGCGGTGTGCAGGGTCAACCAGCGACCAGTCAATCTCCGTCGATATGGGACTTATCGATGCCTCTCCGTCACCATTCCAATTACCGGTTTGAAAATACTGTAGTCGACAATTTTCGATCGCCACTATGCCATGTGCAAATCCAAAAGGGATGAGGATCATACCCTCATGGTCGCTGTCTGGATCAGATTTTAATTCAAAGGAACAGATTTTTCCAAAAGTTGGGGAGTTTTGTCTTATATCCAGAGCAAGGTCAATGATGTGTCCAGAAATCAGTCTCAGATACTTGTCGAGGTTTGGATTTACCTGAATATGGAGTCCTCGTATGGTCCCGGCACGAGAAACGCTCTCGTTTGTTTGACAAAAGTGTTTGCCTGCGATGCTACTGAGCTCAGGATGAGAAGTGAGATCAGACTCGCGCATAATCTCAGTGAAATATCCTCTTTCGTCTACAAAGCGCGCCACTCTGATAACCTTTACTTCGGGCAATTGCAAGGGGGTGATGGAGAGTATTTTCATAGATATTTCTCTTAAATTGGTGGGTGCCGGGGGGGAGAATCGAACTCCCGACCCAACGCTTATGAAACGTTTGCTCTACCACTGAGCTACTCCGGCAAAACTCACCCAAATTGGTTGAATTTTGGGTACAATAGGATTATATCATGCCACCTCATCTGCTCTCCATCAACATGGTATCGTACAACACCAAAGACCTCACCATCCAAGCAATTCGCAGCATCGACAGGTCACTCAAGCGAAGCTGGATAAAGCCTCTCGCGAAGTCAGAGGTTGAATTGGTAATCGTCGACAATGCATCCACAGATGGTACTAAAGAGGCAATTCGCGAGCTGATCCCTGAGCTTGATATAGATGTAAAGCTTATACTCCAATCTGAAAATATTGGGTTCGGCAGAGGTCACAATCTCGCTGCGGCATCATCAGACAGTGAATACCTGCTTTTGATCAATACTGACACAATCATCATGGAGGATGGTCTTTCAAAGCTATTTTCGACCTACCTCACCTACAACAAGCCTGCTACGTTTGAAACAAACATCACCTATGACACTTCAGGAATAAAAAGGCATTTTATGGGTCCCAAGCTGCTAAATCCTGATTTATCTCCGCAGTCATCAGTGGGTAAATATTTTACTATTCCTGTCATCATTGGCATGCTCTTTTTATTTGGGGATCGATGGGGCTTGACAAGGTCATCACCAAACGCCACTTGTCAGGCTGACTGGATTTCAGGTGCTTGTTTCTTATGCAAAAAGGAATACTTTGATGACTTGAATGGATTTGACCCGAAAATATTTATGTATATGGAGGAAGTGGAGCTCTTCTATCGAGCAAGCAAAAAAGGCATGACGGTATGGTTTGAACCATCCTCAAAAGTCGTACATATTGGCTCTGCATCGAGTAACAAGTCGTATCCGGTGATCCAACTATTTCGCGGACTCCTCTACCTCTACCAGACTCACCATTCGAAGACAGAGTTGACTTTGGTACAATATCTACTTATCCTCAAATCCCGCATCAGCATTGCGATCGGGATCGTATTTGGAAAGCCATATCTGGTTGAAACATACAATAAGGCACTTGAACAGTTATCACTCTAACCTATGAAAAAAATCATTGCTTCATTTGATCGAAATGTGCTGAAGATACTCACCGTGGTGTTTTTAGTTCTGATCCCCTTGTACCCAAAATTTCCCTTCATGCGTATAAATGATACTTATATTTCAGTGCGCCTCGAAGATTTTTATGTGGCACTGATGGCGCTTGTGATGGGGGTGCAAATCTATAGGAAAAAATTTCTGATTCAGCCTATGTTTGCACGATATATATTACTTTTTTGGGCAGTGTGCATAGCTTCGTTCCTATTTAACTACTTTATTTCACATGCCATATATTTCCGCAATATTGGCATCGCGCATGCCTTGCGGAGGGTTGAGTATATGATTCCCTTTTTTGTAGCATATGCCGCAGTTGCAGCTGAGTTTGCGTTGTCCAGAAAATCAGGGGATCTCCAGTACGACCTCGTGAGAAAATACTTTAAGTACGCTCTTGCAGTGGTGTTTGCCGTATCGCTCTACGCGCTCGGTCAAAAATTCTCTACGGTATTCCAGCCAGTACGTAACTTTTTTGAGTGGGGTGCGACATCTTCCATTGTCCCTATCGCATCAATCTCGTACTTCTTTTTCCGCTTCTTCGACTTCCCTGCAGTTCAAACGATGAATCCTGAGTTTGCAAAGGGCGCACTCCTAAATCTCACCCCATTTGCACGTGTGTCATCTACATTTGCGGGGCATTATGATTTCGCTGCGTATCTAGTATTTTTTATCCCGATCTTGGCCTCATGGATCGCAGTGGGCAGACATCGACTTCGAGCAATCATGGCTTTTTCGCTCGCGATCTTGGTGCTTATATTTACTGCTTCTCGGATATCATTTGCAGCCTACATCGTATCAATCGTAGTATTTTGTGTCGTGTCTCGCCAGTTTAGACTGCTTATCTTTACGGTGGTGCTCACGCTTGTTTTGATGTATACCAATAGCGACATGACCCAGCGTCTCCAAGACACCTTTAAGCAACGTCAAGTATTTGAAAATACCAAAACAGGCGAGATCAATATCGACCAAGATCTCACTACTGAAACGCTCCCTTCTGGCATTGGTGTGTCAATAAATATCAAAGGCACTTCAAAGCCTATATCACAAGACAAGGAAGCGCTCGCTGCTCTCAAAAATATACGGGTGGAAAAAGAAATTGAAGAGGCTCGAAAGGGTGGTATCACACTCACGCGCCAACAAGCTGAAAAAATCGTCGGAGACAAATACAAGGAAATGGCAGATATCATAGTCAAAAGTGTGTATGCAGGCGACACTTCGATGACTACGCGTACTCAAGTCGAGTGGCCACGTGCGTGGAACGCATTCCTTAGAAACCCACTTATTGGCACCGGACCCAGCTCCATCACCGAGAGCACTGATGGAGACTACTTCAGGTGGCTTGGGGAGACAGGACTGTTGGGAACGGGACTATTTGGATATATATTGTGGCTTATCTTCTCACGCTCAGTACGTGTGGCGCTTCAACTCAAGCACTCTACTCGACTCCTCTTTATAGGATTTTCAGTAGGGTTGTTTGCACTTGGTATCAATGCAGTGATGATTGATGTGTTTGAGGCTTCAAAGGTGGCGTTTACCTTTTGGACAGTGGCAGGTATCGTCATGGCTGCAGCCGATCATCATTTGCACACAGAGACTCGCACCGTGTAGCCCAGTAATTTTAGGTATACTCACCTTATGACATCTGTTGTCCGCAGTCGTATTCTCATTTCTGTATTACTTGCACTTTGCATCTTGTTTCGACTGTACAAGATAGATACTCCTCTCATTGAGTACCATAGCTGGCGACAGGCAGACACCGCTGCAGTGGCACGCAATTTTACTCGATACGGATTTGACCTATCGAAACCTCGATATGACGACCTTTCCTCGTCTCAGTCGGGCATCAGTAACCCTTTTGGATACCGCATGGTAGAGTTTCCACTGTACAACGCGTGGATCGGAGCTTCACAACTCCTCATCCCTCAGTTCTCTCTCACTACATGGGGGCGACTTATAAGCATATTTTGCGCTTGTGTCATACTTTACTGTACCTACCACTTTGCCCTTGACTCGGGGGGCGAGGTGGCTGGCCTCTTCGCAGGACTGTTGTTTGCTACGTTCCCCTTCTTTGTATTTTTTACTCGGGCCATATTGCCTGAGGTTCCCGCACTTACTGCGGTGACTCTGGCAATTTACCTGGTGCACAGGAAAAATGTCTCATCGAGAGCGGTGTTTGCAAGTGCGGTCCTATTTGCCGCAGCACTACTCATCAAGCCAACGACTATATTCTATGCAGTGGCGTGGGCATATGGCCTGGCAAAAACTCGTTCCCACTACAAGCCGCTGCACAGACTCGTATATGTGGGCATTTTGTTTGCACTTTCTTGTATCCCTCTTATCGCATGGAGGCTTTATATCCTAAACTATCCAGAGGGCATCCCTTCATCAGAGTGGCTGATAGGGTATGTAAATGTGGAGGGAGGACTCAAGCCCATATTTATGCGCCCCGCATTTTTTAGATGGGTACTGTACGAGCGTGTTACATTGCTGATTATGGGGACCTTTGGACTTCCGCTCCTTATCGCGGGACTCGTGAAAAAGAATCGCACATTTCTCCCTGCATCGCTCCTCCTCTCCACCGCACTATATGTAGGGACCTTCCAAGGAGGCAATGTGCAACATGAGTATTATCAGATACTTGCGTTGCCTACCATAGCGCTGTATGGAGGGCTTGGCGCATCACACCTATACGGACTCGTACATGGAAAAACTAAAAAGATGCTCGTGATAGTATTCTGCCTGGTGCTCCTCAGCTTCGGATGGTCGTATTCGTGGGACAAGGTGCATCACTACTACTACTCACTGAGTGATATACCGAAGTTTGCAAAAGCAGTAGCGAACTTTGTAAAACCTGATGATCTCATCGTCACTGATACAGCTGGTGACACTACCGTACTGTATGCACTGGACAGAAAAGGCTCCCCCACGATATATGGTGGGGCACAGCAAATGAAGGATGATGGGTATAAATATGTATTTACGTACAATCACGAGACGGCACGTAACTTGCATAGGGATATTCCAACATCTACGATGCTTATCAATGATGATCGATTTATACTCTTGAAACTATGAGGATCTTGATGCTCACCCCATACCTCCCGTATCCGCCTGCATCGGGTGGGCAAATCCGCACCTACAACCTGCTCAAACACCTCAGCAAGTCTCACGAGGTACATCTCGTGTGTTTATACAAACGTGATGAGGAAAAGCAGCATGCAGATCAACTTCGAAACTATTGTGAAAAGGTGTACCTCTGTCGCAGGCCCGAAAAGCCATGGCAGGTCAAAACGATACTCAAGGCTATTTTTGGGAAACTGCCGTTTCTCATCGTGAGAAACTATTCGCCAGAGGCAGCTAAAACGGTCAAGGATCTCCTCGCTTCGCATACGTTTGATGTCATCCATGCGGAAACATTTTATGTCATGCCACACATCCCGGAGACTAAAATACCGATCTTGCTCGTCGAACAAACCATCGAGTACCGGGTGTACAAACACTATATAGAGTCTCGTCCATGGTTTATCCACCATCCGCTCAGACTCGATACCTACAAGCTCAAGTACTGGGAGCGATTCTATTGGAAAAAGGCAACGCTGGTGGCGGCTGTTTCAGAGTCTGATGCGATCGCCATATCAGTTTTGGCCCCCGAAGTCACCCCAGTGGTCATCCCCAATGGCGCTGGAGATGATATGTTTGAGATGGCAAAACGGAGACATGATGACGATGAGACGATTACCCATGCTCCCCAGATCTTGTTTCTCGGCAACTATTCATGGCTTCAGAATATCGAGGCATCTGACGTACTCATCGAGGCTATTTATCCCGAGCTTATTCGCATCATGCCTCACGCAAAACTAATCATCGCGGGACAAAATATCCCTACTCGGTACAAGGCGCTCATGTCCGAGCATATTACGATAGTTGATCTCATGCATGCGGATACAGAGGTGGTAAAGAAGCTCTATTCGCAGTCACACATGTTCGTAGCGCCGATCCATGGACCTGGAGGTACACGCCTGAAGATCCTTGCTGCGATGGCAGCACGCACCCCCATCATCACGACAGCCACTGGAGCCGAGGGACTCTCTCTCGTTGATGGAGTCTCCTATCTCCGCGCTGAAACTGCAGCTGACTTTGTATCACAAATCAAACGACTTTCCCATGATGCCAGCCTTCATACAACACTAACAAACAACGCGTTTACCCTAGCTCGAGAAAAATACAGTTGGGAATCAATCACGAAGTATCTCGTAAAAACTTATCACTTGCTTACCTCAAAAGTTGAATGAGTACCCCAACCCCCCTCCATATCGGCATTGATATTTCTCAGGTAGCGTATGCCGGCACCGGTGTAGCGAGATTTACTCATGGACTAATAGAAGCATTGTTGGAGGACAAGTCAGGGCACAAATATACCTTTTTCTTTTCGGGACTAAATCGAAGACTTGATCCAGAGATACTCAAGAAAATAAAACAGTCTGGTCAGTCGTATATCCGTTGGTACCTCCCCCCGCGCGCCTTGGCATGGCTGTGGAATGAAAGGGGCATGCAATCTATCGGAACTCCTCTTCCGGGGCAATATGATGTATGGATCAGCTCAGACTGGACACAACCACCTCCTCAGATCGCACATAAGAAAGTCACCGTTCTACATGATATGGTTTATGCACTCTACCCTGACACCGTAGATCCACTCATACTCAATACCCAAACAAACCGCCTTGAGCGTGTCGCTACAGAATGCGATCTGATCATCAGCGATAGCAAATCAACCCAGCGTGATTTTGTGCAAAAGTTCCCTTCTTTTGCGGGACAGCTGATGACTCTGTATCCCGGTGTTGCAGAACTCCCCCCTGCTACCACTATACTTCCCCCTCCGCTTGAATCAAACAGATACTTCCTCGCCGTAGGAAAACTGGAACCACGCAAAAACTATGCAAACCTCATCAGCGCATTTGAGTCATTCGTGACTTCATACCCGCGATTTGCGGTGTACAAGCTTGCGATTGTAGGGCCAAATGGCTGGGGAGATCAACCTCACTTTGCAAATCCACAAGTGCTGCTGCTCGGTCATGTGCCTGATGAGACGCTGTCTCGTCTCTATACGGACGCAACTGCACTGGTTATGCCATCACTCTATGAGGGTTTTGGATATCCGGTGATCGAGGCCATGAAGTGTGGGTGCCCCGTCATCACCAGCGATATATCCTCACTTGCGGAGCTTATAACCGGCGGCGCAGGGATGCCCGTTGACCCGCAGAGTATAGAATCCATATCAAAGGCGCTTGGTGAGATGGCCGTGCGCGAAGATGTCCGAACCAAACTCAAGGAAGCAGGCTCAACGCGTGCCCTACAGTACTCGTGGAGCACATACGTTTCAAATCTCCTCCGCGCCTGTGCAGCATGATGAATCTGATATTGTTGATCTTCATGCAGTAATTTTACCTTTTTCTTTTATCATTTTGATTTCATCCGGGTACGTTTGCAGTTGGGGTATAATTCCAGTACTATCAGAATGGGCCTGATCACACCTATGAAGCTTATCTGTATCGACGGCAACGAAGCAAATGTCTCCATGCAAGTGGGAGTGTCTGTCTATACACACAACCTCCTGCATGAGTTCAAGAAGCACTCGAGTAGTGACCTGAGATTTTGTGTGTATCTTCGCAGCGCTCCTCTTTTTCACATGCCTCGTGAGAGTAGCCACTTTCGCTACAAGATCGTCTGGGGTCCACGCGGATGGATTCGGATATTTCTACCGCTAAGACTGATGTATGACTATGCCAAACAACAAATCAGAAAGCTCTTATTTCTGCCCTCGATAGGGTTTCATGCCTTCTTTGCTCCCGCTCACTATGCCCCCGCGTGGCTGCCACCTGGATGTAAGCTAGTCGTCGCCGTCCACGATCTCGCATTTCTTTTTTTCCCAAATGAGTTCCTCAAAAAAGATCTGTACAAACTGACTGAGTGGACTTCTCAGGCCGTATATTGTGCTTCGGATATCATAGCGGTATCTGAAAATACCCGTCAGGATATCCTCAAGCAGTATAAAGTAGATTCAAAATCAGTACATACGATACTCAATGGGTATAGGTTTCAAAAGATCACCGCTCCTGAGATACCCTCGAAGCACTTTATCATCGATGGCAAAAAGTATCCCCTCGTCACTCGAGAATATGTACTCTATGTGGGGACACTGCAACCCAGGAAAAATATCAAGACTCTCCTCTATGCATTTGCGCTCTTTCACAAAGAGCAACCACAGCAGCGACTCGTCATCGCAGGAAAAAAGGGGTGGATGTATGAAGAAATATTTGAAACTGCCAAAAAGCTTCACATCGAACATGTGGTGCACTTTACGGGGTACGTGACTGAGGTCGATCGCAACAAGCTGTACTCACATGCACTGTGTTTTGTACTTCCCTCGCTCTATGAGGGATTTGGCATTCCCCTTCTGGAGGCATTTGCAGCATCCTGTCCGGTGCTTAGCAGTAACAGTTCGTCGCTCCCTGAGGTAGGTGGAGGCGCACCACTGTACTTCAAGCCCGATAGTGTCCAGGAGCTCCTCGACAAGCTGAGACTCATAGAGAAGGATTTCAAACTAACATACAGTATGGTCGAGCGTGGACTTGCTCAGGCACAAAAGTTCTCGTGGGAGACCTGTGCCGAGGATACATTAGAGTTATTGTTGAAGTGAATTATAAGTTATACGGAATTCCCTCAAATCATTTGCGTCTTACACCCCCTCCCCTTGAGGGGATACCCCTCGTTAAGGAACGAGGGGGAGTTGGGTGCGAACCGAATTAAGGGAATTCCGTATAAGACTCGAGTTGACCCGTGTTGTCATTGCGCGCGAAGCGTGGCCATCCCGCGACATTTGGACCCAAATTAACATTAAATTTTTTGTAGGTTGCTGATTGATTATTTTACTTTTTGAATTTTGCCTTTTGCATTTGTTCTATGTCCACCGTAACCGTCATCACCACAGACACGATAGCCTGGAACTCTCACGTCTCCCACCCCATGCAATCCTGGGAGTGGGGAGCCGTGCGCGAAGCCGAAGGGAAATCGGTAGTTCGATTTGTTTGTTCTAGTCATCCTGAGCAGAGCGAAGGATCCCTTCCATCAGTGACGACTGACGACTACCGACTGTCCACTGTCGACTCAGTCTTTCAGATGACTCTCCATCCCATCCCGCATACGGGGTACTCAATAGGATACATCCCAAAGTCAACCTGGCCCACCACTAAGTTTCTCCGCTATCTCAAAGGGTACTGCCGCACACATCACATCTTGTTCGTCAAATTCGAGCCGGATGTATTGCAAAATGCAAAATCTAAAGCGCAAATTGAAGGTTTGCAAGCGTCCTCACACCCATTGTTCACGGCATGGAATCAAGTGCTGGATATTTCAAAGTCCGAAGACAAGCTCCTTGCCGCGATGCATCCAAAGACGAGGTACAACATAAGACTTGCGACTAAAAAGGGCGTGATCGTGAGTGAGATGAGTACCGATGAGGGATATGCGATCTTTGAAAAGCTTTACTTCGACACGACCAGGCGCCAAGGCTATCGCGGTCATGCGCCTGCGTATCACAGGAATATATGGCAACATCTCAAATCTGTCATCCCCGAGTCTTCATCTTTCATCCCTGCGCAGGCAGGGATCCCTTCTCCAACAGGTCATCCTGAGCGAAGTGCAAACGGAGTCGAAGGATCTCGTCTCACATCCCGCATTTTGATAGCTTTTTTCAATGGCGAGCCGCTCGCCGCATTTCAAGTCTGGCACTTCAAAGATACGATCTACTATACCTATGGAGGCTCCAGTGAGAAGCATCGGAACCTGATGGCTGCGAATCTTCTCATGTGGGAGACCATGCGCCTCGGACAGCGCCTCGGCGCCCGATCCCTCGACATGTGGGGCAGTCTCCCCCCTGATCATGATGACTCTGATCCGTGGGCAGGATTTACCCGGTTTAAGTCTGGCTATGGGACAGAGTTTGTGCAGTATGCAGGGAGCTATGATCTCACTCCAAATCCCCTTCTATACCGTCTCTACAACTTGGCGCAGATCATCAGGGCAAAGATGCTATAGTTTGACAATATCCCATAGTGATGGGAGAATACAGTATGTCACACATAGAGTTTCCCCCTTCGACAATTGGTCGTCACTTTGTCTGTGGCTTGTCAGGCGAACCCATCGAACACCATGAGGTACTTCAGCTGATTAAGAAACGTGTATGTGAGGTATGTCCATTCTACAATACACTATGCATCCCTGCTCTTCCTGAAAGAAATCTCGTTAATACTGTTATATCTATTAAAAATGCTGCGGGCTCTGGCTACCAGGAGCTTCCTTCTCAATGCCCACTGATTTTGGGAGGTGTTTTTACACACGATGGACAGTGGAGAACTGAAGCACAAGCAAAAGCAGCTCATGACAAGCTATGTAATACCATCGCCAACAATCCAAACCCAATAGTCACTGCGAGGAGGCGCATCTCAATGCGACGACATGGCAATCAATTTGGGTGTAGTTTATGAGGGATGGTATAAATAGTTCTAAGATGAAGTGAGCCCACTGTGGCAGCAGTGGGCTCAAACTGAGCACTAGGCTCAGTTACCCAGGAAAAGGTCCAAAGGACCTTTTCCTGTCACTAGGAGTCCGAAGACAACTAATGAAGCCAAAAAAAGATTAGGCCGATTCCGACCCAATCAATTTTCTTCTTCATTTTCATTTTTTCCTCCTTCCTCCTCTGCCACGAGGTAAAATTTCCAGCGCTCACACTTGATGCAAATTCAAGCGAGCTAAGATTTTACTTTTTCAAGCATATCGACCGCTCCTACCAAGATTCATCATCAGGGGGATATGAGTGCACCAGCACTGAGACTCATACTATTCTATCTCGAGTTAACCTCTCGAATATCTCTCTGATATTACCTGGATATGACCACATCGCATCCTTTGCACCAATGACTTTGATAAGTTGAGGAATGGGAAACCAAAAGACACGCTGAATCTCTTCTTTTTCAATGCGAATACTACTCATGTCGACAGGCAAATCATAAAAAAATTGATGTTGGTACTCAAACACACGCTCGCTCTTGTATATTCCAATAGATTTTAGATCTAGTAGCGATGAACGTATCCCTAACTCTTCGTGAAACTCTGAGACAACTGCGGTCTCTATGGTTTGGTCTGAAGTCACATGTCCTCCAAAAAAACATTCAAGCATGCCTGGATTTGAGTCTTTGAGCAGAGATCTCTGTTGACAAAGGATTTGCCCATGAGATGGATCTAGCACCAGGATATGGACAGTTTGATGCCAAATGTGATCACGGTGAGCCGCTTTGCGGCTCACCGGAGCGATCGGCACATTCTGATCATCCACACAAAATAGCAGCTCATCAGGATTTATCATTTTGATTTCTCCTGCTTCTTTGCAGGAAGAAGAGCCTTCTTTAATATTTCCTCTATCCGCTCCACAAAGGTAAACTCGATCTCTTGCTTTATCTTCTCAGGCACATCCTCATCAAAGTCTTTTTTGTTCTCTTTGGGCAGGAGGACACGCTTGATCCCTGATCGGTGAGCGGCGATGACCTTTTCTTTGACGCCTCCTATGGGTGTGATACGACCACGCAGGGTCATCTCTCCGGTCATCGCGAGATATTTATCTACGGGACGCTTGGTCAGCGCTGAGACGAGTGCAGTAGTGATCGCGCCGCCTGCTGATGGGCCATCTTTGGGGGTGGCACCCTCTGGCACGTGTACATGGATATCGATCTTGCTAAAGAGGTCCTTTGCCAGATCAAAATCAGTATAGTGTGATCGTACATATGAGAGCGCTGCTTGACAGGACTCCTTCATGACATCACCCAGATTTCCGGTGAGCGTGAGGGCTCCTTTGCCGGGCATCGTAGTGACCTCGATAAAGAGGATGTCTCCTCCCGCCTGTGTCCACGCGAGACCTGTGGAGATGCCTATATAGTCTGCATCCTCGATCATCTGCGCTGAGTAGCGCGGGATGCCGAGATACTTTTGTAGATCGGCCTGGGCTACTTCGACGGGGAATTTGAGAGACGTGTCCTCTACTATCTTGCGTGCGATCTTGCGCATCACATGAGCGATCTCACGCTCCAGGTTGCGCACTCCCGCCTCGCGTGTATATTTTCTGATGATCTCGCGCGTGGCTTCCTCTTTCATCTCTACTTGATTTGTCTTTATGGCGTGAGCCACTTTTTGCTTCGTGATCAGGTAGTTTTTGGCGATGTTGTACTTTTCGTCTTCGGTATATCCCGCAAAGTGTATGATCTCCAAACGGTCCAAAAGGGCAGCGGGGATCGTGTCAAGCTGATTGGCTGTGGTGACAAAGAATACCTCTGACATATCAAACGGCAGCTCGAGGTAGTGATCCTCAAACGCATTGTTTTGCTCAGGATCCAGCAGCTCGAGAAGCGCTGATGCGGGATCACCCCGATAGTCGTTGCCGAGCTTGTCTACCTCATCGAGCATAAAGACTGGGTTACGTACTCCTGCCTGCTTGATAGCCTTGATAAAGCGTCCGGGCATCGATCCCACATACGTCCGACGATGTCCACGTATCTCAGCCTCATCACGCACGCCACCCAGTGACACCTTTACGAACTTCGTGTTCAGTGCCTTGGCGATGGATTTGCCGAGTGAAGTCTTGCCCACTCCTGGAGGTCCTACAAAACATAAGATATTTGGTTGTTTTTCACGAGGTATCAGCGAGTCCTGTTTGATAGGAGTGGCCTTCTTTTTCTTCACTTTTTGCTCCTCTGTAGTAGGTTTTACATCCGCGTCCTCGCTCGCATTTTGAGCCTGCAGCTTCAGTACAGCAAGATACTCGATGATGCGCTCTTTGACCTTCTTCAGGCCGTAGTGATCTTCATCGAGGACCTTCTCAGCATAGGCAATATCGATGTTTTGGGGCGCTCTGGTGCTCCAGGGAAGCTCCACTACTGTCTCGATATAGCTACGCAGTGAGGATGCCTCAGGATTGAACTGCGACATGCTCTCCAGACGCTTTAGTTCCTTTTCGATCTTGGACTGCACGTCAGGAGGCATCTTTGCATCACGGATCTTCTCTTTGAGATCTCGGGTATCTTTCTCCCCTCCACCTTTGGATCCGCCGAGCTCCTCCTCGATGGTTTTCATCTTTTCTCTGAGGATATTCTCACGCATGTTATCGTCGATTTTGTCACTAGTTTTTTTGGAGATATTGTGCTCGATCTCCAGGACACTAATCTCCTCTGCGAGCTTTTGCGAGAGCAGCTTGAGGCGCTCCTTGAGATCGTTTACCTGAAATATGCGTAGGCGCTCTGAAAGCTTCATATCCAGCACAGACAGAACTTGATACGAAAACGTGTAGGCGTTGTTTATATACAGCACATTGATGAGAAAGTTCAGATCGAGTGTCTTGCCCATGTTTATACAGCGCTTTAGCTCGCCGGCGATATGATGTACGAGTGCTTGTGTCTCAGCGTCATCAGAGACGACTTCATCCACGCGGACGACTTGACCGAGAAGGTAGGGATCAGACTGGATGAGTGATACAAGAGACACTTTTTCCACTCCTTTGACGAGGATCTGGGTCTCGCCCTTGTCTCCAGGATTTACGCGCTCGATCGTTGCGATGACGCCAATAGGAAATAAATCCGAGAGTTCAGGCTGGTCTTTAGATGACTTTTGGGTCACCACGAGGATACGATTGTCTGTCTGGATCGCCTGCTGGAGTGCAGCGACGCTACGGGGTCTCCCGACCACGAGCACCGACTCACAGGAGGGCATGACTACGGTGTCGAGGACGGGGAGAACAGGATAAAAAGGTTGAGCGGAAACAGGTTTGATATCTGTCATAGATTAGCAGTGTACACAGAACTTTGCTAGATGTCAATGTGCAAGTATTTAGTGTCATCCCCGTAAAGGTCAACATCTACAATGACAAGAAAAGACGGTGTGTATTTTCTGTCATTCCGGCGAAAGCCGGAATCTATGCATCTTCACACCACATCTATGAATGGATCCCGTTTTTCAACGGGATGACATGCAAGAGGATCTGTCACCGTTGTTATTGACTAGTACAGGTATGAAATGTCTTGATTGTGATTTCTTTTGAGACATCAACTTATAGATATCACATTTAGAAGTGCTCCTGTGAAAGATCCTGAAACAAGTTCAGGATGACAGAGGTGTTGGCGCATCTGAGAGTGTGATGTCTATAGTCATCGAAAGGTATGCTCAAGTTGGGAAAGATCTGACATGCGTGGGTGCGCATACAGTGGCGCATCTGGAGACAGATGGGCGATGGCCTCGTGATAGGGCACGCTGTCTTTTTTCTCATAGATGATCCCGAGAGGAAATCGCTCATGAGTCGACTCCATAGAGAGCCTCAAGGCTTCATCAATAGAGGATGTGTCTCGCGACTGCTCCAGATAGGTAATGCGCTCAAAAAAGTAGTGATAGGTGTTGATCTTGTTAAACGTCACACACGGCTGGAGGATATTCACGAGGGAAAATCCCTTGTGTTGCATCGCTGCCTTGATCATATCTGCAACATGGCGCGAATTGTTTGCAAATGTTTGCGCGATAAAGGTAGCTCCTTGTGTCAGCGCGAGTGCGAGTGGATTGACGGGAACCTCGATACTTCCTTGTGGGGTGGATTTTGATTTGGTACCTTTGTTGGTCGTGGGAGCCGTTTGGCCAGTCGTCAGCCCATATACCATGTTGTCGTGTGCGATGACCGTGATATCGTGATTCCCCCGACAAGCATGAAGAAAGTGATTCCCTCCTTCGCCATAAAGCGCACCATCACCACCTATAACGAGTACGGGGCGCGTATGATGTCCGAGCTTCATCCCTATAGCTGAAGAGATCGATCGACCATGGAGCGTGTGCATACTGTTTGCGTGGAGAAAGTCATTCATATTGCCCGCACAGCCGATATCAAAAGCCACAAAAATATCTGCAGGTCCGAGTCCCTGCTCACTCAGTGCCAACTTGATCGCACGCACGATCCCCCAATCACCACAACCTGGACACCAGGTAGGCGTGTAGCCGGAAAGGTCTTCAAATAGTTTGCTTTTTTGAGTAGTCATATATTAGATCAAACGATTCACAATATCTTCGATGAGCAGTGGGCGACCGTCGTACTTCAAAATACAGTCTTCTTTGGAGCGTCCCACATCAATCCCCAGCTCCATACGAAGCACCTTGCCAAGCTGAGCCTCACTGTTGTTTTCTACCAATATATAGCGTTTTGCTTGATCAAACTGGTCGCGAACTTTCGATGAAAGTGGGTACACATGGGTAAAGTGCATCGCGGATGTTGCTACTCCGCGCCGCGCGAGCTCCGCTTGCGCGGCGCACACCACAGACTTTGACCCACCCCAACATACGAGCACAGTCGATGCAGTCAGCTCACCATATTGGTTTGGCATTTCAAATCCGACATATCTCTCGCCCAGATAGTCCTCGTCGCCGAGATATACACGCTGCTTGCGAGCGCGCTTATCAGTTTGTTTTACTACCTCACTCGCCACCTCTGTCGTATGAGTATCCTCAAGATGTTCGTATGAGTTGGCTTGCCAGTGGTGGGGAGATTGCACTCCCGGGATAAGCAGCTCACTGATCCCGTCTGAGGAATCTCTATATCTCAGATAAGGACTTTGATTCGTCTGTGATACTATCTTGCCCCTATTTGGTACGTATTCTGTTTGGATCTTGCGGACGATCTCGAGGTCCACACTCTCATGGGACTCACTCAGGAGTTTATCTGACAGGATGATGACGGGAGTCTGGTAGATGTCAGCCAGATCATATGCCTTGGTTGTGAGCTCGATCATCTCCTGCATATCGCCTGGAGCCAGGACGATCTTGGGGAACTCGCCGTGTCCCGCATGCACCGCACAGAGCAGGTCAGCCTGTGCAGTCCAGGTGGGAAGACCCGTCGCAGGTCCGGGACGCTGTGCTATAAAGATCACGAGGGGCATCTCTGCAATCCCTGCGTAACTAACTCCCTCGACCATGAGTGCAAAACCACCCCCTGAAGTACCAGTAGCTGCTCGTACTCCAACATACGAAAATGCAAGTGCCTGGTTTATCGCTGATATTTCATCCTCAACATGTCTGACGATCATGCCCGTCTTCGGTTGCCACGCAGCAAGTGTCGCAAGTACAGACGATGAAGGGCTCATGGGGTAGGCAGTATATGCTCCCGCTCCCGCCATGACAGAGCCATATGCAAAGCCATCATTGCCTGTCATCACCAGTTTTTCCTTTTTAGTCGAAAGTGGCTTTAGTCGGTTCCGAAGATTCTGTGTGAACGTTTTCAATTTTCCATTATCAGTTATCAATTTCTGAATGTACTCAAACCCTTCCATTGCCAATGCCTCGTTAAAGTCTATAACTGCCTGTCCTTTCTTTGCAAAGTCTTCTTTGATCATCTCCTGTACTTGCGTAAAGTCCCAGCCAAAGAGTGCATACGTAGCGCCGATTGACACGGTATTTACCATCACTTGATATGCTTTGTGCTTTAGCTTGATAGCACGGTATGGCATCGGTATGGATATGCAATCACAGGATACGTTGACCTCTTGATCGTCATAGAGCACGATCGAGTTGGGAGTGAGTCGATGCGCATCACGATCGAAGTTGTCTTGTTTGAGTGCGATGAGTAGGTCTATCTCCTTTTTAATCGTAGCGACTGGATGATCAGAAAAAACAAGTTCATGTGAAGTAAATCCCCCACGGATCAGCGAAGGAAACTCAGAGTAGTCAAATGCATAGAAGCCGAGTCGAGTGCAAAGTCGTGTAAACGCATAGCCGATGGTGGTGATACCAAATCCCGCTTCACCCGAGAGCTTCCACGTATAGTGCATAGATGGATAATTGTAGTGAATCCACTTTATAAAATCCAATGTGGTTCTCTATCGTGCCATATATTTGAGACACTCCTCCAAAACTCCGTTAGGAACTAACGGCACGGTGCTGTTTTTCAGAGCACTAATGTCATGCCACTCAAGAAAGCCACTTTTCAGGTCGTCAAAAAATGGTATTTTCTCCATTTTGTAAAAGACTGGATCAACAAATCTCGCGCTAAAGATAAACACATACTCATGTGTCAACCCCCCATCATATCTGAAAATGTTTTCGATCATTGTCAGTTGATTGATATCTTCTGCCTCCACGCCCAGTTCCTCGCGTATCTCTCGCTGGGCCGTATCTATCGCGTACTCACCGAGCTCTATGTGGCCTCCAGGTGGGCGCATAAAGCGACTCCCAGATTTTGACTGCGCCTGGTACAGGAGGACTTTCCCCTCATGGAAGAAGAGGCACATGGATTTGGCTGCAAATGTGGGTCTTGTCATAATCGGATACTAGAACTGTAAATAACTCATCTTACGCGCATATGTCATTGCGAGGCCCTCTCGCCTATGCGAGGGGGCCGTGGCAATCCCTTGGTTTACGAGATTGCTACGTCGTCGCTAGAAATGCCACTCCTCGCAATGACGCAAGTAGTATGCACAATCTGGGTTATACATACGGACTCCTTCTATTCGTACACTGTCATTTTGACTTATGACTATCGACTTGCGACTTACGACTTTTTTTCTATCGCTTTTTGTATCGCCTCCAGTGGCATAAGCGCACACTTGAGTCTGACAGGGGAGATGGAGATGGCGAGGAGTTTGACAACATCATCAGATGTCATACGCCGAACTTCCTCGACTGACTTGCCCTTTACCATCTCTGATAGCATTGAAGCACTGGCAGTCGAGAGTGCACATCCTATCTCCTCAAATGCTATATCTTTGATATATCCATCGATTACGAGAGCTTTGACCTGGATCTGGTCACCGCAGGATGGATTGTCCATGTCCGAAGTGAAGTTGTACGCGACGCGCGGATCAAACTTTGAGTTGCGTGGATGACGATAGTGATCCATGATCTCATCTGTGTATGCATTCATAGAAACGATTGACAAATACTTGTTAATCCATCTGCGAACGAATCGATATCCGAAGTACTATTATAGACCCCAAAACTCACTCTGCAACTCGCCGGGATGCGAAGATGCGTATGGAGCGGCTGGGCGCAGTGATGCCCCGCGCGGACACAGATATCCTTTTGACCCAGTAGATCTGCCATATCGTGTGGGTGCACATGGGGCACCGTGAAACTAGCAACTGCAGTTTTGGGGCCACCAAATAGGGGCTGTAATATCTGGAGCTGAGGCGAGGATTTGAGCATAGCTTTTTCAAAATGAGTGAGTAGCTGGTGGTCATGCTGTGCTATCGCTTCAAATCCGATTGATTGTACATATCTGATAGCCTCTGCCAACCCTATTGCCTCCCCGATAGGGGGCGTTCCTGCTTCAAACTTATTGGGAATATCCGCATATGAAGTTTTTTCTAGAGACACACTGTGTATCATGTCACCGCCAAACTGGTAGGGAGGAAGTGCGCGGAGGCGATCCTGTTTGCCATAGAGCACGCCGATACCAGTCGGACCATACAATTTGTGACCAGAAAATACAAGATAGTCGCAGCCCAAATCCTGTACATCGACAGGCATATGAGCCACTGCCTGAGCAGCGTCCACGATGCAAATGGTTGAGGGGTTGATCTTTTTTACTACCTGGATGATTTGCTTTATTGGAAGCACCTCGCCCGTGACATTGGACACATAAGGAAACGTACATATCTTCGTACGCTCATTGATGATGTCCATACATGACTTCACTATATCTTCAGTCGGCTCTATCACCACAAACTCAGCTCCCTTTTTTTGTGCGAGCTCCTGCCACGGGACAAAGTTACTATGATGTTCGAGCATGGTACACACGATCTCATCACCCGTATCAATATTTTTCTCAAGAGAAGACGCGAGAAGATTAAGTCCTTCACTCGCTCCCTTTGTGAAAATGATTTCACCATCTGCTGACGCATGTATAAACGCGGCGACTGTATGACGCGCGTCCTCATATGCCATCGATGCCTTGACTGATATCGGATACAACCCACGATGGATATTGGACGAGTAGTCTCGCAGATAGCCAACCATCGCATCGATCACGCACTGTGGCTTGAGTGCCGTAGCTCCCGAATCTAGATATACAAGGTGGGGAATGGTTTGATAGATGGGAAAATCTGATCGTCTCATACGCGTTGGGAATTGGTTGATAAAAATTCGACTACTTCAGCAAACTCGACAGATTGTGCACGATGTGACGCGGCAACGTGCTTGCAGAAGTCATATACTTTTTCATAGTCTATAGTCACCTTGTGATGATTCATCTCCAGAAATACAAAAGTCGAAAGCACCGCCATACGCTTGTTTCCATCAAAGTAAGGATGAAACTTTACAAAGAAAAACAGATAGCATGCTGCCTTTTCATAGATCGATTTGTATAGCTCGTGTCCTCCAAAATGTTTTTGCGGGGTCGCAATGATGCTCTCGATTTTACCACTATCTTTGATTTCATATCGAGGAAGTGGATCACCCTGCTCGAGCAGGTATTTGATCAAATCGGCACCCAAAATATCCAACGACTCGGAGGTGAGATAGGAGACGCTATTCGTGGGAGAGCTTACTGAAAAGCTTGCCGTAGCGCTGTATAACCGTACTACTGTGCTTTTTAAGTGTTCGATCAGCTGCCACAGAAACAGACCGCTTGGACGAAGCATTTTTTTTGCGGAGTGAACTGGTAAGTGATACAAATATATTGCGAACCATGGAGAGTAGTATACAGCTCTTTCTCAGGCGAATACAAGAGCCATTTATAAAATGCAAAACGAATAGCGAATAATCAAATTGTAGGACTTATGCTATTTCGAAGATCTCAGATGTCATTACGATCCTACCGTTAGCTCCGCCACATGTCATCTTGAGCGAAGCGCGAGCGGAGTCGACCGCGCCTGCCTCGCTCTTGCGAGCGCAAGGCGGGCAGGAAGATCTCTGATATATGAGATTCCTCTCCCGCCACGGCGGGATCAGAATGACCTGACACAATCGATATCAATCTATTATACGAAATTCCCACAATTCCTTCACGGTCTACATCCCCCTCCAGACAGAGCCTGTGAAGCAATACGTAGGTGATGTACAAACTCCCCCTCGTCAAAGGACGAGGGGGGAACTGAACGAAGTGAAGTGGGGGTGTAATCATAGGCATATTCAATCCGCTACACCACCGTCCCGACTGGTCGGGACACCCCTCTCATTGGGAAATGAGGGGGAGTAAGCTTGGAGCCGAATTGAGGGAATTCCGTATTATAGACATCACATCCAGAACTGCTCCAGCGAGAGATCCTGAAACTAGTTCAGGATGACAGGGCTATTGGCGCAACTGAGAGTGTGATGTCTATAGTTATTGCAAACTGGCAAACTCAGGAACAAGAGAGCAGATACGTGATCGTAGGTCTTCGATAAATCCTTCAACAACAAGCGCTTTCGCATCAGACTCCTGAAGCCCACGAGTCATCATATACTGGACTGCCTCTCTGTTTACGGTGCCGGTGGTCGAACCATGGGTACAGAACACATCGGGAGATAAAATTTCAAGATTTGGCTCACTCCTCACGCTCGCTTGACGAGAAAGAAGTATGTTCTGATTTTTTTGATAGGCATGCGAACCATTGCAGTTTTTTTCGATACGTATAAGGCCTGAGTAATCAAATGATGAACGGCCATCAAAAACTCCCTTGATTAAAAGCTCCGAGTAACCTCCTGGCACGGTGTGATGTTGGACAGTTTTTACTACATACTTTTCTGCTTTTTCACCTGTAAAAAGACCAAACAGATACACCTTTGCCTCAGCGTGTGCGATATCAAATACCAGCTCACCAGAGATATTGTGGAAATAAAATACATGAATCCCTGCAGTCGCTATCGATTGTGTGTATTGGCCGGGAGTGGTGATGTAAGTGAACTGGTTCATGGGTTAGTGCTTTCCGTCATCCCCTCGCACGAGGGGATCCAAAGACATGAATTTCTGTACGTTGGATTCTCGCGCCCCGCAGAGCGGGATAAATTCACGAGGATGACAGGCATCGTGCATTTTCAATTATCAACTATCAATTCTCAATTATCAATTCTTCATTATTCATTATCAGTTACCCCACGCTTCCTTCCATTTCTAAGTTAATCAATCTATTCAGCTCTATCGAGTATTCCAACGGTATTTCGCGTGTTACCGGTGCGATGAAACCGTTTACGAGCAGACCTTCTGCTTCGACCTTGGTGATTCCGCGTGACATGAGATAATGGAGTTTTTCCTCGCCGAGACGCTCAACGGTGGCTTCATGTTGCACTTCTACCTCACTGGTATGTATATCCATCTTTGGATATGTGTCGGATCGCGATCGATCATCCAACAGCATCGCATCGCAGCTCACATACACTTTGGAGTCAGTAGCATGTGGAGCTACGTGCACCAGACCACGATAAGAGGTCTGTCCTCCATCTTTGCAAATGGACTTTGAGATGACACGTGAAGTGGTACGTGGAGCAAAATGAAGCATCTTTGCACCCGCATCTTGTATCTGACCCCCCGCCGCAAACGCGATGGAGAGCACCTCGCCTCGTGCACCCTCCCCCATCAAGTGTACTGAGGGGTACTTCATCGTGATTTGTGAACCGAGATTGCAGTCGATCCACTCCATATGCGCGCCCGCGTCCGCGCGGGCGCGCTTTGTGACGAGGTTGTACACATTTTTGCTCCAGTTTTGGACGGTGGTATATCGGCACTTCGCATCTTTTTTGACAAAGATCTCTACAACCGCCGCATGGAGTGAATCGGTGGTATAAATCGGAGCGGTGCATCCCTCCACGTAGTGCACATCAGCACCCTCATCAACGATGATGAGCGTACGTTCAAACTGGCCAAATTTTTCGGAGTTGATACGAAAATATGCCTGGAGAGGGAGTTGCACCCTTACACCCTTTGGCACGTACACAAATGACCCTCCCGACCATACCGCAGTGTTTAATGCTGCGAACTTGTTGTCGGCACTCGGGATGAGCTTACCAAAATATTCTCTCACTATCTCCTGATGCTTTTTGAGAGCGGTGTCCATGTCACAAAAGAGCACGCCGACTTTACTCAACTCTTTTTGCACACTCTCATAGACTACCTCGCTATCATACTGCGCTGAGACACCTGCAAGGTGATTCTTCTCGGCTTGCGGTACGCCGATACGATCGTAGGTATCCTTGATCTCGGCAGGAAGATCCTCCCAGCTTTTGACAGCGTGATCGGTGGGCTTTAGATAGTAGTAGAGATCATCAAAGTCGATGTTTGCGAGTGAGGGGCCAAATGAGGGCATCTTCTTCTGTTTGAAAATATCGTATGCCTTCAGACGATACTCAGTCATCCACTCGGGCTCACCCTTGATTTGCGAGATCGTGCGCACCACTTCAACGTCCAGGCCCTTGCGGGCTTTGTAGACAGGCTTTTCCGGCATGGAGAAGCCAAAGCGATAGTCGAAGTGTAAATCGTCAGGCATAATGGTCTCGAGTGATCAAATGTAGATCATGTACATCTTTTAGCGTGATCACTCCATCGAGCATCTCCACTATCATGTATCCCCCATTCTCAAACTTCCACATATCATTCAGTGTGCCCTTGATAAGCTTGGTATACACCGATCTCATCAGCCCACCATGAGTCGCACAGAGAATAGTTTGGCCTGAATGTCTTGCAGCTATTTTCATCAGTGTCGACGAAGCTCGTGCATATACATCACCCATAGACTCTTCATCAGGCACTAGCCGTGCATCCCACCGAGCCTCCTCAGTCAGCTCATCCCAGTCTCCATATGCACGCAAGTGATCGATAGATTGCATCGGAGGTATGGTGCCCTTTTTCTTTTCCTGGAGACCAGGCTCTTCGACAGATGTCAATCCGAGGATTCGCGCGAGTATCTCACCGCTTTGTCTGGCGCGTGGCAAAGGTGACGAGTACTGTGCGTCAAAATGAACCTGTTTCAAAAGCCTTGCGGTTGCTTCGATCTGCGTGATCCCTTTGCTCGTCAACACATTTGTTTCATCCATGGCAGTCCCCTGCACTTCGGATTTTTCATTTTTCACACTTTGTCCGTGGCGGATGAGGTAAATTGTAGTCATATGTATATGATATTTGCTCTGTCATTGCGAGCGAAGCGTCGCAATCTCAGTTCACGAATATGTAATTGATAATGTGTATTGCTCTAGTATGTCATTGCGAGGACTTTTAACAGAGCCTGCCCCGGACTCCGATCCGGGGTCGCAATCCCAATTGGTAATGGCGTATTCTTGTATGTCATTGCGAGCGAAGCGTCGCAATCTCCCTGGATATATCAGCAAGCAAGGGATTTTTCTCCTTGATCAATCTCTCCTTCCTCGCACGAGAATAATTTTTAATTTGCTTTTCTCTCATGATCGCATCCACCACAGATCCAAACATCTCTACATAAATGAGTGTGCTTACATGATACCTCCTGGTAAAGTCAGAGCCAGTTCCCAGCGCGTGCTCAGTCAATCTCCGTACCAGATCATTGGTGACACCGGTATAAAGCACCGAGCGAGTACTGTTCGTCAAAATGTATACAAAGTATATGCGACTCATAATCATACGAGATTGCGACGCTCGTCTCTCGACTCGCTCGCAATGACATCGCCTTCTGTTACATTTTCACTTTCACGCAACTAAAAACTTTTGATACCCATCTTTCTCTATACTCTCTGCCAACTCGGATCCCCCATCGGCGAGGAGCTGACCATCTTTGAGCACGAGCACTCGATCAGGACGGAGGTACTTCAAGATCCGATTGTAGTGAGTGATGACGATGATCGTCTTACCTTTTTTGTGCGCATGCAGGTAGCCTCCGATCGCCTTCATTGCATCCACATCCACTCCCGTGTCTACCTCGTCATAGATCTGGACAGGTCTATCGAGTATCGCCCCCTGGAGTACTTCCATTTTTTTGCGCTCGCCACCGGAAGCTCCCTCGTTTAGGCTTCGCTGCAATAACTCCTCAGAGATATGGAGCTCCTTGGCGATTGCCTTTGACTCAGTACGGATCTGGAGTGCAGATTTTTTTTCTTTGAGCGCGAGCTGGAGGAGCTGGGTCACCCTGACTCCCTGAAGCGCGAGTGGAGACTGAAACGAGAGAAATACCCCTGCCTCTGCTCGCTCATTCGCTTCAAGTTCTCCCAAGTGGATCACATTCCCTCCATTTTCAATTTTAATTTTTCCCTTTTGAATTTGATACGTTGGATTTCCCATGATCGTATGTGCAAGGGTCGATTTGCCTGAGCCATTGGGACCCATGAGGGCATAGACTTTCCCTTGCTGGAAGGTGTATGAAAAATCTTTGAGGATGACTTTATCACCTATGGATACAGTGAGATTTTTGATAGCAAGCATACCGAGTGATTGTATCATGGAGACTGATATCCAAAATATCTGAGGTTACTCCCTTCACCACTCACGAGCGCGCGCCGCCCTCCTCATGCTCAATATTATCTAAGGCTCTAGTCTAGAGCCTATCTAATTTGCTCGGTAAGCACTGCAACATATGGTAACTCAAATAGTATATTGGTACCGTTTGAATTCATGTCTTTTATAGCATAAAACTTCAAACGTGAATTATAATAGTATATTCTATGAGTGAATCTTTCAATAATGTGCCAAAAACAAATTATGCTATTGTTCGATATGTGGATGAGCTGCCAGGCAACCTTGGTTATGGCAATCAAATAGCGATTAGATTCACTCGAATAACACATCCGACTAGAGGATACCCTAGTACTGGTGAAGTGGTAAATCTGGGTAGGGGTGTACAACTCAAAAACATGCCGACCGCATGTACACATTGTCCTTTCTACGGCAATGTGCGTGTGGCACTAAATCCAGATGCATCTGGTCAAGTTCGCACTTCATGTTCCAGACTTAAATACGATGGAGTAACGACATCTACGAAAGCTAGGTTAACAATTACTGAATATATCCAAGGCGATCTAGCCGATGGCCCTCTCTCTTTCGAGGCTGTTCAATACGCAAGAAATCTGGGTGCACATTGTCTCAAAGAAACAGGGGAACTTTTTGTCGATGCTAACGGTGACACATTGACAGTGTCGCATCGTCCTGGCAGAAAGTAACGAAGGAGCGACTGGGATATGGTTATTAGAGTCTCATCCGTGGCACGCTGGAAAGCGATTCAAAATCTGAGGACGGAATGACAGTACTCCTCTGCATATATGCGGCGACACCGATCATCGCGGCATTGTCTCCACACAGATACTTGAGTGGAGGAAACACTACGGTCCCTCCGTGCTTTTTCATGAGTTGCCTGAGGAGGAGTCTGAGTCGCTTATTGGCGACCACTCCTCCACCAACGGCGAGTGTGGTGACGCCAGTCTGCACGATCGCTTTGTCGAGCTTGCGGATCACGGTGTCAAATACCGCTTCTTGAAATGAGCTGGCGATCTCCCGTAGCTGCACCACTGGATCAACTACCACCCCTTTTTCTCCCCGGAGAAAGTACACCAGGTGAGTTTTTAGTCCCGAAAAGCTCATGTCGAGCGTAGGTAGTCCGATCATCGGACGCGGAAAGCGATAAAAGTCTTCATTGCCTACCTCTTTCGCAAGACGCTCGATGGCCGCCCCTCCTGGATAGCCGAGTCCGAGCATCTTTGCAGCTTTGTCTAGCGCCTCTCCGGCCGCATCGTCCATCGTCTCCCCTAGAATGGAAAAATGATGTTCGCTCTCTCTCAGCTTTGCTCTCTCAGCTTTGCTCTCAGTATTGGGTTCGCCATACATATTTTCACTTTTGATTTTTGACTTTTCACTTCGCACCGCTGACAACTGACAACTGTCGGCTATTGACTGTTTGCTGTCGACTAACGACTGTCGACTAACGACTGTTTTCACTATCATCGTATGCCCCCCCGATATGAGGAGTGATAAAAATCTATCTGGAATCACGCAGTCAGGATGGCCCATACTGTTTTGGACAAAGGGAGAGTAAAGATGTCCTGCCATATGATTTATGGTGATGAGCGGCTTCCCCCACTCACGAGCGAGTGCTTTGGCTTTGGTGATACCTACATCCAACGCGATAGAGAGTCCGGGTCCCTGAGTCACCGCAACAGCGTCTATAGCTGAGGTGCTCCGTCCAGTCGCCGCAAGCTTCGCAAGGGCACGGTTCACCACAGGAGTGATGCGTTTTTCGTGAGCGAGGCGTGCGACTCCGGGGTTGATCCCCCCCCATATTTTGTGTGAGGTGATCTGAGAAGACACTACAGATACGAGTACGCGCCTATCCTCTACGATGGCGACTGAGGTCTCATCTGCGCTGGTGTCTATAGCGAGCGTAAGCATGGATAGTATTGTACTACGCTTATATCTGTCTAAATACGAACACTAGATATTGATAATAACAATATACTATGAGATAATATCTCAGCTATTTCGCCTTTCTACCAGCCAAAAAGGGCACGAAGTTGGATAGTGTTTGATATATATCATGACACCACAGATTGAATACAGATGTAGATCAAGAGAAATGCGTGCAGAAACTGGAGTAGCGGAGTCAACTTCTCTTGCTAATCTTAGATCTCGTCTGCTTGATCAAATAAATAGATTTACACCAAGCATTCCAGTTGATCCGGAATTGTTAGTGCTTGCAATGAATCAAATGCAAGATGAAAACGGCAAACACGTTATTGCTCATCCAGAGCCAGGTGATCTAGGTTTCTTTGATGATGAGAGTGATGCAAGGCATAATATGCAAATAAACACAGCTGCCTATAAATCGATCGCCCAATCTATGCCCTATATTCTTTTTAACACTGCAAATATTGCCGAGCTCGTACGACGACATGGACGCAAATTAGACCAAAACATGACAATGCAACCTTTCACAAATAACCAAGCAGCAAAAGCATCTCTGATTTGTGCCATTGGATTTATGCATGCAGTATTTAAGAAAGATGACCCATTGAATGTGATTGGCAAAGATGTTGTAGCGTTGTCCCAAACTCACCGTGGCATTTATCAGGGGCTTTCAAGGTACGTAAATAGTCAAAACAGACATGAGGCTTTTAATCCAGATGAGTTTGTCAAATTTACTTTATATAATGACCTTGTCTATGAATCTGATGGGGACAGTACTCAAGTCTGTCCAGCATCAAGAAGAATGATGCTGAATGTTGCAAGTTGCTTCACTTCCCGCATTGATATCCAGAAGCCAGAAGTCACTAGCCTGGCCTGTGGTCTTGGTATTAGTGATGATTTGAAACTAGGAATAATTGAAGGTTTTTGCAGTCAGTTGATGCACTGTAAAGAAAATTGGTCTGTAATGAATTACCCACAAAAAGTTAAAGCTGCAACCAACGTCAATATGGCACTTGGCTATATATAGCATAGCTATACATACGTCAGTTGATCAAGTGGAGCGAGTCTAATACTGCGTTCTCCTTCTCCTCCACACTCCATATACACATGTGTCCCTGGGTACGACAATGTACTTTTTTCAGGCCATTCGATGCAGATGATGGAAGGTAGAGTTCGAGCTGCGAGCTGCGAGCTGCGAGCTGGATCTGTAGTATTTGAATTTGGAATTTGGAATTTATTTGGAGTTTGGTCCTCCCTGGTGGATTGCGAAGTTTGAATTTGGCTATTGGCATTTGCATTATTTGCAGATTGCGGATTGGAAATTGCAAATTGGCTCCCCAGAAGTCTCTCAAGCTGCAATGCTTCCACATCCTCCTTTGACTCAAAGTTGTACAGATCCACATGGTAGAGATTCACCTTTTCGTTTTTGTACTCCTGCAACCCTAGGTAGGTGGGTGAAGTGATGCGATCAAATCCAAAGTGCCGCGCGATCCCCTTCACAAAGTGCGTCTTCCCTGCGCCGAGATCGCCATGAAGGTAGATAACAAACGGCAAGCTTGGAGCTTCATGCTGCGAGCGGCGAGACTCTATCAATGTAGATATAAATCTTTGTGCCACGTCCATCGTCTCCTCGGGGGAGTGGGTCACGACCGCCTGTCCCACACCGGTACCGCGCAGTACTTCCGGAGTCGGAGTGGTGAGATCGAGTACCGTCGAGGGTGGATGGTGAGGCAGCTCGCCTGCATCGATGATGAGGTCGAGTTGCGCCAGCTTTCGTCCCGAAAGCTGGCGCAAGAGCGCTTGTATGCTATAACATGAGGATTTGCCAGCGAGATTTGCAGAGGTGGCGGTGACGGGCTTGCCAAACATGCTCACCAGCGTTGTCACAAAGTCTGCGGGGGAGATCCCTGCCTTCGCAGGGATGACATAATTAGATTGAGAAGCCTCAAGTTCCGAGCCAAGAGTTTGGACATTTGAATTAGTATTCTTAAAATTATTTGCAGATTGCGGATTTGAAATTGCAGATTTGTGCCCAATGAGTCTCACTCCCAACGTCCTCTTTTCAGACTCGAGGAGTGTGGACACTGTTCCCCGAGACGGGAGGACCAGGGTGTACGGACCAGGGAGGAGGGAGCGCACTGACTCCGTCAGCGCGCATACATCTACGATCGTCTCGAGCATCTGCATATCAGCCACAAATACTGATATGGCCTTGCCCACAGGTCTCTCCTTAAAATCTATGAGCTTTTTCACTGCGCTTTCATTGGTCGCATCCACGAGCAATCCATAAATAGTGTCTGTGGGGCATACGACGATGCCTCCCGACTCTAGAGTGACCAGTGCTTGCTCTAGAGACGATGCTGACAGGTCAAATAGCGTGTGTGGCGGCATGGTGGTATTGTAGCAAACCTCGTCGTTTATCGTGCTACAATAGGCACCTCATGGCAACACCTCTCAAACCACCAACCAAAAATCAAAAACCATTTAAAGTGCGAGAGTTTCATCTCCAGCTCGATGTACGTACTATATTTATCTCTATCTTAGTCCTCCTCCTGTTGAGCTCTGCGATATCCTCCATCACGGGCGAAGTAGGCAAGAATTTCCCCGAAAAATCAGTGACCGAGATCATCAAAGACATAAAAGATGAAAAAGCCTCAAAAGTCCAAATCATCGAAGACCAGGTCATCCTGACCTACAAAGGCGACAGCACAAAGGGCGCTCGCACGACCAAAGAGTATGGCGAGAGCTTCCTCAAAACACTCAAGGACTCAGGAGTGGACGTGACAAAGGTCAAGATCGAAGTGACCAACACGAGCACGATGACGATGATCGCAGGAGCGCTGTCAAATATTCTCCCCCTCCTCTTCGGACTCGGCATCTTTTACTTTATATTCAAACAAGCGCGTGGCGCCCAAGAGGGCATGTTTAGCTTTGGAGCCAATCGTGCAAAACGTGTGCACAAGAGTATGCAAAAGGTGACATTTGATGATGTGGCAGGTCTGGACGAGCCCAAAAAAGATCTCCTTGATATCATCAACTACCTCAAAAATCCTACCAAGTACAAAGATCTGGGCGTGAGACCTCCCCGAGGGGTCATCATGGTCGGACCTCCGGGCAGTGGCAAGACACTCCTCGCACGCGCAGTAGCAGGTGAGGCACAGGTGCCTTTTTTTAGCGTATCTGGATCTGAATTTATGGAGATGCTCGTGGGCATCGGTGCCGCACGGGTGCGCGATCTCTTTGCGATGGCCAAAAAAGCCTCACCCTCGATCATATTCATCGATGAGATCGACGCGATCGGCAAGGCTCGTGGGCAGGGATTTATGCCCAGTCACGATGAGCGCGATCAGACGTTGAATCAAATCCTCGTGGAGATGGATGGGTTTAGTGCAAATGACAATGTGGTCGTGATGGCATCGACCAATCGTGCAGATCTGCTCGATCCTGCATTCCTCCGCACGGGTCGCTTTGACAAGCGGATCGTCCTGGAGAGACCGGGAGTCGCAGCGCGCAAGCAGATCCTCGAACTCCACGCAAAGAATAAGAAAATCCATGCTGACCTCAACTGGGATGAAGTGGCAAAGTTGACTGGTGGCTTTAGCGCATCAGATCTCGAAAGCGCGGTAAATGAGGCGATGCTGCTTACGATCAAAGATGGACGCAAGGACTGCACGCTCGAGGATATGAAAACGGCGATTGATAAGATCAAAAAGGGCTCGATCGTAAACTTTGACGCGGGCGCGAGCAAAGGGATCTCCGCTGATATGCCAAAGGTATCATTTGCGGATGTCGCGGGTATCGATGAAGCACGACAGGAGCTCGAAGAGGTAGTTGACTATTTGCGCAATCCCGACAAATACGCACGCGTTGGTGCACGTATCCCCAAAGGCGTACTGCTCTCCGGACCTGCAGGCTGTGGCAAGACCCTACTGGCAAAGGCAGTGGCTGGTGAGGCTGGCGTACCCTTTTTCTCTTCATCAGGATCAGAGTTTGTGGAGATGATAGTCGGCGTGGGAGCAAAGCGTGTCCGTGAGCTCTTTGGTGCAGCGCAAAAAAGTGCACCTGCTATCATATTTATCGATGAGATCGACGCTATCGCCCGAGCCAGATCAAGCTCGCTCTCTATGGGATCAAACTCAGAGCAAGAGCAGACGCTAAATCAGATCCTCGTCGAGATGGATGGATTTGTGCCGAGTATGAACGTGATCGTCATGGCAGCGACGAATCGTCCCGATCTCCTCGATCCTGCACTTCTTCGACCAGGTCGGTTTGATCGTCGCGTCTCTGTCGACTATCCAGATGCGGAGGGACGTAAAAAGATCCTCCTCATCCACTCGAAGGGCAAGACCTTTGCACCTGATGTGAACTGGGAGGCAGTCGCAAAGCGCACGATCGGCTTCTCTGGTGCCGAACTAGAGAATACCTTGAACGAGGCAGCGATCCTCACCGCACGCAATAGCGAAGACATGATCACCATGCACAGTATCGAGGAGTCTGCAACCAAGATGAAGCTTGGACCCGAGAAAAAGCGTCTCCAGTCTGACTATGATCGCAAGCTTACCGCCTATCATGAGGCGGGACATGCGATCGTCTCACATTTTCTCCCGCACACCGATCCAGTCCATCGCATCTCGATCGTATCTCGTGGGATGTCTCTCGGACACACCCTGATCCCACCCGCGACTGACAAGGTGCACGAGACCAAGACGCACCTCATCGAGCGGATCGCCGTGATGATGGGAGGCCGCGCTGCTGAGGAAATATTTTTCAAAGAGATCACGACAGGTGCGGCAAATGATTTTAACCAAGCGACATCTATCGCACGTGCGATGGTGACCGAGTATGGCATGAGTCCCCTCGGACCCATCAATCTCGGCGCGACTCACGATATCACCGACTACCGAGTAGGGTACCGCGAGGAGTCCATCAGCCAGGATATGATGTCCAAGGTCGATGGAGAGATCCGCAAGATCCTCGATCAGGGCCTCTCTGATGCGATGACCCTCATCAAGTCCAAGCGGAAGGAGATGGACGCTGTTTCAATTGCGTTGCTTGAGAAAGAGAACCTTGAGAAGGAAGAGTTTGAGAAGATTGTGGGGGAGAAGGTCAATCCAACCAGTGCATAACAACTGCTAATCACAGTTCTTACGCGCATATGTCATTGCTTAATACGAGAAAGTGCTGGGAGTGAAGAAGCGTGTATAATCCTCCCTATGCCCCCAGACATCTCCTCATCTTTTCGCAAGCCATTGAGACGATCGGGTCGTACCAAGCACAGTGCCGTATCACGCCCCATACAGATGCACAAGCGTCCACCTCGGACTGCACTCCAGCCTACCGCTCGTCCCGCATCAGATGGCTCACACACGCTCTTTGTAGATGGATCAAACCTCTACAGCGCTCAGTACAAGCTCTTTGGTCCTGACAAGTACCTCCTCTTCCCGAAGTTCGTCGAGCAGATCGAGCACCTCACGGCACGTGTGTACAAGAATATTTTCTTCTATGCTTCCTACACGCCTCGCACTGCCGAACAGACTGATGCTGAAAAGGCCTTTTCCAAAAACGAGTATCTCTTTTATAAATCAGCAAAAAAAGACTCTCGCGTAGTGTTTTTCACCGGATATAGATCTCCTACCTCAGGCAAGGAAAAAGAAGTAGATGTCAAAATCACCGCAGATATGGTCAGCATGGCACTGATGGGCGAACTCTCCTCCATCCACCTGTTGACTGGAGATGCAGACTTTCTCCAATCACTCGAAACCATCAAAAAATATAAACCCGATCTCCCCATGCGTCTCGTCTGTGTAGAAAATAGACCGCTCTACAAAGGGCTCTACGCCTATCCCTCTGACATCTTTCAGTTCACAGACAAACCACTCAAGCTCGCCAAGAAAGCCACTGTACACCGGATAAAAAAAGACCACGCAGCTTTGTGCGTGGCTAAGATATGATCATTTTATAGCATATTCTCTCTATGTCAATTCATACTACCCTGCACGGACAAGCCGAATGGCTGCGTGAAGAGGACAAACTGACTGAGTCCCTCGCACTCCTCCCCACCATCATCTGCGAATACCAGATACAAAAAAACTATAAAGGTATCTGTGATGCATTGCAGGGAGCATTTTTATGCTACAAACACCTGTTCTGGCAAACGAATGACAGTACGTATGCCTTGGTTGGTCACCATCATGTGCTGGCAAGCTATGATATTGCGACCGCTCACTCGCTCCCAGTCACGTTTTGTCACTTTACGCTCGGAGAGTCATACATGCTCCAACAAAACTATACCCACTCGATCACGCACTATACGAAAGCACTCGAGTCATATGGCGTCGGTCCACACACTGGCCATATCCGCTATCACCTGGGCGAAGCACATATCAAAAATGGAGATAAAGAGATTGGAGAAAAACTGATGCTTCAGGGACTCGCGGAGATACGAGAACTGGCATATGCCCATGATGAGTTTGTGGCACACGTATGGGAATCAGGATGTCTTCTGCGGCTGTATTCACTCTTTTATACGACAAACACTCCAGACGTGCTCCGCACCTGGATCAGCTCAGCGCAACGCCTCATAGATTCAGATAATCGGCTCGTGATACGCAAAAGACAACTAAAAAAAATATTAGAAGATTATCCACTTCCATAATCATATGTCAACCCTCCTCATCATCGACTCGCACGCACTCATCCACCGCGCGTATCACGCCATCCCACCACTCACTCGCAAAGATGGCACGCCTACGAATGCGATCTATGGCTACTTTTCGATGCTCCAAAAAACGATCGTTGATCTGAGGCCCACCCATATCGCCGCTGCATTTGATACACCGACTGAATCCTTTCGCAAAAAAATCATCACAACCTACCAAGCGACTCGTAAACCGACTGAGGACAACCTCAAAGTCCAGTTCAACTTAGTGAAAGAAGTCCTTGATACAACTGGTATCAAACGCTTTGAGACACCAGGTTATGAGGCTGATGACACCATTGGGACGCTGGCGGTAAAGGCACATGCTGCCGATCCATCACTTCGCATCGTCATCTTTTCAGGGGACAAGGATATGTTTCAACTGGTGAACGATCAGACGAGTGTACTAACTCCACAGATCGGGTTTTCAAAAAGCGTGCTCTATACTCCCGAGCTGGTGAAACAGAAGATGGGGGTAGCTCCTGAGCATGTAGCTGATATGAAAGCACTCATGGGTGACTCTTCTGACCATTATGCTGGGTTAAAAAATATCGGCCCAAAGACAGCTGCCAAGCTCATCGCTGAGTATGGCGCCACTGAAAACATGGGGAAGAAGTTTGACGTGGAGACTATGGAGACGCTTCGTGTGATGAAGCGGGTGTCAACGATCGTGACTGATCTCCCAGAGATTCAAGTGGATCTCTCAGCGCTCAAATTCAACGAGTTCCCTGAGACTTTCCGCGCAGGTCTACAGAAATTTGAGCTCTATTCGCTCATCCCCCGTTTCTTCCCCAAGGCAAAGGCAGAGAAAGTGAAAGTGGAGAAAAAGGCAGAACCAGCTGGACAGGAAGGGTTGTTTTGAGGGAGCTGCAGTCAGGATGTGGCTGTGAGTTGCACACTTGTCATCCCGGGTTTATCCCGGGATCTATCGAGTATTACTTACCTGTCATCCCGAGTTTATCCCGGGATTCCTCACATAACATCGCGTGGGATTCCGGCATGCGCCGGAATGACACGATAAGGCTGGAATAACATTGGGTAAGTATGGGATCTCGCAGCCTAATTTTGCATTTTACCTTTTACATTTTGAATTTACTATGCGAGCACTTATGTTGGATTTCGCGACCCAATTTTTCCTTTTGCCTTTTGCATTTTAAATTTGCTGTCGCCTTTTGGATCCCGTCACCCAATTTTGCATTTTACCTTTTGCATTTTGAATTAGCTGTCGCCTTTTGGATCCCGTGTCCCGCTCTCGCGTATGCACGGGATGACTCGCTGTCGCTCGTCACTTTACCGTCACGCTCTTTGCCAGATTCCGTGGTTTGTCAGGATCGAGGCCGCGCCCGACCGAGAGATAGTAGCCCAGTATCTGGCCTACGATCGCATTCGTGAGTGGGTTCAGCAGTTCACCCCGCAGTGTCGGAATATGGATGTCATACTCCGGAGCACTCTCTGGTGAGATGCCGATGATGAGTGCTCCACGGGTCTTCAGCTCAGTCGCCGACGAGAGCACCTCGCGCTTTACCTCATCCTCGTTTGCCATGACGATACACGGAGTACCTTTTTGGATGAGCGAGATGACACCGTGCTTCAGTTCACCACAGGCAAATCCCTCAGCATGGATGTAACTTGCCTCTTTGATCTTGAGCGCTGTCTCGAGTGCTACCGGATACTCGTCATACTTACCCACCACATAGATATCCTGCGAAGTGAGGAGACCAGCGGCGATGTCCTCGATGGACTTAAGTAGAGCGGGAGAGAGCCAGGTAGTAAGTCGTAAGTCGACAGTCGACAGTCGTGAGCCAGGATCTGGATGACAAGCGCAAGCTAGTTTGTACATCGTGGCTGTCTGGGCGGTAAATGCCTTTGTAGATACGACACCGATCTCGGGACCTGATCCCACTGAGAGGACGGTGTCGGCGAGGCGCTCGAGCGTGCTCGATCTCGCATTCACGACGGCGACGAGTGTAGCACCCCTCGCCTGCGCAGCTTTGACTGCGATGAGCGTGTCGGCAGTCTCGCCGCTTTGCGAGATGGCGATGACCATAGATTTATCATCCAATAAGGAGAGAAACGGTAGGAGCTCATTTGCAGGGATCGCATCAACGACGATACCCACGTGGGCAAAAAAATACTTTGATATGAGTGCACAGTGATAAGCTGTGCCACATCCAGTGATCACCACGCGAGATGCACGTGAGATGCGCGATGCGAGGTCACTAATCTGCTCATCGTTCAACTTCAGTGCACGGGGTATGGTCGCAGACTGTTCAACTATTTCTTTGAGGGTAAAGTGGCGATATGCACCCTTCTGTGCAGTCTCGACCGACCAGTCGATTGTCTCCAGTTCAAGTTTTTTTTCGTTGCCAGAATTTGTGTCATAGATCGCAACTCCCGCGCGCGTCAGGTGCACCGTCTCACCATCGCGGAGAAAGTAGATCCGGCGTGTATAAGGCAGCAGTGCGGTGACATCTGAAGCCAGGAGCAGTTCCTCATCACTGACACCCACCACCAAAGGTGATCCATCACGACAGGCAACCACCTCTTCAGAGATGACATCCATCGCGACGATCGCATTTGATCCCACCAGGTCATGGAACGTCTGTAGGACGGCATCTTTGAACGAAGCACCGCCAGCTACCTGGCGATCGATCAGATGCGCGACTACCTCTGTATCCGTTTGTGATTCAAATACTACTCCAGACTCGAGCAGATGAGCTTTCAACTCCTGATAGTTTTCTACTATGCCATTGTGAACAACTGCTATCGTTTTGGATGTGTTGAGATGAGGATGTGCATTTGCATCAGTCACTCCTCCGTGAGTGGCCCAGCGCGTATGTCCGATCGCGAGATCAGATGACTCCAACGTAGTACGAGCTTCACCAATCTTTCCAATATGTTTCTCTACAGTAATTTTACCTTTTTCATTTTCAATTTTTGATTTAACTGCGATCCCCCACGAATCATACCCACGATACTCAAGTGTCTTGAGTGCTTTGAGAGTGAGCTGAGCTGCGTTCTGTTTTTTACCAAGATATGCAAATATACCGCACATATGGAGTGATAAATTTATAAGGAAGCAGCTGGTGAAGACATCGCAAAAGTGATGAGTGATATATAAGGATTTGGGCTCTCCCTCGCGAGAAAGTTTTGTCTTATACTGACGATACACTGGTACCGGAAAGCTCCCGCAGATACTCTCTACACGGATGTAGAGGTCCGATCGTCTCGCCTTGCGACGAGACAGCTTTCACCTCGTATCCCCGCCTCTGGCGGGGCCACACGCTCGTTTATAACGCTCTTCAGGCTGCCTTGTGATCATTATAGTCCTTTTTTCTCCCTGTCAACTCCATCACTCCTCCCACACCCACCAAGGCCCAGCCGACCAACGGAGCTCCCCATGGGATGGCTCTATTTAGCGCTAGATGTATCACGCGTTCAACACGCGCACTCTGTCGCTCAGTGATCAGTGAATTGCGGGTCTGCTCGAGAAGTGAATCTTGGATGTGCTTAGTGTACTCAAATGAAAAAAGGAGCAGTGCAAATCCGCCAAGAAGCAGTATCTTCCCACGCGTCGGTCTCATAAATCCTCTGAAAAAATACCAACAGAGTCCACCAAAGTACAGGATAGGCTGCCAGTTGTGCAGGAGGAGAAAATAAATGGTATATAGGATGTTTTGTTGGGTGTCAGGAGACATAGATCAAATTCAAAATGTAAAAGGTAAAATGCAAAATGTATCTAGGACTTTCGCTAAAAATCGATCTGTCTGTCATCCCTGTGCAAGGCAGCAATACTAGCGACAGGTCTCCCCGCATGTCATCCCGGGCTTGACCCGGGATCTATTCATATTTACCGTGTAAAAGACCTGGATCCCGGCATACGCCGGGATTGTAATAGTCAATACTATCGGTGACAGAATGGTTTTTAATCATGCAAGTCATCCTGATCCCACTTTAGTGGGAGAAGGATCTCAATGATCCATTCAGCAAGAGATTCTTCACTTCGTTCAGAATGACCATGCAAGATTCGTCATTGAATTAGTTGACTATTACAGGGATGACATCCATTCAATTTGCAATATCAAATAATTCGGATCCAAATTAAAATTTTTATTTGCATTATTTGTACATTGAAAATTGCAGATCACAAATTATTTTCACTTCACCACCACCATCTCTTCCAGCCGCACTCCTCCCAGCCCCGGGATATAGATCCCCGGCTCGATAGTGATCACCTGACCAGATTGTAGCACTTCTGTGGAGCGCGAGGAGACATGCGGGAGCTCATGCACCTCCATCCCGACCCCGTGACCGAGCGAGTGGGTAAAGTACTCACCGTATCCCGCACGATCGATGATCGTGCGTGCAGTGGCATCCAAGTCCTTTAGTGAAGTACCTGCTATTGCTTTTGCGATCGCGGCAGCTTGAGCTCGCTCAACTATAGCGTATATCTCATGGAGCTTGGCTGGTGCATCTGGCATGAGGATCGTACGAGTAAAGTCACTGCAATATCCATCAACCTGCGCGCCAAAATCGATGATGACTGCGTCCGTGGATTCGATGGCACGATCAGTCACCGTCGCATGGGGGAGCGCTGAGTGTGGCCCACTCGCGATGATCGTCTCAAAGGATACACGCTCTGCACCACGCGACTTCATAGAGTACTCGAGCTTTGCCGCCAGCTCGCGCTCGATCGCGCCTACCTTGATCTCAGGAAGTAGTTGTTCGTATGCATGCAGCGCCACCTCCTGCGCTTTTCTTAATTTCACTATTTCATCTTGTTTCTTTATTTCTCTCATTTTCTGCGTCACTCCATCCTCAGGGATCACCGTGAGTCCGAGCTTTTCCAATGAGAGCACTGCTGCGTATGAAGTCAGCCGCGAGTCAACGTGCACATTGGTGAATGAATGCTTTTTTATAAGGTCTGTCAGCGCCTGGATCTGTGTGTAGTCTTTGTGGATTCTGATGATTGAAAATTGGAGCTTATTTGGAATTTGGTATTTGGTATTTGAAATTTCTCTTTCTCCTTGCTCCCAATACCGTCCATCGAGCAGAAGAAAGCCGCACGCTCGCGCATGAGATCCTTCGCGGTCACTCAGGATGACTGATGATGGAGACATAGACCGCGGGTCGGAGCCTGGGGGGACGGGCGCCACTGAAGGGAGCAGAACGAGCACGGAGTCGCTGCCAGAAAACCCTGTCAGATAGCGCGTGGCTGGCTGGCCCGATCCTTCGGAGTTGGTGAGTATAAAGGGAAGTTTCATAATACCTATAGCATTTGCTCTTGACAAAACCCTCTCTCTCTCTGAGAGAATTCTGCATGGACAAAAAAAAGGATAGATATCTAAATTTATCTATTTTTTGGGTCTGTCTGTTTGTAATAATGTTCTGTTGTGGGCTTTTCACCCACGACGCTCTGCTCGGTAGCCCGTACCTACGGGTAATCCTGCAGTTCATGAACAGATAGGCCCTCCTGCCCCCCATAATTACCTTAAAAAATCGTGGTCACGATGTCAGATACAAAGTGACCAGCTCCAGTAAAGTCGTGTGGGTAGAGACAGCTTCTATTCAACCGATTGCTGGATGAGTAATTATGGGTGGGCTCCACTCTTTTTAAAACTCTTTGTGGTCTTCACCTCAATCATTTATACCTTTGGATCCTCCCTCCAGAGGCGGGCAGGCGCGATCGCGAGGATGACTTGAATAAAGATGAATTCAAATTATTAATTATTAATTTTTAATTAATAATTACGCCCCATGGCATTTCTTGTACTTCTTTCCACTCCCACAGGGACACGGATCGTTACGCCCCACATCCTTGTACTCGTTTACGATCTGTGTCGTCGCTGTATTTGAATCAACAGCATTTTGACTTTTACCTTTTATATTTTGACTTTCTTCAAACGCGTTCGTCCCGCTCGCTGCATGCATGATCAGCTGCTTTGGCTTTGTGGGTGTTGCGCGTACCGCTTCCTCTATCTCAGGGCGAATCTCGACAGACATCAAGCGCTTTACCACTTCATAATCTATATCAGCAACGAGCTTTTCAAACATCGTAAATGCCTCATTTTTATACTCAATGAGTGGGTCCATCTGGGCGAATCCACGCAAATTGATCCCGTCGCGAAGCTCGTCGATCGAGGTCAGATGGAGCGTCCAGAACTGATCGATCGTCGAGAGAAATATACTCCGCACGACAGAGAGCCAGACCTCATGTGGTACACCTGCGGCTTTTTTGCGCACCACCTCAAGCACCGCATCGCCGAGATCTTTTTCGATACTGATGAGATCGCCTTTTGAGATGATGTCAGCCACATATGACTCATCGAGTCCAAAGAGGACTGTCATGTCTTTGACAAACTCAGTCCTCGTCGCCGACTGCTCGTCCTGCTCCCCGATCGCGAGAGTACTCCCGATCATCTGACGGAGGATGAGGAGGAGCTTACCATCAACCGTCGACTGGATATCCTTCGAGTCGCGCGAGAGTGCCTCGAGCATCTTGCGTCTGAGGCCATAGATGATCTCGCGCTGTTTGTTCAGCACATCGTCATACTCCACGAGATGCTTACGAATGTCAAAGTTGTGCCCTTCGACCTTTTGCTGCGCTGACTCAAGTGCTTTATTTACCATCGAGTGAGACAGTGGCTGATCCTCAGGGAAGTTAAAGTACGTCATGAGGCGCGAGATCTGCTCGCCGCCAAAGATGCGCATCATATCATCCTCCAAAGAGACAAAAAATTGCGAACTCCCTGGATCACCCTGACGGCCTGCACGACCACGGAGCTGGTTATCGATGCGTCGAGATTCGTGGCGCTCCGTGCCGATGACGGCGAGACCGCCGAGAGCCACTACCTCGTCATGCATCCCTTTGTCTGCGCCACCGAGGATGATATCGACTCCACGTCCTGCCATGTTGGTGGCTACCGTGACAGCTCCTCGCTCCCCTGCTTTGGAGATGATGGCTGCTTCTCGCTCGTGGTTTTTGGCGTTGAGCATCTCATGAGGGATGCCTCGTTTGTGGAGGAGTTTGGACAGATGTTCGTTTTTTTCGATCGAGGTCGTGCCCACGAGGACGGGACGTCCGATGGCGTGCTGCTTGGCGATCTCATCAGCGACTGCCTCGTACTTACCCTTCTCGGTCTTGTAGATCATGTCAGGCAGATCCTTGCGTCCAATGGGGCGATGCGTCGGGATGATGAGCACATCAGTGTGGTATATCTTGTTAAACTCCTCTGCCTCGGTGGCTGCAGTTCCTGTCATACCCGAGAGCTTTTTGTACATGCGGAAGTAGTTTTGGAGTGATACCGTGGCGAGCGTGCGCGACTCACGCTTTATACTCACATTCTCTTTAGCCTCTATCGCCTGATGGAGACCTTCCGAAAAGCGGCGCCCCTCCAGCAGTCGACCCGTAAACTCATCCACGATCACTACCTCTCCAGCCTGGACGATGTAGTCTTTGTCGAGCTTAAAAAGTGTCTCAGCTTTGAGCGCTGCCTCGACATAAAACAGTGTCTCGTAGTCCTTTTCGTAGAGATTCGTGACTCCCAGCATGGACTCGATGTGTACCACGCCTGCATCAGTCAGGTGGACAGTCCGCTGCTTCTCATCTATGAGAAAGTCTGTCGCGGGATCGAGTCTTTTCACGAGTTTTGCATACTCGTAGTAGCGACTCACCTCACGTTCCACGGGAGCCGAAATAATGTGGGGAGTGCGTGCTTCATCAATCAAAACTGAATCCGCTTCATCTACGATCGCAAAGTGAAACCCTCGTTGGACCAATCGAGCGGGATCATCTGCCATATTGTCGCGGAGATAATCAAATCCAAACTCAGAGTTGATACCGTAGGCGATATCCGCCTGATATGCCTCTGCACGTGAGACGGGGCGGAGCTTCGAGAGTCTCTCATCAATGCTCCCACCTCCCTCATAGGTAGGATCAAAGATGAATGATGCTTCAGATATCATCGCCGAGGTAGTCATGCCGAGAAAGTGAAACACCTGTCCCATCCATCCCGCATCACGACGCGCGAGATAGTCGTTCACCGTGACTAGATGGGCTCCTTTGCCGGTCAACGCATTGAGATAGAGCGCGAGTGTGGCGGTGAGTGTCTTGCCCTCACCAGTCTTCTGCTCAGCGATGTGTCCCTCATGAAGAGCGATGGCGGCAGTAAGCTGTGTGTCAAAATGCTTCTGGCCGAGGGTGCGATGAGCCGCTTCTCTCACGAGCGCGAAAGCCTCGGGGAGCACTCCATCGAGCTTTGACGCGTCACCATCCACGATCTCACGGAGTGCCTGAGTGCGCGCGGGAAAATCTGCATCGGACATGGCTGCGACAGCGACATCAAAGGTGTGAACCTGAGCAACTATTGTTTTCAATCGTTGTATCTGTCTGGAGTTATAGTTTAGAAGATTTTTGAATATATTGAGCATACGTGACCGCTAGTATACGAGAGAAACTGCTGGTTTTCATGGAGAAATGGGGAAGTAACGAATAATGGAGAATTGACAACATATACAGCATTCCCTTGATTCGGGTCATCCTGAGGAACGAAGGATCTCCTCACTTGAAAACTGTGAAAAGAGAAGGGATGTTTCGCTACGCTCAACATGACGCAGATGCTAGTGATCGAATTAAGAAAGTTTCGTATTAGGCACACATATCGGTATCACTCGCTGTCGCTGATAAGGGATCCCGTGTTCCCGCTTTGCGGGATAAACTCGCGGTCGCGCATGCACGGGATGATCCCGACACGTCGGGATCACTTTGCAAAATACGCAACGGGGATATGGAGCAATCTATTTGCGGTAAACTTATCAGGCTTTTCAGTGATTGTGTTGAGTTTGTATACCACATGGATCGTATCGCCTTCCTTGATTTTTGAGAGGCTCCCCGCTCCAACTGCATGTGACGAAGCGATGAGCTGCTGGATCTGAGTGGTGCTCCCAATCACAACCGTGATGGTGTCTTTTTCAAAGGTATCAAGCTTGATGGTTGAAGTGGTGGTATTTACCTCCACTACTCTTCCCGCTTTTTGTTGAAATATTTCATCCTTGTAGATTTCGTTTGCTGAGATGGTGGCATTTGTCCGGGGACCTACCACGACGATATAGCTACCGGGGATGATATCCTTCTTGGCGACCTCCTCCTGGACCGAGCTCGTAAATCTGTAGTATTTCGTTAGAGTTTCATCCAGATCAATAGTCTCCTTTTTACCAAAAAGAGTTTCGATCACATAGTGCTTTCCGGTATCCTCCACTATCTGACCTGCCACTGCCTGCTGATCCTTTTTGCGGAGCTGTGCTACATGACTCGCGATCTTATCACGCAGGGTCTTGATCTCAGCTGATGGCGATGCGAGAAGTGCAGAGGTGCTCGCAAGCCCTGTTGAGGGCGCCACTGAGGGAGATTGCGCACGAGTCCACAACGGAAGGGAGAGTGTGATGATGGCACAGACGATGACGAGGATGCTTGTGCGTATCATAATGATGGTGCAATGCGATATATATATACTGACTTTTGGACAGGGGTACTCCCGTTTTCAGGATAGGAATAGACCGTGATAGCATTCTCTCCGAGCGCGAGCGGCATGTCTATCGAAAATGTAGCTGTCGCCAGCTTGAGCGTCTTGGTGATGATGGGTGACATGACGATAACGAGCGATTTGTTTGCAGTGGTGCCCTGGATGGCTATAGTTTTTGCCTCAGTGAGTGAGCCAGAGCTGGGTGCACTGAGCTCGAGAGATGGCATGACTATGGGGGCAGGCGGAGCAATAGTCGGCACGAGAGTGGCAGATACTGAGGCGGTAGGCGTCCTGGATTGGATCGCTTGTTGCCTTTTGATAGACATGTATACCACGCCAGTGGCGACGATCACCCCAAATACGAGGCCGAGTACGATAGCAATAAGTGACTCTTTGTTCATACGGTACTTCGACTGTACCAGAAAGAAGGACAACTTGCAAGTTTCGGGCATATCATCGTGCTAGACAGCGTGTCGGCACAGTTCACTTTTTGTGATTTATGATGTATGATTTGCCTCACTATGATGTCCCATATTGAGCTCCGCAAACGTATCGCTGCTTTTTGGAAAGCACGAGAACATATTGAAGTGCCGGGCATCCCCCTCATCCCCCAAAATGACTCGACTACTCTCTTCACCGGATCTGGTATGCAGCAGTTCGTCCCAAACCTCATGAGTGAGCCACATCCATCAGGTACGAGAGTGTGGAACATCCAGCGCTGTGTGAGGGCACAGGACATCGATGAAGTAGGTGACAATCGTCATGATACTTTTTTTGAGATGGTGGGAAACTGGAGCTTTGGCGACTATTTTAAAAAGGAGCAGCTTCCCTGGATGTGGGAGCTGTATACCAAAGAGTTTGGACTCGATCCGCACCGACTCTATGTGAGTGTATTTGGGGGAAGTCACGGCATGACACGAGATGAAGAAAGCATGGCAATATGGCAAGATATCTTTGCTACAGCGGGCATAAAGTGCGAGGTGGGTACTGCAGAGACGTGGCACCCTGACCAGCGCATCACCCTCTACGATGCAAAGAAAAACTGGTGGTCACGCGCTGGTACACCTGATCTGATGCCAGTTGGTGAAATAGGTGGCCCAGATAGCGAACTGTTTTATGACTTTGGTACTGAGTTTCAAGATCTCACAGTGGATCCGAGTATTCACCCAAATTCTGATAGTGGTCGCTTTATCGAAATCGGCAACTCTGTCTTTATCCAATATATAAAAACTGCAGATGGATCACTCAAAGAACTCCCAAAGAAAAATGTAGATTTTGGAGGCGGATTTGAGCGCATCCTCGCTGCTGTGAATAGAAATCCGGATGTGTTTCTCACAGATGTATTTGAGCCAATTATCACATCTCTAGAGCTACCGTATGTAGGGAACGAAAAACAGCTCCGCATCATCGCAGACCATATTCGCACGGCCACTCAAATGGCAGCAGATGGGATCGTACCTGGGCCAAAAGAGCAGGGTTATGTGATGCGTCGTTTGGTGAGGCGCGCGGTGAGAGCCTCTCAGTCACTCGCCATCGCTCCCGCACAGCTGGAGAAAGCGGTACGTGCTGCAGTCAGGATTTTTTGCGAGACATATACATCAATCAATGATCCGCACGTAGTATCCATAGTGATGGATGAGATCACAAAGTATTTACAGACGCTAGAAAATGGAAAGAGAAACATTGAACGATTTATCAAATCAAAGACTGTCATTTCGAGCGAAGTCGAGAAATCTCAAGCGATAATCGATGGGAAAGACCTCTTCGCCCTCTACCAGTCTACTGGTGTTCCCGTCGATGATGTGGCAGATATCGCACGCGAGCTGGGGGCTACTGTCGATATAGCTGGCATAGAGGAAGCCAAGAAAGCACACGCAGACGCCTCACGAGGTGCAAGTGAACAAAAATTTAAGGGTGGACTCGCTGACAGCAGCGAACAAGTCGTGAGGTATCACACCGCGACACACTTGATACACCAAGCGCTCTTTGACACCTGTGGAGCCACGGTGAAGCAAGAGGGGTCAAACATCACCGGCGAGCGCCTACGCTTTGACTTTGCCTGTGATCACAAACCTACACCTGATGAGATCGTTCAAATTCAGTCACTCGTGAATGAAAAGATCCAGGAAAATCTCCCAGTGACCTATGTAGTTATGCCAAAAGATCAGGCGATCGTGCTCGGCGCAAAGTCATTCTTCCGTGAGAAGTATCCCGACGAAGTGAAGGTATATTTTGTCGGATCCTCAATCTCCGAAGCCTACTCAAAAGAGTTGTGCGGAGGACCACATGTGAAAAATACCAGCGAAATCGGCTCTATCGAAATATACAAGTGTGAAAAAATTGGCAAGCAAATTTTCCGAATATATGCAAAGTAATCACTTAACCCAAAGTTTATTCAAAATACTTTTTGAACGCCCTCGCTCAGAAAGGGCTATGTATTTGTGGGTTGCAACTGTCTTGCAGCTTCTGTTTCTTTTAGGAGCTCTTAGTATCACTTACCTCTCTCCTTTTGGCTATGTAAGTATAGGCATCTTTGGTGCAGTTCTCATACTTACATTCTTTTCCCTTCTGTACACCGCTTTTGCCTATATACATTATGGAGCTTGCTGTATGCGTACCGCTGTCCCTGGCTTCCGCGAGAGCGCACAAAGACACATGCGACTCTGGGAACCAGCTATCACTGTCAGCTATGTGCTTTTTGCAGCACCGATGCTCGTCCTCGGCACCACACGCATTTTCTTTTTGCATTTGGATTGGTTCCCTGTAGATGTACTTGGATACATGGAGGAGTCTTTTTTTGTATTCGTCTTCTTCTATATCACATCAGCAACCATCCTCCTACTTAGCATTTCTCTACGCAAAAACAGGCATATCGGAGTACTGGTGAGTATGCTGCTTGCATGTATGTATATATTCTCGGGTATTGGAACGATATACACACTCACCATGACAATGATTGAGGGACCAGAGCTCTATTCCGACTTCACTACTTTTACTGACACTCATGGCAAATACATCATCAACTATGATGGTGATTACTGGCTGACCTACTATACCGATAAAAATACTTGCTACAGATCATCGATCAAATGTGATCCTGATTGGGTCAAGACCGGCAATGCATCTATCACCTTTTCCCCTATCCCACTGGAGCCATTCCGTGACAAAGAAGTGGTTGTGCATGCCCGCCAACAACGCATCTCGAGCTCACTATCGAATGATCACGACACAATCAGAAAATACTTGTGCATAGGAAGCTATGAGAATTGCAAACCGAGTACTGGTCCTGGCAACTGGTATCGTTCTCCCCTCATCATCAAATCAATCCAACTCAAATGAACACCTCCACCCCCACCCACCTCGGCCTCATACTCGATGGAAACAGGCGCTGGGCGCGTGCTCAGGGACTTCCTACACTCATGGGTCACAAAGCAGGATATGACAACTTCAAGGTGATATCGCGCCATGCATTTGCATCAGGGGTGAAGTATGT